>NZ_BAAAWO010000001.1:1306721-1960082 GCF_039535115.1 Paeniglutamicibacter sulfureus
TCGGCGCCTAACCCAGCGGGTTCACCGGCCCGGCATGTGCCGGCGGTGCCGGAGGCGGCTGCTTGTGTTCCAACTTCTCCAGTGCCTTAGCTGCCGCATTGCGTCCACCCAGGCCGAATGCGAGGGCCGCGGCCAGTGCGCCGCCGATCACCACTGCGCCAAAGGCCATGTTGATGATGGAATCCGCAATGCCCATGTACTTCAGGCCCATGGCGATGAAGAGCGCAATCGTTGCCCACCGGATCACTGTCGCCGCCGTTCCCGGACCGACGATCGAGACGACGATGTTGGCGATCAGGAATCCTGCGGCGATGATCAGAGCGCCGAAGAGCACGTTGCCGCCAAGTGCCAAAATGTCGTTGAGGATGTTGGTGACTTCGGGGAAGTTCAGCTGACGTGCCGCCATGATGCCGAAGAACAGCATGATGGCGATCTTCACCAGTAGCGCGATGATGCCCGAGGCGCTCTTGTCGGCGGGAACGATCCCCCACTTGTGCACAACCGAATCGGTGCCGATTCCCTGCAACGTGCTTTCCAGGATCGTGCCGACAAACTTTGCGATGACGTAACCAATGGCCAGCAGGATCAGCGCGGCGATGATTTGCGGGATCGCGCTCATGATCATGGTCAGCATCTGCTGGGCCGGATCGGAGATTGCGGCGATGCCCAGCACCTGCAGCGCGCTGATGCCCACCACAATGATGATGATCGCGAAAAGCAGGTTTCCGATGATGGAAATGATCTTGGCGTTCTGTTGATGAGTGGCAACGGGATCGACTTCAGGCTGTCCCTTCTTGAACCTGGCAGTCAGCCTGCTGAAATCAACAGCGCCCAAAGCCGTGGTCACCAGCTGCCGCACAATCTTGGCGATCATGTAGCCGATGAAGAAGATGATGCCCGCACCGATGAGGTTCGGGATGAAGGCCATGACCTTGCCCAGCAGATCTTGAACCGGCGACAGGACCTCGGTAAGGGCGAAGACCTGCAAGATGGCGACCAGTCCAAAGAGCCAGATGATCAGTCCCGCAACCTTGCCCAGTGATTCCCCAAGTTGTTGCCCGTCATTCCCCTGACGTTGCAACCCCTTTACCCGCCCCACGAGTTTTCCAATGACCCACTTGACCAACTTGGCCAATAGCCAAGTCACCAGCAGGATTATTACGGCGATGGCGACCTTCTGCGCCATACCCGCCCAATCGAAACTTTCCATGTTCATGAGAAATCCTTCACTTGGTGGAAATGTACCTGAGAACCGCTGTCCTTTCCGATTAGTGTTCTGACTATAGGAAACATGCTTGGTGGCACTAAAACAACCAATGATTGCACCGGGGTCGCTGCGGTTTTAGCGGGTCCAAGCGATCAGTGATGCGGAATCGCCATAATTGGAGGCACCGCACGCAGCAGATGCTGCTTGCGGTATCCAGACCGTGACGAATCGAGTGTTTTTTGAATCGGAATTTGCCATCCGCCGGCCACCCGACAAGTTCTCTTGATCCAAGGACCCCACGCCCGCAATAAACCTGCTCCGTTCCGTGGAAAGCTCCACATGGACCGAGGCACTCAATGCACGGGCAGGTCAATTGCCACGCCCGCGTGCGGCCTCACTGCAATGGAGCAGTATCCCCGAAATTGTTGAAGTTCCGAATGCTGGGCCCCCTCCCCGCAGTGTTACCCACCGGCCGAAAAACTGATCAACGTTTTCGGAGCTCGACTCGGATCCCGAGGTCGCGAGATACCTTGGCGCAGGACGCGCGAAAACGTGACGACATCAAGGGCCTACATCTGAACGGAATAGCTGCAGCTGGCCACCAAGTTGGTGACACTCTGCTTCTGGGCTGGGTTCGTCGACGGCGGGTGGATAGGCTGGGTAAATGGCGACAGTTATTCTCGTGCGGCACGGCCGCTCCACCGCCAACGCGACCGGACTGCTGGCAGGTCGGGCAGTCGGCGTCGGCTTGGACCAGATCGGGCGGGACCAGGCGACCCTGACCGGAGAACGGCTCGCACCCGTGCCATTGGTTGGGGTGGTGTCGAGCCCTCTTGAGCGTTGTCGGCAGACCGCCCAGTTCATCCTTGATCGCCAGACCGGCGAGCCGTACGCGCCAGTCGACCTCGATCTCACAGAGTGCGACTACGGCCAGTGGCAGGGCCGTATGCTCAGTGATCTCGAGACCGAGGATTTGTGGCCGGCTGTCCAGTCGCAGCCGTCCTCCGTCGTCTTTCCGGGCGGTGAATCCCTGGCCGCGATGCAGGCCAGGTCAGTGGCAGCGATTCGACGCCACGATGCAGCATTCGAAGCCGAGCACGGGCCAGGGGCCGTGTGGGCGGCAGTGAGTCACGGTGACATCATCAAGTCGATCCTTGCTGACGCGCTCGGCATGCACCTTGACCTGTTTCAGCGTATCAACGTGGGTCCCGCCTCCATATCGATCGTGCGCTACGGCGCTAGTCGGCCGAGTGTCTACGCGACAAACACCGATGCGGGTGATCTGTCATGGTTGTCGAACGGCATCCGCTCTGGCGATGCGCCGGTGGGCGGCGGCGCAGGGCACAAGGCGCCATGAGGCTCATGGGCCTAGAATGACTGATATGCCCACAAGTGTTCACGATTTTTTCTGGCCTGATCGGGTCGTCGTTGGCGCCATTGGCGTGCCGGGGGCGCGTACGTTCTACCTGCAGGTGCGCGCACGGAAGCAGGTCGTGAGTATTGCCATGGAGAAACAGCAGTCCGCATTGCTCGCGGAGAAGATCGACGAAATTCTCGACCAGCTCATCACCGTCGAGGGCAACCGCTTCAGCGTTCCCACGGGTACTCCCGTTGAACTTGTCGACAACGACCCGCTCGAGGCCGTTGCGGAGCAGTTTCGCACCGGGGCCATGAGCTTGGGATGGGACCCAACCACGGCCCAGATCGTCATTGAGGCCCACCCCATCACCGATGACGGTCCCGATGCCGATGACAACGACGAAGCGCTTCAGGAGGACGGGGGCAACGAGACCGAAATGCTGCGCGTGCGAATGCCGGTCGGCACCGCCCGCGCATTCGCCAAGCGCACCCGCGAGATCGTGGGTGCTGGGCGTCCCATGTGCCCGCTCTGCGGATATCCCGTGGACGCTGATGGACACACCTGCACCCTTCCCGAAGTCTGATGCCAACACCTGACCTAGTGGCCGCCGAGCTGACGCTCACCGGCCGTATCACGACGGCTTCAAACGCCACGTTTCTCGGCAGCATCGGCGACGTGGCGGTCGTCTATAAGCCGATGGCAGGCGAAAGTCCGCTGTGGGATTTTCCCCGGGGAACGCTTGCCCACCGGGAGGTGGCCGCCTACCTGGTCTCTCAGGCCTTCGGCTGGGGCGTCGTGCCCCACACCTGGCTGCGCGATGGTCCGCTGGGCGAAGGAATGGTGCAGCTCTGGCAGGAGCAGGATCCCGCCCAAAACGCCGTGAACCTGATCGCGGCGGACCACATGCCGGAGACTGGTTGGAAACACGTTCTCCAGGGACGAGATGAGGACGGACGGATGGTCGCCCTCGTTCACGAAGACTCGCCGGCGCTCAGACGCATGGCGGTGTTCGACGTCATCGTCAACAACGCCGACCGCAAAGGCGACCACATCCTTGCCATGACTGACGGACACCGGCACGGCGTGGACCACGGGCTCACCTTTCACCGTGACCACAAGCTGCGCACGGTGCTGTGGGGATGGCTGGGAGACGCCCTGACCGCCGACGAAGTAGACGGCATAGATCGCGTCAGCGAAGGACTGCACGGGGATCTGGGCCGAAACCTGGCGGACTTGCTCAGCGCCGAAGAAATCGCATCGCTCGCCGCGCGCTGCGACCGGTTGCGCTCGGCAGGTCGGTTTCCGGCTCCGAGTGGTGAGATGTCGGCGGTACCCTGGCCGCTGTTCTAAGAGACGGCTACTGGCCGGCGAGCGGCGAAGCCGATCAAGTTGCCGAACTGCCTCCATACCAATGCTTCCAACGGGCGCGGTTCCCCCGGCGGAATGTGAAGAGCCACCGGGCATCCGTTGTTCTCGGGCAAACGCAGAAACGGCCCCGCTTGTCGAAACAAGTGGGGCCGCATCAGAAACACGAGCTCCTAGACGTTGAAGCGGAATTCCACCGGATGCGTCAATCATGCAACAATAGAAGGCATGAGTGCAACTCCAAATTATCGAGCGGCCCTGTATATGCGAGTTTCCCGCGATTTTACGGGCGAAGGATTAGCCGTTGAGCGGCAGCGCGAGGACTGCCTGCGCATTGCTGAGTCTCGCGGCTGGCGGGTCGTTGGTGAATACGTAGACAACTCGATTAGTGCCTATAACGTGAGCCGAAAACGCCCCGAGTATGAGCGGCTGGTCGCTGATTTCAACGCGGGCGCGTTCGATGCCCTGATCTGCTACGACTTGGACCGGCTAACGCGGCAGCCTCGGCAGCTGGAGGACTGGATCGACGCGGCCGAAGGTCAAGGGCTGGCCTTGGTCACTGCTAATGGTGAGGCTGATTTGCTGACTGATGCCGGCCGCATGTTTGCGCGTATCAAGGCGGCCGTGGCTCGGCAGGAGATGGACCGGAAAAGCGCTAGGCAGGCCCGGGCCGCCCGGCAGCGCTCGGAGAAGGGCCGCCCGCCCTTGGGAGTCCGTCTGATGGGCTATACGTCGCGTGGCGAACTTGTGGAGGATGAAGCGGCCGTGGTGCGGCGGATCTTTGAGCAGTTCGCCCATGGTGACTCACTGCGGGGAATTACCGCGGCGCTTGCAGCCGATAACGTGCCAACACGTCACGGCAACCCATGGCACCCCCGAACTGTCCGGGGCATCCTCACTAATCCGCGCTACGCCGGCCATGCGATTTATCGAGGTGAACGGACCGGGCAGCGCGGTAGCTGGGAGCCGTTAGTTTCTGAGGATGCTTTCGAGGCGATACAGGCGCGATTGTCGGATCCCCGCCGCCGATTGCAGCAGGGCACGGACAGGCAGCACCTCGGATCCGGTTTGTTCTTGTGCAGCAAGTGCGGCGGCTTCATGCAGTCATTCAGCCAAGCCCGGTATCGATGCCGTGTCTGCGGCTTCTCGCGGACTATGCCGGCCATTGATGAAGTGGTGGTGGAGCTGGTTCGGAGGGTGCTGGCACGGGCAGACTTTGGGGACCGGTTGGTCAAGAATGACCCTGAAGGCGAAAGGCTGGCTGCGGAAATTTTGGAGGTCCGCGCACGTCTTGCAACGTTCGAGGCTGATTACGATAACGGACTCATTGATGGGCAGCGATTCAAAACGGCAGCAGATAAGGCCCGGGCTGAGCTGGACCAACTGAATGGCCGGCTGGCGCGCCGTAGTTCTAGCGTATCTCTGAGCCATATTCTGCGGGCTGAGGATCCGGTGGCAGCCTATGACGCGGCCCCTCTGATGGTCCGGCGTGGAGTTATCGCCGCACTAATGACTGTTACCGTCTGCCCGGGCGTTAGGGGCCGTAAGGGCTTTGACCCCGACTCCCTGAAGATTGAGTGGAAGGACGGCGCGGTATGAGCTGGGACGGTGCGGAATGGGCCGGCCCCTTAGCCACTGAGATTCAGGTACTTGTGAGCGCTACTGCTCGGCCGGCCGGTGGCCGTCGCACAGTCCCGGTGCATGTGCAGTGTTCTGGTGGCCACGACACTAGAGCCCGCGTCCGTCTGGCGCTGGCAGGTGAGGGACTGAAGCTGGAGCCGCGCGGCGGGGAGATATTCACAGCTGTTGATGACGATGTAGCTGAAGAACTTTCTGAGATTGACCCGGAGACCCCGCCGCCGCTGCGCGTTCTGTGTCTGGATTGTGGTGCCGAAGGGCAGGGACTAGCGGTTCATAGGCTCTTAGAAATGACGCTGGAGGCTCTGGGCCGTTGGCTGGATCCGAATAAATCGCCCGGTCCGTTCCCGCGCTTCGTTTGGCCTAAAGCCTAAACGCTTAGGGTTAAGGTAATCTGTTTGCAGGTCCCCGGGCACCTTAGATCCGGACAGTACAGGGCTCCAATCGGAGAAGTAGCGCGATAGCTCCCGGTGAAGTAGGCACATTTGTTGTGCCCTCACCCGGGAGTTTTTTCATGTCCGAAGTACTGCAAGCTCGAGCGGCCCTTGGCAATGCAACGCGTCAAGGCGACCCCGAGAACATCGGCAACGCACGCCGGAACCTATCCGCGGCCAATATCGCGGCCTGTATCGAGAAGAACCTCGCGGCCGCTCCCCCGCTAACTGCTGAGCAGCTGGACAGACTGGCCGGTATGCTGCGCCCATTCGCTGGCGGCGCGTCCAAATGACCCCGCGCATGGAAACGGCCCCCACCGGGAAGGGCAGGGGCCGCAATCAACTAATAAATCATGTCTTGGCGACGCTTTCCACGATACCTGAGCGGGCCCCCGAGTTCATCCCCGAGCCCCCGGTATTCGGCAGCAGCGCGCAAATAGCAGCGCTCGCCGGTGGTGGTCTGTCGTGACGTGGCTAAAGCTCGGTGAAGAGTTCACCAAAGAGGCGGCTCGAGCGCGCTTGTCTGATGCTGCGTTTCGTACCCACGTTGAAGGGTTGGCCTATGCAGTTGACCGGGAAACGGACGGCACATTGGACCGGCGCGACGTTCGGCGGTTCGCTGAGACTGCGGATCCGGGCGCGGCCGTGGCTGAGTTGCTGGCGGCCGGCCTATGGCTGCGGACCGGACCGGATGATCTGCGGATCGTTCACCATATGCAGGAGCAGCCTTCGGCGGCCTATCTGACCAACAAACGGGCCAATGATGCACGCCGGCAGCGTCGAGCTCGTGAGCGGCAGGCATTGAAGGCCCAAGGGCTCACAGATGACGCGATCGAGGCGGAGCTGGCCGCCCGTGGGCTTGGCAAGGACATGCCGCCGGCGTTGTCTGAAGCGTCACGCGGTGAGTCACTGAGTGAGTCACGGCGTGACACCGTGGCTGTGTCACGCCGTGACAATACGCGTGACCCGGAACGGAACGGAACGGAGCGGAACGGACCGGTCCGGAACAGTAATTCTTTTGATGACAACCAACCAAAAAAACACGGAAACACTTGCAGCAGCTGCGTAGGCCGGGGCACGTCCAACGGCTGCACTGCCTGCGGGACCGTTGGCAGCTCGGATCCATGGCGGGACACAATGGCCGCGGAGATGCGCTGCACCGTGTTCGGCTGCGCGTCGCCGGTGACCCCATACACGCGGCGCACCTATGGCCAGTACTGCGAGCCGCACGGGCAAGAGCTCGGAGGCCGTGATGCGTGAGGAACGGGACCCTACGGACCTCGGCCTGTCGCCGGCCCCGGCTGAGCCCCCGAGTTCCCCCGGCCCAGTGCCGCATATCTGCGATAACGGCTGGCGCGGTGAAAACGAGCGCGGCGACGTGATCCCCTGCTACATCTGCAGGCCCTATCTGAAACGAGGTTACAAACGATGACTGGTACAACCGGCGAGCGCCAATTCTTCGAGGCTGGCGCGTGGAAGTTCTGTAGTGGCTGCGGTGAGGATAAGCCGCTCGAGGGGTATCAGCGGCAGGGCGGAACGCGGGACGGCCGGAAAAGTCGGTGCCGGGTGTGTGTTGCTGAGGTTAGCGCGATTTGGCGGGCGCGTAATCGGGCAGATATTCGGGTCAAGGCGGCGGAGTATCGGGCGCGGCCTGAGAACAAGGTGCGGGCGCGGGCTAACTCGGCCGCTTGGCGTAAACGGCAGGAGGCAAGCAAGTGAAGGATCCGGATTTTCACGGCCGTGCTAGGCAGCGCCGGCGAGCGCAGGCCGCTTTATGGATGCAGGAGCAGGCAGACACGGGGCGCACATACGGGGTGCGGCTGAGCATCGAGGAAATGCAAGCGGTGCTGAGCCCGGACAAGGCGCTGCAGCTGGCGGCCCGGCTGGTCACAGTGGCGGAGCGGGCCAAGGCCGCACAAGAGCAGGACACCTACGCGGAGAACGCACAACGAGAACGGCAGGTAGGCAGCAAGTGAGCGAAAAACGTTATGAAGCGAAGCCGGCGAGCAGCCGGCGGGCGCGTGCCGGCGTGTGGACGCTGCACAACGGCAGCGAGGTCGTCCCCGGTGTCCGATTACGTATCGAGGACAAACACGCTTGGCTAAGCCCGGAAAAAGCCTATGCGCTGGCGAACATGCTGGTGGACGCTGCGGAGCGCGCCGAAACTGCGCAACGAGACGGGGCGTGGCACAAGGACACGGATTAGCAGGCCCCCGGCCGGATGACTGGCCACAAAAACGGAATGAGGCCCGGAGACGGGCGCACAGCGATTAGACAAGGAAAACAAAAGATGAGCAACACAAACGAGAACGCGCTCGAGCTGCGTGTGGCAGCCGGCGACGCGGCCGGGCTAGTGCGCGCCATGCAGTCCAACGACGGGGCCGGCGTGGCCGGGCTACTGTCTGCCATGGATCCCAAAGAGCTACAAGCGCTAACACTGGCGCTCGCCGGTATGGTGCCAATGGCTTGGCGTGCTGCATATCGGGCCGGAGTGCGGTTCGGATCCCTGAACGTCCCGGATCACGAGCTGGACGAGTTCGGGGCCTCGGAAGATTTGGCCGGCCTGTCCGCTGCGGAGCTGACCGGGTACCTGTCGGCCATGGCTAAAGAATCGCGACGTTCGAGCTAGTCTTGGTCCTAGCGCGACTAGTTCAGCAGCTGGCCAAGGCCAAGAACGAGGATCCCGGGCACGGGACAAGTTCAAGGAGCCCCCGCCGTTGGCTGAAGGCGACGCGCTAGGACTTTCCAGCCGCCGGTATTCAATCCGCGCCGCTAGGTACCGACGTTTTAGGCCCTGCTATAGGTCCGCCGCCCTGTCTTGCACCGGGGCCGCTATTCCATACCGGGCCGTATTCACATTCATTTTTTGCCGTTCCCATGGGTGAGCTATCCCCATTTGTGGACGGCGCTAATCGTTAGGAAAAACGATGCACAAGGAAAAGCTAGAGAAGCTGAAGGCAGCAGCGTTGAAGAGCGCGCAGGAGGCTAAGGGCATTGCAACCAAGGCCGGCGACGAAAAGCGGGATCTGACCGCCTCGGAGCGGTTCGCCTATGATGCGGCCATGAAGTCCGCGGAGGACGGGCTGAAGCAGTACAAGGAGCTCGAGCGTGATGCTGATATTCATGCGCAGGCCAAGGCACTGGCGGATGAAATCGGCGGTGCCCCGGGCAAGAAGGCCGCCGGCCCGGTAGGCCGCAAGGCTTGGGGCCGCGCCGGCGTAAAGTCGGTGCGTGCCGCTATGGGCCGCGCTGACGGCTCCAAGGCCCTTGTGTCTGGATCCGTGACAATGTCTAACCCTGTCTCTGATGGTGTGGCCCCGCTGGGTGCCGTGCCAACCTCGGTGCTGGACCTGCTGCGCGGTGAGCCGGCCGGGGGTCTGTCTGATGAGGACTACGGCCGCGAACTGTCAGGCTACAAGCCACGGCAGGAATCTACGGAGCAGGCCGAAAACGGAATCATGAACGGCGACGGTGGCAGCGGTAACGCGTACACCTACCTGCGCCAGACTGTTCGTGATTCCAAGGCGGCCCCGGTTGCTGACGGTGTGCTGAAGCCGACCTCGGTTTACACCATTGAGGAAATCGAGGACCGTTACCGCGTTATCGCTCACCTGTCGGAGCCTATCCCGCAGCGCTACTTCCACGATGACAAGAACCTAGGCGACTTCCTAGCCAATGAAATGGGCTACGGTTTGCAGCGGGCCGTGGAATTGCAGGCGCTGAGCGGTGACGGTACCGGGGAAAACATGACCGGTATTCTGTCCACTTCGGGGCACCTGTCGCAGGCGTGGACCTCTGACCTGCTGACCACGCTGCGTAAGGCTATGACCGCCTTGCAGGTTACCGGTGTGGATCCTACCGCGCTGGTACTGCATCCTACGGACGCTGAGCGTCTGGACTTGCTGCGTGAAGGTGTGGCCACCGGTAAGTACCTACTGGGGGATCCGGCAGCGGAGGCCGTGCGCACGCTGTGGACTATCCCGCGCGTGACCTCGGTGGCCGTGGCCGCTGGTACTGCGGTACTCGGTGACTGGGCAGCTGCGCAGGTAGTCACTCGTCAGGAGGCCGTGCTGAACGTAGACACCGGCGGCGCACTGTTCGATAAGAACCAAGTTAAGCTGCGCGTTGAGACTCGCGCCGGCCTAGCTATCAAGCAGCCGGGCGCGTTCGTGGAGATCGATATTGCGGAGCCTGTCGTTCCGTAGCGCTTCGGGCATCTGACACCACGGCCGGCCGCCCTTCCACGGGTTGCCGGCCGTTGCTTTCTCCCCCCGGGGGTATGGGGGTCGAAATCTCTACCACCGGCCCCAGCCCGAGTTAGGTTCCGGCAAGAGATTCTCCCCCTCCGCGACTTTTTGCCCACCTCGCGCGCGTGCGCGGGAGGGCTGATGCTGTCAAACACTCATAGACAAGGACGGTTTCACGATGGACGAATTGCAGCGAGACGCGCTCGAGCGGACAATCTTGGCCGGCGTTCGTCGTGGCGTGCTGAAGCTGGAGGAAGACGCGGCCCTGCTGGCGCTCTGCCGGATGCTTGCGGACCAAATGGACAACGAGGCCGCCGACAACGACGAGGGCCCAAGTACTCGGCTATCTGCGGCGTACCTGTCCGCGCTGAAGGACCTACAACGGGCGCTGGGCCGGGAGAAAGAGAAAAGCCAGAAGGGCAGCAAGCTCGCACACCTGCGGGCCGTGCATAGCGTAAAGGATGCAGGATGAACGAGAACGAAAACGAGGCCGGCCCCGAGTCCACCGCGCAGACGCTGGCCCGGCTTGAAAGAAAAATTGACGAGCTGGCCCTCACCCTCGGCGGTGTGGTGGCCCTGCTGAACATGATGGACAATTAGACAGACTGAAAGCCCCGGCGAAAAATATCCCGCCGGGGCCTTCGTCATGAGTGCCCCGAGTCCATCCCGGGGCCGCTGCCTAGTTGCTGCGGGCCTTAGCCACGGCCGCCTGTAGTGCTTCGATGAGTTCGTCTGCTTCGTCCGGTGTGAGCATGTCCGCTGAAACGGTGATGATCGTTTCATCTTCGGTGGTCGATAGTCCCACGGTGAAAGATTCGGCGCTCGCCGTGGTCGTGGTGGTGGTGTTCATTGTTGGATCCTCTCGTTGGTGTTTCATTTGGTGGCCGGTGCCCCGAGTGCCCCCGGGTGTGTGGTGTCTAGTAGTGGGGCCCTGCGGGCCTAGCGGAGCCCTGAAGGGCGCAGGGTTAGTTGCTGTCCCTCTCCCCATAGCTCCACGTTCGCCCCAAACCCCGTCAACCGTCATTTGGAGTAGCACCGATGGCCCGCCCTCCAAATGAGAGCGAGCGAAGGTGGAACCGGTGCCATTGGCCATTGGCATCGGTGCCCCGGCGGTTCGAGGCTTAACGTTGATATATTTACCGCGCCGACTCTGGTTATGCGCTAGATCAGCAGGAACGCGCTGGGAAGATACCCAATAGCGGGCCACGGTGGCAGGACTGCCTAGGAGGGCTGAGAATTGCCCCGCCGCCGTGACCACTATTCGGCAGCTTCACCTATGGGTGAAGTGCCGGGCCGGCTAAGTCATGGCCGGGACTAGTAGAGCGGCTGGCAGGTGCAGCAGGACGAGGGCAAGGCCGGTGGCCGTGGTGCCTAGGATGAGGCGGACGGCTGCGCGGGTGACGTAGTAAGCGCGGTTATACATTGGATCCGCCCCCGAGAATGTACTCGAACGCCGGCGCGTATTCGCGGACGTAGTCTGCGGGGCCGTTTGGATCCGCGTCGACCCATGCGTATAGGTTGACGGCTTGTGCCCCGGGGATGCTGGCGACAAGTACCCGCGTATGCTGCGGAAGGCTGGCCGGCTTAGAATTTGTGGCAATGCCCTCGATGGGCTGGAAGGTGGCGCGGAGCGCTGTGAGCGCGTACCGGGCGTTGCTGCTTTCCATTGAGTCGGTGCAGCTGTTAAGGTTAGACATGCGTGGCCTCTTCTTAGTCGTGGGCCGATACGCCAAAGCCCCGGCGACGCGCTAACGTCGGCCGGGGCCTTTTCTAAAGTGTTCGGCCCCTTGTTTGGGCCGGTGGATCTTTCTTACTTGTTGCCTGATCCTGTTGCATTGAATCGGAACTCCACGACGTCGCCGTCCTTCATGATGTATTCCTTGCCTTCGATGCGTGCCTTGCCGGCGGACTTGGCCGCAGCGACGGATCCGGCCTCGACCAATTCCTCGAAACCGAAGACCTCGGCCTTGATGAAGCCGCGCTGGAAGTCGGTGTGGATCACGCCGGCTGCCTCCGGTGCGGTGGCACCCTTGGCGATGGTCCAGGCACGGGTTTCCTTCGGACCTGCGGTCAGGTAGGTCTGCAGTCCCAGGGTGTCGAAGCCCACCCGGGCGAGTTTGTCCAGGCCGGACTCGGTGTAGCCGGCGTCCTCCAGCATTTCCTCGGCCTCTTCCTCGGTCAGCTCGGCCAGTTCGGACTCAAACTGCGCATCAAGGAAGATGGCCTCGGCCGGGGCGACCAGGGCGGACAGCTCGGCCTGCATTTCGGTGTTGGCCAGGCCCTCTTCGTCGGTGTTGAACACGTAGATGAACGGCTTGGTGGTCATCAGCTGCAGCGGGGCCAGCTCGTCGATGTCGATTCCGGCGGCCTTGCCGGCGGAGTAAAGCGTCTTGCCCTCTTCAAGGACCTTCTGCGCGGCCTTGACCGTCTCGATGAAGGAGGCCTCGATCTTCTTGGCGCGCAGTTCCTTCTCGAGGCGCGGCATTTGGTTCTCGATGGTCTGCATGTCGGCGAGGATCAGCTCGGTGGCGATCGTCTCGATGTCCGAGGCCGGATCGACCTTGCCGTCGACGTGGATCACGTCGGGGTCCGAGAACGCGCGCGTCACCTGGCAGATGGCCTCGGCTTCGCGGATGTTGGCCAGGAACTTGTTGCCCAGGCCTTCACCCTCGGAGGCACCCTTGACGATGCCGGCGATGTCCACGAAGGACACGGTTGCCGGAAGGATGCGCTCGGAGCCAAAGATCCCGGCGAGCACCTTCAGGCGCGCATCGGGCAACGGCACGACACCCACATTGGGTTCGATGGTCGCGAACGGGTAGTTGGCCGCGAGGACCTGCGCGCGGGTAAGAGCATTGAACATTGTTGACTTGCCGACATTGGGCAGTCCGACGATTCCGATTGTAAGAGCCACGGGAATAGAGTCTACCGTCCAAAATCGTGGGTGGGTGCTGGCATGGTTTGTGTCATGGATGCTTTGGTGTGGGTTGCGGCCCTTTGCTCGCTGGTCGTGGGATTCATTTTGGGTGTCGGCGCGTGGTGGTTCGTGAACCGCGCACCGCTCGCTGCCGCACGTGCGCAGGCCGTGGTTGAGCGCGATGAGCTGGCACAGACCGCGCAACTGTTGGCAGGGGCCCAGGCCCAGGTGGCGGAATTGCGCGAGCGGGTCACCGAGGACCGTGTGCGCGGTAGCCAGGACCAGGCGGTGCTCCAGGCCCTGGCGCCGGTCGCCGAACAACTGCGCCGGGTAGGCGCGCAGGTCTCGACGCTGGAGCGGGACCGGGTGGAGCAATTCGGCCAGCTCAGCGAGCAGCTGGTGCAGGCCGCCCACAACGACTCCGAGCTCTTGCGCACCACCGGTTCGCTGGCCGCCGCGCTGGGCAACAATGCCGCACGCGGCACCTGGGGCGAGCTGCAATTGCGCCGCGTCGTCGAAGCCGCCGGCATGTTGGCCCACGTCGACTTCAGCGAACAACTGCGCACTTCCGAGGGACTGCGTCCCGACATGGTGGTTCGGCTGCCGGGAAACGAGATGATCGTGCTGGACTCCAAGGTCCCGCTGGCTGCCTACCTGAAGGCCCAGGAGCTCTCGGCGGCCTCGGATGCCGCCTCGCGCGCCAGGGCCAGGGAGCAGATGCAGGAGCATTCCAAGGCGCTGCGCCGGCACGTCGACGCCCTGGCCGCCAAGTCCTACTGGAATGCCGTGGACGGCAGCCCCGAGCTGGTGGTGTGTTTCCTGCCGGCCGAATCCTTCCTTGCCGACGCGCTGGACGCGGATCCGGCGCTGCTGGACCATGCCTTCGGCAAGAACGTCGCCTTGGCGTCCCCCGCGACGTTGCTGGCCATGCTCAAGGGGCTGGCGTTCGCGTGGCGGCAGGAGCTATTGACCCAGAACGCGCGCGAACTGTTTGTGCAGTCCCGTGAGCTGTACGAACGGCTCGGGACCATGGGCGGGCACGTGTCGAAGCTGGGTGCTTCGCTGCGCGGCAGCGTGGAGAAGTACAACGCGTTCGTCGGCGCCCTGGAATCCCGGGTCTTGCCCAGCGCCCGGCGCATCAGGGACCTGGATCCGGGGCTCGGTTCCGAACACGATCCGGCCGCGGCGCTGCACGGCCTCCCGGTCATCGAGGCGACACCGCGGGCGCTCGGAGCCGGTGAGCTGCTCGATGCGGCCGACGCCGATGCGCTCGGGACTGCTGCATCCGGTGTGCTGCCGTTGACCCGGCGAGACGCGCGGGACTGAGCGCGCCGGGCCGGCGGGGATCCGCAACTGCCTGCGCGCGTGGGGACACGTCGGAAGGCGCGGAGGCGACCGTGCTGGTTGACGACCGTGCTGGTTGACGGCCGTGCTGGTGAGGCAGCTGTGATGGTTAAAGCCGTGGCGCGGAACCCCCGCCACTGGAGGTGGGGGTTCCGCGCCACGAGTCCGGGTACGGCCCTCTTGCGGGAGCCGTGCGGGAAGCTAGCTGCTGATGTCCGACTTGGTGATGCGGCCGCCCGGGCCGCGGGAGTCGTCGCCGGCCTCCTTGAGCTTGGCGCGGATCTCCTTGGGCAGCGAGAAGAGGATGTCTTCCTGCGCCGTGGTGACTTCCTCGACGGTGCCATAGCCGTACTCGGCCAACAGGGCCAGCACATCGCGCACCAGGACCTCGGGCACCGAGGCGCCGGAGGTCACCCCGACGGTCGCCACGCCCTCGAACCAGGTCTCGTCGACCTCCGAGGCATAGTCCACGCGGTAGGCGGCCTTCGCCCCGTATTCCAGGGCCACCTCGACCAGGCGCACCGAGTTCGACGAGTTCGAGGAACCTACGACGATGACCAGTTCGCTCTGCGGGGCCACTGCCTTGATCGCTGCCTGGCGGTTGGTCGTCGCGTAGCAGATGTCGTCGCTGGGCGGATCCTGCAGGTTGGGGAAGCGGGCGCGCAGGCGTCGCACAGTCTCCATGGTTTCGTCCACGCTCAGGGTGGTCTGCGAGAGCCAGATGAGCTTGTCGGGGTTCTTGACCTCGATGGTGTCGGCCTCGTCGGGGTTGTTCACGATCTGCGTGTGCTCCGGCGCCTCGCCGTAGGTGCCCTCGACCTCTTCGTGGCCTTCGTGCCCGATCAGCAGGATCTCGTAGTCGTCCTTGGCGAAGCGGACGGCCTCCTTGTGCACCTTGGTGACCAGCGGGCAGGTGGCGTCGATGGTGCGCAGGTTGCGGTCCGCGGCGGACTGCACCACTGCCGGGGAAACGCCGTGGGCGGAGAAGACGACCAGTGCGCCCTCGGGCACCTCCTCGTTTTCCTCCACGAAGATGGCGCCGCGCGCCTCAAGGGTGGAGACCACGTGCAGGTTGTGCACGATCTGCTTGCGCACGTAGACCGGCGCGCCGTAGTGCTCCAACGCCTTTTCCACCGCGATGACGGCTCGGTCGACGCCGGCGCAGTAGCCGCGCGGGGCAGCCAGGAGCACATTGCGCTGTCCCGCCACCGGTGCTGCGGCGGCGATGTCGGCCGGTGTGCGACGGGTTCGCGGGATCTTGGGCATCGGAAGGGAGACCTGAACGGTGGAACTGGTAGCCATGGGTCCAAGTCTACTGGGGCGGGCAAATTCGGGGGTGTGGATTCAGCCACCGGCCTAGCCGCGGCGCGGGGCCCGATGCGCGGCCAGGCCGGCCACGGTGGCCCACCCGATTCCCGCGATCACCAGCACGATGCCGCCGCCGCCAAGGATCGCGGCGAATCTCCCGACCTCTTCCTCCAGTGCGCCCAGCAGCCTGCCGGTGACCAAGCTCTCCACGCCGGCTCCCTGTGCCGGGGCGATGACCGGTCCGAGGACGGCGAACCACAGGCGCGCCGCGCCGCCCAGTGCCAGGGCCGTGCACCCGGCGGCGAACACCGCCCATGGCCGCCCGCCCCGGGTGGCCAGCAGCAACCCGGCCGCCGCCGCAACCACTGCCCCGGCCAACAGCCAGGGCCAGCCGCGCGCCACGGCCAGCCAGGTGTTCAGGGTTGGGGTTGGCAGCTGTTGGGCGTCGGGCCAGCCGGTCTCCAGGACCGCCGGCGGCATCGAGACCTCGGTGGGCAGCAGGGCGCCGAGCACCGAGCCCTCGAGGGATGTTTGCAGCGTGTCCCATCCGCTGCCCAGCAGCGGGGCCAGGTCAAGGCGCAGCGTGACCTGCTCGGCGCCCTTCGCTTCGGCCATGCGGGCGGTGAAGTCGGCCCTGGCCTCTTCGATGGTCTGTTCCCACGCGCCGGGGAATCCAGGGTCGTCGAGCATCGCTGCACCGGCGGCGGCGATGGCGTTTTGCAGCGCGCCGGCCAGCTGCGGGGGCACCGCGGCGCCCCCGGTGATCCGCTCTTCCAACGCGGCGCCGAGTTCATCGGGCAGCACCTGGCGCAGCTGGGGGTCGGTGGCCAGCGGGCTCAGGATGCGCTGGAGCGGTTCCGGGGTGTGAACCACGGTGGTGGCCGCGGACCCGAGCAGCGACCCGGCGCCCAGCAGCACGGCGAGCATCAGCAGGACGATGGCGAGGATGTTGCGGGCGGCTGTTGCGATTCTCACGTTGCTCCTGCTGGTTCGGCGCCGGGGCGGGGGCGCGTGTGCCCGGCGGCAGCGTTTTGTCCCACGTTACTGGTATCAATGGGAGTTGGTGTAGTTTCGAAATCCAGCACCAAGGAAGGCGCGCACCCACGTGGAGCAAGCACAAGAAGCACAAGGTTCGCTGCCGCGCACCGCCGCGGCGACCACCCCGCAGAACCCCTGGCCGCTGCGGGTGCTGAGCGAAAAGCTCAAGCAGCACATCGAGAACTCCCCCGAGTCCTGGGTGGAGGGCCAGCTGCTGGAGGCGAATGTCCGCAACGGCCACGCCTACCTGACGCTGCGCGACGTGGATGTCGACTACTCGTTCTCGGTGACCGTGTGGGCCTCGGTGATGCGCTCGCTGGACACGCCCCCGGAGGTCGGCTCCCGCGTGGTGGCGCGGGTGAAGCCCAGCTTCTACGCCAAGACCGGCCGGCTCTCGCTCAACGCCTCGGATCTGCGCCCCGTGGGGCTCGGCGACCTGCTGGCCCGCCTGGAGCGCCTGCGCCGCGCGCTCTTCGACGAGGGCCTCTTCGACCCCGCCCGCAAGCGGCCATTGCCGCTGCTGCCCGGCCGCATCGGGCTGGTCACCGGGCGCGACTCGGACGCGGAGAAGGACGTGGTGCGCAATGCCACGCTGCGCTGGCCCGCCGTCCAATTCGACATCCGCAACACCGCTGTCCAGGGTGTCAACGCTGTCGCGGAGGTCACCGCCGCGCTGCGCGAGCTGGACGCCAACCCCGACGTCGAGGTGATCATCATCGCCCGCGGCGGCGGCGCGTTGGAGGACCTGCTGCCCTTCAGCTCCGAGGACCTGGTGCGCGCGGTCGCCGCCTGCACGACCCCCGTGATCTCCGCCATCGGGCACGAGGCCGACCGTCCGATCCTTGACGACGTGGCCGACGTGCGCGCCTCCACCCCCACCGACGCCGCCAAGCGCGTGGTGCCCGACCTCGCCGAGGAGCTGGCCAACCTGGCCCAGGCCCGGAACCGGCTGGACCGCGCGGTGCGCGCCAACGTGGAGCGCGAGACCCAGCGCATCGCCTCGCTGCGGGCACGCCCGGTGCTGTCCAACCCGGAATCCATGGTGCAGGGACGGCGCGAGGACCTCGTGCGGCTGGGCCAACGCAGCACCCTGGCCATGCGCGCCTCGCTGGCCCGCGGCCACGATTCCATTGCGCACCTGCGCGCCCAGGTCCGCGCCCTGTCCCCGCAGCAGACCCTTGACCGCGGCTATGCGGTCATCCAGCTGGAATCCGGGGACATTGTCCGCTCCGCCGAGCAGGCCCCGACCGGCAGCGAGGTCCAGGTGCGCCTGGCCCGCGGGCGGCTCGCCGCCACCGTCACCCACAGCCACACCCCGGAAGAAGGAAACACCCCATGAACCCCGAAGCAGCAACCAACGACATCGCCGCGCTGAGCTACGAGCAGGCGCGCGAGGAACTCGTGGCCGTCGTCGCGCAGCTCGAGGCCGGTGCCGCCACACTGGAGCAGTCCCTGGCCCTGTGGGAACGCGGCGAGGCGCTGGCCGCCCGGTGCGAAGCCTGGCTGCAGGGTGCCACCGCGCGCCTGGACGCCGCGCGCAAGGACAACGGGGCGTCCTCCCCCGAATGAGGTCGCCGGGGTGCGCCCAGTAGGTTTTGCTGCACTTCCCCGGTCGGCAGGTCCCGACGCGGCAGGGTCCCGACGCGGCAGCCTAGGAAGCGGCCAGCCGGCGGCGCTGCTCGTCGACGTCGAAGTCTGCTGCCGGCCACTGCGGGTCGATGGCCTCCAGTGCCTCGCGCAACAGCGTGGCCACCGCCAGCCGGGCGTACCATTTCCTGTCCGCCGGGACGACGAACCACGGCGCCGCGGCGGTGTCGGTGCGCTGGATGGCGGCCTCGTAGGCGCCCATGTAGTCATCCCAGTACGCGCGCTCGTCGATGTCCCCGGGGTTGAACTTCCAGTGCTTGTCTTCGCGCTCCAGGCGTTCGGACAGGCGCGCGCGCTGCTCGTCCTTGGAGATGTGCAGCATGACCTTGATGATCGTGGTGTTCTTGTCCGCCAGGTTCTGCTCGAAATCGTTGATGGCGCCGTAGCGGCGCTCGATCTCCTCCGCCGGCGAAAGCTCCCTGACCTTGTGGATCAGCACGTCCTCGTAGTGCGAGCGGTCAAAGACCCCGATATACCCACTCTTGGGCAGCTGGCGCGCGATGCGCCAGAGGAAATCGCGCTTGGCCTCGGCGGCGGTGGGTGCCTTGAAGGCGTGGTGGCTGACGCCCTGCGGATCGACGGTCCCCACGACGTGGCGCACGATCCCGCCCTTGCCCGAGGTGTCCATCCCCTGGAGCACCAGCAGGATCTTGTGCGGGGCACCTGCCCGCGAGGCGGCGAAGAACCGCTCCTGCAAGTCGCCCAGCGCCGCGCCGACGCCCGCCAGGTCGACGGCGCCGGTCTTCTTGTCGCCGAGGTAGCCCGGCTTCGCGGTCGGGTCGACATCGGCCAGCCGGAAATCCGCACCGGCCGCGAACAACCGGTGCGCGGGTTCGTCGAAGGGAACGGAGGGAACCGCGATCTTGGTCTTCTTGCTCATGCGTGCCGCTTTCGGGATGGGGGGCCGGGCTTTCAGCGTACGACACCGGGTGGCGCCATCCCGTCAATGACCTGCGCCAATGACCTGCTTCGCCACCCGCGCGGCAGCAGGTGCCGTGCCGGGAACCGGCCGGTGCCGGGGTCCTGGCCCGGTCACCGGCGCGGCAAGGGGGGCCAGCACCGGCCGGGGGGACGGCACCGGCCGGGGGGACGGCGCAGGCCGGGGGGACGGCGCAGGCAGGGGGCCAGCGCAGGCGGGGGTCGGTGCCTCCCTAGACGCCGACCTTGCCCTCGCGCAGGTCCTCGAGGAACTCGCCGATGCGGCCGATGGCGTCCTGCAGGTCGCGCACCGAGGGCAGGGTGACCAGCCGGAAGTGGTCCGGGGCCACCCAGTTGAACGCGGTGCCGTGGGAGACCAGCAGCTTCTGCTGCTTGAGCAGTTCCAGCGCAAAGGCCTCGTCGTTGTGGATGGGGTACATTTCCCGGTCCAGCTTCGGGAAGAGGTACAGCGCGCCCTTGGCCTGCTGGCAGCTGACTCCGGGCAGCGCGTTGAGCATGTCGAATGCGACGTCGCGCTGTTCCTTCAGCCGCCCGCCGGGCAGGATCAGGTCGTTGATGGACTGGTACCCGCCCAGCGCCGTCTGGATCGCGTGCTGCGCCGGGACGTTGGCGCACAGGCGCATGTTGGTGAGCAGGTTGATGCCCTCGATGTAGTCGCTGGCCAGGTGCTTGGGGCCGGAGATGGCCATCCAGCCGGCGCGGAAGCCGCAGACCCGGTAGGCCTTGGACAGCCCGGAGAAGGTCAGGATGAGCACGTCGTCGGCCAACGCGGCGGTATTGATGTGCACCGCGTCGTCGTACAGGATCTTCTCGTAGATCTCGTCGGAGAACACGATGAGCCCGTGCCGTCGCGCCAGCTCCAGGACCCCCTCGAGGGTTTCCTTCGGGTACACCGCCCCGGTGGGGTTGTTGGGGTTGATCAGCACGATGCCCTTGGTGCGCGGGGTGATCTTCGCGGCCATGTCCTCCAGGTCCGGCAGCCAGCCCTCCTCCTCGACGTTGAGGTAGTGCACCGGGGTGCCGCCGGCGAGCGAGACCGAAGCGGTCCACAGCGGGTAGTCGGGGGCGGGGATCAGCACCTCGTCGCCGTTGTTCAGCAGCGCGTTCAGGCTCAGCGTGATCAGCTCGGAGACGCCGTTGCCCAGGTAGATGTCGTCCACGCCGATGGTCTGGATGCCGCGGGTCTGGTAGTACTGCGAGACGGCGGTGCGGGCCGAGAAGATGCCGCGGGAGTCCGAGTAGCCCTGCGCGTTGGGCAGGTTGCGCATCATGTCCACCAGGATCGCGTCCGGGGCCTCGAAGCCGAAGGGCGCCGGGTTGCCGATGTTCAGCTTGAGGATGCGCTGGCCCTCGGCCTCCATCCGCTGGGCGTGTTCCAGCAGCGGCCCGCGAATGTCGTACAGGACGTTGTGGAGTTTCGTGGACTGCTTGAATTCTGGCATGCTCTTACTTTCTCATTGTGGGCCGGGAGCGGGCGTGGACTGTGAGCAAGGCAACCTCGCGGGGCGGCCGAGTGTGAAGCCCGCGCGTCATCATGGGGCGCTGACCAGCGATTCGTCGGCCAGCCAGTCGGCGGCGGCCTTCTTGGGGTGCAGCGCGTCGCGGCCGGAGACCATGCGGTTGATGTCCTGCAGGTCCTCCTGCTTCAGCGCGGCGGAGAGCTTGTTGATGGCCTTGATCGCATCCTGGCCCACCCCGTCGGTGGTGATCACCGGGGTCAGGGCTTCCGGGGCGAAGAGCGAGGCGGAACCCTGCAGCACCACCAGAGCGTTGTCCTGGATCCCGGAATTCGCGAGCGTCGTCGCCTGCACCTGGACCGCATCGCTGATCACCGGCAGGACGCCGCGCGCCTGGTCATCGGTGAGCTCGACGATCGCCCGGGGGGTGCACGATGCCTTCAGGCCAAGCGCCGGCAGGAGTGTGGCCCGCACCGTGCGGGTCATGCCGAAGTCCAGCTCGGGGCAGAGCGGGCCGAGCTGGTCGACGGTCGCCAGCTTTTCGCCCGCGCCGGTGGCGGCGGTGACGACCAGGGTCCCTGTGCGCTCGGCCTCGGCGGTGTCCAGCACGGCGAAGCCCTCGGGAGTCAGCGCGTGCAATCGGGTGTTGACGGCAGCCGCGTCCAGGTCGCCGGGTGCAGCCGGGGACTCCGGGGACTCCGGGGCCCCGGATGCGTCGCCATCGTCCTTGGCACCCGGGACCTCGCCCAGGGCCGCGAGCAGCTCGCTGGATCCGGCCACGGCGACGTCGGCACGGCCGGCCAGGACCTCCGCGACCGGATCCTCAGCGGGTTCCGCCAGGCGCGCCGACACCCCGGCGTCGACCAACATGTCCTTGTAGGCGTGGCCCAGGGCCTGTGAAGTGGCATCGGGCCGCTGCACGAGCACCAGTTCACGCTCCGTCTGCTCCTGCGCGATGGGTACCTGGGCGTTCGGGGTGCACCCGGCCAGGGCCAGCAGCGCGGCGCCGAGCCCGAGTGCGCGAAGCCCCGGGGCTTCAAACCCCCGGGCGCGGCGGAGGCGGTGCGGGTGGTTCGTTTCGCTCATCTGGTGCTTTCCTTGCGCAGGTGTTCGCTGTATAGCTCGATGGCGGCGTCCACGCGGTCCACGCGGTTCAGCCCGGGGACGTCTTCGAGCCGGAACCAGGCCGCCTGGCTGGTGGTGCCGTTGGCCTCGTGCCGTAGCTCCCCGCCGATCACCGTGGCCGCATAGATGACCGCGACCGTCTGCATGGGGTACTCGGTGCCGCTGTAGCGCCGGTGCGCCGGGATCAGGCCCGAGTCCACGGAGAGCAGCGCATCGATGCGCACCGTGTAGCCGGTCTCTTCCTCGACCTCGCGCACGGCCCCGGCATCGATGTCCTCGCCGAGTTCCACGCCGCCGCCGGGCAGGGTCCAGCGCGGCACGAATCCGGCATCGCGCTCGCGCATGTCCCACAGCGCCAGCAGGATCTCTCCCTCGCGGATCACCACGCAGTAGGCGGCAAGCCGGGTGTCAAAGCCGCGGTGGACCTGGGGTTCGGGGGTAGTCATGAGTCCATTTTAGGGTGTGCAGGGGTTTTCCCCGGGGTCCAAATCTCCCGATCGACCACAACTGTGATGGAATATCAGCATGGCACCTTCAACTTTTCCGCAACAACCGGTTGAACTTGACGCCGTTGACCGTCGGATTATTCAGGAACTGGTCAATGACGCACGCATCAGCAACGCGTTGCTGGCGCAGCGCACGGGCATCGCGCCGTCCACGGCGCTGTTGCGGACCCGCGCCCTAGTGGAGCGCGGGGTGCTCACCGGCTACCACGCGGAGGTCAGCCTGCCGGCGGTGGGGCGCAGCGTGCAGGCGCTGATCTCGGTGAAGCTGCGCGTGCACGACCGCGTGCAGATCGACAGGTTCACCGACAAGATGCCGCGGCTGCCCGAGGTCCTTTCCATGTTCCATGTCTCCGGGGCCACCGACTACCTGCTGCACATCGCCGTGAGTTCCACCGAGGCGCTGCGCGACTGGGTGCTGGACAACCTGGCCACCGACGAGTCCGTGGGTCACACCGAAACGACGCTGGTCTTCGGCCACCACAAGGGACTGGGCGGGCCGATCCCCGAGGACCTTCCGAACTAGGAGGACCTTCCGAACTAGGGCGGTGCCCTGCCGGCGGTTCCGGCGCGCGGGTTGCGGAGTGCGGGTCCCGGGCGCTTGTGGACCTGGATTTGGACCCAGACGTAGACCCAAACGTGGACCCAGATGGTGCGGATCCTCTCAGGCGAACGCGTCGGCGCGTCGCACCAGCTCCTCCACCGTCCCCAGCCGGGCCTCGGCCACCTGCTCCCACGTGTCGGCACCGAGCCCACGGGATCCGGCAATCAGCGTCAGCGCCACCCCGGCCGACCTCGCCCACAGCGCGCGGGGATCGACGTGGCGTTCAAAGACTGCGCCGAAGCGCTCCAGCGCCGGGCCGGCCTCCCGGTTCTTCTCCCCCAGCGACGGCAGGATCGCCAAGTGCCCCAGCAGGCAGGCTAGGTCATCGACCCGGTACCCGGGCCCCAGCGAGTCGAGGTCAAGCAGCGCACTGATCGATCCGGCTTCCAGCAGGATGTTCGCGTCGTAGTAGTCCCCGTGCGCCGGCACCAATTCGCCGCGATCCGAGGCGGCAAGGTGCGCAGCGATCCGCGCCGCGAGCGTCTCCAGCTCCGCGGCCCGGTGCGGGAGGGCCAGCGTGGCCGCCTGGCGGTAGCGCTGGATCGAATCGCTCCAGGCAGACCTGGCCTCCAGCTGCATCAAGCCGGCCGGCAGCGCATCGAGCAGGCCGATGAAGTCGTTGGGGTCAAGGTCCGCTCCCGAGTGCCGGCGGATGGCGGCCCCGAGCGATTCGCCGCGGCCGGCCTCCAGTGCCAGGATCCCGGAGGTGCGCGGGCCCAGCATGGCAGGGACCGGGATGCCGGTGCCTGCGAGCAGTTCGTGGCGCAGGCGCAGCCCGGTGATTGCGCGGGCGCGTCCCACCTTCAGGAAGACGGTGCGTGGAATGCGCAGCGGTCCCAGCGTGGTGAACGTCGCGCGCAGCACCGCGCGACGCAGCGGCCGGTAGGCGACGGTCTTCAGCCCCGTGAGCCGTTCTCCCTCGCCCCAGGTCCGCTGCACGTGCGCGCGGTCGGCGGCGCAGGCCAGGTCGGGCAGCATGGGGTCGCGGGGGTGGATCCAACCGCTGACCGTGATCCCGGGGGTGTGCGGGCCCGCGCCGATGGTGGTGGCTGCGACGCCGGGGACGGCGATCTTCTCGGTGGTGGCGCCCAGCTCGTTGAATCCGGTGCCCGCGGGCATGCGGTACATCGCGCTGATCCCGGCGCCGGGCCGATGCTGGATGCGCAACCGGTTGGCCTCAAGGTCCCAGGTGCCGATGGGTACGCTGCCGCCGAGTTGGCGGACCAGCTCGGGGACGGCCGCGGCCAACGCGGCAAGTTGCGCCGCGTCGGCCGGGCCCGGTGCGCTGGCGCTCATCGGTGCAAAGGGGGTGTGTGGCGGCTCAGGCCCGGCGACGCTGCATGACGTCGTCGAGGTTGATGCGGTCGGTGGCCTCGGCGCGCGGTGCGCGGACGGCAGTGGTTTCCGCAGCCGGCTTCCCGACGGGATCGGAGGTGCCGGTGGGCCGGGCAGGCTGGACCGGCTCGGTCAGCGGGGCAGCCGGGATGGCGGGAATCTTCTGCACGTCTTCGGCGCCGTCGCCTTCGGTCCCGGCGGCTTCGGCCAGGCGGGCGGCGGCCTCCTGGGCACGCAGCGTCGCGGTGCTGGAGGCCTTCAGCTCGGCAGCTGCCTGCAGCGGGGCAGGGGCAGGACGCTGGACGGTTTTGGCCACGACGTATTGCGGCAACGGGACCTCGGTGGGCTCCCAGCCCTCGGGGCGCTGGAGCGCAGCACCCTTGTGGGCGATGCGCAGTGCCTCGGCACGCAATTCCTCAACTGTCAGGCGCGGGGCACGCTTGTTGGAGTTCGGCTGGGCGTCGAAGACGACGGCGGTCTTGCGGGCCGGTTCGGGGCTCGGGGCGCGGCCGGTTTCCATGGCGCGGGTCCGCGTGGTTTCCATCCGGGCGAGCAGCTTGGCGCGCCTGTCCCGCACGGCCAGGCCGCGCAGCGCTGAGAAGCTTGCAAAGGCCAGGAGCAGGGCAACCAACGGCACCCATCCGGAGAACACGCCCGCCAGGGCCAGCACGCCGCCGATGGGCAGGGCCAGCACGGAGAGGCAGCCGAGCAGGGCGATGGCCACCCGGTCGTAAAAAATCCGCAGGGGTCGCTGCCCAGTCGATGGTGACGCGACTGAAGCGTTGGATGCTACCGGTGCCATGTTGCTCCTCCGTCGGCTGGCGACTGATTTCTCCTGCGGATTGCCACGGCGTCGCTTTACAGCCGCCGATTTACTCCATTGTGGTGCTTCCATTCACTGCAACTGCCCCCGGCGTCCTGCTTCGTCGCCCAAAAATGTTGTCAATGTGAAACGTCCACGTCAACCACATTAAGCATGCTTCGGCGGATGGTGCCGCATTCAACCCGGTGTGTCCGGCAATACTCTGGACTAATTTGTGATTTCTCCACATTTTGACATTGCCGGCGTCGTCGCTAGGGCGCCCTCGCTACGGCGTCCTGGCCAGCCATTGGTTGAGCATGCCCTCCGGCACTTCCGCTGCGGTCAACGCGAAGCTGCGGTGGTCGGCCCAATGCCCGTTGATGTGCAGGTAGTCCTTGCGCACGCCCTCGTCGCGGAAGCCCAGCTTCTCGACCACGCGCAGGCTGGCGCCGTTTTCCGGGCGGATGTTGATTTCGATGCGGTGCAGCCCCATGGCCGTGAAGCAATGGTCCACCGCCATGGCGACGGCTTCGGGCGCAATCCCGGCCCCGGCGTGCTGCGCGTCGACCCAGTATCCGATCGAACCGCTGCGCGCCGCGCCCCACACGATCGAGGAGACCGACAGTTGCCCGACGATCGGGGCGCGCCTGGTGTGGATGGAGGGCAGGGCGATGACCCAGGGCAGGCACTGGCCTTGGCGCGCCGAGCGGTTCTGCGTGGCGACCATCTGTCCGAAGTCCGCCGGGTACCCGGTGCCCTCGGGCAGGGTCGCATCCCAGGGGGCAAGCCAGCGGTCGTTGCTGCGGCGCAAATGCATCCATTCGGCCTTGTCACGGCGGCGCAGCGGGCGCAGCAGCAATCGCGGCCCCTGAACGGTGACGGGCCAGTGGCGATCAAATTCGGACATGCACCAATCTTAGCTATTCCACCCGTGCCGATCGTGCCGACCGTGCCGATCGACGGCGTGCTGCCGGGATCTTGCCCTTGGCGACCCGCCGGGGCCGCCGCGGGTTGCCTGGGGGGTGTGGCTCGGGTTGTTCCGGCCTCGCCGGGTGCTGCCCCGGGTGCTCCCGCACTCCCCCCCCAGTTTCCGCGTCGCCCGGTTTCTGCGTCGCCGGGTTTCCGGATCAAGCGGTTTCCCCGCCGTGCGGTTTCAGCCTCGCGTATCGCACGGCTCGCTAGACTGTGGAATGTGAGCGAGATGAACCCCAAGGACGAAGTCCGAAACCTGTTGCGCGCCCGCCGCCGTGCCATGGGACCTGCCCTGCGCGAATCGGAGATGGCGTCGCTGGCCGGCCACCTGATCCCGTGGCTGGTGCACAACGCGCCGCGGCGGACGCTGACCTTCTTCCTGTCCTACGGCTCCGAACCGCCCACCGCCTCCCTGTTGGTGGAACTGCACGCCGCCGGCTACACCATCTACGTCCCGATCTGCGAGCCTATGCGGCGCCTGTCGTGGTCCCGCTGGTACCCCGGGGTCCCGATGGCCCGCAGTGCCGTCGGGCCCATCGATGAACCGGTGGGCGAACGCCACGGCCCCGAGCTGATGGCGGAGGTCGACGTCATCCTGGTCCCGGCGCAGGCAGTGGATGAAAACGGAGACCGGCTGGGGCAGGGTGGCGGCTACTACGACCGGTTCATCCAGTCCCTGCCGGACACCGCGCGCCGCCCGAAGCTGTTGAGCATCGCCTTCGAGCACGAGTTCGTACCGGCCGGCCATTTCCCCGTCGAACCCTTCGACCAGCGCGTCGATGCCGTCGCGCTGCCCTCCGGAGTGCGTAATCTCACCAAGTAGCCGCCGGGACGTGCGATAGAATTGGTGTAGGCGGGCGCCCCCGGTGCCCGCATTTCCCTCTTCAACAGTCGCTTGTCCGGGTGACCGGCCGCGCCGCCAGGTGCTTCGGCCCCGCGGCCAGGCACGCATCGCCCGTGCGAAAGGATCAATATGCCTACCTATGTTTATGCCTGCAAGGACTGTGGCCATGCCATGGAGGTTGTCCAGTCCTTCAGCGACGAGGCACTGACCATCTGCCCCGAATGCCAGGGCGCGTTGCGCAAGAAGTTCAACAGCGTCGGCGTGGTGTTCAAGGGTTCCGGGTTCTACCGAAACGACTCGCGCTCGACGACGAGCTCCAGCACCCCGGCCGCCAGCCCGGCAGCCAGCAGCAGCCCGAGCAAGGTTTCCGCCTCGGCGTCGACTTCCGCTTAGGCGCCGCCCTTCTGGGTGCCGAATGCCGCCCGAGCCGTATTTTCCCGGGTCCCGGGGAACCGTGGAACCGTGATGCACTTCCTCGCACAGGATTGTCGCGACCCGGCGGCATAACAACCTCGTCATGGGCCTCATCCGTTTGGATGGGGCCCATGCGTTGCTTAATGCATGTCACTTTTTCGCCGTACCGAAGTACCGCGCCGGTTTCCGTCTGCCCGGGCTCCCCGCCGCTCGGGCAGGGAATTGTTCGCCAAGTACCGCAGGCACCTTGCCGCGGCGCTCGCCATGCTCTCGCTGGCGGTGTCCTTGGCGGTACTCGCCCCCGCAACGGAGGAACGCATCGATGTGCTGGTGGCGGGCCGGGACCTGCCCGTCGGCTCCCTGTTGCGGCCAGAGGACCTGAGCCGCGAATCGGTTCCGCGCTCGTTGGTTCCCGAGGGCACCTACGGAAACCAGCCACCGGCCGCCGGCTCCCGGCTGGCGATTCCGCTGTTGGCCGGCACGCCGGTGATTCCCACGATGGTCATCGGGCCCGGGCTCCTGGCCGGACTCGCACCCGGATCCGTCGCGGTGCCGCTGCGCCTGGATGACGAGCAAACAGCGTCCCTGGTGCGCGCGGGGCAGCGCGTCGACGTGGTGCTGACCGAGGGCAATGGATTTGAGACGAAGCTGGAGTCGCGGGTGCTGGCGCGGGCCGTGCCGATCCTGTGGACCGAGGCGCAGGTCCAGCCCGACGGCCAGGAACCGTGGAGCGTTTCCACCGCGTCCGGGCAGGGCGGCTTGATCGTGGTGGGAGCCGGGGCCGGCAGTGCCGAGCAGCTCTCCACGGCGGCGCAACGGGGCAAGGTGTCGGTGGTGCTGGTCAACCCGTAGGCCGCTTGGATGGCGGGCGGCCGTCGGCGGGAAGGTCGTGAGGCCGGCGGGACGTGCGGGTGATCAGTCCCAGTGTGGCGGACGCTGGGACTTTAGCCAGTCGCCGAGATCGTCGTCCCCATCTCCCCAGCGCCGCGGATCGTCCTCCGCAGCCTGTTGGTCAAGGACCGGCCGCTTGTCGCCGGGTTTCGCCGGTGTCGGGGCGGTGGCAGGCGCTGCATCGGCGGTGGCAGGCGCTGCATCGGCGGTGCCCCCTGCATCTGCCGCTGCTTCCGTCCCAGCTTCTGTCCCTGCTTCCACCCCTGTGCCGGCATCCGTGGACGGGAGCGTCGCCGGGCGTCCGGCTCCGTGCGGCAGCTGAAAGACGCCGACCAGTGCCGACTCGCTGACCTGTTGCGGGGGTGCGGTGAAGCGCCGCGGTTTCTTTCGCCGCGGCGCTTCGGGCTCATCGGACATGGCTACGCATCGGCCAGGTCGGACTCCCGGCGTCCGGCATTACGCGAACCTGCGGTCGATGGGCCGGTGGAGCCCCCGGGGGCTGCGTCGTCGCCCGTGGCTGCGTCAAGCGCCAGGAACCCGGCGAGCTCGTTGGCGACCTTGTCGGGGTCGGAGAACACGTCGATGGTCCACAGCGGCACATAGCGCCAGCCCAGGGCCTCGAAAAGCTGCGGGCGCAGGCGGCTGCGCTCGCGCACCGAGAGTTCCCGGTAGCCCTGGGTGCCGTCGTACACCACGGCCAGCGGCACGGCCGCGCCGTTGCCGGTGACATCCAGCGCGTGTGCGGCGATGTCCAGCACGCCGCGGTAGTGCTGGGTGACGATGGCCCCGCGCTCGGCCAGCCGGGACATCAGGTCGGTGACCAGCGGGTCCTGCAGCGGCGTGGCGGTCGAGGACATGCCCGAATCCCCGCCAAGCACCCGGCCGAAGAGCTCCAGGAAGCGGTAGGCGCCGAAGCGCATGCGCGCCAGGTCCATGTCCTGCGGACGCAGCGCCGAGACCAGCACCATCGACTCGCGGGCGCGGGTAACGGCGTTGACGAACAGCTCGTCGCCGCCGGGCTGCGACAGGGCGCCGAAGTCGTGCACCGTCTTGCCGTGGGTGGTGCGGCCGTAGCCGGCCGAGAGGATGATGGCGTCGCGCTGCAGCCCGGCCAGGCGGTCGACGCTGGTGACCAGGAAGCGTTCCTTGGCGGCGCGGAAGTACTTCGTCGCCCAGGGGTGGTTGGGCAGCTGCACGCGGATGCCCTCGGCGATGGCTGCGGCGTGCCGCCGGTTGCCGGCGATGACGGCCAGGGTGGTGTCGCCGCGGCGGGCCAGGTGCGTGAAGACCAGGTCGACGACGCGTTGCACCTCCGCCACGGTGGTCTCGACGGATTCGCCGTCGGCACCCAGGGACCCGGTGCCGTCCGGCACGTACTCGGCCTTCAGCGCCGGGGTGCCGGCCCCCAGCGAGCGGGCGGCGGGCAGTCGGGAGAGCGAACCGGCGTAGAAGTCGTGCGAGAGGGACTCGGTGAGCCCTTCGTCGATGCCGCGGTAGGCGGTGGAGAGCCGGATGAGCGGCAGCACCTCCTGGAGGGATTCCATCGCGGAAATCGGGGCCGACTCGACGCGGGTGTGCGCCGTGGGGTCCACCGAGACCTCGAACGGGTTCGGGGCGCCCATCATGGTGTCGCCGAACGCGATGACCTGCCCGGAGCGCGAAATGGAGCCCAGCACCGAGCGCAGCGAGAGCGAATCGGCATCCAGCAGGATGACCGCGTCGAATTCCATTCCTGCAGGCACGGTGGCGGGGATCAGCAGCGGGGAACCAACCCAGACCGGGCACAGCGAGTTCAGCAGGGAGTCCCCGAGTGCGGCGAGGTCGGCGACGGAGGGCTCGCCGTCCTTGAGCATGGCCCGCAGCTCGCGCGATGCCGCCCGGTGGTCGGCCAGTGCGGCCTTCCACGCCTTGGCCAGGGCCCAGCGCAGGCGCGAGGAGCCGGAGGAAACGTGCGCGGAGTCGGCCAGCCGGTAGTCGGCCTCCAGGCGGCGCAGCTTGTCCCCGTCGTTCATCGCCAGGAAGTCGTCGCCGGAGATCATGGCCTCCAGCGCCGACTGCCACCAGGCCAGGTCCAGCTCCGCGGCGACGGCATCGGGGGCGACGTTGCGCGACCGGAAGTCGTCCATCAGCTCACCCAGGCCGTGTTCGGCCAGCTGCTCGGTGATGAGCGTGCGTTCGGGCAGCTGGTCCAGTTCGCCCTTGTGCTCCAGCAGCTCGTCCATGCGTTCCTGCAAGGTGGTGACTGGCTCGTCGCGCAGGGAGCGGCCGACGGGCTCGGGCAGCAGCGTCGCCAACTTGTCGAGGCGCGAACCGGCGTCCTGGTAGCCGGCGTTGACGTCCAGCAGCCCGGCGGGAACCATCGGGTGGCGCTGGGAGGTGGCGTGGTGGCGCCAGGCCAAGTGCTGTTCCTGGACGGCCTCGAGCGCGGACTGCAGGTCCGAGACGTGCACGCCGGGGCGCACGTAGTCCTTGGCGACCTTGCGCAGCCGCGAGCGGGTCATCGAGCTCATCTCGATGCCGCGCTCCCGGCGCCAGGAGGAGGAGGCGGTGGCGGAGATCAGGTCCTCCACCGACTTGTCGAAGATGTCGGACTCGAACTTGTCCAGCGACGAGCGCACGGCAACCAGCAGGTCCAGTTGCTCGCCCCACTTGTTGTAGGAGTCGGCCAGGCGGATCTCGGAGTGCGCGGCGACCTTGAGCATGTGCTCGCGCAGGATCGGCAGGTCCCGCTGCAGCCCGGTGACCAGGTCAAGGGCGGTGTCGGTGTCGCGCTTGTTGCGCAGCCGCGCCCCGTACCAGGGGCTGGAGGCCGAGGCCCGGACGAAGGCACCGAGCTCCGCGGCGCGCTTGAGCTGCTCGGCGGTGGCGGTGCGGCTGGTGATCGAGTCGAGCACCGAGCGCTTCAGCCGCACCATGGTGGCGGGCGCGGGGTCCAGCGACGTGAGCCGGGCCAGTTCCTGCATGGCCCGGTAGGGCGAGCAGCCCCAGCGGGCGCGGGTGGAATGCAGCGAACGCACGTGGTCAAGCAGGGCGTGGCGGTGTTCGCGCAGCGAGGCGTGCAGCTTGCCCAGCTGTGGTTCGATGGCGCGCTCGTTGCGCAGGATCGCCCGGGTCAGCAGGTCGCGCAGCGCGTCGGGGTCCTCCTCGGGGCTCAGCAGCAGCGCGGTTCCGGCCAGGTCCAGCCCGGCGAAGCGGGCCACGAATTCCTCGGCGCTGGAGCGCCTTTCGGCCACCACCAGCACGCGCTTGCCCGCGGAAGCCAGCACGCCGGCGGCGTTCAGGGCCGTCTGGGTCTGTCCGCTGCCGGCCGGGGCGCTGACGGCCACCGACTCCCCCGCCTCGACGAGGTCCAGCACCGCCTGCTGGGACTCGTCGGCATCCAGCAACAGCAGCTCGTCGGCGGGGTTGCGCTCGTCGCTGCTGCGGGCGGGGCGGGTGTGGCCCGTCTTGGCCGTGGAGCTGGAGGAGGTGCCGGGGGCGCGTTCGCCGCGGCTCAGCTCCGCCTCGAAAAGCTTTTCCAGCACGGGGTGCCGCATGTCGATGCTGCCCGGGTCCGCCGGGTCCGCGAGGTCGGCGAAGGTGGAGATCAACAAGCGGTGGGCGATGACCATGCCGGAGACGTCGGCGACCTGGGTGCGCAGCGCGTCCATCGCGCGGGTCGGGTCGAAGCGGGCGATGGAGTAGGCGGCGGCGTTGATCGCCTCGACGTCGATGTCCAGGCGGTGCTGGCGTCGCAGGTAGCGCAGCAGCGCGGGTGAGAACTCGGCCCGGCCCATGAGCTGGATCTCGAAGTCGTCCTGGTCATCGCGCACCGAGAGCACGATGCGCCCGAGCATGATGGGGGCGTTGAACTGCTCGCTGCGGCCCTCGTGCACGGCGCGCCAGTTGGCCTGGCCGGCGGAGAGATAGCCGACGTCGATGCCGCGCTCGTCCCAGAGCTCGCGGATCTTGCCGCGCAGTGCGTCGGCGGTGCGTCGGGCGGAATCGTATTGGTCCGAGTCGCGCAGCAGCGTGGAGAGCCGGGTGCGTCGTCCTGCCAGGAACTGGGCAAGCCCCGAAGGATGCGCGTGGGTGATGTCGATGCTGTTGGACACCGAGGGGGCAAACCGCAGCAACGTGTCGGTTCCCACCCCTGGGCCCAGGGAGTCAACCCACGTGGAGACCAATTCATCTGTGTGCTGCTGGTGCTCTGCCACCATTCCGTCCCTTCACCTCTTGCCTGAATGCTGCCGCACCCGCGCGGCGAGTTGCCACGTGGATACATTCAGCCCTTACCAACCTAGTCCAAAACGGGCGCGCGATGACGAACCAAAACACGTTCGGCGCCGGTCTATTCGGCCGCGGGGCCACATTGCGCCGCGCCGGGCCACCGGCTGGGTTAACCCCGCGCGTCCGAAGGTTGAACAGCCGGTGCGCGGCGCCCGCGGCGGCAGCGCCCTGCGCCGACGGAATCCCGGGGGCCGCGGACGGCATACCCCCCTTGGAAAACAGTTCCGCGTGAACAGTTCCGCGTGAAAACAGTTCCGCGTGTAAACAGTTCAGGGGGAAGCCCGCGTAGGCTCCCCCCTGAACTTTGCCGCCGGCGCGTCTACGCCGTCGGGCTTACTCCCATTCGATGGTTCCCGGCGGCTTGGACGTCACGTCCAGCACCACGCGGTTGACCCCGTCGACCTCGTTGGTGATCCGGTTGGAGATCCGGGCCAGCAGGTCGTAGGGCAAGCGCGACCAGTCTGCGGTCATGGCGTCCTCGGAGGACACCGGGCGCAGCACGATCGGGTGGCCGTAGGTGCGGCCGTCGCCCTGCACGCCCACGGAGCGCACGTCGGCCAGCAGGACGACGGGCATCTGCCAGACTTCCTCGTCCAGGCCGGCGGCGGTGAGCTCCGCGCGGGCAATCGCGTCGGCCTTGCGCAGCAGTTCCAGGCGCTCCTCGTTGACCGCACCGATGATGCGGATGCCCAGGCCCGGGCCGGGGAACGGCTGGCGCATGACGATCTCGGCCGGCAGGCCAAGCTGCTTGCCCACGGCACGGACCTCGTCCTTGAAGAGCGCGCGCAGCGGCTCGACCAGCTCGAAGTCCAGGTCCTCGGGAAGCCCGCCCACGTTGTGGTGGCTCTTGATGTTGGAGGCACCTTCGCCGCCGCCTGATTCCACGACGTCCGGGTACAGGGTTCCCTGCACCAGGAACTTCACCGGCTGGCCGGAGTCGGCAGCCTCGGCGAGGATCGCGGTTTCCGCTGCCTCGAACGCGCGGATGAATTCGCGGCCGATGATCTTGCGCTTGGTTTCCGGATCCGTCACGCCGTCCAGGGCGGTCAGGAAGCGTTCGCGCTCGTCGGCGATGTAGAGCTTCGCGCCGGTGGCGGCGACGAAGTCCATTTCGACCTGTTCGGCTTCGCCTTCGCGCAGCAGTCCGTGGTTCACGAACACGCAGGTGAGCTGGTCGCCGATGGCGCGCTGCACCAGTGCGGCCGCCACGGCGGAGTCAACGCCGCCGGACAGGCCGCAGATGGCCCGGCCGTCGCCGACCTGGGCGCGGATCTTTTCGACCTGCTCGTCCAGGATGTTGGCAGCGGTCCACGAGCCGTCAAGGCCGGCACCGTGGTACAGGAAGTTCTCCAGCACCTGCTGGCCGTGGGCCGAGTGCTTGACCTCCGGGTGCCACTGCACGCCGTAGAGGCGCTTGGCCTCGTTGGCGAAGGCGGCAACGGGGGCGCCGGCCGTGGTGGCCAGGACCTCGAAGCCCTCGGGGGCCTTGGAGACAGAGTCGCCGTGGCTCATCCAGACGTTCTGGTTTTCCGGGATGCCGGCCAGGATGGAGCGTGCGGCTCCGCTGGAGCTGGCGTCGGTTGCACCGTATTCGCGCAAGCCGGTCTCGGCGACAACGCCGCCGAGGGCGTTGGCCATGGCCTGGAAGCCGTAGCAGATGCCCAGGACCGGCACACCTGCCTCAAAAAGGTCGGCACCGACACTCGGGGCACCGTCGGCGTATACGCTCGAGGGGCCTCCGGAGAGGATGATTGCCGCCGGGTTCTTGGCGAGAATCTGTTCGGTGGTGAAGGTATGCGGGACGATCTCCGAATACACGTTGGCTTCGCGTACACGCCGAGCAATCAGCTGTGCGTACTGGGCCCCGTAATCGACGACCAGAACCGGCTGGTGCTCTGGGGTGCTGGGTGTGTTGGTCACGCGCCTAAGCTTAGCCGCCCGGGGAGCCCGCTTGCATCTTGAAGTGGCCGAGGGTGACGCAAACTACTTTGGGCGTGGCCCCGGCCGCGTCATGTTGGCACTTTGGAGCCTTCCCGCGGCCCATCGGCCCGTGGGCCGATGGGCTTGCCGCGGAGGTTGCGACGGAGGTTGCGACGCGGATTTGCGACAGGGATTTGCGGCAGGCGTTGCCGCGGGGATTTGCCGCGGGTGGATCCGTCGGGAAGAACTCAGTCGGAGAACAGCGGCGGGGTGTAGCCGGCGGTGCGCAATTCCGGGTGCCAGAAGAGGTTTCGTTCCGGGTCGCCGCGGGGTTGGCCGGCGTGGGCGATGACGTAGGGAATCCCGTTGATCATCTTCAGGGTGATGAGTCCGGCATGCACCATGAGGTGGTGGTGTTGGCACAGGCTTGCGCCGTTGTCGACGCTGGTCGGGCCGCCTTCCATCCAGGGCACCACGTGGTGGACCTCGGAGGTGGAGGCCGGGCGGTGGCAGCCGGGGATGACGCAGCCGCGGTCGCGGAGGGCGATGGCCTTGCGCTGCGCCGGGGAGAAGCTGCGCGCCTCCCGTCCCAGGTCCAGGATCTCCCCGTCGGTGCCGAGCACTGCGGGGAGAATGTCGCCGTTGCAGGCGAGGCGGCGGATGTTGGCGGCGGAAATCGGGCGGCCGTGGGCGGTGATCCCTGCGTCCTCGCACTGGCCCAGCAAGGCGCGGTAGCCGATCAGCACGCCGATCTTCACCGGCATCCCGCCGCTTTGCAGGGGCGCGGAGCCTGAGAGGGCACCGGAGACCGCGGCGAGGACGGCGTCGAGCAGCAGCTGCGGGGAGGTGCGGCGTGCCGCCTCCGAAGACGGGGCCCCGGGGGTGATTGAAGCAGGCGCGCCGCAGGCCAGTTCGCTCAGGGGTGCCAGGGCCGGGTCGATGCCCGGGGCCAGGGCCCATTCCGGGGCCGGGAGGCCCGCGGTTCCGGCGGCTCCGGTGACCGAGGTGGCCTTGCTGTTGCCGGAGGCCGGTGAGCCCAGTCCGTTTTCCGGGGCCGGAGCGGGGACCGAAGGGGCCAAGGACGCTGTGCCCGGACCCGAAGGGGGCCCGGCCGTGGAAGCTGAGGCGGGCGGGACCCTGTCGGAGCGCGGGTTGCTCCAGGCCTCGGCGAAGGCGAGGAGGGTTTCGGAGTCGATGGGGTCGCAGCGCAACAGGTACTCGTCGCAGCCCTCGCGAAAACCGCGATAGACCATGCCGCGCTTGGCGCGGATCTCCTCGTCGGTGATCGGCGCGCCGTTCTCCTGGAGGTAGGCCGTCCAGTCCGACAGCGCCTTGTGGCAGCTGCGCGGCGGTGCGGTGCGTGCCTCGTGGGCCAGGGATTCCTCGATGGCGGTGCTCAGGTTCGCCGCGTCGGGTCGGGCGGCAATGCGCGGCCGCAGTGACTCGAGGCGGCCGGCCAGCTGGGCTATGGTCCCCACGTCCGCGCTGCCGTCGGCCGCGGTGCCGGCCAGCAACGGGAAGCTCGGTGCCGCGCCCGCGGTGCCGGTGCCGGACTGCCCGGGTTGCGCGGCTTCGTCCCCGTCGGCGGGAATCGGCGATGCCGGGGCAGGGGCGATGAGCAGCCGGGCGCCGGTCAGCCGACTGCGGGCCTCGGTCGCGGAGATGTGCAGGTGCGCCTGCAGGTACTCGGCGGTGTTGCGGTGCACGGCCATGCCGGGGACGAAGCGCTCCGGCGGGGCCGCTGCGCTGCCGTCGGCCAGGGTCCGGGGATCGGCGGCCAGGTCGTCGATGGCCGTGGCGGTTTCCGGGTCCAGCCGGTGGATGCCGGTCGCGTCGGCCTGGAACGTCGCCTGAAGCTGGGCGTAGCCGATGGTGCGCCGGCCGTGCTCGAGAAGGCCCAGCACCATGGCGCTGGAGGCCGCGTCGAGCCCCATCCCGCCGGCCCTTTGCGCGGCGGCCCGAAGCGCCAGCACCGCGGTGGCCAGGTCGCTGACCGCGATGTTGGTGCCCTCGTGCCCTCTCGGGGGGATCGGTGCGGCGGAAGTCCTCATGCCCTAGAGTGTGCGCCACCCACGACCCGGACCGCTGCCGGCACCGACAAATGTGCGGGGAAGTGGATCACGGCGACGTGGGCGGGCCTGCTGGCGCCGAGGTTGATGGATGTCGGCGACGAGGACGGGCGGGGAATGCGTGGGATCGGCGGGGAATGCGCGAGGGGCGGCCTTGCGGACGCGCTGCTGCGCATGCGAAGACCGCCCCTGGCGGTGGCGTGGCGGCGGGTTGGCGCCGGCGGGGGTGCTGCTGGGCGCAGCGCCGCGTGGTTTAGTAGCGCTTGGCGGCCTGCGGGTGGGAGGCCAGCTCGGTCTCCACCTCGCCGTGGACCTTCTTCTCCATGAAGAAGGAGAGCAACGGCACGACGCCGCCCAGGGCGATGGTGATGAAGCGGCTGAAGGGCCAGCGCATCAGCGACCACAGGCGGAAGTCGGCCAGCAGGTAGACGACGTACATCCAGCCGTGGATGATGAGGATGGCCAGCGAGACATTGACGCCGCCGGCGATGTCGGCCCGGTTGACCAGGCCCACGGCGTTGGAGCCGCCGTCGAGCAGGGTGCCGCCGATGAACAGCTCCAGGTGCCAGAAGTACTTCACGATCATTTCGGCGCAGAGCAGCAGCAGCATCACGCCGGTGGCGTAGGCCAGCACCTTGTAGAAGGTGGCGGCGCCGCGGATCTGGGAGGGGGTGCCGGCAAAGCGGCGCACCTTGGGGGCGGAGTTTTCTTCGGTCACGACTGGTCCTTGTGTTGGGAAGCGCTGGTTGGGGATTCGCGGTTCTGGGGGGCGGGGTTTGATGACGCGGGGTTCTCGGACGTGGAGCCCGGGGAGACGTGTGCCGGTAAGTCAGAGTCCGGGGCGACATGTTCCGGGGAGACGTGGTCCGGGGAGACCGCCGGGTTCTCGTGGTCGAGCTGGCGCTGGTAGACGATCGCCGGGTCCAGGCCCGCGGCAAGCGCGGCGGCATCGGCGATGTCCTCGCGCTGGCGGCGGTAGTCGTCGGCCACCAGCCGGTACCAGAGGAACACCGCGAAGCCGGCGAAGACCACCCACTCGATGCCGTAGAAGATGTTCAGCCAGTTGATCTGACGCTCCTGGGGCTGCGGGCCCACGTCGACCTGGACCAAGCCGGTCGCGGCGGCGGAGAGGTCGGTGCCGTCGGGCCCGGCCACCGTCGAGGCGACGACGAAGCCGCTGTAGGAGGGCACGTCCCAGACGTTGATCAGCTGGGCCACCGACAGCGAGGGGAAGATGCCGCCGCGCGCGTCCTCGGCGATGGGCGCCTCGGTGGGCAGCAGCCGGCCGGTGATCTCCAGCGTCCCTGTCGGGGCGGCGGCGGGGGTTGCGTCGTCGGGCTGCCAACCGCGCACCACCGGGATGGTGTTGCCCGCCGGCGCACCGTCGACCTTGAAGGCCGCGACGACCCAGTAACCGGTGCGCGAATCCTCGATGCGGTTCTTCACCAGGACCTGCGTGCCGGGCAGGAAGCTGCCGGAGGCGGAGACCATCTGGTCTGCCTCGCGGGCCATCAGGTCGGTGGCGGGCTTCAGGTGGCCGGTGAGCGGAACGACGCGTTCGGTGGTGGTCACCGGGGGCGGGGCTTCGGTCTGCGAGCGGTTGAACTGCCACTGACTCAGCAGGACAAAGCCGGTGGCAACAACGAGGGCGCCAACCAAGGCCAGGATCCAACGGGGTTTAAGGGCAGTTTTCAGCACAGTACAACCGTACTTCGATTCGACGCGGAAGAGCCAATGGAACCCTTGGCGCGCACCGGTCGTTCCCGGCCGCGCCGACCGGCCCGCGGGATGTGCCCGGCGGCGCGTTTCCGCTGGCGACCGGGGGTTCGGTGGTGCCCGGCCAAGGAGGGATCGCGGGATGCCGACGTGGCGCGGATTACATCGCGGGTGACATATCAGACGGTGGAGAAGTCGACGGTGGAGTTGATCAGCTCGGCGATGACCCCGGGGTCGTTGGCGCGGCGCAGGGATTCGCGGAACGACTCCTTGGCCAGCGAGCGGGCCAGCGCGGCGAGCATCGACAGGTGCCCGGAATAGCTGGACGCGGGGGTGGCCAGCAGCAGCACCACGTGCGCTGCTCCGTCCTTGGCACCGAAGTCCAGGCCGTGGCCGTAGGCCATGACGCCCACGCAGATGCTGGGCGCCGCCACGAAGGAACTGCGGGCGTGGGCCAGGCCGATGCCGCCGGGAAGGCCGGTGGCCAGCTGGTGCTCGTGGCGGTGGACATCGGAGAGGAAGCCGGGCAGGTCCGCGATCCGGCGGGCCGCAAGGAGCCGCTCGGCCAGGACCGCAACCGCCTCGTCGCGGGTGGGGGTGGCCAGTTCAAGGACCACCATGGCGCCGGTGGTCAGCTCGGGGGTTGTCTCGTCTTCCGGCGTCGGCTGGATTGAAGTCATGGGGATCGATTCGAAGGTGGCGGTCAACGGGCGGGAAGGGGGGCTGCGCAACCGGCGCTGTGCCCTGGCCTTGTAGCGTACACGGGGGCAGCCGTCAGGCATGCCCGGCGGGGATTGCGGCAGGGGTTGCGGCAGGACGCGGGCAGGGGTTGCGGCAGGGATTGCGGCAGATGCGAAACGGCCGGGCGCGGATCGCCCGCTTTCCTGGTGGAAGCGGCGGATCGTGCCCGGCCGTCGTTGGCGCGGTTGGCGCCTGTGGCGGCTCGCCGGTGTCGCTAGTCGGCCTCGTAGGGGGAAACCACCATGTCGACGCGCTGGAATTCCTTGAGGTCCGAATACCCGGTGGTGGCCATCGAGCGGCGCAGCGCTCCGACGATGTTCGAGGTGCCGTTGGTGTGGCTGGAGGGGCCGAAGAGCACCGTCTCCATGGGTCCAACGGTGCCGACCTTGACCCGGTCCCCGCGCGGGCTGTCCTCGTGCGCGGCCTCCATTCCCCAGTGCCAGCCGGCTCCCGGGGCTTCCTGCGCGCGGGCCAGGGCGGTGCCGAGCATCACGGCGTCGGCGCCCATGGCGATGGCCTTGACGATGTCGCCGCTGGTGCCCAGGCCGCCGTCGGCGATCACGTGCACGTAGCGTCCGCCGGACTCGTCCAGGTAGTCGCGGCGGGCCTCGGCGACGTCGGAGATGGCGGTGGCCATCGGCGCGTGGATGCCCAGTGCGCGGCGGGTGGTGCCCGAGGCGCCTCCGCCAAAGCCCACCAGCACGCCGGCGGCGCCGGTGCGCATCAGGTGCAGTGCCGGGGTGTAGCCGGCGGCTCCGCCCACGATGACCGGGACGTCGAGCTCGTAGATGAACTGCTTGAGGTTCAGCGGTTCCTGGTTCTTGGACACGTGCTCGGCCGAGACGGTGGTGCCGCGGATGACGAACACGTCAACGCCGGCGGCCACGACGGTCTTGTAGTGTTCCTGGGTGCGCTGCGGGGTCAGCGAACCGGCCACCGTCACCCCGGCGTCGCGGATTTCCGCCAGGCGCGCGGTGATCAGCTCGGGCTGGATGGGGGCTGCGTACAGCTCCTGCAGGCGTGCGGTGATGGCCGGGTCGAAGTGCCCGCCGTTGGCGGACTGAAGGGCGGCGATCTCCTCGAGCACCTTGGCCGGATCCTCGTAGCGGGTCCACAGCCCCTCGAGGTTCAGCACGCCCAGGCCGCCGAGCTTGCCCAGCGCGATGGCGGTGGCGGGGCTCATCACCGAGTCCATGGGCGCACCCAGGATCGGGGTCTCGAATTTGTAGGCGTCGATCTGCCAGGTCACCGAGACATCCTGCGGGTCGCGGGTGCGGCGGTTGGGAACAATCGCCACATCGTCAAGGGAGTACGCCTGGGCTGCGCGCTTGGAGCGCCCGATTTCAATCTCGTAAGTCACCGCACCACCCTATCAGCCCGCCGGCGGGGGCCGGCTCCCGCCTCACCCGGACCCCGCCCGCGTGACGTGCCCCGATGGGGGGGCGACGCCGCCCTGGGAGTGCGCCTCAGTGGCCCAGGGTGCCCAGCGTGGTGGCCAGCGCGGTGGCCGCGCGTTCCTCTGCCGCGGCAATGACCTCGAGCTGGTCGGCCAGGGTCGCGAAGTGCCCCGAGCGCTCCGCGGGATCGATGGACGGGTCGATGAGGTCGGTGAACACGATCCAGTCCTGGGCCAGGTGCGCGTAGTCGGCGGCGTGGGCGGCCAGCGGCGCGAGCCCGGGCAGCGTGGCGGCCTCGGTGAGGAAGTCCGCGTACTGGCCGCGCAGCGCGCCGAGTCCGCCAAAGCGGGTGTCGGTGAGGAAGCCCAGGACCTGGGACAGCCCGGATTCCAGGCGGACGGGCTCCTCGAAGATCCGCGTCCAGCCCTTGGCGGTGGTGGTGTCGCGCAGCTTCTGCGCCCAGTTGTTCATCCCGGCCACGCCGAAGTTCTTGGCGAAGTGCGCGGGGATTCCCTCCAGCTCGCTGGTGCCCAGCAGACGCCCGGTGGTTTGGGCGATGGCCTCGCGCACATTGGCGGCCAGGGTGGCGGCATCCGGGCCGGTGCTCTCTGGCACCCAGGCCTGCCAGTGCTTGTCCTTCTTGCGACGGGAGCGGGCCACGGCCAGGTCTTCGGGGCTGATGGGGGTCAGCGAGCCGGAGCCGTCGTCGATGAGCAGGTCATCGCCGTGTTCGCCGACGACCACCAGGTCGATGGAGTCGGAGTCCTCCACCACGTCGGCGTCGATCCACGGCAGGGCGGCAACGGAGGCGCGCACCACCACGGCGCGCCCGGCATCCAGCCCGGCGTCCAGGTAGTCGGCGGCCAGGCGCGCGCTGCCGGTGGTTCGCTCGCTGAGCACGGCCCCGCAGCGGGCCAGCAGATTGGCGGTGTACGGCTCCGGATGCGCGCGGGTGACCACGGTGGCCGTGGTGACTTCCTCGTAGACGAAGGTGAAGGCCATGAAGCCGATGCCGCCGGCAAGTCCGGCCAGCAGCGCCTCGCTCATCGGCTCGCCGGTGAGCGGGTGGGTGACCCCGGCCTGGGTGAGCACGCGGTGCCAGAGCCCCGCATCGTACTGGACGACGTTTTCCGGGGCAGGGTACTCGGGCAGCTCCGCTTCCTCGGCTGCAGCGGCCGCGGCGGCGGCGTCCTGGGCGCTGGCCGGGCGGGTGGGCTTGGCGGCGAGGATCGCCTTGCGGGCGGTGGTGTAGCTTTCACCGGTGCGGTCCATGCGGGTGCGGACAAGCTTCTTCAGGTTCTTCGGTTGGGCCACGGTGTGCTCCTTATGTGTTGCGTGTGCGTGCAGGCGCGGGTTTCTCCCGCACGCCGCAGTGGGCAGCGCCAGTGAAACATTCTACGTGGGGTGGACAGGACCCCGGCACCGCGGCCCGCGCGGAAAGCAGCACCTCCGCTGCGGATTCGGCACCTAGACGTGGCGCACGGCAACCATCAACCGGGGCACCAGGGCGCCGGACTTTACTGCCGCCACCAGGTTTCCCATCCTGTCCGCCGGGTCCGCGCCCAGCAGGATGGGGGCGGCCAGGGGCGAGGGGGAGCGCCGGGAGGCTGCGTCGGCATCGGCCATGTGCTTGAGCACCGCGGCGCCGCGGTCGGTGTTTTCGGTGATGATGAACCCGGCCGCGCGCAGCTGGTCGAGGTAGCCCTCCTCGGTTTCAACATAGGACGCCGATGCGGCGTCGGCCCACGGCATGGGGTAGCCAACGGTGTTGGTGCCCATCAGGTCGTAGACCGCGAACACTCCCCCGGGACGCAGCAAGCGGTGCACCTCGGCGAACACCGCCGGCTTGTCGGCCACGTTCATGCCCACGTGCAGTATGGTTGCCGCGTCGAAGGAGCCGGCGGGCAGGCCCGTCTTGTGTCCCGGGGCAACCAGCATGGTGATGGAGCCGGCCATGGCGCAGGCGGCGTCAAGCTCCCTGGCCAGGACGACGAACTCCTCGGTGACGTCCACGCCGGTGACCACTGCACCCAGGTGCGCAAAGTAGCGCGCGGGGCCGCCGATGCCGCTGCCCACATCCAGCACCCGGGTTCCCAGCCCGATGCCCGCCGCCTGTGCCACCGCCGCGGTGGCGGCCCTGCCGCCGGTGTGCAGGTGGTCGGCTTCGCCGAGCTCCTCCGGTTGCAGGACCTCCGGTTCCAGCCCCGAGTCCCGCAGTGCGGCATGCAGCCGCTCGCGCAGGTTCCCCGTGGTGTAGCGGCTGATGGACTGCTCGGTGTCGCTCATCGCTGACTCCTTGCGACGTATGGGGGCGCACACCGCCCGCTTCTTCGCGGCCTGGCGTACCCATGGGGGGGTCTTTCCCATGATAGGCCCGGGGCACCGCCGCGTCACCGGTGGGCTCTACCCCAATTGGCGCTGTGCCCGGCGGGCCGGGAGCCGGCGCGGCTACGGGAGCAGGCGTTCGCCCCTGCCGATGCCAAGCACCAGGGCCGAGAGGGCCTGCCGGTCAACGACGTTCGGCTCCCCGGCGGCCAGCCAGTCCCCCACTTCCCGCAGGGCCATCTGGGCGGTGGCCAGCCGCGGGAGCTGGCCGGCGGCCTGGTTGTTGGTGAGCATGGCCGCCCCGTCGCTGGCGTGGAACACCGTCCAGCCGCGCACTTGGAGTTCGGGAAACAGCCTGCGGTATCCCGCCACGGCCAGCGGGAACCGGTTCCCGATGTCCGCCGGGTCTCGGCCAGGGCGTTGTGCCAGCAGCCTGCCCTGCCACCAAAAGTACTGGCCTCCGGGGCAGTGGATGGATTCGAGAAGGGCCAGGCGGTTGCCACAGAGCACGCCGTGGCCCACCTGCCGGTTCGGGTCCCCGGGGAATGCCAGCGGGTGGATCGTGCGGCTCCCGGGCAGCCGGTCCAGGTGCGCCAGCAACTGGCCGGTGAGAAGTTCCGCGGTGTCCGGGGACGGGCCGAACTCCCAGCCCGTGCGCTGGCGCACCTGTTCCGGATCCAACAGCCTCTTGGCCCGGGGGCGCCGTGGCGGGGCGGTCGTCGACCGGAAGGTTTCGACGCCCACCAGGTAGGCGCACAACCAGCCCAGCGGAACGGGGTTGACATTGGGTCCTCCGGCGAGCGCGGGAACCAGCAGTCCGCCGGCGTAGGCGAGGAACAGGACGTAGGGAACGCTCGACCAGGGTCCTGCGCGGCCGCCGGCCCGTGCCCAGGCACCCAGCAGCGCCGGCACCGGAACCAGGAGCACCAGCAGCAGGACGGTTGCCGCCGGTGCCCGGTTCCCCCGCGCGACGATCGCCGCCGGCACGCAGGCCAGCAGCATCACGATGGCCAGCAGCAGCCACGCACCGATCCGCCCCCATCCCGGCCCCCGCCGCCCGGGCTCGCGGATCCGCAGTGGCGGGTAGTCCCGCTGGTGCCAGCGCATGGAGGAGAGCCTGATCTCGCTGCGCGCGAAGACATCCAGGCCCGCCAGGTGCGCGGGATCCTGGTGGGCAAACCAGCGGGCGTTGGCCCGGGCGCAGGCTTCGCGGCGGGCCCTGGCCTTGTCGCGTTCGCGCTCCCGCCGGATCGCCTCGGCCGCGGCGGAACGCGCCCCGTTCTGCGCCCCGGCATCCCGGACTCGCTGCCCGTCCTGCCCGGGCTCGGCTTCCGCCCGGTCCCCGCGGATCCCGCCGGCGGTTCCCACGCCCAGGCCGAGGGTCGCGTCGTAGGCGGCACGCAGCTTCTCGTCCTGCAAGACCCGCAGCGCCTCGTTCAGGGCCTTGGCCAGTTCCTCGTTGCCGGTGGAAGCGTCGGGATGGTGTTCGCGCATTTGGGCGCGGTGGGCTGCCTTGATCACCGCAAGCGGTGCCGAGGAGAGAACCCCCAGAAGCGCATAGTGGCTGGCCCCGTTCATGTTCCCGCACCCCATTGGCCACTGCATCCCCAACAGACCATGCTGCCCCAAGCCCTCCGTTCGCGGTCCCCAAGACCGGAGTGTTGCATCCGTGATGTTCACCTGAACCTACCAACATGCGGCGCGTTTGTTTAGGGTTGCCGGCCATTGTCATTTTCGGCGGGCGATCCGGCCCGACTGCGCCGTGCAGGCACCGGCAGAACAGGCCGCCGGAGCGCCTGCCCGAGTGGATGCCGGAGACCGGGTGGATTACTGCACCATTGGCCGCCGGACGCGCAAGGCCATGTCGCGGGAATGGTGCGGCGTGGCCACCGATCCAGCTTTTGACTAGGTGCTCAAGGTTTTCCCAAGGTTACTTTGGAAAATGTGTGGACATGGGTACTGTTGCGGTTCGAACGCTGAGGCCGGCAACGGCCACACGTCGCTACCTCATGGTCCTCCCCCTCGGGTTGTTGTGCTTGCTCGCCATCGGACTTGGCTACTCGCTCAGCACGGCCAAGACCGCTCCCAGTGTGCAATTGGGTGCACCGGCGGAGATTCCAGGTGGCATCGCCATGATCACGGGCATTGTCCCGTTGGAGGTGGACGGATGGCAACCGCCCTCCCCCGTGACGGCCCTGCAGCACGATGCACAGGACGGCTCCCACCGGGTGCGCATCGAAATGCAGTTCACGGCCCTGGACCCTGCCGGTACCCGGCTGGATCCGGCAAGATTCATCGTCGACGGACTCGGATCGGGCCAACCGGTCCCGCTGTGGTCCTCTCCGGATGCAGCCTTTGTCCAAGAAGGTGAATCCGTGCGGGCCACCATGGTCTTCGAACTGCCGGACAAGGCGGTTGCCTTGGTGCTCGAAGGCCCTGACGGTGGCCGCCTTTCACTGGGGAAGGAACACCATTCAGGCGGTTGACCGCCTGACTTTCACGAAACACCAGTAAGAAACTTGGGGTAATTTCAATGTCCATTTCCAGAAGGGAATTGATCCAACTAGGCGGCCTTGGGGGCCTGGGGATCATCGGTGCGGGTCTGGTGACGGTGCCGATTTCCACCGTCTCCGCCAAGTCCGCGAGCCAGCTGCGCGCCGGTGACATGCCCAAACCGTACGCGGCCGCGTTCGCCAGGCCTCCGGTCCTGCATCCATCATCCGTCTCCACCGGAGTCGACGGCGCCAAGGTGAACCATTACCGGATCAGCATGCGCCAGGCTGTCGCGCAGATCCTCCCGCGCCAGACCACCAATATCCTCGGCTACAACGGCATCTTTCCCGGCCCCACCATCGAGCTGGACCAGGGCACCCGTGCGGTGGTGCATATGCGCAACCACATGCCGAAGAACCACCCGACGTTCGGCCACCTGCTGGCGACCTCCACGCACCTGCACGGTTCGGCGTCATTGCCACAATTTGACGGCTACGCCAGCGACGTGACGCTGCCGGGGTTCTACAAGGATTACTACTATCCCAATACCCAGGCCGCGCGCTCGCTCTGGTACCACGACCACGGTGTCCACTTCACGGCGCAGAACGTCTATTCGGGCCTCGCCGCGCTGTACATCATGCACGACGCGACGGAGCGGGAGCTGTTGCCGCAAGGCGCCTTCGACGTGCCGTTGATCATCAGCGACGCCATGTTCGCCGCCAACGGCGCCCTGGCCTACGACGACCGGGACCATTCCGGTCTGTGGGGCGACGTGATCCTGGTCAACGGCAGGCCCTGGCCGGTGATGAAGGTCCAGCCGCGGGTGTATCGCTTCCGCGTGCTCAACGCATCCATCTCACGCTCCTATCGGCCGACGCTGAGCACCGGGGACCCCATGTACGTGGTGGCCACCGACGGCGGGTTGATGCCGCGCAGCCAGGCAGTCAAGTACTGGCGCCACGGGATGGCCGAACGGTACGAGGTGCTGATCGACTTCAGCAAGTACAAGCCGGGGCAGCGCATTCAATTGCGGAACCTGTCCAATGCGAACAACCGGGACTATGACAACACGAACAAGATCATGGCCTTTGATGTCGTCGCACCCCCGAGCGAATCGGAGATGAAGCTCGACCCGAAGTGGAACTTCATTCCCACCACCCTGGCGGACAGCCACGTGATGGGACTGACCAAGGATGATGCGGAGGAAAAGCGCTACTTCCGGGTGCAGCGCGACGACGGGGTCGAACCCTGGACCATCAACGGAGTGACCTGGGAGGACGTCATCGCCAGCAACTTCAAGCTTGCCAGCGCGGATCCCAAACTGGGCTCCGTGGAGATCTGGGAAATCGAGAACAAGTCCGGCGGCTGGTTCCATCCGGTCCACATCCACCTCATCGATTTCCAGATCCTTAGCCGCAACGGCAAGCCGCCCGCGGCCTGGGAACGGGGCCCGAAGGACGTGGTGTACATCGGAGAAAACGAGAAGGTCAAGGTCATCATGAAATTCGGACCGCACATGGGCCGATACATGGTGCATTGCCACAACCTCCCGCACGAGGACCATTCCATGATGTTCCAATTCCGGGTGGGCCTGGGCGAAATGGATGAGGATGTCAATGACCCGATCCTTGCCGCACCGTGCCAGTTCGACACCGAAACCGGAGATGACTGAGCGTGGCCATCACGGACCGCCCCGGCGCGCCCGCCGCCCGCCGGCGCCGCCGGGTCAGGTTCACCGCCATCGCCGCCGCAGTGTTTGTGTTGGTGGCCCTGGCCTGCCGGCTCTGGATCCTGGAGCCGGTGGCGGTCCGGTCGGACAGCATGGAACCCACGGTGAAGGCCGGCAGCCTGGTGTTTGTCTTCAAGCCGGGGCCGGAGCTCTCGGGCGTGCATCCGGGTGATCTGGTGGTCTTCGCCTCCCCGGTGGACGGAACTCCCCTGATCAAGCGGGTCGTTGCCGTCGGGGGGCAACAGATCGAGGTCCAGGACGCGGTGCTGTATGTCGATTCGTCCCCGGTGGACGAGCCGTTCGTGGACCTGGCCACCATCGACGGGACCTACTACCCACGCACCGACGTTCCCGACGGGACCGTTTTCGTCATGGGCGACAACCGGGAGCGATCGATCGACTCACGGGACTATGGACCCGTTTCGCTCGAGGACATCGACGGGCTGGTCCTCGGAGCCAGGCACTGAGCCGCAATTCCCCCAGGTCCGCCTGTTCCCTGTCCGTGGCGGACCTGGCGGAGGCGATGTCACCCGAACATCCCTCTGCCATGGCCTTGGCCTGCCAACGCATCCGTTCATTGACCGCGCCCCGGACCGGGCGCATACTGGCGCCGTGGCCACTCGAATTTCACACCTGTTCAAACAGTCGTTCTCCGCCTTGCGGTACGAACCGTCAGCCAAGAGGGTCCGTGCGACGCTCGGTGGCCAACCCGTCGTGGACACCACGCACGCACTGCTCGTCTGGGAACCCCGGCGCATTGTGCCGATCTACGCCGTACCCGAATCCGACGTCCTGGCCGAGCTCACCGAATCCGCTGCCGAGGTCTCCCGCGTTCCGGAGGATGCGAAGGTACTAACCCCCGATGACGCCTTTGCCCTGCACACCGCGGAGGGCACCGCACTGGATGTCCGGGTGTCCGGGCATGCAGCGGATGCCGCAGCCTTTCGCCTTGCGGATCCCGACTTGGACGGCGCCGTGCTCCTGGACTTTTGGGCCTTCGACTGGCGCGAGGAAGACCAGGAGATCCATGCCCATCCGCGCGACCCGTTCCACCGGGTCGACATCGTTCCCTCCAGCAGGCATGTGCGGGTGGAACTCGATGGCATGGTGCTGGCCGAATCCGCCCACCCGGTCATGCTCTTTGAGGGATCCCTTCCGCCTCGCTACTACGTGAAGCCCGAGGAGGTGAGGTGGGACGCGCTGGTGGCCACCAAGACCATGAGCATGTGCCCGTACAAGGGAACCGCCAACTACTGGGCACCTGCAAGCGGGGGAAAGAACGTGGCATGGAGCTACGCTAAGCCGTTGCCCGAGTCCGCCGCACTGGCCGGGCTGGTCTGTTTCTACAACGAGCGCACCGATTTCCTGGTCGACGGAAAACGCCTCGGACGACCAAAGACACTCTTCGACTAGGCTCGTCCCCCGGAATCCGTGACGGAGAAGGACTCAATCGAAGCCGATGCGGAAGCGGCGCTCGATCAGGGGCGGGGTGAAGCGCGGGTCTTCCTTGGTGATCCCCGTCTCCCGCCACCCGTGGCGCAGGTACAGGTCCATGGCCCGCTGGTTTCCCTCGGCGACCCACAGATAGGCCTCGGAGTATCCCCGCTCCCGCAGCCGGCCGGCCGCCTCACGCAGGAGCACGGTTCCCAAACCCCGGCCCCAGCACTCCGGAAGCAGGTTCAGCGCGTAGAGTTCTGCGGCGTTCGCTGCAGCTTCGTCCCGCGGCTCCCCGAACTGGCAAAACCCCACCACGTCCCCGCCAACCACAGCGACGATCGGGCGGGAAACCGTTCCCCGGGCCAGGGTCCGCCCCCAGCTCCGGGCGATGAGGTCCACGTCCATGCTCTCCAGGAATGCGGCATCGATGATGCCTGCGTAGGCTGCGCGCCAGGCCGCAACCAGGGCCCGGGCGATGGCCGGGGCGTCGTCCTGGACCGCATCGCGCACCTCGACGAGAGGCGTATTCGGTTTCGCGACTGATTCCATGCCCGTCATCTTAGTGGGTGACTTTCCCGGTCCATGCGTCCGGCCAATCCCCCGCAAAATCCCCGGCGCACGGCCCTGCCGTAGAATTGCCGGGATGCCTTCCCGCAATCCGTACGGACGTCCTCACGCCCGCAACCACCCCATCCGACTGAGCCACATGACCAAGCCACATTTCCATTTCACTGTGTTCCTCGCCGCCGCATATCTGCTGGCTTTGGCAATGATCGCCTTTTGGCCGACGCCGGTGGATCGTCCTGTCAGCGGAAGCCTGAGCAGTATCATCGGGTGGCTGCACGCCCATGGTATGCCCTCGTTCTTCGGATACAACAAGTTCGAATTCGGCGCGAACATCCTGCTTTTCATTCCATTCGGTTATATCGCTGCGGCATGGACCAGGAAATGGTGGCACCCGGTGGCCGCGGGCTTCGCCGCGTCCTGCCTCATCGAGCTCGGCCAGGCACTGCTGCTGCCCAACCGCTTCGCCTCGCTCCTGGACATTGTGGCCAACACCGTGGGTGCCGCAGTGGGCACCTTCATCCTTGTCTTCCTGCACGCACGGCATGCGGAACCGCGACGCGATTCCCCGCCGGCCACCGAGCATGGACTGGGCACCCATCCCGATGACGAGATGGCCGGGAACCCGCCGGTCGGCCGGTGATTCCGGCCGCACACCAAGGCCCTGGCCCAAAAAGGAAGGGCAGGGTTTCACCGACTTGTCAGCGAAACCCTGCCCGGAGTGCCTGCAGCTTGGGGTCTGCGGCGTATCTCCCTTGGAAGGAACTGGAACTTGGGGGTAACCAGATCCTTCCGAAACGGTCCCGCACTTGGGGGAGGCAGGACCGGTAGTCAAGTGTACCCATGCCATATAGCGATGCGCCAATGCTTTGCAGTGTCACGTAGCCCACTGTTTGGGAACGCCTGCGCGAAACGCGGGATGGGGGTTTTCCCCCCGCCGTTGGCGCAACCGTGCGCGAGCACGAAGAAGGCCCCGGCACTGTCTTGCGATGAGTGAACTGCTCCCCGAAAGTTGGACTGAATAATTCAGATCCTTACTTTCGGGGAGTTTTTCATGCGTCAAAATAGTTCATTGACCGCCGAGCAGCGGCTGGCTGCCGTCGATCTTTTCGAGCAGGGAATCGGGCATAAGGCGGTATCCTCAAGACTGAACGCCGGTGAACACGCCGTTCGTGGGCTCGAGAAACGGTTCAGGATTTGGGGTAGGGCAGCGTTGGAAAGCAAACCGACCAATCAGGTGTATTCCTTCGAGTTCAAGCTCGCGGTCGTCCGCCAGTTCCTCGACGGCGAGGCGACGCTGATGGAGCTTGCCCAACGACACCGGCTCAGCTCCCCGAACCTTCTCAGGACCTGGGTCAGGACCTACCGGGAACAGGGCGAGGACGGGCTGCGTCCCAAGGCCAAGGGCCGTCCCAAGACCGCTTCCGGCGCCGAAGCGGGTGGACCCACCGAACTCGAGAAGCTGCGCCGCGAGAACCAGCGGCTGCAGGCGGAGAATGCATACCTAAAAAAAGTTCGGGCCTTGAGGAACCAACCACCGCGCTGAAAATCAGCGCGGTGATCGCCCTCAAGGCCTCCCACCCCTTGCCCCTGCTCCTGGCCGCTGCCGGGCTTCCCCGCTCCACGTTCTTCCACCGCCAGGCCGCGCTCAAGGCACCGGACCGGCACGCGGAGCTCCGCGCACGGATCCACGAGATCTTCACCAAGGCCATGGGCCGGTACGGGCACCGCCGCATCCACGCCGAATTGCTCGGCGGCGGGTGGCAGGTGGCGAAGAAGACCGTGCTGAAGCTGATGCGCGCCGAGGGCCTGGTCTGCAAGGTCCGCAGCAAGCGAAGGTATGCCTCCTACAAGGGCACTGTCGGCAAGGTCGCCGAAAACCTGCTGAAGCGCCAGTTCGACACCGAGGCACCGAACCTGAAGTGGGTGACCGACGTGACCGAATTCAAGATTGCCGACAGGAAGGTCTATCTTTCGCCGGTGCTGGACCTGTTCGACCGCTCGATCGTTTCCTACTCGGTGTCGCAGTCCCCGACCGTGGCCTTCGCCAACCAATCGCTTAGCGAGGCCATCGGGACCCTGGCCGCGGGCGAGGCGCCGATGGTGCACTCGGACCAGGGATTCCAGTACCAGCACGCCAGCTGGCAGAGGCTGCTGGCCGACGCCGGCATGACCCAATCCATGTCGCGCAAGGGCAACTGCCTGGACAACGCCGTGATGGAAAACTTCTTCGGGCACCTGAAGGAAGAGATGTTCCACCACCACGAACACACCAGCGTCGAGGCGTTCACCGCCGAGCTCGACGACTACATCCACTGGTACAACTATGACCGCATCTCGTTAACGCTCGAGTGCCTGAGCCCGATGAAATACCGGGCCCAGGCACTGGCTGCGTAGACTTTTACTTACCGAGTCCAACTTTCGGGGACCAGTTCATGAGCGAGACAGCGGCCGGGGCCTTCAAATCAGAGTGTGCCTTAGCGCGAACGGTAGTTCGGGGCCTCGACGGTCATCATGATGTCGTGCGGGTGCGATTCCTTCAGTCCGGCAGCGGTGATGCGCACGAACTTGCCGCGTTCCTTCAGGTCCGGGATGGTGCGTCCGCCGACGTAGAACATGGTCTGGCGCAGGCCGCCGACAAGCTGGTGGGCCACGGCCGAGAGCGGGCCGCGGTACGGGACCTGTCCCTCGATGCCTTCGGGGATCAGCTTCTCGTTGGAGGGCGCGTCCGACTGGAAGTAGCGGTCCTTGGAGTAGGAGGTGTTCTTGCCGCGGGTCTCCATGGCACCGAGTGAGCCCATGCCGCGGTAGGCCTTGAACTGCTTGCCGTTCATGAACACCAGGTCGCCCGGGGACTCGGCGGTGCCGGCCAGCAGGGATCCGAGCATCACCGAGTCGGCGCCGGCAACCAGTGCCTTGCCGATGTCGCCGGAGTGCTGCAGGCCGCCGTCGGCGATGACCGGGACGCCGGCCGGGATGGCGGCCTTGGCGGCCTCGTAGATGGCGGTGACCTGCGGGACGCCGACACCTGCAACGATGCGGGTGGTGCAGATGGACCCTGGGCCAACGCCGACCTTGATGGCGTCGGCGCCGGCGTCGATCAGTGCCTGGGCGCCCTCGCGGGTAGCGGCCTGGCCGCCGATGACGTCCACGTGTGCAGCCGCCGGGTCCTTCTTCAGGCGGGCGATCATGTCCAGCACACCCTGGGTGTGTCCGTTGGCGGTGTCCACGACCAGCACGTCGACGCCGGCCTCAACCAGCTTCATGGCACGGTCGTAGCCCTCGCCGAAGAAGCCGACGGCGGCGCCGACGCGCAGGCGGCCCTCGTCGTCCTTGGTGGCCAGCGGGTACTGCTCGGCCTTGTCGAAGTCCTTGACGGTGATCAATCCCTGCAGCACGCCGTCGTTGTCGACCAGCGGAAGCTTCTCGATGCGGTGCTTGCCCAGCAGCGCGATGACCTCTTCGCGGGACACCCCGACCCGGGCGGTGATCAGCGGCATGGCCGTCATGGCCTCATAGACCTTGGTGGTCATGTAGTTTTCGCGCGGCACAAAGCGGGTGTCGCGGTTGGTGATGATGCCCAGCAGCTTGCGGTTCTCGTCCACCACGGGCAGGCCCGAGACGCGGTAGTGCGCGCACAGGTCGTCCCATTCGGCCAGCGTCGCGCCCGGGTTCACCGTCACGGGGTTGGTGATCATGCCCGATTCGCTGCGCTTGACCTGGTCCACCTGGTTGGCCTGGTCATCGATCGACAGGTTGCGGTGGATGATGCCGATGCCGCCCTGGCGGGCCAGTGCGATGGCCATCGGTGCCTCGGTCACGGTGTCCATGGCAGCGGAAAGCAGCGGGATGTTGATGTTGATCCGCTTGGTCAGGCGCGTGGTGGTGTCAGCCTCCGAGGGGATCACATCCGTCGGGCCGGGAAGCAGCAAGACGTCATCGTAGGTGAGGCCTTCAAAGGCAAATGGATTGAACTCAGTCACGGGGGACCTTTCACGCCGGTGCGGGGATTGATTACATCCTAGAACGCTTCACTCCCAAGCGACATTCCCCCATGGTAGGTGTGGTGAACGCAACTCCCCCGGGCCGCTGCGCGCGACACCCTGCCCCCTAACCACTGACGCTTGGTGCGACGCCTGTCCCTCGTCCATTCCCTTCATGAAAAGAGCGCCGAGCGCCGCCCCCGGGAAGGCCAGGCTTGCGACCATCCACATCTGCATGGTCGTGCCGCTCCTTCTGATGCGTTGGGGCCAGCGACGGTGCCGAAAGTCCTCCACCGCCTGGGGGTTTCGATGCCGTCAAGGCCAGTTCAGGACGACGACGTCACGCTCGTCGTTGGCGGGAAGCGCCGCTGCGGCGGCGTATCCCGCCAACGGGGCCTGCAACTCGCACACCGAACCGCCGGCGGCGGGCCCACCGGAACGCGCCTTGAACAGCGCCTCCCGCCGAACCCACCCTGCCGCGGCTGCCGGGTCCTTCAGATCTGCGATCCGCTGCACGTCCACTCCGACCGGTCCCATGGTGCTGAGCGCCACGACGACGAGCACCCCGGAATGCGACACGGACACCCACGGCGCGGCCATCCCCGGGTTCATGACGCGGGGCGCGCCGTGAGGTGCGCCACATTCATTGCAGGTTCGGTCGATGGAGACGTCGGTCGGGGCAATGCCGGCATGGGAGGCGACGGCTACGCGGAGCAGCACTGCCCCCACCAGAAATCGGCCGCGGTCAGCAGGCCTTTCCAACGACTCCAGCCGGGCGCGTTCGGTGGGGTCGAGCATGTCCAATCCCCCGTGCCCGGCCGCAGTGAGCGAGGACCACCATACCTCCGCCATAAATTGCCTCATGCTTCTCTTGTCTACTTGCCTTAGGCTAACCTTAGCTTTCGTGACGCAAACTCCCGTGCAAGACCTCACGGCCCCGACCCCCGGCCAGGATTCACTGCTGGACCGCGCCTTCGGCTCCCCCCGGGCGGCACGGACCGCGCTGCTGACCGCTGCCGGAAAAGCCATATCGTACGGTGAGCTGCGCGCCGCCGTGGACCGGCTCGTCCTCCATCTCCCGGACGCCGCGACCGGGAAGCGCCTGGTGCACCTGCCGTTGCGCGCCGAGGTGCACAGTGTCGCCGCCTATCTCGCGACGCTTGAGGCCGGCCACGTCGCGCTCGTGACCTCGGACGAGCCCCGGACCGCTGCCATGCTCGAGCGTTACCGGCCGGATGTGACCGCCACCGGCGACCCGGAGCACCCGTTCGAGTTCGCCTCGGGCGCCCCGCTGCATGTGCTGCACCCCGATCTGGCGCTGCTGCTGAGCACCTCCGGCAGCACCGGATCCCCCAAGCTCGTCAGGCTCTCCCATCGAAACCTGGCCGCCAATGCCTCCGCCATCGCCAAGGCACTGCGCCTCACCGAGACCGACCGGGCCATCACCAGTCTCCCCCTGCACTACTGCTTTGGGCTCTCGGTCCTCCACTCGCACCTGGTCGCCGGAGCATCCGTCGTCCTGCACGAGGGTTCGGTCCTCGACGGCTCCCTCTGGGACGCCATCGACGGCCTCGGCGTCACCAACCTGGCCGCGGTCCCCCACATGGTCGAGCTCATGGAATCCACCGGCGTACTCGAAGCGAGCCACCCTTCGCTGCGACTGATAGCCCAGGCCGGTGGCCGCATGCACCCTGACCGTGTCCGGCGCACCGCCGACCTCGGCCGCGCGCAAGGGTGGGGACTGTCGGTGATGTACGGGCAGACGGAAGCCACCGCCCGCATCTGCGTCCTGGATCCGGCCCTGGCCGCAGTGAACCCCGACGCCGTGGGCAAGCCCGTCTCCGGAACCTCCCTGCATTTGGACACGACCGTGCCCGAGGCCGTCGACGGAGCCGGCGAAGTCGTCGTGCGCGGCCCCGGCGTCATGATGGGATACGCCGAACACCCCGACGACCTGGCGCTTGGCCCGATGCTGACCGAGCTGCGCACCGGGGACCTCGGGCGCGTCGGGCCCGACGGGCTGCTGAGGATAGTCGGGCGGCGCTCCGGATTCGTCAAGGTCATGGGCGTGCGCATTGACGTGGGCGCCGTCGAGCATGCCCTGGATGCGGCAGGTCACACGGCGTGCGTGGGCGGGGACGGAACCCGGCTGCTGGTCGCCGTCGAGCCCAGGACCTCAGGAGCCCCCGATGCCACCGCGGCCGAAGCCCGACGGATCGCCGGGCAGGCCTCGGGCCTGGGCGCCGCAGCAGTCGCCGTCGCGGTCACCGAGCTGCAGCGCCTGGCCAACGGGAAGCTGGACCGGCCCGGCTGCGCGGCACTGGTGCTCGCCGGCGCCGCCGGCCATGCCACCGAGACAACGGCCCCTGCCGGGGCCAAGAGCGCGGCCGCCGAGGTCGCGAAGGTTGTCTCGGAGGTGTTGGGCACCGACTCCGTCGACCTTGGCCGCAGCTTCGTCCAGCACGGCGGGGATTCGCTCAGTCACGTCCAAGCCTCCCTCCGTCTCGAGGGCATCGTCGGGCCGCTGCCCCGCGGCTGGCACCATCGAACCCTGTCCGAGTTGGCGGACCTGGCCGCCCACCGGCGCAACGCGCCCGCCGATCCGGGAGCCGCCGGCCTTGCCGGAACGCGCGCCCGCCCGCCCCGGATCTGGCGCACCGTGGAGACCTCCGTCGTGATGCGCGCGCTGGCCGTCGTGGCCATCTGCGGCTCCCACGCGGACCTGTTCGACGTCATGGGCGGGGCACACCTGCTGCTGGCCATTGCCGGCTACAACACCGTCCGCTTCGGACTCTCCGCGCCCGGGGTGGCCGACAGGTGGCGGGCCACCGCACGGATCCTGATCGGCGTGGCCGTCCCGACGATGCTCATCGCGCTGTTCGCCATGCTCACCACCGGACGCTACGGATGGTCCAACATCCTGCTCAGTCACTGGCTTCTCGGCGACACCACCGAAGGATCCACGCGCAACGAGTACTGGTTCATCGACGCCCTCGTCGCCAGCCTCCTGGTGCTCACCGCGGTGATCTCCGTTCCGGCCCTTGCCCGTGCGTGGAAGGCCGACCCCTGGCGCGTGGCCGCCTGGTTCACCGCCGCGGCCCTGGTGCCCCGGTTCGTTGTCCTGGCGCTGACGGAGGACTCGATGGCGCAATCGATCATGCCCACGACCCTGTGGCTGGTGGGCGTGGGCGCGGCCGCGGCCCATGCCGACACCCGCCGGCGCCGCTGGCTGACCCTGGCCCTGGGCGTAATCGGCGGCGCAACGTTTTTCGCCGACCAGCCCCTGCGCAATGCCGTCGTCGTCGCCGGCCTCGCCGCCCTGATCCTGGTACCACGGATGCGGGTACCCGCGTTCCTGCTGCCCCTGCTCGGCCTGCTGGCCGCCGCCTCCCTGTACATTTACCTGGTCCAGTTCCTGGTGCTCTCCGCCTTCGAGAACGACGTTGTCGAGACGGTGGCCGCACTGGGGGTCGGATGCCTGCTCTGGCGCCTGGCCGACCGCCCCATGCGGCGCCTGCAGGACCTGGTCCCCGCACCCAACCGATGGAATGAAAGAACGCCATGACCCACACACGCCGTCCCTTGCTCGCCATTGCACTCGCACTGCCGCTGGCCCTGGCCGCCTGCTCCGGCGGCCAGGCCGGCGAGGAGGCCTACGCCCCGCAGCCCGACACGCTGCAGATCTACTCCGCCCAGCACATCGAGGTCACCAAGGCCGTTGCCGCGGAGTTCACCGAGGAGACCGGCATCCCGACCCAGGTCCGCGACGGCCAGGACTCCTCCATGGGCCACATGATCGTGAAAGAGGGCAGCTCCTCTCCGGCTGACGTGTTCCTCACCGAGAATTCCCCGGCCATGACCCTCGTCGAACGCGAGGGGCTTCTCGCGCCGGTTGACGCAACCGCCCTGGACCAGGTCCGCGACGGCCTCGCTCCGTCCTCCCGGCTCTGGGCGCCGATCGCTGCCCGGTCCACCGTGCTGGTCTACAACAAGGACCTCATCAGCGAACAGGACCTGCCGTCCTCGATGATGGAGCTCGCCGACCCGAAGTGGTCGGGCAAGTGGGGCGCCGCCCCCGGCGGCGCCGACTTCCAGGCCATCGCCGCGGGCATGCTCGCCGAACGCGGCGAGTCCGAGACCCGCGCCTGGCTTCAGGCACTGGCGGATAACGCCGAGGTGTACCAGAACAACATCGCCACGATGAAGGCGGTCAATGCCGGGGAGGTCCCGGTCGGGATCATGTACCACTACTACTGGTACCGCGACCAGGCCGGGGACCGGCAGGGCAGCGCGAACACGGCGTTGCACTACTTCGGCGGAGAGGACCCGGGCGCGTTCGTCAGCTTGTCGGCCGGCGGGGTACTTGCCTCAAGCGACATGCCCGAGGAGGCCCAGAGGTTCCTCGAGTACGCCACCGGCCCCAAGGGACAGCGGGCCCTCGTCGACAGCGGGTCCATGGAGTACGCGGTGGGCACCGGGACGAATTCGGACCCGGCCCTCCCGTCGCTGGAGGAATTGGAAGCCCCAGCCGTTGAGGTCTCCTCCCTCAATTCCGACCAAGTGATCGCCTTGATGACGGATGTCGGGATCCTCTAGCACGCGCGGCGTGGTGGCCGCCGCGACCCTCGTCGCGGCCCTCACCCTGCTGCCGGTGCTCATCGCCCTTCCCGCCGCACTCGCGGAGGGACCGGCCCGCGCGGCGGAATACCTGTTCCGGCCCCGCATCGGGAACCTGCTGGCAAACACCGGATTGCTGGTGGCCGTCACGGTGCCGGCAGCCGTCGTGCTCGGGGCAGCCGCGGCCTGGCTCGTGGAGCGCACGGCCCTGCCCGGCGCCGCCTGGTGGCGGACCCTGCTGCTGGCGCCGTTGGCCGTCCCCTCGTTCGTCAGTGCCTACGCCTGGGTGACCGTCGCGCCGGGCCTGACCGGTTTCGCCGGGTCGGCCCTGGTGACCACCCTGGCCTACTATCCATTCGTCTTCCTGCCCGTCGCGGCGCAGTTGCGCGCCCTGGATCCGGCCGACGAGGATGCCGCCCGCTCGCTCGGGCTCTCCCCGGCCGCCGCCGTCATGCGCACCGTGCTGCCCCGGCTGCGTCCCTCGCTCAGCGGCGGCGCCCTGCTGGTGGCGCTGCACCTGCTGGCGGAGTATGGCGTCCTGGAGATGATGAGGTTCCCGACATTCACCACGGCGATCATGCAGCAATACGCGGTGGGCTTCAGCGATACCTCCGGGAGCCTGCTGGCCTCCGTGCTGGTCGGGCTGTGCCTGCTGGCGCTGTTGCTGGAGCTTCTCGCCCGGGGCAGGCGCCGCGTTGCGCGCCTGGGATCGGGGACACAGAGTCGTCCCGTGCCCCACGCCCTGGGTGCCTGGACCGCACCGGCCATGGTGTTGCTCGCGGCGCTCGTCGCCGGGGCCTTGGTGGTCCCGGTCGCCAGCGTGGGTCGATGGCTCGCCGCCTCCGAGGGATGGGCCGGCCTGCTCGATACAGGCCTGCTGGGCGCCACCCTTGGCACGGTGGGCCTGGCAACCCTGGGCGCCGTGGCAGCGACCGCTGCCGCGCTGCCGGGTGCCTGGCTGCTGAACCGGCACCACTCCGGCCTGACCGTGGCCCTGGAGCGCGTCACCTTCGTCGCCAGCTCGCTGCCCGGCATCGTCGTCGGACTGGGGCTGGTGACCTTGGCCGTGACATGGGCGGGCCCGCTGTACCAGACCGTCACCCTGACGGTTCTGGCGTACGCCATCCTCTTCGTCCCCCGGGCCATGGTCTCACTGCGCTCCGGGCTGGCTGCGGCTCCGCCCGAGCTCTCCGAGGCCGCGCGCTCCCTTGGAACGGGCGGCACGGGCACCCTGGTCCGGGTCGTCCTGCCGTTGATGGCGCCCTCCGTGATGACGGGCCTTGTCCTGGTGGCGCTGGCCGTCAGCACCGAACTGACGGCCACGCTGCTGCTCGCCCCCACCGGGACCGAGACCTTGGCCCTGGCCTTCTGGCGCGAGGCCAGCCAACTCGACTACGCCGCCGCGGCCCCGTATGCCGCCGTGATGATTGCCCTGTCCGTGCCCCTGACCCTGCTGCTGCGGCGGCAGATCCTGGAGGAGAAATGACCGAACTCAAGGTCCGTGCCGTCTCGGCCGACTACGGCCTCGACGCGGTGCTCAAGTCCGTCGACCTCACCGTGGCGGAGGGCACGACGATGGCCGTGCTGGGTGGGTCCGGCAGCGGCAAGACAACGCTGCTGCGCATCATCGCCGGCTTCCTTCCATCCAGCGGTGGCGAGGTGTCGGTCGGGGGCCGGGTGGTTGCCGGGCCCGGGGTGTGGGTGCCGCCCGAACAACGCGGGATCGGCTATGTGCGCCAGGAAGGCGGGCTGTTTCCGCACCTGTCGGTGGCCGGCAACATCGCCTTCGGCTTGCCGTGGCCGCGTCGTCGCCATCGGGACCGCGTGCTCGAGTTGCTTGATCTTGTCGGCCTGCCCTCCGCGATGGCGGACCGCCAGCCGGACCGGCTCTCCGGAGGCCAGCAGCAGCGCGTGGCCCTGGCACGCGCGCTGGCTCCGCGCCCGGGACTGATCCTGCTCGACGAGCCGTTCTCCGCCTTGGACAGCGGGCTTCGCGCAGCCACCCGCGAGGCCACCGCCCGGGCCCTGCGGGCGGCGGGCGCGACCGCGGTCCTGGTGACCCACGACCAAGGCGAGGCTCTCTCCTTCGCTGACGAGATCGCGATCCTTGACAGCGGCCGCTTCCGGCAGGTCGGCCCGCCGGCGGAGGTATACCGGCAGCCCGTCGACGCGGAGGTGGCCCGCTTCCTGGGCGAGGCCGTCCTGCTCGACGGCACGGCCTTCGCCGGGGCTGTCTCCTGCCTGCTCGGCACCCTGCCCGTCCAGGAGGGGACCCCGGACGGAAAGGTCCAGGTGATGGTCCGACCCGAGCAAATCACCCTCACCCCCGTCGGGAGCGGCCACGTGGAGGCCACGGTCCGCGCCGTTTCATACTTCGGACACGACGCCGTCGTGGAACTGCACGACATCGGCGGCGCATCGTCCCAAGCGGTGATCGCACGGGTGCTTGGCCAAAACGCGCCCCCCGTCAACCAGCGCGTAGGCCTCAGAGTCATCGGCCCCGTCCGGGCATTTCCTCGCGCCCGCCTCCGCGACCTGTCCCTGCTGCGGCGCGCCGCAGAGTCCGAGGTCCATGCTCCGTAGCCAGGAAACGAACGACCCGGCCGCCGCCAACGTTTGCGCCCCGGAACGGTAGCCGATCGGCCACTGCCGGAGCGTCTGGCGCAATCTATAGGCGTGCTGCGGCTCCCGCCGATACTGGCGCGAGCCAGGGGCATAGGCCGGCCCGTGCCACGATGGTCTCCAATCAGTGCTGAACTGGAGATGACGCCCAGATGTCTGGGCTGTTGATGTCTTTTCCCTTGATCGCCTGCTTGGCAGTGGCCATCCCGATTGGGGACGCTAAACGGGATTCTCGATCTTGAGGTCTTCCCATTCGAAATGGGTCACGGTGCCGTCTTCCGCATCAGAAGGTTGTTGAAGCGAAGTGTCGGCTGGAGTGGAGTGAATGGGCCCGAGGTGGATTGTGCACGGATTTGGCCGTTTGCTTCGATGCGTGACTAGGTCTTACTGCCGGTGAGCGCCATCGCACCGCCAAGGCCGATCATCACCACGCCGCCACCGGCACCCATGTGTGAGAGGCGTTTCGGGCTACGGGCGAACCACGCCCGTGCCGTGCCGGCCGTAAGCGCCCACACGCTGTCACTGGCCACGCCAATGGCAAAAAAGATCATCCCGAGGGTCGCCATTTGCAGCGGGATGGCCCCGTTTTCGTAGCTGACGAACTGCGGGAGCACAGCGACGAAGAACACGATGGTCTTGGGGTTGGTTACTCCAACAAAGAATCCCTCACGGATGAGGCGGAAGGATGACGGTCGCGCCCGTGGTGAGGTGTCGGTATCGGTGTGTTCATTGCGGTGGCGGATCGCCTGCACTCCCAGGTAGATCAAGTAGCCGGCTCCGAGGAACTTGATGATGATGAAGACGACTACGGATTCGGCGACGAGGGCACCGACGCCGAGTGACACCAGTGCTACGGTGTTGAGCGTCGCGTTGTTTGGGGATGAGCCGTCGAGTTCGGTGCCGATGCAAGGTTTCGACTTGTAGGTCTTGATCTTCGGTTATTGGCGGCGGCAAGCTGACGATAACCAAACTTAAGGCAAACGACCCAGCGCCAGATTTCGAAGGCTGCGCCGGGTCGTTCTAACGCGAAAGAGTCGCGCTAATGATCACGGTAAGTTATGCGCCCGCCGCTGTCGAATCTGATCTGCGTGGCGGGCTCCTTTCATGCCCCGAATGCGCCGGGGCATTGCGTCCGTGGGGCCATGCACGGGAACGACGGATCCGCATGGGAACCGCGGGGCCGTCCGTGTCGGTGTTTTGCCCGTTGCGGGCCCGGTGCACCGGATGCCGGATGACTCATGTGCTGTTGCCGGTTGTTCTGGCGGCACGGAAGGCTGATGAGGCTTTGGTGATCGCCGCAGCCATCGAAGCCAAGGCCCTCGAGGGGCTCGGCCACCGCTCCATCGCGGATCGGGTGGGCCGGCCGGTGAGCACGGTGCGTGGTTGGCTGCGGTCTTTCGGCTCTTCCGCCGCGTCCCTGTGTTCTTGGTTTCGGTCTCTGCTGCTCCGGGACGCGTCGGATGCCGCGTCGCTCTGGCCGCAGTCCGCCCGTGGAATTCTTGCCCAGGCCTTGGGGGTTCTGTTGGCCTATGCCCGGGTGGTGGGCGAGCGTTTTGCGGTCCCGGAAGCCAGTGCGGTTCCTTGGCATGCTGCCGCGTTGGCCAGCGCCGGGCCGTGGGTGTTCAGCGGCACCTGGTGGGTGAAAAGGCTTGCAACACCAATTGGCCCTGATAGGGCGGGGTGTTGATGGGCGAAAGTGGGCAACAAGCATGACCTGCGCCCCGGTGCAGGTGGTGCCGATAAATACCGTTTCCCTGAAAGGACACCGCCTTGATGCCACTTGCCCTGATCCCGGAACAGCGTCCGGAAACCTTTGTTGCAGCCGACCCTCCACCGGCAACACCGGCACCGTCCTCGGCTCCGGTGAAAGGACCGGTGAAACGCAGCGAACGCGCCGAGCAGATCGCCCTGTTCCGCTACCAGCTCATCCGGGAAGCAGCCGATGACCAGCTCGGTGCCAAGGCCCGAGGTGTCATGGTGCGCGCACTGGCCACCCAATACCATCCCTGGCCTTTCGGGGGCACCAAGCGGTTCTCCCGGGAAAGTATCGATCGCTGGATCAAGGCCTGGAAGAAGGACGGCTTTGACGGGTTGAAGCCAACCCAACGCGCCCAAGGCCCGATCACCGAGCCCCGGGTGCTGCTGCTGGCCGAGACCTTGAAGCGGGAGAAGCCTCACCGCACTGCCGCCCAAATCAAAAGGATCATCGCCACCACGCTGGGCGATGCACCCTCGGAAACGACGCTGCTGCGCCACTTCCGGTCCCTGGACATTTCCACCGGCGTTCCCGGGGCCGCCACCGGCCGCTTCGAAACCGAGGAATCCAACGAAATCTGGGTGGGAGATGCCCTGCATGGGCCGCGGATCGAGGGACGCAAAACCTATTTGTTCGCGTTCCTCGATGACCATTCCCGGATGGTGGTCGCCTCCCGGTGGGCCTTCGCCGAGGACACCGTCCGCCTGGCCGCGGTGCTGCGTCCGGCCCTGCAAACCCACGGAATACCACGTCAGGTCTATGTCGACAACGGCAGTGCCTTTGCTGACAAGGCACTTCAGCGGGTCACGGCGAAGCTGGGGATCAGGTTGGTTCATTCGGCCCCCTACCGCCCGCAGGGAAGGGGCAAAATTGAGCGGTTCTTCAATACCGTGACCCAGCAATTCCTGGGTGAAATCACCGTCACCAACCAGCCCTCGCTTCCGGGCACCGGGCAGGGATCGGAGATCTCCACCCTGCAAGAACTGAACGCGCTCTTCACCTCCTGGGTGCAGGTTCTCTATCACCGCACCATCCACTCCACCACCGGGCAAACACCGCTTGAGCGCTGGGATGCCAGCTGGGTCAAACGCACCCCGGTACGCAAATCCCCGGACCAGGTCAGTGAGGCATTCCTCTGGTCCGAGAAACGTAAGGTCACCAAGACTGCCACGATCTCCCTGCTGGGCAACACCTACCAGGTGGACCCGGTGCTGGCAGGAACCCGGGTCGAACTCATCTATGATCCCTTCGACCTGGCCGCCCCCATCGCCGTGCACTCCCACCTGGGAGTCCCGGCCGGAACCGCGACCCTGCTTCAGATTCGTCGGCACGTGCACCCGAAGGCCAAGAATGCGGCCGCCGACCGGGACGCCGGGGCCCAAAACGTTTCCACCGGCATCGATTACCTGCGCCTGCTCGAGGACCAACACAAACACACCATGAGCGGGGCTCCGATCAGCTTCGAGAAACTCGCCACCCCGTCCAGAAACACCGACACCGCCAAAGCGCACCACCGCCAGGAGAACACGCTGTGAGCATCACGTCTCTGCAAAGCCATTACGGTTTTTCCCGCATGCCCTTCAGCGCGGACATCCCGCCCCAGGCGCTGCATCCGCACCCCGGGCACCGCGAGGCGATCGCCCGGATCCACTGGTGCATCGGCCAACGCCAAATGGGTGTGATCACCGGGGAGGTCGGTGCCGGGAAAACCGTCGCGGTGCGCGCGGCACTGGCCGGGCTCGAGGCCTCCCGCCACCAGGTCATCTATCTTCCGGACCCGACCATCACCATGCGCGGCATCCATGCCACCATCGTTTCGGCCCTGGGCGGCCAGCCTTCCTTCTATTCCGGGGTATTGGCCACCCAAACCGCGGCACTGCTGGCCGGGGAGCTGGACGAGCGTTCCCGCCTGCCGGTCGTGGTCATCGACGAGGCGCACCTTTTGAGCAACACCGAGCTGGAATCCCTGCGCATGCTCACCAACACGGCCCTTGATACCGGGTCCCACTTCGCATTGCTGCTCATTGGGCAACCCACGCTGCGCAGGCGCCTGAAGATGGCCGTCCTGGCCGCGCTGGACCAGCGCATCGGCACCCGTTTCACCCTCACCGGCATGAACCTGGCCGACACAGCCAGCTATATCAAAGCGCATCTCGGTTTTGCGGGCAGATCGGACACGCTGTTCTCCGAGGATGCCGTTACCGCCATCCACCAGGCCTCCCGGGGTTACCCGCGGGCGGTGAACAACCTCGCCGTCTCCGCGTTGATCGCCACCTACGCCGGCAACAAGACCATCGTCGACCAGGCCGCGGCGCAATCCGCGATCACCGAAAACAGCGAATAGGAGCCCGGCACCGACGACGACCACGCCGTCAGCAAGACAACGAATGCCCTGCCGAAACCCCTCGGCAGGGCATTTCCATGGGCGGCTCGTCGTCAAACCCGGTGACGCGAAGATCGTCAAACAACGCGACGGTCAACATACGGCCGGAAGCGCCCCGAGTGCGTTCCCGAGCACGCTGAGAAAGCCGCCCTTGCGACCCAGGGAGAGCGAGCGACCGATGACAAAAAGCACGCTCGGGCCGGGAATGAGGATAAGGGCAAATGCGGCGAGGGCAAAAGCCCAGGCATTGGCCGCAGGTAGCATGTCGACTCCAATTCATGGTGCGTTGATGCGTCGAATATATCGGAAACCCAATCGATATAGGGCCACGCTCGCTCGTCCGCAGGGAACCCGCAATCGTTCTTCTTCGCCGCTGGAACAGTCGCATCGTCCCGCAAGGGGCATATTTGGATCAGCGACCAGCTATTTGGAAAGCAGATCGAAGTCGTACCGTGCCGAGGACTGACCTGGGTCAAAGGGGGTTTCTGCGTGGACCGAAAGTTTTCGTTTCGCCATCCCATGTCCACCAATGCCAACAGTCGAGTTCTGTGGAGCTTTCCATGATGGATGGGTACCTCGGTGGGGAGTGAGATCTGTCTACCCAAACAATACCGGAGGAATAATTCAGGTAGAGGGAGGAGGTGACGATGAGCAAGATCTGAACGGCCCGGCAAGTTGAATCCGATCGCTACAAGCTCCTGGAGACTCCCAGCAGTGACGCAACATCAAGGTGACGCTCGAATCCGGGGGGCCGCGTCATCTACGTCGCCGACCCTGTCAGGGCGCTCGCCTTGAAGCGAGCCGACAGGTTCTTGACGCGCGAGCGGGCAAATTGCAAATAGCCGCGGGTTGGGCACTGGGAAGGGCGATCCCGGAGACCGCCCGTTAACTATGTGCCGCTAGGTTCGGCTCGATCCCTGTCCGGCGTCCAGTGACCCCGGCCCCGTGCGGGCAGGTTGCCGGCATCGCCGGGCGGCAGGAAGGCGATCCATCACGCCCTGACAAAAATCGCGGTGGCGCGCGAGGAATCGATCCCGGTCTGGCTGATCGACTGGATCATGTACCAGTAGCTGTGTCCGAGCACCACGCCGGTGTCCAGCCAGGACTGGGCGGCGGCGGTGCGGCGGCGCACCGCGCGCAGGTAGGTGCCGGTGGACTGGATGTAGGGAACGACGGTGCCGGTGGATTCCCAGCGCCAGATGGCGATGAGCTTGATGGGCTCGCCGCTGGAACTGGAGGTCCAGCTCAACCGCACACCGGTGCCCTCGCGCACGGCCTTGGAAATGGTCGGGGTGTAGGGGCGGATGGCGTTCAGCTGCGGGTACGGGACCGGCAGTGAGGGCCGCGCGTAGTGGCGGGCCTTGAGGATCCCGATGGCGTTGAGCTTGTTAGCCCTGAAGGCGGTGGTGTTGTAGTAGGCGTGTCCGCGCACCGCAGGCACCTGGCGGCACTTGGTGAGGTGGTCGCGCAGCTCGTTGGGATCCCGCCAGGCGGCCGTCGCCGGGTCGCCGACCTTGTACGCGGCTTCCCCGGTGTACAGCTTGACGTTGGTCCCGGCGACCTGCTTGGCCCACCAGTCGACCAGCACGTTGTAGTTGGCCACGGTGTAGCCCTGGTACCAGTAGAGCTGCGGGGCGATGTAGTCGACCCAGCCGTCCTTGACCCAACGCCGGGTGTCGGCGTAGAGGGCATAGAAGCTTTCCAGCCCGCTGGTGGCCGAGCCCAGGGTGCTGGAGGTCCTGTTGGCCCAGATGCCAAAGGGGCTGATGCCGAACACGACCCGGGGCTTGGCTGCCCGGATGGCGTTGTGGGTGTCGCGGACGAACACGTTGATGTTGTTGCGCCGCCAGGAGGAAATCGAGGTGAACGAGCCCTTGTAGGTGGCGTAGGTCGAGGAGTCGGGAATCGATTGGCCCGAGACCGGGTACGGGTAGAAGTAGTCGTCGAAGTGCACCCCGTCCACGTCGTAGCGCTTGACCAGGTCGATGACCACGCTGCGGATGTAGTTGCGCACCGCCGGGATGCCGGGGTTGTAGTAGCGCCGGGGCCCGTAGGCGAAGGACCAGGAAGGGTTCAGCCGCGCCGGGTGGCTGGCCACCAGGGAGTTCAGCGAGGTGTCCATCCCCACGCGGAAGGGGTTAATCCAGGCGTGCAGGGCAATCCCGCGTTTGTGCGCCTCCGAGATCGCGTAGCCCAGCGGGTCGTAGCCCGGGTCCTTGCCCTGGGTGCCGGTGAGGTACCTGGACCACGGCTCCCCCAGCGTGGACTTCCACATCCGGTCGGCGGCAGGGCGGACCTGCAGGAACACCGCGTTGAGGTTCCGCGACACGGCCAGGTTCAGGATCGAGCGCAATTCCGATTGCTGGGCGGCCACGGTCAGCCCGGATTTTGAGGGCCAGTCGATGTTCACCACGCTCGCGGTCCACAGGGCACGGAACTCGGTGCGCGGGTAGGTCGCGGAGGTGGCGGTATTGCGGGAGGAGACGGTGTAGACGTGGTTGCGGATGACCGCCGCGGCGGCGGGGGCGGCAAGCAGCCCGGGGCCAAGCGCGGCGCCGGCCAGGCCCGCCACGGCCGCCGAAAGCACCGCCCTGCGGCTCACGGGATTGGCCAATGACAGGGACAGGGGTGCCATTTCCGTTTTCATGGCGGTGACTCCGATGGTGCGCGAGCGGTCACGGCCGGGCTGGATCGCGGGGCCGCTTGGAGGCAACGCTACGCCGCGCCGGCACGCCCGGAAAGCGCCGAAATATCACGCTTGCGCGGCACTTTGGTTACGCCTTGGAGGGGGCCCCGGCGACACCCTCCGGCCGGTGCACGGGAACCGCCGCGTCAGGGCGAATCGGTCAGCGCAGCGAGGAAGCGCTTCTCGAATTCCACGGCGGTGGTCCTGGCAAAGGTGCTGGTCAGGTGCGACTGGTCCATGTAGACCAGCACGTTGCCGATGACCGGGCGGCAGATCCCGTCGGGGCACAGCTGGTCGGTCATGTCCATGGTGGAGAACCCCTCCCCCAGGCTGCCCGTGGCCGACAGCTCCTCCAGCGGGGAGGTCTCGGCCATGAGTTCGGAAACCGGTGCGCTGCACTGCTGCGCCTGTGCCCCGAACCGGTCCACGCAATCGGGCACGGGAGTGGTGAAGCGCGGGGTGTCGCGCAGCGCCACGACCGGGATGCCGGCCTCGAGCAGCGGTCGGATGCCGGCCTCGTAGTCCGGCACCACCCGTTCCAGCTCCCCGGCGCTGTGGCCGTGCCGGTCGGGGCCCAGCGCGGTAAAGGAGCCGAGGGTGATCACGGCGTCGGGGTCGTGCTCCAGTGCGTAGTCACCGGCTGCCGCGTTGAACTCCCCGCATTCCTCTCCGCGGGTTTCCGAGGGCCCGCCGAAGCGGCACGACGGCTTGGTCAGCAGGACCCAGCGCCACCCCAGCTTCTGCGCCATCGCATCCACCGCGCCGCTCCAGTGCTGCGCGTGCGAATCCCCCAGCAACACGATGGTCTTTTCCGCCTTCGGGTTTCCGCCCTGCTGGCAGTACTCGATGGCCGGCGATTCGGGTGCCCACGCTCCGGTGCACTCGGCACCGAAGTTCGACCATTCCTCATCCAGCTTGGTGGTCAACGGGACCATGACGGCCTCCGAACTGGGTTCGTGCCCGAAGCCGGGGTCCAGGATGGCCGCGCCGGGATTCTCGACCGGTGCCTGGGAGGCCGCCCTCAGCTCCTCGGCGGAGACGCGGTGTTCCCAGCCGCCCAGCGGGGCGAGCACCAGCGAGAGCAGCACCGCGATGCCCAGCCCCACGCGCCGGCGCTTGGCCGAGAGCCACTGCCAGGAGCGCAGGGGCGACTCGACGATGCGCGTGGTGGCCCAGGCCAGCAACAGGGAAACCAGCATAATGCCCAGCCCGGCACCGAGGGAGATCTCCGCACTTCCGGATTCGACCAGGAAGAAGACCATGACCGGCCAGTGCCATAGGTAGAGCGCATAGGAGACGTTCCCGAGCCAGCCGAGGACCGGCGCCGCGAGCACCCGCTGCACGCCCAAGCGGTGGTTCGGGGACATGATGACCAGCGCGGCGGCGAGCGTGGGCCACAGCGCCAGGTAACCGGGGAACTGTTGCTGGACCTGCAGCAGCATGCCGCAGCTGAGGATTGCCGCCAGGCCCAGCCAGCCAAGGGGCACGGTCAGGGCGGCGGGGAGCCTTTGGAGCATCGGCAGGAAGATGGCCACCAGCGAACCCAGCGCGAATTCCCAGAGCCGTGCACCCGTGTCGAAGTAGGCCCACGATTGCGCCGTGGAAGTGGTGTGCACCGAGTAGGCCAGGGAAAGCAGGAAGACGGTGCCAAAGAGCGCGCCCATGGTCATCCGGTAGCTCAACGAGGGAATCCTGGTGACGAGCCACTTCCACAGGATCAGGCCCGCGGCCAGCAACAGCGGCCAGAGGATGAAGATCTGCCCTTGGATGGACAGCGACCAGAAGTGCTGCAGCGGGCTGGCGGTGGCATGTTCGGCAGCGTAGTAGTCAACCGAGTCGCGGGCCAGCTGCCAGTTTTGGGCGTAGAAGAGGCTGGCGGTGATCTGCTCCATGATGGAGTTCCAGCGCGCCTTGGGCAGCAAGGCGACGCTGGCCGCGATGGTCGCCAGCAGGACCAGGACCGCTGCCGGCAACAGCCGGCGGAAGACATTGAGCCAATACCCCAGCAGGGCCAGCGGACGCCCGCCCTCGACCTTGCGGATGAAGGCACCGGTGAGGAAGAACGCGGAGAGCAGCAGGAACACATCCACACCGCCGGACACCCGGCCAAACCACACGTGGTAGACCATAACCAGCAGCACGGCCAGCGCCCGCAGGCCCTGGAGCTCGGGCCTGAAAATGGATGCGGTGTTCGCCGCACGTGGACTCCGCCCTGCCACGCGTTGCGCAGGTAAGGAAAGCGACATCAATACATCCTGGAAAATCGACAGCGTCCCATGCCCGGAACGTTGGGCATGGGCATCCAACGTTACCAAACCTCGTTATCGATTCGTTACGCGAGGTTCCCTGACTGGCCGCATGTGTGACTAGCTGCATCAACCGGTATGCAAGCATCAAAGTCATTCTGGTGCTTTTGGCCGAACGGGCGCTTTTCGCGCGCCTGCGGCCCAGTCCGGCCCAGGGTTGCCGACCGCAGACGAAGTCGCCGACGAGGAAACCCGATGGCATTCTTCGGGGAGCACACGCGAGGAATTATCTGGGGAAACAACATCCCCGCGTGCCCCGCTCCATAGCGAGTTCCGTTCCGGATTGTAAGGGCGCGGCTGCACCCCGAAATCCGTCTCGGGCGGCCTTCCATGCTGGCTCCGATCAGCGCCGTCTCAGATCCTGCGTTGGCTTCGAACCAAAGGTCAACCGTGGAACAACGTTCGCTGACATACCCTGCGAAAAGCTTGCGCCCTGTGGCAACCTCCGGGCCCTACGCCGTTCGCCGCAGCCCGAGCGCGCACGAATCCGTGCCCTAGGTTTTTTACAACCTGGAGCGACTACAAATGGGGCTCATGGGGCGGCGGGGGTGTCGCTCCGGCCCAGTGGGGGGCACACCCTGCAGTAGGAGTCATCATGTTTCAGAAGACCCGCACCATAAGGACGGGAAAGCGCGACCTCAAAAGAACCCGGTCCTCGGTGTTGGCAGGTGCGGCGTCCGCGGCACTGCTCGCAGCGGCACTGGTTCCGTTGGCAGGAACCGCAGCATCCGCCAACACCGCAGGCAACGGACCGGTCGATCCACAAAATGGCTTCCCGACCTGGTTCTCCGACGGCACCGCGAAACTGCAGCTGTGCTACACGGCCGGCACCGGCTGCCTGATGGAACCACCGAATCCCGATCTTCCGGCGTCCTACCCGGACAACTTCCCCGATGAGGCATTCTGGTTCGCCGCGGAAGCCAGCGGCGGGAACCTGCGCCTCTACGAGGCAGCCCTGGAGGCAGCGCATGCCAACGAGATCGTCCAGGACGGGGACCAGATGGGCTTTGGCCGGCTACGCTTCATCATCGAGAACATCGTCGCGGGCCAACAATACACCGTGACGCACCCCTACGGGGTGAACACCTTCACCGCCGAAGCCGACCCCAAGGTCGGCGGGCGCATCAAGGTCACCCTGGATTCGGGCGCCTGCGCCCCGTCCCTTGCCTCCCCGTGCAACTGGGGCCAGGTGGGCGCTGCATTCCTGGGCGACTACACCACGGGCAGCACCGCGACCTTCCTGCGCCAGGTCGGTGCGGCACCCGGAACCCTGGGCGACATCAACACCGCCCGCGCGGTAACCGGGGCACCCTCGGGCAATAACTTCGTGACCGTCACCGGCCCCAACGCCGGCGGGCCTGGCATCGACACGTTGACGGTGAGCACCTTTACCGTCCAGGGCCTGCTCTACCAGGGAGACGACGGGGCGCCGAGCACCCCCGACCTGGCAGCGGCCAGCGACACGGGCAGATCAACCACTGACAACATCACCCGCACCAACCTTCCCACCCTCACGGGAACCGCCACCGCCGGATCCACCGTGGAACTCCTCGTTGACGGTGCCACCGTCCCGGCCGTGAGCGGTGTCGCCACCGGCGGCAACTACTCCTTGCGCGTGCCTACGGCGTTGGCCAACGGCGTGCATAAATTCCAGGCCCGGATCGCCAACCCTCTGGTTGCCACCGACCCCGCAGCGCCGCCATACCTGACCTCGCCTACACTCACCGCGACGGTGGACACCGTGGCACCGGTCTCCTCCGTGGTCGCACCATTCCCCTCGACCCCCACACTGGATAACACTCCGACCCTGAACACGGCGGTCAATGAGGCACGGTCGACCCTCGAATGCCGGTTGCTCCCGAGCAATCCCGACTGGGAAGCAGGTTGCCCGGCGGCGAAGACCTACGACGCACAGGTCAACGGAACCTACGTGTTTGAGGTGCGAGCCAGCGATGCCGCAGGCAACACCGGTATTGCCGCCACCCGCACGGTGCGGATCGGCCCTGCGGACACCGTCGCTCCCGCCATTTCCAGCCGCGGTCCGGGAACCAACGCTACGAACGTCAACACGGCCTCTAACGTTTCCGCGGTCTTCAGCGAGTTCGTCCAGGGAGTTTCCGCCACAACGTTCACCCTGAAGAACCCCGCCGGGACCACCATCCCTGCGGCCGTCACCTACGACCAGGCGACGCGCAGGGCCACGCTGAATCCGACGGCGAACCTCGCCCTCAACACCGTCTACACCGCTCGGATCACCGGGGGCGCGAGCGCAGTCCGCGACTTGGCGGGCATCGCACTACCCACCACCACGTGGACCTTCACCACGAACGCGGCCCCGACGGTCACCGTCCGCACACCGGCCTCGGGGGCAAAGTCCGTCGCCGTCGCCGGCAACGTCTCCACAACGTTCAGCGAACCCGTAACCGGGGTGGGAGCGACAACCTTCACCCTCAAAAACGCGGCGACCGGGGCAGCCATCCCATCCGCAGTCTCCTACAACGCGACCACGCGGGTAGCCACGTTGAACCCGACCGCGAACTTGGCCGCCGACACCAGATACACCGCGGTCCTCACCGGCGGCACCACAGCGATCCGCGACGCGCAGGGCGCCCCGCTGGCCACCCACAGCTGGACCTTCACCACCGGCCCCGCACCCGTGGTGTCTGCCAGGGTCCCGGCAGTCAACGCCACTGCCATCCGCAGGGCGAACAACATCACCGTCACCTTCAGTGAAGCGGTGTTGGGAGTCGGAACCACAACGCTGAACCTTCGCAACGCCACCACCGGTGCGGTGGTGTCGGCAACGGTGACGCGCAACGGAACCACCAACCAGTGGATCCTGAACCCTGCTGCCAGCTTGGCGGCCAACACCCGCTACACCGTCCGGGCGTTCGGCGGAGCGACATTGATACGCGACGCGGCCACCAATCCGCTGGTCTCGACTAACTGGTCATTCACGACCGGCGCGTCCTGACCCAAAATGGCCGCCTGCCCACCGACAGTTGGTGGGCAGGCGGCCATTTCATGGGCCCGGGCAAGGACCGGTGCGGCCATACGCGTCCCGGCGGTGCCGGCACGGAAGGCCTTGCCCGGGAGCCGCGAGGGGCTTGGGATTGGAAACACCGTGACAGGCCCAGTATCCGCCCGCCCTTCTGGATCGAGGTCCCGCCCTGTTGCCACGTCGATACCTCCGGGAAGACCAAAACGTTGCCGAATGGCAACCTCCGGACCTTCCGTCTCTCTGGTGCCCCAGGGAACTTGAGTCTACGATGAGGTCAACGTTGCACCATTGGTTGAAGGTATGCGACGTATCAGCAGTTTCGTCCGGGGATGAGCAACACTTTGATGGGGGATGACATGGTTGACTTAGAAAGTTTCGAGGAAGCCCACTACCTGACTGTCGCCGAGGTCGCTTTGGCCATGCGCGTCTCAAAAATGACTGTGTACCGTCTGGTGCACGGAGGGGAACTGCCGGCGGTGCGTTTCGGCCGGTCCTACCGGGTTCCCGCCCAGGCCGTGAAGGACTACCTCATCGCCGAGCCGCACGCGGCGGCACCGGTGCGCCTTTCCGCCTCGAACTAGCCGGGCCCGTCGGTGTCGACCGGTCCAGCGCACAACGCCAGACGCCGCCGGCCTCCGGGCTTCCGTGCCCCCCAAAGGGGAAACGGGAACCTGGCTGCCGGCGGCGCCTAGTGCACTGCCACGCTTGCTGCGTGTTAGTGGTTGTGTCCTGCGTGCGAGTCCGGATCCGCGGCCGGCTTTTCGGCGACCAGGGTTTCGGTGGTGAGCACCAGGGCGGCGATCGATGCAGCGTTGCGCAGCGCCGAACGAGTGACCTTGACCGGGTCGATGACGCCGGCGTTGATCAGGTTCTCGTACACGCCGGTCAGGGCGTTGAAGCCCTCGTTGGCCGGTGATTCGGAAACCTTGGCGGTGACGACGTAGCCGTCGAAGCCGGCGTTCTGGGCAATCCAGCGCAGCGGCTGGACCAGGGCGCGGCGGGCAATGCCGACACCTGCAACGGCGTCGCCGGTGAGGGCGAGCACGGCGGGGTCGGTGTCCAGCACGGCAAGGGCGTCAACCAATGCGGTGCCGCCGCCGGCAACGATTCCCTCTTCGAGGGCGGCGCGGGTGGAGGAGACGGCATCTTCGATGCGTGCCTTGCGTTCCTTCAGCTCGACCTCGGTGGCTGCGCCGACCTTGATCACGCCGATGCCGCCCGAGAGCTTGGCGAGGCGCTCGTTGAGCTTCTCGCGGTCCCACTCGGAATCGGTGCGGGTCAGTTCGGCCTTCAGCTGCGAGACACGGTCATTGACGTCCTCGACCGTGCCTGCACCGTCAACGATGGTGGTCGAGTCCTTGGTGATGGTGATGCGGCGAGCCGTACCCAGCACCTCGAGGCCGACCTGGTCCAGCTGCAGCCCCAGGTCCGGGGAGACAACCTGTGCGCCGGTGAGGATGGCAATGTCCTGCAGCATGGCCTTGCGGCGGTCGCCGAAGCCGGGGGCCTTGACGGCCACGGCGTTCAGGGTGCCGCGGATCTTGTTCACGACGAGGGTGGAGAGGGCTTCGCCCTCGATGTCCTCGGCGATGATGAACAGCGGCTTGCCGGCGGCCAGCACCTTTTCCAGCAGCGGCAGGAACTCTGCAACCGTGGAGATCTTGCCGGAGTTGACCAGGATCAGCGCGTCCTCCAGGACGGCCTCCTGGCGCTCCGGGTCGGTGACGAACTGCGGGGACAGGTAGCCCTTGTCGAACTGCATGCCCTCGGTGACAACCAGCTCGGTGGCGGTCGTGGAGGATTCCTCGATGGTGATGACGCCATCGGTGCCAACGGTCTCGAAGGCCTTGGCCAAGAGCTCGCCGATTTCCTCGTTCTGTGCGGAGATGGCCGCGACGTTGGCGACCTGCTTGCCCTCGACCGGAACGGCGTTGTCCTTCAGGCGCTGCGCAACTGCCTCAACGGCAACTTCGATGCCGCGCTTGATTTCGCCCGGGGCGGCGCCCGCGGCAACGTTGCGCAGGCCCTCCTTGACGAAAGCCTGTGCGAGCACGGTGGCGGTGGTGGTGCCGTCGCCTGCAACGTCGTTGGTCTTGGTGGCTACTTCCTTGGCCAGCTGCGCGCCAAGGTTCTCGTAGGCGTCTTCCAGCTCGACCTCACGGGCGATGGTCACGCCATCGTTGGTGATGGTCGGTGCGCCCCAGGCCTTTGCCAGCACCACGTTGCGGCCGCGCGGGCCGAGGGTCACCTTGACGGTGTTTGCGAGCTTATCAATGCCCGCTTCGAGGGCGCGTCGCGCCTCTTCGTTAAAAGCTAGCTGCTTTGCCATGTCTTGCTCCTTATAAGCTACGTAAAGCCCCGGCCAGGGGCCGGGGCTTTACGAGGAAAAACTACTTTACGACGATGGCCAGGACGTCGCGGGCCGAGAGCACCAAGTACTCGTCGCCGCCGACCTTGACTTCGGTTCCGCCGTACTTGGAGTAGATCACGACGTCGCCTTCGGCTACGTCAACGGGGACGCGGTTGCCGTTGTCATCGACGCGGCCGGGGCCGATTGCCACGACTTTGCCTTCCTGCGGCTTTTCCTTGGCGGAATCAGGGATGACCAGACCGGAAGCAGTGGTGGTTTCTGCTTCGAGCGGCTGGACGACAATGCGGTCCTCGAGAGGCTTAATGGAGACGGACATCGTCTCTCCTTTGCGTGAGTTACCAATGGTTTACGGGCCGTTCGGGTGGTACCAACCGTCGTCGCGGTGCCAGCTGGTGAATTACCTCAGGCTTTCAGCACTTGCCGGGATCGACAGGCGCCACCAATGACTCTAGGCAACCATTAGCACTCGGTCAAGGCGAGTGCTAATTACGGGGTCATTTACGCCCTCGGCGCATCTAACGAGTTGCGCCGATGTCTCCGAAGTGGCGCTGGGAGTCGGCACTTTGCCGAACCTTGATCGGGACATCGGAATCGTGGGTAAGTACTGGGTAGTCGGAGAAGAGCGGGGCTCCCCTCGGACCTCCCGCCGGTTTTCCCAAGGAACCGGCACCGTCGAGGGGAATTCACTCTGGCCTCCCCAACATGAACAACGGCGCCATCCCCACGAGCAGGACGCCTTCATCCTGGAATACCCCTGCCTCATTGTCGGAAAGTGCCGTTCACTTCCCACCGCTGTTCCATTTCCTACGCCCCTCGAACCCATCGTTCGCCGCGTGTCATTACGTAGCGCTTCCAGACGTAGCCCCAGGGGGTCACGGCAAGGATCGGCACAACGAAGAGAACGTTGAAGAGCATCGTCGCCGTTGCCGCATCCATGTCGTTGGCGATCAGGTGGGGCAGCGCCACGATTGCGAGCCACAGAACCTTCCACATCGTTTCGAACAGCAGAATCGGCAGCATCCCGAGGGGATAGCGGAGACCAAGGAACGCCAGCAGGGACATGGCAGTCAGAATGCAGAGAACCACCCCTTCGAACACGGGCATCGACGATGCCTGGAGCAGCAGCGGCCACTTAACGATCATCAGACCCACTGCCATGAAGAGATAGCCGCCGCGCATCATGTTCAGGCGGAAGGTGGGCAGTTGCCCGGGCCCGGTGGTCAGATCCGGGAGCGGTGCTGCCGCTTGGGGCTGCAAAACTTGGGGCTGGGAAACCGGAAGCGTTGACGAGGCGGAGGATGGCATTGTCTTGTACCTTTCGAATGCTGCGGTTTCGACGGTGCGGGTGCGGTGGCAAAACCCTGGGGTGATGTTGTTGCTGTCTTGACTCAACTTTCCCTGCCGCCGTGAGAGCGCGCATCGTCGGAATGGCCCGAATCGCACCGACCGAAAGTACGGCTTGGTCCTCGGCCAACCTGCCGATGTCTTCCCCCGATTTACGGGCGAGGATCGAGTCATGACAACTGAAACCACCAACAGCCGCGCTCAAAACGGTTGGCCGCCCAAACGCCGCAGAGCCCCGTGGCTGGCACCCGCCGGGCTGATTCTCCTCAGCCTCATACCGGTGATCGCCGGCATGTTCCGGGTCACCGAGCTGACCAGCGGCGGCGTCATCACCCCAGACAACGCCCGATTCTTCGCCTCGCCGATTCCGGTGATCACCCACATCGCCAGCGCCACGGTATATTGTCTGCTCGGTGCGTTCCAGTTCGTGCCGTCGCTTCGCCGCCGGCGCGGCTGGCATCGCATCGCCGGCGGCATCCTAATTCCCGCCGGCCTGCTCGCTGCCCTGTCCGGTTTGTGGATGACAGCTTTCTACGCATCGCCGGATGGCGGCAGCGCGCTGCTTATGGTCTTCCGGTTGTCCTTTGGCGCGGCCATGGCGGCTTGCATATTCCTTGGAATCATCGCGCTCAAGCGCCGGGACTTCAGCGCTCACGGCGCCTGGATGACCCGCGCCTATGCGCTTGGCATTGCGGCGGGAACCCAGGCCGTCGTGTTCGCGTTCTGGATCCTCGGCGTTGGGCCGGTCAACAGCCTGACCGATGCGCTACTCATGGGCGCAGCGTGGGTTCTCAACGCCGCAGTCGCCGAGTTCGTGATTCGCCGGCGCGCCCAGATGGCCCGCGCATTCCCAGGCCCCCGCTGATGCGCCAGTATCATGAAGGAGTGACCGGTCTCTTGCGCTCCGCGTGGAATGCGCCAGGCGCAGTTCCCCCTCCCCCACGCCGGGTATGGCGGGACTGGGCGCTGGTATCGGTGGTCGTGCTTGTCGCACTGCTGGAGGCTACTCTCCGCACCGACCTCTCCCAACCCCTGCTAGCGGCGATCATCGTGATCGGCTCGGCCCCCACGCTGTTGTGGCGGCGGACCCTGCCACTGCCCATGCTCGCGATCGCGCACGGCGCCGTGGCAGTAGCGACCCTGCTGATGGGCAACTCGATCCTCTACACGAGCGTGTACGTCATCGTGCCGGCGTACGCACTGTTCCGATGGGGCAAAGGCCGAGACCTCATGCTCGGGTCCGGCATCCTTCTCGCCAACCTCGTGGTTTCCGGCCTGGGCGGTGCGCCTTTCGCCGACATCGTCGGAGAGGTCGGGTTGACCGTCATCGTGGTCACCCTCGGAGTTGCCTTCCGCTACCGGGCACGGGCAAGGATGCGGGAGATCGACCGCGCCAAGTTGCTGGAACGGGAAATGCTCGCCCGGGATTTGCACGACACGGTCGCCCACCACGTCTCCGCGATCGCCATCCGCGCCCAGGCCGGGCTGGCGACTGCCTCCCTGAAGCCGGAAGCGGCAACGGATGCGCTCCGCGTGATCGAGGCGGAAGCGTCCAAGACCCTTGCCGAGATGCGCTCGATGGTGCGCGTGCTGCGTCAGGGCGACGCGCCTGAACTGGAGCCTGAACTGGCTCCCGGCCGGACCATCGCCGACGTTGGGCAGCTCGCCAACACTGCGCAAGTGGCTGGCCCCGGGGCGGCCGGTCCGCGCGTCGATGTTCGCATAACCGGTGATACCCAGAGCATCCCGCCGACCGTGGCCGGCGCCATCTTCCGGCTGGCGCAGGAGTCGGTGACGAACGCGCGCCGCCATGCCCGGGGCGTCTCCATCATCGACGTGGCCCTCGAGGTGGATGAGGGTGGAGTGCGACTGACGGTGACCAACGACGGTGAAGCGGCGCCGGCCGCGACGCCGGGCTACGGCATCACCGGAATGATGGAACGCACCTCACTGCTCGGCGGCACCTGCCACTCCGGCCGAGCGCCCGGCGGCGGTTGGGTTGTGACCGCAGTGCTCCCTCGTGTTGGATGGACCACATGACGATTCGCGTGCTCATCGCCGACGACCAGGAGTTGGTGCGCACCGGCCTTGGCATGATCCTCGATGCGCAGCCCGACATTGACGTCGTGGGGCAGGCATCCGATGGCATCGAGGCGGTGGCGCTCGCTCGCCGTCTTCAACCGGATGTCTGCCTGTTCGACATTCGGATGCCCCGTCAGGACGGCATCGAGGCCACCCGTGCCATCGCCGGACCGGGCGTGGAGAATCCCCTGGCGGTTGTCATCATCACGACGTTCGACCTCGACGAGTACGTCTATGCGGCCCTGCGGGCCGGGGCCAAGGGCTTCCTGCTGAAGGATGCCGGTGCGGATTTGCTTGGGCAGGCGGTGCGTGCCGCCGCCAGCGGCGATGCGCTGATCGCCCCCAATGTGACGGTGCGATTGCTCGAGGCGTTCGCGGATGCGGCGCCGGCGGCTGCCCCCGCCCAACCGGTCGAGCCGCTCACCGAACGGGAGGAGCAGGTGCTGGCGGCCGTTGCCCGCGGGCTGGGCAACAACGAGATCGCGAGCGAGCTGTACATCACCCTGAGCACCGTGAAAACCCACGTCGCCAGCCTGATGGCGAAGCTCGGTGCCCGAAACCGAGTCGAGATCGCGATTTGGGCGTACCAGACCAAGCGGAGCCCGCGTCGGCCAGGAGCCACGCCGACAGGGCGTTAGCGGTCCATGGGAAACGCATCCTCGAGGAAGTCTTTGTCTTCCGACTACGCGAATTGCGTGAAGCTTCCGACGTGACTCGGGTACAGCTGGCAGGCCGGCCGAACCCGAGTCATCCAGAACAGGGTGTCGCGAATGGAGCACGGGGATATTGGGCGGGCGCAGTTTGATACCTTGCGCACGGGCTACCAGGTGATGTCCCCTGCGGTCGCAATCGGCTTCCGGCCGGCCGCCCGATCAACCGGAAATATTCCGGACTCTTGCCCCACCTCGGGGAATTGAAGCAGCGTCCGCGCTTGAAGTTCGCCCACGGATACCTGGTAGATCCGGAACTCGTCCAGGGCCGGCACGGCCCGCAGAGGGTCGAGGTCCTGGGTCAGTAGGAAGTCCCGGGCCTTCACTCCTCCTTGTTCCCGGAACGCCAGCAGCTTCCAGTATTCCGAGGCAGGGCCACGCCCCGGTCCACACGGTCATCGCGACGTAAGACGGGGCCGGCAAAGACGCTGGCCGCAGGTCCTGGACATTGACGTCCTCGTAGAGCGCGTTTTCCAGCCGACTCCAGATCCCTTCCTGCCTGCTCTGGTTGAAGTCATCCGTGTGCGGGGCGATGTTGCCGTAGTAAAAGGAGTCACGGTTGGCCCTGCGCCGATTCGCCGATGCTAGGGCAGGTTGCCAAGGCGAACACCTGCGGTCCCGCGCGTGGGGAACCGCCAGGGGCTTCGGAGCTCCCCCAGTGGCGGAAGGCCCCTAGGCGGGCCGTCCTGGTTCGGGAGCGGTGACGGGGCGGAGTCGCTCCTCGAGTCCGGCTAAGAGGATGGTGATGCCTTGATCAAGTTCCTCGGCGCCGTCGTAGTCGGCCAGGACGGAGGCAAGGTTGCGCAGCTGGGGAAACTCCTTGGGCGGAAGCCGGTGCAGGCCCAGCCGCAGGATGGCCTCATTTTCCTCTGGGTCGACGATGTGTTCCTGGAGTTCGTTCAGGATGTGGCCGTAGATATATCCGTAATAGGCCCGGTAGATGTGCAGGGCACTTTCAGGCGTGAACCCGGCATGGATGAGCAGCGCCAGGATCTGCTCCAGCGGGCGCAGCGTTCCCAGTGGGCGCAGGCCCAGCGGGGTGGACAGGGGCCGGGTGACCAACAGCGGGACCACATGGGGGTGGGCCAGGGCCAAGTGCCGGAACCCGTGGGCGACCTTGCGCAACTGGGACTGCCAGTCGGCGTCGACGGGTTCGATAACCAGTTCCTGGAGCACCATTTCCGAGATGCCGTCCAGCAACGCGGCGCGGTTGGGTGCGTACCGGTAGAGGGCCATCGCATCGCGATCAAGGATCTTTCCCAGCCGGCGCATGGTCAGGGCTTCCAGGCCCTCGTCGTCCACCAGGCGCAGGGCCGCAGCCAGCACTATCTCACGCGTCAGCCGCTCTCGCCGCTTGGGGGCCGGCGCCCCGGAAGGCACCTGGTTCGGACCCTGCTCTTGCTCCGGGACTGCGTCGTCTCGGGTCGGATTCTCGGGCATGCGGTGATCGGACTCCATGGGTAGTGTGCGGCCCTGCCAGGGGTTCTGCAGGGTTGCCATACCAACAGTCTACATGTAGCGTCTACAACAAAGGTCTACAGTAGATATCTACAGCGTAGAGATTGCAGGCAACACAGATTTTTCACCAGATACAACGGTTCAGCAGCGAGCCAGGGTATTTCCCATTGAGGAGCACGCCATGAATCGCCCATACCGGAAACCACCTTCCACGCAACTGTCCCGACGACGAGCCACTGCGCTCGAACCTCCATGCCTCCCGGCCCATGCACCCTCGGCCCCCCACGGGAGGCCCACACCATGCGCGTGATCGAGAACAACCGGGAACAATGCCGCTACGAACTCTACGAGTCCGGCGACTTGGCGGGATTCGTGCAATACGGCATGCGTGAGAACGAAATGTGGGTGCACTACACCCAGCTCAAGCGCCGTTACCGGTCCGAAGAACTCATCGAGGAACTCCTCTTGCATGTCCTTAACGACGTACGGCGCAGCCGCCTGGCCATCATGCCGTTCTGCCTCGCCCTGCGAACCCTGATGGACGAGAAAACCGAATACGCCCCGCTGGTCCCCGAGCTGTGGAGGCAGCGCTTCCTGGGTCGAAGTGATCCGCAACGGCGGCCCATGGGCTACGTGCGCTTCACTGGATCCCCCAAGCGCCGCAGCACCGCCAAGGAATGCGACACGCTGCCGGTGCCGCAGTCCATCTCACGAGGCCATTCTTCCTGGACACCTCCATCGCCCTCCGACCCTCGGGTCAATGGGGCACCGGCCAATATTCCAGCCACCTGAGCGGGGGCAGACAGGCCAGCATGCCTCCCGGAGCAAACCTGCCGCCCCGCCACCCCCAGAAGGCAAACCGTCCAACCAACGACAGGAAAATACGTGCACGAACTGAATCTGATCCGGGCTGCGGCCGAAGACGTGGCCGCCGCCCGAGTGGTGCTGAGCGAACGCAGCCAAGCCCTGAAAGCCATCGTCCGCACCGCCCTGGATCACGGAGCTGTCCCGGCCGACGTGGCCCGGGCCAGCGAAGCCGCACTCCCGATGCCCGCAATGCCCGCCAATACCAGCCCGCCCGTGCTGACGGCCTGAGCCGTAAGAAGAAAAGGCCCCTGCAGGAGACCTCCTGGGTTCTCCTGTAGGGGTCGACCTGCTCCATCCGCACACCGAAGACAAGGGCCCGCTCGTTCACGAGTGGGCCCTTGTACTGTCTGAAGCGAGGACATCGTTCCCACATGTCGCGGGACATCGTGCACAGTGACAGTGCAGCGGTGTCGCGGGACATGAAGCCCATTCTGGTGGTGGGCCGCTGTGGCGCGACATGGGTCTACCAATAATCCCCGCCCATCTCTCGCGACATCGTTCATACGCGGAGACGATGGACCATGGGAAAAAACAACCTCATCATCCAGTCCATCGTCCAGGGTCGCCTCACCCCCGCGCAGGCAGCCGAGCACTTCGGGGTCAGCCGGCGCTGGGTCTACGAATTGATGCGCCGGCACCGCGCTCAGGGGGACGAGGGGCTGGAACCACGATCCAGGCGCCCGCTCTCCAGCCCCCAAACCACCACTGGCGCCGTGCAGGAACGCATCCTGGCCCTGCGCCGCGAGCTGACGGCCAGGGGTCTTGACTCCGGGGCCCAGACCATCGCCTGGCACCTGCGCCGGGAAGGCCTCGCGGTGCCGGCGGCCTCCACCATCCACCGCATCCTGCGCGCCGAGTCCCTGGTGGCGGACCAGCCACGCAAGCGCCCGCGCGCTTCTTGGCACCGCTTCGAGGCCGAGCAACCCAACGAGACCTGGCAATCCGACTTCACCCACTGGACGCTGGCCGACGGCAGCGACGTGGAGATCCTGAACTTCCTGGACGACCACTCCCGCTTCCTGCTCTATTGCACGGCCCACCGGCCGGTGACCGGGCCCGTGGTGCTCGAAGCGTTCCTGCAGACCGCCGACACCCATGGATTCCCGGGTTCCACGCTGACCGACAACGGCCTGGTCTACACCGCCCGGTTCGCCGGGGGCCGGGGCGGGCTAAACGGCTTTGAGCGGACGCTGCGGGACCTGGGGATCGTGCAGAAGAACGGCATGCCCAACCACCCGCAAACCCAGGGGAAGATCGAGCGGTTCCACCAGACGCTCAAGCGCTGGCTGGCCACCCGGGACCCCGCGGGGACGCTGGAGCAGCTCAACACGGACCTGGAGCTCTTCGCCCGGATCTACAACACCGAGCGGCCCCACCGAGCGCTGGAGAGGCGAACCCCGGACCAGGCCTACACGGCCAGGCCAAAGGCCATCCCGCAGGGCCACCACGCGGGGCAGCACTACCGCGTGCGAACCGACAGGATCGATGCCACCGGCAAGGTCTCCCTGCGCCACCACGGCAGGCTGCTGCACCTGGGCCTGGGCCGGGAAGGCATCGGGAAGAGCGTCACGATTCTCGTGGCCGACAACGACGCCACCGTGTTCGAAACCGGCAGCGGAATAATTCTCGGCGAGTATGCCCTGGACGCCACCAAGGACTACCAAGGCAAAAAGAAAAAGCCCCCGGAAGAAACCGAAGACCAAACCTAAGGAACGATGTCGCGGGACATCCAAGGGAAAAAGAAAAAGTCCCCGGCAAAAACCGGAGACCCATCTTAACGAACGATGTCGCGGGACATATATGAACCATGTCCCGCGACATCACAAGTGGGCCCTTGTACCGTTCGAACCCATCCCACCAGGATGCCGCGGCGCTTAGAGCCTGAGCCCTGGCATGCATCCAACCTCAATGTGAAGCAACGACATGCACCATCGGGCGCCCATAAGCCGAGACGCCACCGCAACAACTGGGCCGCGGAAGTCAATCCACTGGAGTGAATGGTCGGCTTGTGTGGTCCCCTCATGATTTCTCGTCCCGAATTGTGGGTGCGGTAGTGCGGTCTCGAGTGCAGCACCATCGGTTGCTGCCGATGAAGAATACCCCGGCAGTCGCTCCATGGGCGGCACTCCAAGACGCGCAACTCGGTGTCTACGGCCGCCCGGGCCCGACGACTGCAAGGCCCGGCCACCATCTTGGTGGCCGGGCCTTTGCGTTGCGCGTGCCCTGTCCGGGGCGGCCGTCTACTTGACCGGGCGCACGTTGGAATAATTGACCACGCTGCGGTAGCCGGGTTTGGAGCCGGTGACGCGGACGGATACGATCTTGCGCCGGTCGGCCGGACGCAGCACGTATGTCCGGGAGGTGGCGCCGGTAATCCGGATGCTGTCCTCGCGCAGCCACTGGTAGCGCACCGTGGTGCCCGGGGTCCAGTTGCCGGGGTCGGCGGTCATTTTGCGGCCCACCAGTGCCGTGCCGGTGATGCGGGGCGGGGTGTTGGCCAGCACCCCTTAGCCGGGCCGCTTGGCCGCCGAGTACCGTACGGCCGGGGTGTACCCGGCCCTGGTGCCGGTGGCGCGCAGGCGAATCTGCTGGCCGCGATCGGCCGCAACGGGGACGTAGCTGGTGTGCGTGGCGGCAGCACCGGTTGAGACCCAAAACGCCCCTACGGAGCAGTCCCTTTTAATCCGAGTAGAATTCCGCTTGGAACGCGCTGCGGATTGAATGGATGTACCGGATGGATTCGTTCTCGTCCGTTCCCAGATGTTGTTCGATCCACGAATAATACCGAACGGCTTCATGCAGGAGACCAGGAATAAAGTCCTTCGGATCAACCATGGCAGTTTGGCTGTTGACGCTGAAGAGCGCCGTCCGCCCCTTCGCCTGCAATCGGAGAGGAACAGGCTGGTCCGGAAAAAGCCTTTCGGCTGATCCCTTCTGAATGAATTCTTCGACCAATTCAAGCAGGGCATGCCAAATGCCGGAGACCTCGTCCCAAAGATCCGCGGAGATCAGGTCGTGCCCGTAATAGGTCAGTGAGAGAAAGCCGTCACTGCCGTACGGGTTCTTCTTGAGACGCTCCCGCCATAAATCGGCCGCTCGCTCTGGCTCGTTGAACATGCTGACCAGATACCTGTCGGGATTCTCAACGAAGTCATCCAAATCGGTCACGGTGTGCGGAAGCAGTATGAACGCTTCGCTCTGCACGGCGGCTTCGGTTGGTTCTTTCATCTCTCCTAGTACCTACCTCGGTTGGAACCGTGGCATTTGCACCTCATCGGTGACCCCATCTGAAATGCAGGTGCCGCAGAATCAAGCACGGGCAAGCGCCGATTGCCCGGGCACAGGATCCGTGCCGATGCCTACGCCCTCGGCGCATCCGGTGCGGCGGGCTTGGGCGAAGCGGGGAAAAGGGCTTTCAGCCGGGCCTCGGCGTCCTCGGTGGCGGCTGCGGCGGCCTGCTGGTTGGCCTCGGTCACGGCGGCGATCATCTCGGCCCGCTGGATCTTGATGCCGCGGGGCGCGTCGAAGCCGATCTTGATCGAATCGCCTTTGACATCCAGGACAGTCACCACGATGTCCTCGCCAATCAGGACCTGTTCTCCGACCTTCCGCGTAAGTACCAGCACCTTGCCATCATAACCCGGTGCCCATCACCGGTTTTGACTGTCGTGCCACCCTGCGGGCCAGTCCTTGCCGCGGGTCCTCGCTTTTGAGCCGCACCCCAACGCGCTTGGTCCCCGTCAGGAATCGACCAAATGGGGAGGCGCTGCCATCGTTCCGAACCCAGACCGGTCGACGCCTTGCAAATCCCTTTACATGCCGGTGTGGGTGAAGCAACGTGGAATGCATCCAAACCGCTACTACGAAAGGCAGAATGCCCCATGTCCGGAAACCTGCTTGCCCGCTCAATCCATGACCTGTCCGCAGCCGCTTGGTTCGGCGGTTCCCTCATGGGTGCTGTGGGTCTGAACGGTGCCACTTCCCAAGCGAAGGACTCCACGGAAAGGACCCGGCTCTCCAGCTTGGGCTGGAAGAAATGGGCCCCGGTCCAAACCGCGGCATTTGCAGCCCACCTGGCCTCGCTGGGCCCGATCCTCTGGGAGAACAAGGGTCGGTATGCAGCCCAGGACGGCGTCATGTCGGCAACATGGATCAAGACCGGTGTGACGGTGGCCGGCGCAGCCGTCACGTTCTATGCTGCCGTCCTGGGCAAGAAGGTCGATGAGTTGTCGGATGAAGGGGCCCGCGGTGCAACCGAGCCCGGTCCCGAAACATCTCCCGAATTGGCAAAGGCACAAAAGCAGCTTCGCCAGCTGCAGTGGGCAATTCCCGGCTTCGCCGCCGCGGTGATCGTGCTGGGCGCCAAGCACGGCGAGATGCAGCGGCCGAAAAACGTCAAGCTCGGACTTCTGAAGGACTGAGCGGGATTCCGTGCTCCGGCACGGTGATCCAAAGTATCAACTCCAGACAAAATGCGTGACCGTGAACGTCCTTGGGGTGTGGCACCCCAAGGACGTTCACGTCGCATCCCGAGCAACCACATAGGTGACAACAGAATGATGGGAACCGAAAGTGCATCTGGGACATTTCCCGAGGCAACGTACATCCTGCCGCTGAAATGGCACTCCGACTCCGGCCTGGATGACCTTGCCGAATACCTTGGCCACGTCGTCAAGTGGGTCCGGGTGATTGTGGTGGACGGATCCGAACCCGACCTTTTTGAAAACCACGCAGCACGCTTTCCTTCGGCAGTGGTGCACCTGCGACCGGTTCCCATGCCGGGGGCCAACGGCAAGGTCGCCGGTGTGCTCACGGGAGTGCATGCCGCGCGCGACGAACTCCTGGTCATTGCCGACGACGACGTGCGCTACGAACGGATCCAGCTGGAGCAGGTCTTGGACCTGCTCGAGCGCGCGGACATCGTGCGACCGCAGAACTACCTGGCGCCACTGCCGTGGCACGCACGGCTGGACACCGCCCGTTCGCTGGTCAACCGGGCCTTTGGAGCCGACTATCCGGGAACCTTTGCCTTGCGCCGTTCGGTACTGATGGCAGCAGGGGGATATGACGCCCACGTCCTCTTCGAGAACCTTGAACTGCTGCGCACCATCGATGCCGCCGGGGGCCGGGAAATCCGTGCCAACGATGTCTTTGTCCGCCGCCTGCCGCCCACCTTCAAACATTTTTCGGGACAGCGTGTTCGCCAGGCCTATGACGACTTTGCCCAGCCCCTGCGCCTAGCCGTGGAGCTTTGCTATGCCCCGCTCATACTGGCCGGCATCTACCGTGCCCTGCGGGGCCGACCCGGCCTGGCTTTCGCCTGGCCGTTCGCGGTCTGGGCGATCGCCGAGATCGGACGGCGACGTGACGGCGGGGCCCAGGTGTTTGGAGGCGGTGCCGCCTTATGGGCTCCGGTCTGGGTTCTTGAACGGGCATTGAGCATCTGGGTCGCCATGGGACACAGGGTTGCCGGAGGCATGCCCTACGCAGGCACGAAGCTCAAGGTGTCGGCGCATTCGCCCTCCACGTTGCGCCGGAGGCTCCGCAACAGATCCTTCACCCTGGAACCGGACATGCTTCCGAACGTTCGCGGCAACGACCAAAATCCTTCCGCCCCTCGATCCGCATCGTTAGAGTCGACCTACGGCGTAGGCGATCCGGCAGCATGAACGCCGGCAACAAGGGACTTGCCGAATCGAGGGAAGGCCCCGCACGCGCCGAACATTGCAGGCTTCACACGAAGGAGAACCCCTGATGGCTGAAACAGAGAACACCAACCCCGACTCGAACTCAAACCCGGACGATGTGACGCAGCCTGAAATTCCCGAAACAGGTCGGGAAGACCAAGCGGAGCCGGCGAAGGACAAGGAGCACTCGGAGACCTTCCCCGAGGAACCGGACCCGGAGGAAGCCCAGGCCGATCTGGACCAGGCGCAAGCCGGCGAACCGACAGACTAACCAGGACCCGTTCGGGAAAATTCTCCTGGAAGGATCCCGGTTTCATCCTTCGAGCACGCGGCCAACACCATGGATTGTTGAATGCTTTTGCTTCACAAAAGCGTCAGTATTCACCTCGCACGGAATTCGGTTTGCCCCTGCTACCCACGGCATCTACAATTTCGGAAACGTGTTGAACAATCGGGAGGAATAACCATGGCACAGGATTACGACGAAGCACGCCCGGATGTAGCCGAAGCTTCCGAGCGCACCCTGAAGGCCGTTCAGGAAATGGATGCGCCCACGGCGAAAAGTGTCCATTCCGAATTGGAGGAAACGGACCTTTCCGACGGAACCGAGCTTCCGGGCGCGATCGTGCTCGATGAGCTCGTGGTGGAAGTTGTCCCCCAGGCTGCGGATGAGTTCGTCTGCGGAGAATGCTTCGTTGTCAGGCACCGCAGCCAGGCCGCCAAGGAAGTCGATGGCGTCAAGATCTGCCGCGACTGCGCGGAACTCTAAAAGTCCCGAGCGTCACTCCTCGGAAACATTTGCCTGAAAACCCGGATGGCCGTCTGTATTGCAGACGGACATCCGGGTTTCCGTGCTTAAAGCCATCAAAGTAGCAGTCCCGGTTCCTTGGAAGTGGAACACCCTGACCCGGAATCCAAATCAGGGTCAGGGTCTTCCACGTCCTACCTGGCAGGAGGGCTGCTCTCATGCCTAAAACTACACGGTCAGCCAGCAGGCACATGCTGCCTACAACGACCAGCAGCAGTTACATAACGCACAGCATCGTCTTCTTGCGAGAATCGCGACAGGTGATAAAGCCACCTGATCAAGTAAGTGAGACCGCTCAAGGATGAGGTGCTACCGACTGACCTGACGAATCAGGGGACATGAAATTCACGGTTCCCCGGCGTCCCCTTGAGCGGTCAAGGGGAGGCAAGTTCTTCAGTCGGGTTGGAGATCGGTCAGCGCAGGTCTTTGCCCTTGGTCTCGGGAATGGTGAAGATCACGGCGATACTGATCAGCAGCAGCACCAAGGCGTAGAGGCCGAAGGCGATGGGACCGAAGCTGCCGGTGAGCCATGAGTTCAGGTACGGGGCGGTGCCGCCGAAGATCGCCACGGCGATGGAGTACGGCACGCCTACGCCGACGGTGCGGATGTTGGTGGGGAACATCTCGGAGTAGACCGCGGGAAGGATCGCCGCTGAGGCTGCGATAAACACCAGCATCACGGACATGGACACGAACAGTTGCCACGGGGAATCCCGCAGCAGCCAGGTCATGGGGAAGTGCATCAGGGCCGCTCCGCCCATGCTGATCCACAGCACGGGTTTGCGCCCGATCTTGTCCGAGACCTTCCCCCACAGCAGGAGCGCTGCTAGGAAGACGATGTTGGCCGCGGCTCCGGCCCACAGGGCTGCCCCGCGGTCCATGCCCAGGCTGGTCGAGGCGTAGGTGGGAGCCAGCACACCCCAGGTGTAATAGACAACGGTTCCGCCGATGGTCATGCCGATTACCTGCATCGCCTGCTTGCGGTGGCGGACAATCTGCGGCCACATCGGCTCGCGCTTTTCGGCCGCCGACTCGTGCTCAAAGACGTCCGTCTCCTTCATTCGCGACCGCATGACCAGGGCGTACAGCCCCAGCGCCGCGCCGATCAGGAAGGGGACGCGCCAGCCCCAGGCGAGCATGTCCTCTTTGCTGAGCACCATGACCAGGACCACACCCAACATCGTTCCGACCAGGTTGCCCAGGGTTCCCGAGACGTAGATCAGGGTGGACCAGAAACCGCGGTGCTCGCGTGGCGCCATTTCCGAGAGGTACGTCTGGGACGAGGGCAGCTCGCCGCCGTGGGCCAGGCCCTGGATCAGCCGGGCGACCAGCAGCATCACCGAGGCGAATGCGCCGACTGCGGCGTAGGTCGGGGTAATGCCGACCAGCAGGGAGCCCAGTGAGGACATGCCGACCGCAAGCGTCATGGAGTACTTCCGTCCCACCCGGTCGCCCAGCCAGCCGAAGACGAAGCCGCCTAGCGGCCGGGCGAGGAAGCCGACGGCGAAGATCGCCAACGTGGACAATACGGCGGAAGCGGGGTCTTGGTTGTTGAAGAGTTGGCTGGCGAAGAACGGGGCGAAGGTCGCGTAGATCATCCAGTCGTACCATTCGACGGCATTGCCGATGCCGGTGCCGATGACGGTCCGGCGCCTGCTGACCGGGCGAGCCGGTGGCGAGGGCTGGGCCGGGGTGCCGCCGTCGAAGGCGGTCTGCGTGGGTATGTCCATGGAAGGGCTCCTGAGATGAAAGAACTGAAGAAAGAGGGAAGGAAGAAGACGCTTGGGTCAGCGGGCGCCGGCAAGTTGGGCGATACGGTTCAGCGCCAGTTCGGTATAGAGGGCGGTTCCGTCTGCGAGTACGTTGTCGTCGAAGGTGGCCAACGGCGAGTGGTTGAACGCGGCGGTCCGGTGATCGGTCTCCGGGTCCGCGGCGGAGAGGCAGACGAAGCTGCCGGGCACCTCAGCGAGGATCCGTGAGAAGTCCTCGGATCCACTCATCGGCTGGGCGAGCCGGGCGTAGCGCGACCCGTCGAAGAGTTCGCTGATGACCCGTTCGGTGATCTCCGTCTCCGCGCCGTCGGTGACGGTCATTGGATATTCGGGCCGGTAGTCCACCACGACTTCCAACCCGTGGGCGGCGGCGATGCCTTCGAGCAGCCGGGGCGCCGCCGTCATCATCTTCTCGCGGCTCGAATCGGAGAAGGTTCGTATGGTGGCCTCGAAACGGGCCGAATCCGGGATCACATTGCGTTTGGTCCCTGCCTGCAGCAGGCCCACGCTGAGCACCACCGGATCGAACATGTTGAACTGGCGGGTGATCATCACCTGCAACGCGGTGACCATCTCGGAGACGGCCGTCACCGGATCCTTGGCTGCTTGCGGCGCGGAGCCGTGCCCGCCGGCCCCATGCACCGTGACTACGAGCCCATCCGAAGCCGACATCAGGATGCCCGGCTTGGTGAAGAGCATTCCGTTCGGTTCCATCGCGGACATCACATGCAGCCCGTAAGCGGCGTCCGGGCGGCGTCCGGCGGCATCCAACACGCCCTCGCGCAGCATCACTCCGGCACCGTCGAACCCCTCCTCGCCCGGCTGAAACATCAGGACAACGTCGCCGGCGAGTTGGTGCCGGCGCTCGGCCAGAAGCGTGGCGGCTCCGGCAAGCATCGCGGTGTGGAGGTCGTGGCCGCAGGCGTGCATCGCGCCCTCGATGCGGGAGGTGTAGTCCACACCGGTGGCTTCCTGAACCGGTAGCCCGTCCATGTCGCCGCGCAGCAGCACCACCGGCCGTCCCGCGCCGCCCGCTTCGGGGCGGTCTCCGGAATCCGGGGCGGTGCCGCGGAGCACGGCGGTGATCGAAGTGGTCTCACGACCAAGTGTGATCTCGTACGGCAGCCCCTCCAGCGCCTCGAGGACCTTTTCCTGCGTGCGGGGCAGCTCCAGCCCGATCTCAGGTTCCTGGTGCAGCCGGTGGCGCAAACGGACGATGTCGTCCTTGAGCTCGTGGGCGTCGGCAATAACTGACATGGGTGGTAACTCCTCGTGTTTAGCGGCTCTGATAATTGTCGCGTGAGGTGACTCATAATCGACTAGAATGCAGAAATAAATCTCTTTTCCGCCAGTAGGGCGAAAAATCGATCAGAAAAGACGCTAATGGACCTATCTGAAGACGACCGCGCCCTGATCAATGTGTTGCAGTTGGCCCCGCGGATCAGCTGGCAGGATGCCGGCTACGTCCTGGGCAGGCACCCAACCACGCTGGCGGCGCATTGGGAACGGCTCCGGACCGCGGGCTTGGCGTGGGTGACCGCGCATCTGCTCGGCGATCCTGCCCACATGACCCTGAGCTTCGTCGAGATCGACTGCGAGCTGCGCCGCCGGGACGAAGTGGAGGCGGCCCTGTGCGCCATTCCGGAGGTGCTCTCCGTGGAGGAATCGGCGAGCAACCGTGATCTCGTCCTCACCGTCACCACGCCCAGCTGGGCGGACCTGACCGGCCGTGTCCTCCCCCAGATCGCCCGTATCCCCGGCATCGTCAAGTACCGGAGCGCCATGTGCACGGCCATGCACGCCACCGCGGACCGCTGGAACCTGGAGGCGCTCAGTGCGCCGCAGCGCGCCCGTCTGCGCACCCTCGTCTCTCCCAGCGCTAGCAGCTACGCCGGGCCCCCGCCGTCTTCGTACTGGCCGATCGTCCAGGTCCTCAGCCGCAACGGAAGGGCGACGGCGATGGAAATTGCGGAGGCCACCGGGCTGCACCCGGTCACCGCCCGCCGGCAACTGAACCGCGTGCTGGGCGGCGGCACGCTCCTGTTCCGCTGCGACGTCGCCCAGAACTACTCCGGCTACCCGGTCAGCTGCCAGTGGTTCGCCAGCCTCCCGCCGGAGGAGCGGGACAGCGCCGTCGCGGTCCTGCGCGGCTTCCGCAGCCTGCGGCTCTGCGCCTCGACCACCGGCACCAGCAATTTCACCTTCGTCATGTGGATGCGCTCGGCGGCGGAGGTCCTGGGCATCGAGGACCAATTCCTCGCCGCCGTCCCTCGCGCACGGATCATCGAAAGCTCGCTCACGGTGAAGTTCCCCAAGCGCGTCGGCGTAATGCTGAATCCCGATACGACGGCGACCGGCGAGGTAGTAGTGCCGGCACTGCCCCGTTGACTCGGCCGCACCATGCCCGTCACCGGCCCTCCCACTCACCGGTTCACGTAGCGATCCCCTTCGTCCCGCCCACTTCGGCCCGAAGCAAGCTCAGTCATGACAGTGCTGCAACCAGGGACGCTTTCCAGATGCTCGTCCTAAGGGGTCGCCGGTTTTCCAGTTGTGCCAGATGCCCGCCGAGAGGGCCAGGAGCTTTGAGGCCACGCGGGCGTAGAGCCCCTCGAGGGTTCGCGCTCCGTGGTGTTCGAGGCCGAGTTGTCCCTTGAGGGTGTCGAAGACCGACTCGATCCATTGGCGGATGCCACCGAATCGTCCGAGGCTGGGTCTTTCGTCCTTGCGGTCCGGTCGGATCAGGTGCGCTCCGAGGTCCTCGGTGACGAAGCGCTCGAACTCTGCCAGCGAAGTCCGTACTTCATGAAAACGCTTCCAAGCAAATGCCCATGCTGGGCGTACCAATTAACAGACCCCAGCCCAAAACATGGGCTGGGGTCTGTCCTGTCCTCGGCACCGACCAGGACCTATCCATCTAGTCGTTTGCGGGGTCGTCGTTCGGTTCTTGTGCGACCTGATGGTTGCGGATTATTCTTGGCCCGCGGTGTGCCGTGGCAGGGCAAGTTCCTCAGAACCCCACGGGAAGCACCTCGCCAAAAAGTCCGGATTCGGTGATGCGCGCACCATTATATTTAAAGGTCCGCAAGACGATGCGCCGGTCATCGATCGTCAGCCCGGGAATCGCGCGCAGGATCTTGCGTTCGACGGCGAGTGATTCCGAGGGGTTGTTCAGCCACACCACCATGTGGATGTTGTTGGCGCCGGTCACCGCCACCATGATGCGGATTTCCGGTAGCTCGGCCGCGATGTTGCGATCGATGAGCAAGATGTCGTCGGGGGACATCGAGCCCCAGAACACGGCGCTGACATTGCGGCCAAGTGAGTGGCGCACAATGTCACAGCGCACGTTGATGTAGTTTCCCCCGATGAGCCGGTTGACCCGACGCGCCGCCGCGGGCGGGGTGATCCCGGCACGGTGGGCGATTTCCTTGAAACCCATGCGCCCGCTGATGCTCAGCGAACGCAGGATTTCCTGGTCGATCTCATCCATGGCGACCCGAACTCCACCCTCGCGGGATTCCGGTTTGCTCGCAAGCAGGTACAGCTTGCGCATCGCGGCCGGCGGCAACGCACGAAAATGCCAATTGCTGGCATCCATTAGCTGGTCTGTCACGGTTCGCACCGAATAGTGCAATACCCCGTCCAGGGAGCCAATGGTGGTGAGCAGGAAATCGGCCAGGGACTGCCCGGGGGCAGCCACCGTCACCAAAAGATGCGCGGATCCGGCAATAAACTGGATCGTCATGGTCCGGTGATCCTTGAACAATTCATCGGCCACTTGGATGACTTGGCTGTTGCGGCACGTCAGCTCGATAAAAGCCATTTCCATCTGTGCCGCCATGCCCGGTCCAGGCGCTATCGAGATGCGCGCCAGGCCCGCATTGGTGATGTGTTCCCAGCGCCTCGCCAACGTAGTGGCATGCACGCCGAGGATTACAGAAAGATCGCTCCAGCTGGCGCGCGGCGCCAGCTGGAGCGCATTGACGAGCTCAAGGTCATTTTCGGTCAGGCCGTCGATTTCCTGCAAATTCTTGGTCACTGAACTATTTTCCTGCATCTTCGAAGAAAGTCAGGTCTTTCTCTTAGCGTTTAGTTCGACTTATGACACAGCACACATGGAGGAAACTTGCCGCAGCAGCGACAAATGGTGATTGAACACGTCACCCTGATTGATGGCACGGGCGCCGCTCCGGCACAGATGCACACCGTCATCTTGCGTGGGCGCAAGATCCAGTGGGTTGGACCGGACGCCGAGGCGCCGCTCACGGACACCGAGGCGGGCCGTATTGACGGGCGCGGTCAGTTCCTGCTCCCTGGGTTCATCGACTCGCACGTCCACCTGGCAATGCCTGCCGGCCAGCTCAGCGGAACCGCCATGTTGCACCTGCCCCCGCGATATGGCTACTATGCCGCCATCCCGTTGCTGCGCGCCACCCTCGATGCCGGTGTCACCACCGTGCGCGACCTGGGCGGCATTGACATGGCAACCGAAGTTGCCATTGAACGCGGGCTCATTGAAGGCCCCGAAATCATCTTTGCCTACCGCGCGCTGGGACCCACCGGCGGCCACGGTGACTTCCGCACCTGCTGCGGCTTCAACCAGGGCGAGGCAATCTCCCCCAACGGCGACATCGGTTTCCTGACCGACGGGGTCGACGAGGCCCTGCGCAACACGCGTGAGGTCATGCGTCTGGGCGGCAAGGTCATCAAGGTCATGGCCAGCGGCGGCGTGTGGTCCCCGCGTGACACCCCTTGGCACGACGGCCTCAACATTGCCGAGATGCGCGCCATCGTCGAGGAAGCAGGGAGCCATGGCGTGCCCGTGGCAGCCCACGCCCAGTCGGCGCGCTCCATCTCCAACGCACTCGTTGCGGGGGTCCGGAGCATCGAGCACGGCTACGAAATCGACGACCAGGCCATCGAGCTGATGCTTGCAAAGGACAGCTTCCTGGTTCCCACACTGAGCACCGGAACCATCCCCCCGGATCCGGCCAGGGCCGCTTCCTACGCGGTGGAGAAGAAGCTTCGCCTGCAGGAAAAACTCCACGGCTGCGTTTCGAAGGCCATCTCGGCCGGTGTCAAGGTCGCATTGGGGACCGACGCCGGGGTCTGCGAACACGGCACCAACCTCGCCGAGCTCGGACACCTAGTCGACTTCGGAATGTCCCCGATGGATGCACTCGTGGCCGGAACCCTGAATGCGGCAAAGCTGCTGCAGCTGGAGGACCGAGTCGGCTCCATCGAGCTGGGCAAGGACGCCGACTTGGTGCTGACAAACGTCGATCCGTTGAATTCCATCCATGCGCTGGCCGACCCCAAAAATATTGATATCGTCTTTGCCAAAGGACGGATGGTCAAGGACATCCGGGCCTCAGTCCCCGCAGGAGTAGGCGCATGAGCACATTGATGCGCAAGAAACAGGCACCCGCGCCCGTCACGGAGAAAAAGAAGTTCGGTGCCGCCACCCTGGACCGCATAGAGCGGGCAGGCAACAAGCTGCCAGAGCCTTTCGCGCTCTTCCTGTACCTCTTCCTGGCCGTCGGACTCATTTCCACGGTGGTGTCCTGGTTCAACGTGAGCACCACGCTGCCCGGCGCCGAGGCACCGACGCTCATCAAGGGGCTGTTCACCGGCGAAGGCATCACCTGGCTGATGACCACCGCGGTTGAGAACTTCATCGGGTTCCCGCCCCTTGGCGTGGTGGTCACCCTGTTACTGGCAGTTGGCGTTGCCGAACGCACTGGCCTGCTGCTGGTGTTGGTGAAGTCAACCCTGGGCCGCGCCCCGGGGTGGGCGCTGCCCTACGTCATAGCTTTGGTGGCGTTGTGCGCGCACATCATGTCCGACGCCTCGATCCTGGTGATCCCGCCGATCGCCGCGCTGGTGTTCCGTGCCGCGGGCCGCAACCCGGTTGCGGGCCTGCTCGGCTCCTACGCAGTTGGCATTGCCGCATTTAGCTGCACCCCGTTCATCACTTCCACCGATGCCTTGCTGGCCGGCATTTCCAATGCCGCTGCCGCCCCGGTGTCCGGCCTGGTGCTGCCCGTGACGGCCGTTTCAAACTTGTTCCTGAACATCGTGTTGGCTGGCGTGCTCACGGTGGCCGGCGGCCTGGTCATCGACAAGGTGCTTGAGCCGCGACTGAACCGTACCGGTGTCGGTGTCAATGCCGCGGCTGCGGACGAAGCCAGCCCGGATGTCACCGCCGCGGAAAAGTCAGCCCTGCGCTGGGCAGGGCTTGCCCTGCTGGTGGTTGTCGGCCTGTTCCTGGCGCTGGCACTTCCGGCCGGCGCCCCGTTGCGCAATGAAGCCGGCGGGTTCCTGCCCAAGTCCCCGTTGCTGAGCTCAGTCATCTTCATCGTTTTTTGCGTCTTGCTGGCTCCGGCCATTGTCTATGGCGCCCGCCTGCGTCTGGTAACCAATATCCAGTCGGTCGTGGAGATGATGGGACAGGCAGTAAAAGACGCGGTGTCTTTCATTGTGGTCGCCTTTATCCTGGCCCAATTCCTGGCCCTGTTCACCTGGTCCGGCCTGGCGTCCTGGGTGGCTGTCAACGGCGCACAAACGCTCAAGGACGTGAACTTCACCAGCTACGGGGCGATCATTGCGTTCATTGCGGCCGTCTCGATCCTCAATCTCTTGATTTCCTCGGGGTCGTCCCTGTGGACGCTGATTGCCGCGGTGTTCATCCCGATGTTTGCCCTCATTGGCTACGAGGCCGGGTTTGTCCAAGCGGCCTTCCGCGTGGGGGATTCGGCCACACAGGCACTGACCCCGTTGAACCCGTACTTGGTTGTCATCCTCGGTTTCCTGCGCAAGTACGAACCAGAGGCCGGCATCGGTTCCATCATTGCCCGCATGCTGCCGTTCACCGCGGTCTTCTGGGTCCTGTGGGTATTGGTATTAACACTATTCTTCGTCACCGGCACTGGCACCGGACCGGGCATGGACATCATGGTCGACTGACGTTCCTTGTTTTCACCGTAAACGCAAGGTAGGGCAGGTTGCCAGGGATGATTGGCAACCTGCCCTACCTTGCGTTTACGGCCGGTGCGCGGTGCCCATTCGTTCCCGGCCATCGGCATGTCCGGTATCGGTATGACAGACAGAACCAAGCGAGGGCGCGACGGTGAAGGGGCGTGGCACTCATCATCCGCTCCATAGAGGGAGTCAGCATGTCGACTACTTTTTCGCAGGGCGAAGAAGCAGCCGCCTAACTCTGCGATGTCTCATTACCTTGGAAGTGGAACACCTTCCCTCGGATGAGGCTTCGCGGCGGCTCAGCCGGCGCCCTCCTCCGTTGCCGCGCCCTTGGCCAGGTCGTTCTCGGTGCCGCCGAGCGAAACCGTCGCGCCCATGAGCGTTTCGGTCATTTGCTCCAGCACGGCCATGTCGACGTTGTCGATGGTGTCGCAGGCCTGGTGGTAGCACTCGTCGTACTGCTCCCCGGCCTGCCCGCCGAAGGTGCGTGCCTCGGCCTCGCTCTTGGTCCCCGCGTCGCCGGTAAACAGGCCCCCGGACGGGATGCCGGCCTTCACGAACGCGTCGTAGTCCGAATCCTCGATGAACCCGACCGGTAGCGCCTGGACCCCCTCGGCCTGAAGGATGTCCCGGAACACCCGTTCGATGGCGCCAGACCCCTCCGGCCCGGCCTCCATGCCGTCCGAGCCGTCGCCGTCGAACACGAAGAACGCCGCATTCGGCGAGCCCACCATGTCGACGTTCAAGTAGGCAACGTGCGCGGCGGTTTCCTTGCGGGAGAGTTGCTCGACGTAGTAGTCCGAGCCGTGCATTCCGCCCTCCTCGCCGCCCCAGAACGCGAACCGGATCCGCTCCCGCGGCACGGAGCCCTCCTCCGCGAGCCGCAGCGCGACCTCGAGCACCGCGGCGACCCCGCTGCCGTTGTCGTTGATCCCGGGTCCTTCCTCGACCGAGTCCAGGTGCGCGCCGAGTACCAGCACGCCGTCGGAGCTGCTGCCGGTGTCGGCCAGGATGCTGAACGCCTCCACGGGGTTGCGCCGGCCGTAGCTGAACTCCTGACGCCGCGGCTCGTACCCCGCCGCACGCAACTGCTCCTCGACGTACGCCGCCGAGGCCTCGTAACCTCCGGTGGCGTCTGCCCGGTTCCCCCCATTCGCGTCCGCCGCATCCTGGAACGCCTCCAGGTGCCGGGTCAGCGCACTTGGTTCCACCACTTCCTGCACGAAAGAAGGGTCTGGCGGGGCCTCCACCGTCACCGGCGGCCGTGACTCGCCCGAACATGCGGCAAGGCCGCCGGCCAGTGCCGCGCACAGCGCAACGGTCCACAGCCGGGTGCGGTGATGAGGATGGTTGTGGAAACGCTGCGGAACGGATTCTGAACGTCGCATGTGATCTACCCCAAGTCTGCGTCTTCGACGCTCATGGGCACATTCTAGGGCGGGAGGACTAACCACCCACATAGCACCTGCCTGTGCCTTTGCTGTGAGCGGCTGGCCAGAGGCTGACCCTTGGGCGAGGTGTGCCCACGTGGACGATTGTATTCCCGGGCCAGAGCATACCCATTTTGCGTCTTCATCTGTAGGATCACGTAATACCTGACGACCGGGAACATTGATCCCACCACAGATCCGGAGTGTTCCCATGCGAGCTGCCCTGCGCTACCTCACGGTCGGCATCACCCTACGTGTCAGGCTGGAGCGGTACCAGGGTGACAGAGCAAGTCGGCTCGATCGCGTAGGGCGAGAACCAGGAAACCAATCTGTATGTCTAATCTAGTTTTGGCCGAAGTGCGCCAAGATGGATCCATGAGTAGTTCCGGACCGCGTGCCGGTGGACCGACCCCTCGCAGGTCGTATACCCCCGCGCAGAAGCTTGAGTTGTTGGCCCAGTACGAGGACGCCTGCACCCGGCAGGAAGGCGGTGCGTTCCTGCGGGAGCAGGGGGTGTATTCCTCGCAGATCACCGAGTGGCGCAAGCTGCGCGACGCCGGCGTGCTGCAGGGCAAGACGGCCGGGGAGAAAATCGGGAAACTGTCCCCCGAGCAGGCCGAGATCGCGCGTTTGCGCCGCCAGCTGGAGGTGAGCGAGAGCCGGTTGAAACGATCGGAGGCAGCCCTTGGTGTGATGGGAAAACTGCACGCGTTCTTGGAGACGATCTCCGAGGACACCAACGACGATCCGAAGTCCAAGAAGCGTTGACGGGCGCCTACGTGCAGCTGGTGGAACTGGCAGTCCCGACGCGGCGGGCCGCTACCTTGCTCGGGCTTTCGCGCACCACGATCTACCGCAAGCCCGCAGCGCCGAGGGACCACGATCCGGTGGTTCCGCCGAACAAGCTCAGCGCCACGGAGCGGGCCGAGATCCTCGCGGCCTTGAACTCGCCTCAGTTCGTGGACCTGGCGCCCCTGCAGGTCTATGCGAAGTTGCTGGACGCCGGGATCTACCTGGGCTCGGTCTCCACGTTCTACCGGGTCCTGGAGGAAAACCGGCAGGTCAAAGAACGCCGGAAACTCGCCAAGCATCCGCCCCGGGCCATCCCGGAGCTGGTGGCCACCGCCCCCGGTCAGGTGTATTCGTGGGACATCACGAAGTTGGCCGGCCCGGTCAAGGGCAAGTACTTCGACTGCTACCTGATGATCGATATCCACTCGCGGTTCATTGTCGGCGCGCACGTGCACGCCACCGAAGCGGCTATCCTGGCGGCGGAAATGATGAAGGAGATCTTCGGCATCCACGGCATCCCGCAGGTGGTCCACGCCGACCGCGGCACCTCGATGACGTCGAAGACCGTCGCCGCGCTGCTCTCGGATCTGGAGGTCACCAGATCGCATTCCCGACCCCGGGTGAGCAACGATAATCCCTACTCAGAGTCAATTTTCAAGACAATGAAGTATGGTCCGACGTTCCCGGAGCGCTTCGCGTCCCTGGGCGATGCGAGGGCCTTCATCAGCGGCTTCGTCGACTGGTACAACCATCACCACCAGCACTCCGGCATCGGGTTCCACACCCCTGCCAACGTGCACTACGGCTTCGCCGCCGGCGTCGCGGAGAAACGCTCGCAGACCCTGGCAGCGGCCCGCGCCGAACATCCCCACCGATTCGCCACGACCACCGACCCCAAGATCCTGGCCCTGCCCGGGCCGGCATGGATCAACCAACCAAAGGAAACCACCGAAAAAACAGCGGCCTAACGGCCGCCTAACTCACCTTGGTACCGCTTGACTTGAAAAATTCCGTCACCGCGGCGTCCCTGCTCTTGGCAGGCACCCCTGCAGTCACGGCAGCTCCAGCGGCCCGTGTGGCCACGGAAACCGCGTTTGCCATTCCCAGTGAGTACGACGTGGAAGGCAAGATCGAAAGCATTGCGTCTCCGGCGTGGACGTCGAACCCAGACCTCGACGGGTGGGTCTTCGCCGGGGATACCGTCACCGCCGTCGCGAACATCCCCGAGGGTGCGACAGCCACCTATGAATGGTTCGAGGGCAAGGACGGCATCGCGGTGGCCACCGGGGTGACAACGCAGACCTACACGACCCCGCTGATTTCCCGTCACATCATGGTCCGCATCCAGATCACGGCAGCTGACGGAACCGTCGCCGAGCAGCTTGGCGTGTCTTGGGTTCACCGCGCGTCGGTGAGTACCGGCACCTACGAGTTCGAGAACAAGCCGGTGATCGGTGAACGCCTCTATTGGAAGGTCACCCCGGTCCCAGGCACACCCGAATGGGCAGCACCGACCTCTTATCAGTCGGAGCTTTTCAGGGACCTGTTCCAAAACGTCGGGCACCCCCGCTACGAAGGCAACGGCCGCTTCTCAGCACTGGTCGGTTTGGACCTGGGAGGCAAGGAGATCAAGGCATGGGTCTACGGCGTTAGCGATCCCGCCAACCCATACTTCGGTTACAACGGCGCGGCCACCGGGCCAGGCCTAGTTGTCCCCCATGGCAAACCACGCCAAGGCAAAGTGAACCTGCCGGCCACCATCCGTGTCGGCGACCGCGTCCTAGCTTCCACCGGCCCCGGATGGGCGCCCATCTTCGTCGCTGGCGCAGTGGCGCTGACCATCGATGGAGAGACCTACCAAAACGATTCGATCGAGTGGGACTATGAGGCGAAAGACCTCGGCAAGACCGTCACCTACGAAATCCTCCAATTCAACGAGCCAGCAAACCACTGGGTGTCCATCCTGAAAAAGTCTTACAAGGTTGGCCACGGCATCATGCCCGCTCCCAACCTGAAGATCGGCTCGACTGGGAAGCTCGACACACGTACGGCGAAAGTTGGCACACGGATCTACGCGAACCTGCACGGCGGAAAACTGCTCCCCGGACAGAAGGTCACTTACCAGTGGTTGCGCGATGGAAAGCCCATCGCCGGGGCAACCAGACGTGTCTACGTGTTGGCCGCGGCCGATTACGGGAAGACCGTCTCCTTCAAGACGACGATCACGGCTCCCGCGTACATCACCAAAACCGCGACCCTGAAGATCGGCACCAAGGTCACCGTGGCCCCGTCAAAGCCCGGGAAGGTGACTGTCGCCGGCACCCGGCGTCCAGGCAAAACGGTGAAGGCCGTGGTCTCCTCCTGGGCTCCGGGATCAAAGCTCAACTATCAATGGCTGCGCAACGGCAAGGCGATCAAGGCCGCCACCAAGAGCAGCTACAAGCTCGCCAAGGCCGACGCGTCTAAAAACGTGTCCGTGAAGGTCACCGCAAAACGCCACGCCTACACGACGATCTCAAAGACCAGCTACACCGTGAAGATCGCGAAGAAGTAGCCGAACCGCCCTCATTTCGCTCCCCAAAAACATGCCGATTGCTCCAGCTATTGAGAAGTGAAACGCCGCCGCCAGGACGACGGCGTGCAGTCACTTGCGTAGGAATATAGGAAGGTCTTCCTCAGGAGGGAGAAGATGCTTTACGGCCATTCTTGGCTGGCTTGGAAGCACCGTACTTCTTCTCGTAGCCCTCACGAAGTTGGGCAACGAGAATCTTTTCCGCTGTGGTGATGGGGTCGGCCTTGCCTTGTTTTATCCGGTCCTCTAGCGCGCTGACCTGCATGGGCTCTCTAGCCATCGTGATGCACCTCCGTTTGCTCAATTGTCCCGCACGCGGGGTGGAGTGTCCACGTCGCCAACTGGGTCCCTGCTCTCCACACCTTCTCCGGAAACAGCTTCGGTCACGGCGAGAATGAGTCGGTATTCAGTCCTGGTGGCTTCGGACGATAGCGCAGTCAGGGCTTCCAAACCGATGATGCGGTCAACATACTTGTCGGACCTGGCGAGCGTGAGGGCCCATTCGGCCCGGTCCCACCACTCCTGCCGTTTCGCTGCCGTGCGCGATGTTCTGGCCCCGAGCAAGGCGGCCCCATAGGCGATCCCTGCTCCCCCTAGCGCGAATATCCCGGCCACAGGAGGTCCGGACCAAAAATCTCTCCAGAAGGGATCGTCCAGGACAAATGGCGGAAACAGCCGACCGATGATTCCCCCTGCGACGGCAGCGCCAAGAAGATAGCAAACTAGTTTCCATCTGCGGCCCAGTGTCATTTCAATCCTGCCCTCTGAAACCAACCAGCCAGGTGGCACCTGCCGGTCTCCGCAGGTACGCGCCGGAACGCTCTGCCGGCAGCCACTTGGTTCGGCAACGACGGGCACGGTTGCCGACGTGGAGCCTGCCGCCAAGGCACGTTGGGAATCCTCCGCCGGCGCTGGTGGATGCGCCACCACCCGTGGGTGTCGGATCGTCCCGTGGCCAAGTATGCATACGCGAAATCTATCCCATGCCGCCGATATTTTCTGCGGTTGAACGCCAAGGACCATGGGGTTTCGACGCAGTTTCAGAAGAGTCGTAAACCCGGCCGCCGGTCAACCACGAGAATCGGCCCAAATGCCGGTTTGGTTCAGGTTAAGCGCAGGAAAAACGCAGCTTCCCAAGGGTTGGTACAGGCTTCCCCGAGGAAAGCCACAGGTCCCGTCTTAACCCCGAAATGCCTTGCTATGTTTTTTTCAGCGCGGTGCACGAAGCAAGTCCAAACACCCCGCACAAACAACACACCACTTCATTTCAGGAGCTCCCCCATGCTGCACGTTTACGCAACCCTCCAGACCCTCGGCTTCCGCATCAAGAACCGCCTCCAGCGCGACGAAACCGGCGCCACCGCCGTTGAGTACGGCATCATGGTCGGCCTCATCGCAGTCGTCATCGTCGGGGTCGTTGGATTCCTCGGTGACGACTTGCTGGGCCTGTTCGAGGACGTCAGGACCGGACTCGCCGGCGGCACCCCCACCGTGTAGTCCTTTCCCAAACAAAAGCTCCGTGGTGGCGGGGCGTTCTCGCCCCGCCACCACAGCATGTTTCATCCACCCAAACCCGGAAGGCCCAGGCCATGACACAGCAGAACGAACGCGGTTCCGCTGCCGTTGAATTCGCCATTGTCCTTCCCGTCCTTCTCATGCTGGTCATGGGCATCATCGAGTTCGGGCATGCCTACAACGCCCAACTCACTCTGACCCAGGCCGCCCGCGAGGGCGTCCGGGTCATGGCCATCTCCAATGATCCGGTCAAGGCGCGCTCGGCCACCAAGATGGCCGCCACCTCCCTGTTCTCCTCGATCACGGATGGAAACGTGGCCATCTCCCCCGCAGCCTGCACGCCCGGCACCCAGGCCAGCGTCACCATCACCTACCCGCTGTCAACCATCACCGGCATCGTCTCCCCCATCACGCTCACCGGCAAGGGGGTCATGCGGTGCGGAGGCTAAGGAAATCCCCGGATTCCGAACGGGGAACCGTTAGCGTCATGACCGCCCTGCTGCTGGTCGCCCTGCTCGGCTTCACCGCCCTCGTGGTGGATGTCGGAATGCTCTATGCCGAAAAGGCCCAGCTGCAAAACGGCGCGGACGCCGCGGCGCTGGCCGTTGCACAGGAATGCGCGCTCAGCCTGGCCAGCACCAACTGCGCCACCGCCTCTCCGCTGGCCGCAGGCTACGCGAAATCCAACGCCAACGACGGGCTCAGCAACATCCAGTCCGTCCAGCTGAACAAGAGCGCGGGCACTGTCACCGTGACCACAGGAGCCCAGCAGGCAGGCGGCGAGGCCAACAATGTCTCGCTGTCCTTCGCCCGCATCCTGGGCTTTGACTCGGCCGAAGTCGGCGCCACCGCCGGAGCCCAATGGGGCAGCCCGGTGGCAGGTCCCACCGTTTTCCCCGCGGCATTCTCCGTCTGCCAGGTCGAAGGCCACGTCGACGGCGGACTCCAACGCCTGGGGTTGCACGGCGGGTCCTACGCCAACCCGGGCTGCAACTACGGACCCGCGGGGGCACCTGTCCCCGGCGGCTTTGGCTGGCTGGCCCAGATCCCCGGGCAGTGCGGCGGCTACATCGACCTGCTGATCCAGGAAGGCGGCAGCGCCCCTGGCAACAGCGAGCCGCCCAACTGCACCTCGGTCCTGAACCGCTGGGCCGCCGAGATCACTGCCGGCGGCCGTCCCACGGTTCTGCTTCCGGTCTTCAACCTCGCCGTCGGAACCGGCTCCGGGGCCGTCTACAAGATTTCCTCCTTCGCTGCCTTCGAGGTCGCCGGCTGGAAGTTCACCGGTGGGTCCTCGCTGCCCTCCGTATTCCGCAACACCACCGCCTACGCCGGTTCCCAGGCCTGTACAGGGGACTGCCGCGGCATCATCGGCAAGTTCGTCCGCTACGTGTCCCTCGACGAGGGACACATCCTGGGACCGGTGAACCGCTATGGTGCCACCGTCGTCCGAATGACCCACTAGGAGCTTTTCTTGAAATCCCGACTTTTGGGCGGTGTTGCCGCCGCCGTCCTCGCGCTGCTCGGCGCCGTCCTTGTCTACTCCTATGCCGCCAACGCCGACGCGCGCGCCATGGCGGAACTGACGCCCACCAACGTCTTGGTCGTTCGCCAGGCCGTTCCCGAGGGAACGTCCGTCGCCGACCTCGGCGAATCCCTGGCCCTCGAAGCCAGGCCCGCGGGCACAGTGCCCGCCGGGGCGCTAGCCGCCTTGGACAATGTCGCCGGCCAGGTGACGGCCGCGGATCTGGCACCCGGCGAGGTGTTGCTCTCCAGCCGGCTCGTCGATCCTGCCTCCCTGCAAACACCCGGCACCGTCGCGGTGCCCCAGGGCCTGCAGGAAGTCACCTTCGCCCTGGAGCCGCAGCGGATGGTCGGCGGCAACGTCACCGCCGGAAGCACCGTCGGGGTCTTCGTTTCCTTCGACAAGGGGGCGATGAAGGACGACGCAGGTTCCCCGGCCACGGGCCGGGTCTTCCACAAGATGCTCGTCACCCGGCTCCAACGGGCAGACGCCGCAGTGGAACCGGCCGAAGGTGCCCAGGCCATGCCCGCCGGCACCATGCTCGTCACCGTCGCGGTGACCGACCGCGATGCCTCGAAGCTCATCCACTCCGCCGAATTCGGCCGGATCTGGCTGACCAACGAACCCAAGGATGCCCAACAGGAATCCCGTCCCCAGCCAGTTCGCCTATCGGAGGTGTACCCGTGAGCCGTTTCGTCCTGATCTCCCCGGATGCCCAGTTTGACCAGCTCGTCCGCGCCGCCGTCGAAGGCGGCCTGCACGGTGGAGTGCGCTCCTTCCTGACCACCAGCGTGCCCACCGACCCCCGGCAATTGTTGGAATCCCTGGAACAGGCCCCCGAGGTCCTGGTCCTGGGTCCTGGCATCCCCGTCGAGGAGGCCCTCCGCCTGGCCACCGTCTTCGATGTCCAGTGCCCGGAAATCAGCGTCGTCCTCGTCGCCGACTACGACCCCGAACTCGTGGTCCTGGCCATGCGCGCCGGCATCCGCGACGTCCTGGCACCCTCGGCCGACATCGCCCAGGTCGCATCCGTGCTGGACCGCGCCTGCCAGGCGCACTCGGCACGCAGCCGCCACCACCACCAGCCGGCGAGCGCCGAGCCGCAGGAGAAAAAGGGGCAGGTGATTGGCGTGTTCTCCCCCAAGGGAGGCGTGGGCAAGACCACCGTGGCCACCAACCTTGCCGTGGGCCTGGGAAAGATCGCGCCCATGGGCGTCGTCATCGTCGACCTTGACCTGCAATTCGGCGACGTCGCCTCCGCGTTGTCACTGGATCCCGAGCACACCGTGATGGACGCCGTGTCCGTCTCAGCCAGCCAGGACACCTTGGTCCTCAAGGCCTTCTTGACCGTCCACCCCGCCGGGCTCTACGCGCTGTGCGCATCGAAGAACCCCGCCGACGCCGACCACGTCACCAGTGGGCACATCGAGCGCCTGCTCGACCAGCTGGCCGGGGAATTCCAGTACGTCATCGTGGACAGCGCCCCCGGTCTCACCGAGCTCGCCCTCACCGCCATGGAACGCTGCACCGACGCCGTGTGGGTCAGCGGCATGGACGTGCCCAGCGTGCGCGGCCTGCGCACCGGGCTCGATGTGCTCAAGCAGCTGGAGATCCTCCCCGAAACCCGCCACGTGGTGCTGAACATGGCCGACCCCAAGACGGGGCTGACCATCGGCGACATCGAGACCTGGATCGGCGCCCCGGTTGACGTGAGCATCCCCCGCTCGCGGACCGTGGCATTCTCCACGAACCGCGGCATCCCGGTGCTCCAGGAATCCAAGTCCGACCGCGCGGTCAAGGGCTTCGCCCACCTGACCCGGCGCTTCGATCCGCAATGGCGGGCCCAACCCGCCCGCAAGCTCCACCGACGGGTGGTTGTCCGATGAAACTCTCCGAGCGACTCAGCGCCGCGGAAAACGTTGCTCCCTTGAACCGTGCCGTTGGCGCCCGCCAGCCGGCAACCCAACGCCTGGACTCCGCCGTGCCCCAGGCGGCTTCCGTCCCCATGCCCGCAGCCAAGACGGTCCTGCACTCGGCCGCGCCCGCTGACATCTACAAGCCGGCCGTGCAGGCACCGGCCGTCGGTTCGGCGAGCGTGAAGTCCGCGATCTCCCACCCGGTGGATGCCTATGCCGGGCTGAAGCAGCGTGCCGCCAAGGCACTGTTCGAACGCATGGGAAGCCGCTTCAACGATTCCACCCTGACCGAGGAGGACCTGCGCGCCAGCGCCCGCGAGGAACTGGTCCAGGTCATCGACGCCGAAAAGGTCCCGCTCTCCCCCGCCGAACGCTCGCGCCTGATCAACGACGTGGCCAACGACGTGCTGGGCTACGGTCCGCTGCAGCAGTACCTGGAGGACGAGGACGTCACCGAGATCATGGTCAACCGCATGGACAGGATCTACGTGGAGCGCAAGGGCAAGCTGGTCCTGAGCGACTCGCGCTTCAGCTCCGAGGAGCACCTGCGCAAGGTGATCGAGCGCATCGTGGCCAAGGTGGGCCGCCGCATCGACGAGTCCTCCCCGCTGGTCGATGCCCGCCTGGAGGACGGGTCGCGTGTCAACGCGATCATTCCGCCGCTGGCGGTGGGCGGTTCCTCCCTGACCATCCGAAAGTTCAGCAAGATCCCGCTGACGGTGCAGGACCTGATCCGCTTCGGGACGCTGACCCCGGCGATGGCGGAACTGCTCAATGCCTGTGTCAAGGCGAAACTGAACATCATCGTCTCCGGGGGCACCGGCACGGGCAAGACCACCTTGCTCAACGTGCTGTCCTCCTTCCTGCCCGACACCGATCGCATCGTCACCATCGAGGATGCCGTCGAACTCCAGATCCAGCAGGACCACGTCGTGCGCCTGGAAAGCCGCCCGCCCAACACGGAAGGTAAAGGCGAAGTGACCATCCGCGAACTGTTGCGCAATTCCCTGCGCATGCGCCCGGACCGGATCGTGGTGGGCGAGGTCCGCGGCGGCGAATCCCTGGACATGCTCCAGGCCATGAACACCGGCCACGACGGCTCGCTCTCCACGGTGCACTCGAACTCGCCCCGCGACGCCATCGCCCGCCTGGAGACCCTGGTCCTGATGGCAGGCATGGACCTTCCGTTGCGCGCCATCCGCGAACAGATCGCCTCCGCCGTGCACCTGATCATCCAGATCTCCCGGCTGCGCGACGGCACGCGGCGCATCACGCACGTGACCGAGGTCCAGGGCATGGAGGGAGATATCGTCACCCTGCAGGATGCCTTCGTCTTCGACTTCGCCGCCGGCATTGACGATGACGGGCGCTTCCGCGGCACGCCGGTCCCCACCGGCATCCGGCCCACGTTCATGGACAGGTTCCAGGACATGGGCATCCAGGTTTCGCCCGCCGTCTTTGCCGGCCGGCAACACGCCGTCGCCAACGCCTAGGAGGGCGAGATGGAACTCATGATCGGATTGGCCTTCGTGCTGCTGGCCCTGGGCCTGGCACTGGGTATCGTGTTTCGGCCGGCACGGGTTGCCGTGGACCGCCGTGCCCCCGTGGACGTCCCACCCACCACCGGGCTTTCCCGGCTTGCCGGCGGAACCACCGGATTCCTCGAAAACCTGCTCGCCCGGCGCAAGCTGCGGATCTTCAGCAGCGAGGCGCTGGAAAGCGCCGGACTGCGCCTGCGCCAGAGCGAGTTCCTGGTGCTCATGGCCTCCGCCGCGCTCGTCGCCATGGTGCTGGGCATGCTGCTGGCCGGGCCTTCCCTGGGCGTGCTCTTTTTCCTGCTGGTCCCGGCGCTAGGGCACCTGCACCTGCAGCGTCGCACCGCCAAGCGCCGCCACGGATTCGGCGAACAATTGGTGGACACCCTGCAACTGCTCTCCGGCAGCCTGCGTGCGGGGCACAGCATCCTGCGCGCCATGGATGCTGCAGCCCTGGAGTCCCCGGCCCCGACGTCCGAGGAGATGCGGCGCATCGTCTCGGAAACCAGCCTGGGCAGGGACCTGCTGGCCTCGCTGAACGACACCGCCACCCGGATGCAGAGCGAGGACTTCCGGTGGATCGCCCAGGCCGTGCAAATCAACCGCGAGGTCGGCGGAAACCTGGCCGAGGTGCTGGACCAGGTCAATGAAACCATCCGCGAACGCAGTGAGATCAAGGGACAGATCGCGTCCCTTGCCGCCGAGGGCAAGTTCTCGGCCTACATCCTCATGGCCATGCCCGTGGGCATCATTGCCATGCTCATGGTCATCAGCCCCGGCTACATGACCCCGCTGTTCACCCAGCCCCTGGGCTGGGTGATGATGGGCGCCTCCGTCGTCCTCATGACCGTCGGCGGGCTGTGGATGCGCAAGATCATCGACTTGAAGTTCTGAGGACCGGAAAATGCCACTCATCGTCACCGCCGGCGCGTTGCTGGTCGGCTTCGCCATGCTCTACCTCGGTCTCGCGTTCTTCTCGGTCGACCGCAAGGGCCAGGCCGCCAGCAGGCAAAACCTGCGCCGCGGCCACGACCCGGAGGAAACCGCTGCCCGGCCGGAGACCGGCCTGCTGGTGCGGATCGGCAGACGCCTGACCCCCGAGGCGTATGTCCGCCGACTCGACAAGCTGATTTCCCTGGCCGGGCGCCCGACCTCCATGCCACTGGACGGCCTCCTGGCGGTGAAACCCGCACTCGGGTTGGCCGGCGCGGTCCTGGGGTTCCTTTTCGGCCTGGATCCGCACCCGGTCATGAAGATCATGGGCCTCGCGGTGTTCGTCGCTGCATACTTCATCCCCGACCTGCTGTTGATCAGCAACGGGCAGAAACGGCAACAGGAACTGCAGCTTGAACTGCCCAATACGCTCGACCAGATGCTGATCAGTGTTGAGGCCGGCCTCGGATTCGAGGGTGCCGTGTCTCGGGCCGGTGAAAACGGCCGGGGACCCTTGGCACAGGAATTGATCCGCACCCTACAGGACATGCAGGTCGGCCGTTCCCGCCGGGATGCGTACACCGCTCTCGCCCAGCGAACCAACGTCCCCGAATTGCGCAGTTTTGTCCAGGCCGTCGTCCAGGCGGATGCCTACGGCATCGCCATCAGCCAGGTCCTGCGGGTGCAAGCCAAGGTCATGCGCGTCAAGCGGAGGCAACGTGCCGAGGAGAAGGCCATGAAGTTGCCGGTCAAGATCCTGTTCCCGCTCCTGTTTTTCATCTTTCCCGTTCTCTTCATCGCCATCCTTGGACCGGCGGTGATCAATGCCATCGCAACGTTCAGCGGTCAATGACCCCCACGGAAGGAACCTCATGACATCTTCACCCCGAGTGGGCCGCGCTAACGCTCCCGCGGGCCAACTGCCATTGGCTCCAACCACTGATCAGGTGGTCTTTAACGGCGTTTACGACGTCTTGTCCCATTGCCAAACGCAGGATTCACGCAGATTGTCCCGGTTCTCCGGATTTGCCCTTATCTTGCCCAGTCCCAGCGGATATCCTAAGGCAATGCACACTCCGTCCACCGCCCCGCTCATGGGCCTAACCGACACCATGGCAGGGGTCGCCAGAGAAGACTCGCCAATGTCCACCTTGCCATCACCCAACGGCCAGCCCCTGGTGGATTTTGCGGTGCTCCGGGAGCTCGAGCAGCAAGTCGACGACCCGTCGATCGTCGTGGACTTCGTCCACGACTTCGTGGATCTGTGGAAATCGCGTTATGAACGGTTGGCCCAGGCACTGGAGCTCCTGGACCCGGATACTGCGCTGGACGCTTTGATCAGCATCAGGACTGCCGCTGCCATGGCGGGAGCCGTGCGCCTCGCAGGGGTCGCGCGGGAAATGGGGGAAGCGGTCAAACGCGGCGATGAAGCGGCGGCCGTCGACCTGTTGCCTGGCCTCGAGGTTTGCGGCCAGCAGACCTTGCTTCAGTTGCAGGAGCATTACCCCAAGCCGAAGGAACAGGGCTAGGGGCGAATCATTCCTCGTCCGGATGGGGTGCCGCCAGGCGGTATCCCACTCCGCGCACCGTCAAGAGCCACTGCTGGTGGCGGGCGTTCCCGCCGAGTTTTCGGCGCAGGTTCCCGATATGCACCTCGATGGCGCGTTCATCGACATCGCTGACGTATCCGCGTCCGCCGCCGCGTGGCGTCTCACCGCGAACGACCTGGACCAAATCGGATTTCGTCCGAACCGTGCCGATGTTTCTCATGAGGTCCTGCAGCAGGTCGAACTCGCTTCTGGTCAGTGACAGCTCTGCGTCGGACAGGCGTGCCGTCCGCGCTTCGCTGTCCAGGACCAGCGCACCGTGGTGAAGTGTTGAACGCTTCCTCACCGGGGTAGGCGCCGCCGGGCTTTGTGTCTCGGGCTCCTGGGTGCCGGCACGCGGACGTCGCAGCATCGCCGCCACGCGGGCACGTAATTCCCGGGGACGAAACGGCTTCGTCATGTAATCATCGGCGCCGGCCTGCAAGGCGGTCAGTGTGTCCGCCTCATCGTCCCTGCCCGTCAACATGATGACATAGCAGTCGCTGGCCTGGCGGATGCGGCGGAGCACTTCATGGCCGTCGATGTCCGGCAGGCCAATATCCACGGTCACGACGACGGGGTTTTGTTCCCGGACCAGTGCAACGCCTTCGAGCCCCGTCGTCGCCGCCCTCACCTCGAACCCGGCTTGTTGCAGCACCGCCACCACGAGGTTGCGTAAGTCGGCATCATCCTCAATGACCACGACGGTCCCTTGATTCATGGTCCGCTTCCTCCGCCCTTGGTGAATGCTGAATACGAATGACACCTCCCCACGGGCTACCCCCTAAATAATTACCAGCCGTTCTGTGAAACTACAAGTGAAATACGTGGTTGGCGGTCACGGCGATCCCCGGGCAATAGGGATTCGTGCCGAATCCCGCGTTCCCGCCGGCACGGTTGATCGACCGTGCCGACGGGCATGGGGCACCGATGGCCCGCCGACCGGCAAAAGCCTAGGCACCCCTGGGGCCGCGGTCCTAGACTGGCCGGACGAAGGCGGTGGGCCGGGGCGTGTGATGTCCGGCCCGACGCCTCCAACTGGAGGAGAACGCATGACAAACGTGAACCCCGAAAACGCCGAGGACGGAACTTCCGGCCTTGATGACGTCATTGATCCGGAAGGCTCTGCCTTGCCGCCATCGTCCCGACGCGGCCATGCCAAGGTCCCGGAGGGCCTGGACGACGATGACTTCGCGGCAGCCGAGCAGCAAGAGCGGGTGGCAGCCGGACTGGAGGACTACAACCCGGCAGATGTGCCCCCGGCGGCCGACCCGGTCCCGGCCGGTTCCTCGGAGGAAGCCGAATACGCCCAACGCGGACTGAACGACACGAGTGAAAAGGAGAATCCACATGGCTGAACGTGGAAGCGATAAGCACAGTGCGGAGCTTGACGAGCAGATGAAACAGGAAGCCGAGGGCGGCCTCAAGGGCGTCAAGCCCAGCCACCGGGAAGAGTTCCGCCAGAGCGAACCCTTCACCGACGAGACCGATCCGGCTCAAGTACAGGAGGCCACGGAGCGCGACGACCTCGCCTCGGACTCCCCAACTCGCACAACACCGAATCCGGGGATGACTAAGACGGCAGGTCAATAAAATGACAGGCCAATAAAATCAAGTATGGACATGGCGGGTCCCCGGATTCTTGTTTCCCGGGGACCCGCCACGTCCAAGGCCAGGGATCCTGGAGGATTCGATCGGCGGACCGGGAGCGCAGACAGTGCCTACGTGCCGGCGCCCCTGGCCTCAAGCACCGGGAACCCCAGTTCCCAGACGGATTCCGGGGACAGGGTCTCCTCGGCGTGAAGGGAGACCACCGCGTAGATCCCGCAGGCCTTGGCGACGGCCTTGACCCAGGCGGCGCTGTCCTCGGCCTTGCGCCCGGCATCCACCGCCACCCAGAGCTGGTCGGGGGCCAGCACCTCCAGTAGCTGCAATTGCTTTGGCAAGGCCAGCAGCGGATTGATGGCAACGGAAACCAGCAGGGGCACGCCGTCGGCCACGGCGTTGGCGCGCGCCCGCAGGATGCCGCGCCGGTCAAGGATCGGCCTGCGGGCCAATGCCTGCGTGTCGAACTTCTGGGCCAGCTCCCCCGCGTTGCGCCGCAGCGCAGTGCCCTCGTCGAGTTCCCCGGCTGCCATCCCGGCGTCCCCCCCAGAGTCCGATGACCACGACCAGGTCCCCGGGGCCGGCCAGCGGCGAGGGAACGATGTCAGGCCCCGGCCCCGCAGCCTGCCCGGCCGGATTCCCCGGCGCACCGGACGGATGCGTTGGTCCGCCTGCAGCGCGGGTGCCGGTGGCCGGTTCCAGGGCGAAGGCCTGGCTGTCCAGCAGGCGGTCGAAGTCGGGGCGGCCAGGCAGCGGCGTCAGTCTGCCTTGGTCGGCGAACACGGGCACCTGCGGCGCCAGGCGCAGCTCGGCCTCGTCCGCCCGCGCCAGCAACCCGTCGATGCCGCCGGCCACGGCCGGGGAATCGGGCGTCAAGGCGGGGGCAGTGAGAGAACGTGGTGCCGGGGACGTGGGATTTCCGGCTACCTGTTCCGCAATAGGCGGAGAGGAAATAGCTGCTTTCGATGACCTTGGAATCGACAACCCGGGCTTCGGGGACCGGAGTTTGGGAGCGGGCTCCAGGGCGCGCTGTGGCTGCGGTTCGTCCCCGGGCTCCAGCACGTGCCCTTCGGGTGCGTGTTCGTCAGGCACCTCGATGATGGCCTCGAGGTGCGACTTGGCCAGGAATCCGCCGATGCCGCCGATGGTGACGCGCTCGGCGGAGACTATGCGGGCATGGGGCCCGTATTCGGCCATGGCCTGCTCGTGGATGTCGGGCAGGCTGGCACCCTCAAGCCGAAATCGCATCGGCACCGCGCACCACCCCCACGGTCTCGATCTCTGCCCCGCCGGCGGTGGCCTCCTGGTAGGAGAGCACCGGAATGGAACCGGGGGCTGCGCCCAGCAGGCGGCGCACCGCCGGGCGCAGCGCCGGGGCGCAGACCAGCACCGCGGAGAGGCCGCGGGTTTCCAGCTCGCCGGCGATCTGCTTGACCGAGGCCAGCACCGCCTCCAACCGGGCCGCATCCAGCATGATCTGGCTTCCTGCCTCCGAGGGGCGCAACCCCTCGAGCATGCCCTGTTCCAGGACGGGATCGATCATGACCACACGCAACGTGTTGCTATCCAGGTAGCCGGCGGCGATGGCCGGGCCCAGTGCCGTGCGGGCCGCCTCGATAAGGCCCTCGGGGTCGGTGCTGGCCTTGGCGCGCAGGGCCAGGGCCTCGTAGATGCGTCCCAGGTCATTGATGGGCACCGCCTCGATGAGCAGGCCCTGCAGCACGCGCTGGACCTCGGCCAGGGACAGCGGGGAAGGCACCAGTTCCTCCACGGCCGAGGGGTTGGTTTCGCGCACCGCGTCGGTGAGCACCCGCACGTCCTCGCGGGTCAGCAGCCGTGCTGCCTGCGCCTGGACGATCGATGAGAGGTGGGTGACGATCACCGAGACCCGATCGATGGTGGTGGCCCCGGCCATCTCGGCATTGTGCCGCAGCTCGGCGGGCACCCACTTGCCGGCCAGCCCGAAGACCGGCTCCACCACCGAGGCACCGGGCAGCGAATCCAGGTGCTCGCCCAGGGCCAGCACCTTCCCGCGCGGGGCGGTGCCGCGCCCGGCCTCCACCCCGGCGATCCTGATGGTGTAGGTGGCCGGGGGCAGGTCCACCGAGTCGCGGGTGCGCACCGGCGGCAGCACAATGCCCATCTCCATGGCCACGCGGCGGCGCAGCGCGCGCACGCGGGCCAGCAGGTCGTCCCCTCCCCCGTTGACGACGTCCACCAGGTCGGGGGCCAGCTGGATCTCCAGCGCATGGACCCGCATCTTCTCGATGAGGTCCTCGGTGGTCTCGGTGGGCACCACGGCGGCCTCGTTTTGTCGCGCCACCTCCGCCAGGGATTCGGACTTGGCCAGGTTGGACTTGATGCGCTGGGCGGTGAGGATCAGCAGGGCGCCGATGAGAATGAAGGGAAGCTTCGGCATCCCCGGCACCAGGGCCAGGGCAATGGCCGCGGAGCCGGAAATCAACAGCGCGGTGCGCGACTGGGCCAGCTGCTTGGAGGCGGTGGATCCCATGTCCGCGGAGGCGTTGGAGCGGGTGACGATCATGCCGGTGGACACGGCCATGAGCAGGGCGGGGATCTGCGTGGCCAGGCCGTCGCCGATGGTCAGCAGCGCGTAGGTGTTCAGTGCCTCGGAGATGCCCATGCCGCGCTGCAGCATGCCGATGGCGATGCCGCCGACGAGGTTGATGATGATGATGATCAGCCCGGCGATGGCATCGCCCTTGACGAACTTGGAGGCACCGTCCATGGCCCCGTAGAAGTCGGCTTCCGCGGCCACCTCGGCGCGGCGCTCGCGCGCCTGGGAGTCGGTGATCAGCCCGGCATTCAAATCCGCGTCAATGGCCATTTGCTTGCCGGGCATGGCGTCAAGGGTGAAGCGCGCCCCGACCTCGGCAACACGCTCGGCGCCCTTGGTGACCACGACGAACTGGATGACGACAAGGATCAGGAAGATCACGCAGCCGATGATCAGCGAGCCGCCCACCGCGATGGAGCCGAAGGCCGCAATGACCTCACCGGCGTACCCGTTGCCCAGCACCAGCCGGGTGGAGGCGACGTTCAGGCCCAGGCGCAGCAGCGTGGCGACCAGCAGCAACGAGGGGAAGACCGAGAAGTCCAGCGGCCGCTTGACGAACATGGTGGTCAGCAGGATCACCAGAGCCAGCAGGATGGACACGGCGATCAGCACGTCCAGCAAGGCGGCGGGAACCGGGACCACCAGCAGCATGATGATGCCCACCACGCCCAACGGCACGGCGATCTTGGCGAGGGAAGCAAATTTCATTGAGGTCTTGCTCCTTGGGACTGGGCGGTTGGCCTGCGGTTGGTGATGGCCGGGGATAAATTCTTGGAAAGGCGGAAGGGGCCGGGCGTCATCAGGTGCCTGCCCCTTGCCCGGGACCGGGGTTGGCACTCGCTGTCGTCGCCCCCGGCACGGTGTGGACGCCGGCGGCGTTGCCGCGGGCCTTGAGCGCCATGACGAAGGCCAGCACGCGGGCCACGTCATTGTAGGAATCGGCGGGGATCTCGTCCCCGATCTCGCACACCTCGTGCAGGGAACGCGCCAGCGGAATGTCGCGGACCATGGGCACTGACTTCTCGGCGGCCTCCTCGCGGATGCGCGTGGCGATGTTGCCCGCGCCCTTGGCCACGAGCCGAGGCGCTGACTTGCCCGGTTCGTAGCGCAACGCAACTGCCACGTGAGTCGGGTTCACGACCACCACGTCGGCGTCGGCGATGGCCGCGATCATGCGGTTGCGGCTCATGGCCATCTGCCGGGATCTTCGCTGGGACTTGATCAGTGGGTCCCCGTCGGTGCGTTTGTTCTCATCGGTGACTTCCTTGCGCGTCATCCGGGTGTGCTTGCGGTTCCGGCGCATGACCACCAGCACGTCGATGGCCGCCAGCACCAGCCCGGCGATGACCGAGGCGCGGATCAGCGAGGAGGCGCCGTCCGATCCGGCGGCCAGCAGCGAGGACAGCGACAAGGAGCCCGATTGCAGGAGCAACGGCATGAGGGAGGCGACGACGAACCAGAGCACCAGGCCGATGACGGCGACCTTCAGCAGGGCCTTGAGCCCCTGCCAGAGCGCCTGGAGCCCGAAGACCCGCTGGACGCCGGTGACCAGGTTCAGGTTGGCCGGATCCAGCTTGAACTTCTTGAAGTTGATCCCGCCCTGCAGCGCGGCGATGACCACCACAACCACCAGCACCACCACGAAGAGGGGCAGCAGCGTGCCGGAGAGCGAACCCAGCCCGGTGCCCAGCGCGTCGACGGCGGCCTCGGGATCGGGGGCCGCAATGATGCCGCGCACCGCCTCCAGCTGGGCCCGGCCCGCCGTCTCGGCGGCCACGAGCACCCCGGGCAGCATCAGGGCGGCCGCCCCGATGCCCAGCCACGCGGCAAGGTCCTGCGAGCGGGTCATCTTGCCCTTCTCGCGCACCTCCTTCATGCGCTGGGCGGTGGCCTTCTCGCTGCGCTCCCCCGAATCCTGGCTCATGGGCCCGACACCCCCGAAAGCAGGGACAGGGCGCCGCGCACCAGCGAGGAGACCAGTGCGGGCAGCACCACGAACACGGTGCCGACCAGCGCGAGCGTCAGCATGATCTTCAACGGGAAGCCCATGGCGAAGGCGTTCAGCGCCGGCGCGGCGCGCGTCAGCAGGCCCAGGCCGATGTCGGCCAGCACCAGCACCACCAGCAGCGGGCCGGCGATCTGCACGGCCGCCACGAACATCTCCCCCACCGCGCCGACCAGGGATTCGGCCACGTACGGCAGCCCGATGCCTCCGCCCAGCGGGATGACGGCAAAGGAGCGGAAGAGGCCGGCGAGCACCAGCTGGTAGCCGTCGGAGGCCACCAGCAGGGCCAGGGCAGCGAAGTGGAAGAAGCGGGTGAATTGGGCGCCGTTGATCATGGACTGGGGGTCGAAGCCCTGGGCCATGGCGAAGCCGCCGAAGAGGTCGATGAGGCTGCCGGCGGACTGGATGGCGGAAAACACGAGCATGACCATGAAGCCCATGGCCGCCCCTGCCACCAGTTCGGCGACGACGGCACCCAGGAACGGGCCGGTGTCCAGGGATTCGTAGCCGGCGCCCAGCCGCGGGGTGACGGCCAGGGCCAGCCCGATGCCGAGCATGCCCTTGATCCGCAGCGGGATGGCGTTGTGCGAGAACGGCGGGGCGATGACCAGGAACGCGGTGACGCGCACCGCGGCGAGCATCATGACCTCCAGCCAGGCCAGCGGCACGGTGGCCAGCATGCCTAGCCGCCTCCCAGCAGGGCCGGGATCTTCTCGAAGAGCTCGTGGGTGAAGAGCACCATTTCGGAGATCATCCAGTGCCCGCAGACCAGCAGCGCGATCGCGACGGCAGCGGCCTTGGGGACGAAGGAAAGGGTGATTTCCTGGATTTGCGTCATTGACTGGAACAGGGAGATGGCGAAGCCCACCACCAGCGAGGTGATGAGCACCGGGGCCGAAAGCTTCGCGGCCACCAGCAGCCCGGAGAACCCGATGTCCAGGACGGCGTTGGGATCCATTAGCCACCACCGATCCGGTAGGAACCGATGAGCGCTGTGATGACCAGGCCCCAGCCGTCCACCAGGACGAAGAGCAGGATCTTGAAGGGAAGGGAGATCATCACCGGCGGGAGCATCATCATGCCCATGGACATCAGTGCGGAGGAGACCACCAGGTCGATGACCAGGAAGGGCACGAAGATCACGAAGCCGATGATGAAGGCCGCGCGCAGCTCGGAGATCATGAAGGCGGGGATCAGCGTGGTCAGCGGGACGTCGGCGGGGGTGGCGGGGTTGGGCATTTCCGCGGCGCGGGTCATCAACGCGATGTCGGCCTCGCGGGTGTGGGCGAGCATGAATTCGCGCAGCGGCACCACCCCGACCTCGAGGGCCTGGGTGAGGTCGATGGACCCGTCCAGGTAGGGCTGCACGCCGGTCTCGTTCATGGCGGTGAGCACCGGGGCCATGATGAACAGGGAGAGGAAGAGTGCCAGGCCGGCCAGCACCTGGTTGGGCGGGATGGTGGGCAGCGCCAGGGCGTTGCGGGTGAAGGCCAGGACCACGAAGATCTTGGTGAACGAGCTCATCATCAGCAGCAGGGCCGGGGCCACCGAAAGCATGGTGATGGCAATGAGGGTGACGATGGCGGAGCTGGGGGTGCCGTTGGGTCCGTTGATTTCCACGGACAGCCCGCCGTTGTCCCCCGGGGCACCAGGCTCAACGGGCGCGGCAAGGGCGGCGGAGGCATTGAACCAGGAAAGGGCAACCAGCAGCGCCAGCAGCAACCCGGCCAGCAGTGCCATCCGGGCGCGGGAGGGCAAGGAAGGGCGAAGCGCTCTCATGCGCCGCGGCCAGTCCGGACGGCGGACACGGCCCGGCGCCAGGTGTCAGGCGACAGGATCGATCCGGCAAGCGCTCCCGAAGGCGTGGATGAAAGCACCGCCGGCGTACCTTGGTCATTCACAGCCGGCCCGTCCGCGCCGGGTTCGTTGGCGGGCACGCTGCCCTGCCGCACGGTGCTCAGGCTCGCTGCGAAGGCGCGCGAGCGCTCGGCCATGGTGGGCTGAACGTTGACCTGTTCCAGGGCATCTGTTTCCACTGGCTCGGGTGCCTCGAAGGAATCCAGCACGCTGATCGAGGACTCGGCCACGCCCAGCAGGTAGCGCCGTCCCTGGACGTCAAGCAGCACCACGGAGGACTTCGGGCCCAGGCCTTGGCGCTCAACCACGGAAAGCTGCGAGGCACGCGGGGAACCAAAGCGCGTCAGCACGCGCTTGCGCAGGTAAAACAACAATCCGAAGACCGCCGCGAGCGAGACGATCACCCGCAACACCAAGAAAAAACTTTCCAAAACTACGCCAGGCCCTCGTTCACATCAAGGATCTGGGTGATGCGCACGCCGTAGTCCTGGTCCATGACCACGACCTCGCCCAGTGCGATGAGCCTGCCGTTGAGCAGGATGTCCGCCGGAGCCCCGGCGGAGCGGTCGAGCTCCACCACGGCGCCGGGTTCCAGGCCCAGCACATCGCGCACCGACATGCGGGTGCGTCCGATTTCCACGGTCAAGGCCATTTCGACGTTGTTGATGCGGCCCAGCCGGCTGGCCACGTCTTCGCGTCCCTCGAGGGCGGATCCGGCAGGCAGCTGATTGGGTTCGTTGTTGCGGATGCGGATGGCAAAGAAGCCGATTTCCTTTCCGGCGCTGTGAAGTTCAAAGCACACGGTCTCCGCGTCCCCGAGCATCGCATCGGCGTGCACCGCCGAATCGGTGGAGAGCACGCCGGCTCCCAGCACGCCGGTGGCGGCTTCGAGGGCAGGCCGCAGGATGTCGGCTGCGGACACCAGCGAGCCGGGTCCGCCCGGGGCTCCTCCCAGCATCGGGGCAGCCACCGAGAGCAGCACGTCGGCGGAGTGCTGCCCGACAAAACCGGCGGAAACCAGCTCGCCGGATCCCTGGAGCATGGAGGCGTCGCGTGTGCCGGAGTGCAGCACCGCGGTAACCGGCGAGGTGGTGGGCAGCATGCCGGCAAGTGCTTCCGCGGCAGCCGAATACAGCGCCGTCGAGTGCAGGACCGGGATGGATGTTGGTTCGGGGCTCAAGAGAGGCTCTCCTCGGTAGAAACGACGACGGCGGCAATCCGGCCGCTGCGGGTGCCGGCTGCGGCGGTGCCCAGGCGGCGCCCGTCAACAGACAGCTCAAAGGGGCGGTGGACGGGGTGCGGCAGCGGCAGCACATCTCCCACGGCCAGGTTCAGGATCATGCCGGGGGTGACTGAGCTCGGCCCCAGTGCCAGTGCCACGTCCACCGGGACCCCGGCGATGGCCTCGGTGAGCAGTTCGGCGGCGTTCTCCACCGGCGTGCGCGGATTGGTCTCGCCCAGTTGCGGCAGCAGCATGTCCGCGGGCACCGCGACCGAGGCCAGGGTGCTGCGCTCCCCCACGCGGACCCGCAGCCAGGCCGCGATGACAATCTCCGACTTGGTGGCTGCCTGCGCGAACTGCGAGTTGTGGTGGATTCCGACCACCGCGAGCTGTTGCTGCAGCAGGGCGCCGAGCGAATAGTGCAGGTCCTCGAGTGCCTCGTCCATCAGCCCGCGCACTAGTGTCTGCTCGATGCGCGTGTACTTGCGTTCGGGCGCATGGGTGGTGGTGGGGCTGCCGAGCATGTGCGAGACCCAGTTCAGCGCGTCCGCGGCGGGGAACTGGATGACGGCGCGCGCGCCGTGCCCCTCGGCCTCGCAAAGGACCATGGTGGTGGCCGGTGGCAGGCCGGCCACGTAGTCGTCGTAGGACTGCATCTGGACCGATTCGAGGGTCACTTGTGACATGACCCGGATCTTGGCCGTCAGCTGGGTGCCCCATTGGCGGGCAAAGGTCTCGAAGGCCAGTTCGAGCACGCGCGCGTGTTCGCGGGCCAGGGTGGTGGGCCGGCGGAAGTCATAGACAACGGCGGCGGCCGGGTCGGGGGGTGTCGGGTTGGGCGCACCCGCATCGGGGCGTCCCGCAGGCATGAGCGTCACTGGCACCACTATCGGCAGGCGATGGCCGATCGGTAAGCCGCTTGGGGCAAATATTCGTCCAGAGATTCCATGGAAAAGTCAGTAGCAGACTGACTAGGGAGTTTGCGTGAACTGACCGCTGATCCGCTCAGGCTGGTTGTCAGCGCCCCTTTCACGCCCACGTTTGCAGAACCTCGGTCCAACCATTTCCATGAAGTCGGGTGTCGAAACAGTGGACCCGGGATCTCTGTTGACTGCGCTGTGTCCGGCCTTCTGGCCGCGGGGATGTCATCGAACACCGCGTCTCCGCCTTGGACTCGGGCATGGCTGCCTGTCGGTCGAAGTAGGGTTGTTTGCCATGGATGAAGTGGAGCCGTAGTGAGCAGAGAGTCTAAGCTCGACAGTGTTCACGTAGCGGATTCCAGCGCATCGAAGAGGAGAGGTCCAAAGTGACCAACATTTACGAGGGATTTATCGTCCAAGAAACGACCCCGCAGGCGTTCGCCCTCGTGGAGTCCTGGAACTCACGCGTGGCGGATCTCAAGAATCTTCCTGAGGTCGATCTGGCGGAGGCCGTCAATGAACTCAAGGATCACCACCTCGAGATGATTCGGGCACTGGGCCGTATCGAGCAGGCTGTCAACACGAACGCAGGCAAGGTCATAACGGCCTAACCGTGGGCGGAAGGCCGCACCAATCGGCCCCGTCCATATGACTCACTGCTGAGAGATCGGGTGCAGACTGCTTCCCATGTCACGAGTAGTGAGCGTGCCCGCAGAATCGTGACGGGCGCCGATTGGCGGTACTTCGTCCGCTCAACAACCAGCACCCTCACCTGAACGGCGGATAGTCGGATTCGCAAACATGGCAAGGCCCGCCGCGGGTCGCGACGAACTGAGAGAGTTAACAGGAACGGCAGATAGCTTGGACTGTGGGTCCTGTATGGGAGTCATATTTCAAAGACTTGGAGGCTGATCATGAGTAAGCGTCGTTACTACAGCCAAGGTCCACGCATTCCGCTGCTGTGGCAGAACATTGGTTTGGGGATTTTGGTTCTAGCGGTTCTTGGGATTGCTGCTTACCTGATCGTTCGGTGACTGCAAGACCAAACAGAGTTTTCACCATGAATTGGGCCGGGATCGAGGATTGAACAATCGCGGCGGATAGTGCAATGGAACCCTTCTATCGGGCAGGCCAAATTCCTCCCCGGTTACAGTCAGTGTGACGCCGGCCTTGCGGATATGCGACCCCGCTGGACCGCGGAATTTTTCAAGTCAAGCGGTACCAAGGTGAGTTAGGCGGCCGTTAGGCCGCTGTTTTTTCGGTGGTTTCCTTTGGTTGGTTGATCCATGCCGGCCCGGGCAGGGCCAGGATCTTGGGGTCGGTGGTCGTGGCGAATCGGTGGGGATGTTCGGCGCGGGCCGCTGCCAGGGTCTGCGAGCGTTTCTCCGCGACGCCGGCGGCGAAGCCGTAGTGCACGTTGGCAGGGGTGTGGAACCCGATGCCGGAGTGCTGGTGGTGATGGTTGTACCAGTCGACGAAGCCGCTGATGAAGGCCCTCGCATCGCCCAGGGACGCGAAGCGCTCCGGGAACGTCGGACCATACTTCATTGTCTTGAAAATTGACTCTGAGTAGGGATTATCGTTGCTCACCCGGGGTCGGGAATGCGATCTGGTGACCTCCAGATCCGAGAGCAGCGCGGCGACGGTCTTCGACGTCATCGAGGTGCCGCGGTCGGCGTGGACCACCTGCGGGATGCCGTGGATGCCGAAGATCTCCTTCATCATTTCCGCCGCCAGGATCGCCGCTTCGGTGGCGTGCACGTGCGCGCCGACAATGAACCGCGAGTGGATATCGATCATCAGGTAGCAGTCGAAGTACTTGCCCTTGACCGGGCCGGCCAACTTCGTGATGTCCCACGAATACACCTGACCGGGGGCGGTGGCCACCAGCTCCGGGATGGCCCGGGGCGGATGCTTGGCGAGTTTCCGGCGTTCTTTGACCTGCCGGTTTTCCTCCAGGACCCGGTAGAACGTGGAGACCGAGCCCAGGTAGATCCCGGCGTCCAGCAACTTCGCATAGACCTGCAGGGGCGCCAGGTCCACGAACTGAGGCGAGTTCAAGGCCGCGAGGATCTCGGCCCGCTCCGTGGCGCTGAGCTTGTTCGGCGGAACCACCGGATCGTGGTCCCTCGGCGCTGCGGGCTTGCGGTAGATCGTGGTGCGCGAAAGCCCGAGCAAGGTAGCGGCCCGCCGCGTCGGGACTGCCAGTTCCACCAGCTGCACGTAGGCGCCCGTCAACGCTTCTTGGACTTCGGATCGTCGTTGGTGTCCTCGGAGATCGTCTCCAAGAACGCGTGCAGTTTTCCCATCACACCAAGGGCTGCCTCCGATCGTTTCAACCGGCTCTCGCTCACCTCCAGCTGGCGGCGCAAACGCGCGATCTCGGCCTGCTCGGGGGACAGTTTCCCGATTTTCTCCCCGGCCGTCTTGCCCTGCAGCACGCCGGCGTCGCGCAGCTTGCGCCACTCGGTGATCTGCGAGGAATACACCCCCTGCTCCCGCAGGAACGCACCGCCTTCCTGCCGGGTGCAGGCGTCCTCGTACTGGGCCAACAACTCAAGCTTCTGCGCGGGGGTATACGACCTGCGAGGGGTCGGTCCACCGGCACGCGGTCCGGAACTACTCATGGATCCATCTTGGCGCACTTCGGCCAAAACTAGATTAGACATACAGATTGGTTTCCTGGTTCTCGCCCTACGCGATCGAGCCGACTTGCTCTGTCACCCTGGTACCGCTCCAGCCTGACACGTAGGGCCGCGCCGCGAGTGCACAATCCCGGCAGATAGGTGACGTGGCTGGGCTCACGCCAAGGGTTCTGATGGACCATATGTCGCTACGTGGCCTGCACAGGGTGAACCGCGAGGTGAAAGCCACGTGAATGGCAATCCGGTGTACCGCAGCTCACATACTGTTGGAGTTTCAATCACCAGCTTGGGAGCTAACTTTGAGAAATCGTCGTTATTACGATCAGGGGCCACGCATTCCGGTGTTGAGGCAGAACATCGGCCTTGCGGCACTCATTGCCGTCGTAATCGGATTGGGCGCATACGTTTTCTCTTCGTAAATGCGGACCATCAATGTGTAATACGGACTGATCGTCAGCACCATCTGCACGGGCTGCGGGGAGAGTGCCTTCCAATCGCAACGCAACTGGTCGTCGTTATCCAATAATGCGCTCCTGTAGGGCTGGCCAGCATGAAATATCCCGGCAGTTAGGCGTGACCCCTGCACTCCGGATCTGGGACGGAAATTACGCGAACGTCGCCAGCCCGGATACAGGTGCAGACCACTGCGCGACCTGGCGTCCGGGCATATTCACCGCTGAGCTTCAGGATGCCGGTGGACTGTGTCGCGGTTTTTCGCTCGGCGTACGGCTCGACATGCAGATGGAAGACGTCGATGAACATGGCTGCCAGAGTCGTTCGCCGGGGCCTTCTGGAAGGCGCTAGGACACGCTCTTCCATTTGACCGGAATACACTTTGTTTCCACGGTGTCTCAGCATTGGCCACCAGCCACTTCCCCAAAAGTGATCTCAGAGCAGCCCCGCGCGAATTCCCCAAACGACGCGATTCCGCTCCCTTGGCATCACCCTACGACACCACGAGGGGAAGTAGAAGAGAGAAACGTGCCGGTGCAGGGTTCTTCCAAGGTCTTACCGCTTTGGAAGACTTCCGATCCGGCAATGTCGCGGGCACGCCACGTGACTACGGGTTCTGCTTCAGCAGGCTTCGGACCGACTCGGGCTGGTTGGACAGCACCACGATGTCGACACGGCGGTTCAGCGACAGGTCCTTGTTGCCTGGGACCGGACGGGCGTCCCCGTAGCCGACCGAGGAAATCCGTGAGGCCTTCACTCCCCCATCCTCGACCAGCGAGCGCAGCACCCCGGTGGCTCGTGATGCCGAAAGCTCCCAGTTGGTGGGGTACGGCTTGACCGGGCGGCGCTCGTCCGCGAATCCCTCCACCTCGAAGTAGCGCTTGGTGGGTGCCAGCACCGGGGCGATGGCGTCGATGATCTCGCGGGCATTGTCGGTGAGCTCGGCACTGTTGGGCACAAAGAAGGTTTCCGCACTGACCAATCGCACGGTGAGGCCCCGGTTGTCGATGGAAAAATCGGCAGCGCCGGCGTGCCCGGAATCCTTAAGCCGCTTCTGGATGCGTTCCTTCAGCTCAATCAGGTCGGACTGCTCGTTCTGGGCCAGGGCCAGCAGCGCTTCCTTGGTCTGCCCGTCGATCTGGCTGCTGGCCAGCAGTCCCTCGGTGCCCACCAGCTCTGGTGGGACCACGACGCCCTCCGCGGTGTCCGCGGTGACGCTTTGTTCGGTGCCGAAGCCGGTGGCAAGGGAATTCTTCAGTTTCGTGTATTTGTCCTGGTCGACAGTGGACATCGCAAAAAGAACAATGAACAGGCACATCAGCACCGTGACCATGTCCATGTAGGAGGCCATCCAGCGTTCGTCCGGACCGTCGTGCCCGGACTCTGCCGGCTTGCGGCCCTTCCGGCCCCCGCGCCGGCTACTGCTGCGGCCGCCACTCACGCGGCTTCCTTGAAGTCATCGAGCACGGATGCGGCCCCGAAGTTGGACTTCTTGCCATTCTTCTTGTCGTTCTTCGTGCCCAATGCGTACGACGGGACCATGGCCCTCAGCTTCTCTTCCAGCAGGATCGACTGGCTGCCGCCTTGGATCGCCAGCACGCCCTCCATGGCCAGGGTCATGCTGTCGATTTCGAGTTCCGAAAGCCGGCGCAGCCGCGCGCCGATGGGAAGCCAGATGAAGTTGGCCGAGACCAGTCCCCACAGCGTGGCCACGAAGGCAGCGGCAATCATGTGCCCGAGCTCGTCGGGCTTGGAGAGGTTTTCCAGCACGTGGGTCAGCGAGACCACGGTGCCGATGATGCCCACGGTGGGGGCATAACCGCCCAGGGTGGAAAAATACTTGTGCGCAATCGCATCGGTGCGCTCGCGGGTGGAGATCTCATCCTCGAGCTGGTCGCGCAGCTCGTCCCCGTCCATGCCGTCGGCCATGGACTGCAGGGCCCGGCCCAGGAACGGGTCCTTGGTTTCCCTGGCCTCGGACTCCAGCGCCAGCAGACCCTCCTTGCGTGCAAGGTCCGCCAATTCGACCAGGCGGGTGATCAGCTCCCCCACCGGGGCGATCTTGCCCCGGAAAGCCGAGGGGAGGGACTTGAAGGCAATGATCGTGTCACTGATGGTGCCGCTGGCGATGCCCACGGCGATGGTTCCGAGGAACACGATGATCATGGGGGCCGGCAGCAGAATCGACGAGACGTTGGCGCCCTCCATGAAAAGCATGGTGAACATGGCGCCGAAGGCCAGCAGGAGGCCAATGATTGTTGCTGGATCCACTTGGGGGCGTCCTCTTTATCGATGCGTCAGGGGCGGAACGGATGGTTGCGGCGGCTCGTAGTTCCGCGCCAGTGAAACCACCCGGGCACGATGTCCCGCCACCAGGGCGATGACTTCTTCCATGGTCTCCGTGACCACGTACTTCGCGCCGTTGACCATGAACACAACGGTGTCGGGGTTTTCCTGGATCCGCTCGATGAGGTCGGCGTTGATCGCAAAGCGTGTGGCGTTGAGCCTCGTTACAACGATCATTGAAGCACCCCGTCCTTTCAGAGGAGCACTCTCGGCAGAAAGGGCGGCGCCGTTAGCCAACGACGCCGCCCGCCTACCCTCCGGCTTACCGTTTACGGCAGGCCGGGATCTGATTAGTTCGCTGCGGCGAGCTGTGCCTGGCCGAGCATGTCGTTGCTGACAGCGGTCGTCCCGCCGAGCACCACCAGCTTTCCCGGGTTCAAGCGGGCGAGCTCATCTGCCACCGTGGTTGGAAGGGCGCCGGTGGCCGGCACCAGCAGGATGGGCCCATCCGTGTACGGCGAGATGGACAGGGCGTCAACCATGCTGGCGGCGTTGGCCAGGTATACGGCGGGGACGCCCGGCTCGGCGTTGATCTGCGAGATGAGCACGGCGGTCTCGTACTTGTTCGCCCCGCCGATTCGCTCAACGGGAACCACCGCCGGTTCGGGGCAAGCCCCAACGAGCCATCCGCCACCCGAATAGACCTGGCAGGTGCCGTCAGCGGCCAGAGCGGTTGTGGTGCCGATGATTCCGGCGGCGGTGAGGGCGAGTGCGGCCAGTCCTGCAGTGGTCTTTTTCATGGCGTAATCCTACTTTGTCGTAGATGAAGGTGACTCTAAGGGGCCGCAGTTGCCATGGAACCAACCGTGGACTGATGCGCCGATCAACTCTGACCCGCCCCGGCGTCAGACGGAGAAGCCGATGGTGGATTGCGTGGGTGGCCCCCTTAGCTAACGGGACCACCCATACGCGGGTTAGCGCTTGAGGTTGGCCAGTTCCTGGAGAACCTCGTCGCTGGTGGTGATGATGCGGGCGTTGGCCTGGAAGCCGCGCTGGGCAACGATCAGGTTGGTGAATTCCTGGGAGAGGTCAACGTTGGACATTTCCAGCATGCCGCCGGAGATGGTGCCCATGCCCGGGTCCCCCGGTACGCCGTATTCGATGGCGCCCGAGTTGGCGGTGACGGTGTAGCCCGATCCTCCGGTCTTCTGCAGGCCGCCGGGGTTGGCCACGGAGCCAAGGGCGATCTGCGCGATGGCCTGCTGCGCGCCGTTGGAGAAGGTTCCCGTCAGCGTGCCGTCCGAGCCCAGCGTGTAGGACTCGAGGGTTCCGGCGGAGCGGCCGTTCTGCTCGGCGATCGACACGGTCTTGAGCCCTGCATAGCCGGTAACCGCGGACAGGTCCACGGCGATGCCGCCGAGGTTCATGGTGCCGCCGTTGAGGGTTCCGTCGTTGGCGAGGGCCAGCGTTGCGGTGCCGGTGGCCCCGGCGCCGTCATTGCCCGCGACATTCCAGCCGTTCGCGGTGCGCGTGAACGTCATGGTCATGGTGCGGCTCGTGCCGTCCGCAGCGAAGATCTCCTTGTCCTGCACGATGGATTCGCCGGTGGCGGTTTCCTTGGGCAGGTTGCCGGAGAGTCCGGCGGTGCTGGTGCCGACACCCGGTGCGAGCAGGTCCCGCGGCAGGGCGACGTCGGTCAGGGCGCCGCCAGTGGCCAGCTGCCCGCCCTGGGCCATCCAGCCCTGCACGATGCCGCCGTCGGCGCTGGTCAGCCTGCCGTTGGCGTCAAATTCGAAGGCACCGGAGCGGGTGAGCGAGGTGGCATTCCCCGAGCGCGTGGCGAAGAATCCTTCACCGGCGATCATCATGTCCGAGGAACGGCCGGTGCTCTGGGCGGATCCCTGGCCGAAGTTGGTCGAGATGCCCGCGACCTGCACGCCGAGACCGACCTGGGCGGGGTTGCGCCCGCCGGCGTTCTCGCCCGGGGTCGTGGCGCCCTGGGTCATTTGGGACAGGGTGTCCTGGAACTGGACGGAGGAAGACTTGAAGCCCGACGTGTTGACGTTGGCAATGTTGTTGCCGGTGGTGTCAAGCATGGTCTGGTGGGCGCGAAGACCGGAAATTCCTGAATACAGTGAACGAAGCATGGTGGATGTCTTTCTGCGTTGAAGGAAACTGGGTGGAACAAGAAAACTTGGGGCGGACGCTTAGGCGCCCAGGGCATCCGGTTCGGCGGTTTCGGACTCCGCGTCCCCGCCCTCGGGCGGGGTATCCGGCATCGTGTCCTGCTCCGGATCGGGAACCGGTGCAGCGGGTGCCGCGATGCCGATGATCTGCGCGTAAGGGATCTGCTGCTCCCCCACCGTGACAACGGGCGCTCCCTGTGCAAAGGACACCGCGGTGACCACCCCGGTGATCGGCGGTTCCCCGGCGGTGGTGATTTCCTGACCAATCAGCGAGGATGCCGCCAGTCGCTGCTGGATGTCCAACGAGGCTTCCTGGGTGGCGCTGAGGGTGTTCATGCGTTCCATGGAGGCCAGCTGGGTGGTCTGGGAAATCATCTGGTTGGTGTCCATGGGCGAGCTCGGGTCCTGGTTGGCCAGCTGGGTGACCAGCAGGTGCAGGAACACTTCTCCGTCCATGCTTTGTTTGGGGGCACGAACGGGCGCGGCTGTTGCCCCGAATTGCGTCGCTTCGATGGGTGGCACTGTCATGGGGGGGTGTCCTTCCTAGGCCATCACGTCGAGATGGGAAGTATCGTGCAGGGCAAGGGTGGTTTCCCGCCCCGGTGTTTCGGGTGCCGGTTCGCCGCGGGTGCGCATTCCCGGAGAAGGGGCACCGGTGAAGGGACGTGCGTCCCCGCCGCCCGCGTTCTGGCTGCCGGTGTGGCCGCCAGAAGTGGAGGAGGAATCCGTCCCGGTCGACAGCATGATGGTTCCTGAGCCCGTGGCGGCCAATTCACGGCGCAGTTCCGGCAGCATGGCACGCAAAGCCTCGCGCCCGGCGTCCGTGGGTGCAGACAGCTCCATGCGGATGCCTTCACCGCCCAGGACCGCCTTGACGGTAATGGGCCCCAACGCCTCGGGAGCGATGTTGACACTCAGTGTTCGTTCCCCGTTAGGTCCTGCGGCAAGGCTGGCGATGGGCCCGAGCAATTGCCGGTGCAACGGGGCCGGTGTCTGGGTCCGCTGCAAGGGCGTGTCCACGGCGGAAGACTCGAGCGGCTCCACTGCCGAGGAGCTTGCATCGCCGACGACACCGGCCGCCGCCGTCGCTCCAGTAGCGGCCATCCGGACATCGCCCTGGCCGACGACAACAGGAATCGGCTGGGAGCCGGAGTTGGATACAGCCTGTACCTCTTGCGTTCCGGCCGGCGCCGTGGCGGCACTGCCGGCCTGAGTTTGGCCTGCGTCCGGTTCCTGCTGCACATGGACCGAGTTGGCATCCGGTGCGGTTACCTGGCCGTGGATTTCAGCGTTCGGCACCGCCGCTACGGGTTGGCCAGTGGGTGTTGCAGCCGCTTTCATGACTGGAGCCAATGCATCCTTGGTTCCAGTGGGTTCGGAATTGGCGGACACCGCGAGTGCTTGCGGTGACGGTGTTGGGGCAGCGCCGGAACCGGCGACGGTGGTCCCAGGAATGGGCGCCACATGCAGGGGCGACCCGCCTTCGGGCAACTGAAGAACCAACAAGGGCGCCTCCGCGACAGGCAGTTGCGTAGCTTCCGGCGGAGGAACTGCACTGGGACTCGGCACAACCAGCCACGGCGCGACGGCCACCGGCAATGGCGAGCCTGCCGGTGAACCAGCGACCTGTTCGGCGGAAACGGGCTCGGTGGAACCGGCCGCCTGCTCGTTGCCGGTTTTGGTGACCGTTGTGGATCCCGCGGGCGGCGCCGCATGAGCCGACAGTGCCGGATGCTGCGCCCGCTGGTTCATCACGGCCTCTGCATCCGCTGCTGAGGTATTCGATGTCCGTGCAGCAGGTGCGGCGGTTTCCAAGGACTGCGAGCAAACTAGGGATGCTTCCGGGGTGTCGATTGCCAGTTGCCCATTTTCTGGATTCGCCGGTTCTGCATCTGTTGCCCCCACACCGATCGCCACAGGTGTACCCGGGTTACCGGGTACAGGCGAGCCGGGAATCATGGAGGCAAAGACCTCGGCGAACTGACCCGAAGGAGAGGCGCCCGGGTCCGCGGATTTCGCGGAAGCCGAGGACGCAGGGGATACCGGCAGTGTGGAGTGGGTGGACGGGAAGGGAATCATGCGCCACTCACCGCGGTCGCGAACAGAGCGCGCTGCGCTGCCGCGGTGAGCTCGGCCTGCTGGGTCGCGGCAGAGGCCGTGGCGGCGGCAGGGGTCTTGGCCTCGCCCGGCCCGGCGGTTGCGGAGGGCACAATGCGGCGAATGGTCATGATCGTGGCATCGGTTTCAAAGAGTTTCCGGATGCTCACGCTTTCCCCCGGACGCGGGGCATGGATCATCTTGTTGTCTCCCAGGTAGATGCCAATATGGCCACCCCCACGGGTGACAATCAGGTCGCCGGGCTTGGCCTTGGCCAAGGAGGGAACCTCGGTTCCTTCCTTGGCCTGTTGCCGGGCTACCCGGGGAAGTTCCACGCCCAAATCCCTGAAGGTGTGCTGCACGAAGGACGAGCAGTCAAGGCCGATCTTGGGGTTGTTTCCGCCCCACACGTACGGGATACCCAAGTATTTCTTCGCGTTCTGCACCACGTCGGAGCCATCCACGCCGTCCGCCGTTGCCGGAGGCTCCTTGCCCACCGACCTGGATTTTTCGACTGCTGAACCGGACACCGGTGCAGGTGAGTGCACAGGTGCCGGTGACGCGGTGACAGGGCTTGCCGCCGCCGGAGGTGCCATGGCCTGTTGCAGTGCCTGGGTGAACGCAGCGGGAGTCGTGGGCAGTGCACCCGGAGTTGCACCGAGTCCCGGGACGGTGCCGGCCAAAGCAGCAGCACTCGCGGAACCGGCGGGCGATGCCTCGTCCTTCGCGGGTGTCGGGGTTCCGCTGACGCGCGCCAGTGTCGATTGGATAGCGCCAATTCGAGTTGCCATGCCGTCAAAGCTCACGGTGTCTTCCCTTCATAGGCGCTGGTGGCACCCAAGTCGTCAAGGAGCAATTGTTCACGGGAGAGGGCTTCGGTACGTACCCTCACCTCATGGCGGTCGGCCAGCTTTTCCAGGGCCTTGAGCTCCTTGCGGGCCTGGCCATGGGTTTCCCGGGCTTCTTCGGCTTTCCCGTCCAAGCTGGAAACCAGGGTGTCCAGCTCCAGCAGCATGCCTCGCGTTGAGGCACGCGAGGCAACCAAGGCCATCAGCGTCTCGCTGTCCACCGGTGCCCGCTCGGGAGCGGCCATGGCATCGCGCATGGCGTTCCGTTCCATGGTCCGCTGGCGCAGGCTGCGGTTGGCTGCGGCGAGGTCTCCGGCCGCCTTGGTTTCCTGCAGTCCGCGAAGGCGCAGCAGTCCCGAAAGCGCAAATCCCTTGGACATCAGGACACTCCCATGGTTCGTAGCAATGATTGAAGTTCGGCCCAGGATTGGCCGCTGGGCACCGGCTCCTCGAGCCGTTGCTGCAGGAAGCGGTTGATGGCAGCTTCATGATCGACAGCCGCGTCCGCCAACGGGTTGCTTCCGCGCTGGTAGGCACCAACATCCAAGAGGTCCTGCACGGCACGGCGCGCGGCCATGACCTTGCGCAGAGTGCCGGCCGCGGCGGCCTGTTCAAGGCTGGTCACCCGGGAGGCGACGCGCGAAACCGAGGCCAATGCGTCAATGGACGGGAAGTGGCCGGAGATGGCCAGTTTCCGATCCAGGACTATGTGCCCGTCCAGCAGCGAACGGGTCGCATCGGCGATGGGTTCGTTGTGGTCGTCCCCGTCCACCAGCACGGTGTAGATCCCGGTGATGGAACCAGTCGCGGACGTGCCGGCACGCTCAAGCAGCCGGGCCAGCAGGGAGAAGGTGGAAGGCGGGTAGCCGCGCGTTGCCGGAGGTTCCCCGGCCGAAAGCCCGATTTCGCGCTGGGCCATGGCCACACGGGTCAGGGAATCCATCATCAACAGGACCTGCGCACCGGATTCGCGGAATGACTCGGCAATGCGGGTGGCCACAAAGGCCGCCCGCAGGCGCATGCGCGCCGGTTCGTCGGCGGTGGACACCACGACGATCGAGCGGGCCAGGCCCTCGGCTCCAAGGTCTTCCTCAAGGAATTCCCTGACCTCGCGCCCGCGCTCCCCCACCAGGGCAATGACATTGATCTGGGCCGAGGTGCCACGGGCAATCATGGACAACAGCGAGGACTTGCCGACTCCGGATCCGGCGAATAGCCCGATGCGCTGGCCGGCACCCACCGCGGTGAGGGTGTCCATGGCGCGGACCCCCAGCTGCAGCGGAGTGGTGATCCGGCTGCGTTCCAGCGCCGCTGGTGCCTGATGCTCCATGGGAACCAGGGTGTGCTCCCCCAACGGGCCAAGCCCGTCAATGGGCTGGCCCAGCCCATCCAGCACCCTGCCAAGCAGTCCCGTGCCGACGGGAATGTAGGCGGCCGATCCGCTGCTGTGCACGAAATCGCCGACCCTGATGTCATCCATCAGCCCCAGCGGCATGCAGTGCAAGGTGTCCCGGCGCGCGGCAACCACTTCGGCGGCAACCTTGTCGTCGCCGATCTCCAGCACCGTGCCCAAGGGCGCATTCAGGCCCGCAACCTCAAGCCCCAACCCGACCACCGAACTCACCACTCCCATTCGCACAGGCTCGGCCGCAAGGAGTGCTGCGTCAAGGCCGGTCCAGGTTTGCGTTTCTAGGCTCATGTGCCAGCCCTCCGCAGGGCGATTTGGGCCCGCTCAAGCGCGGTTGCAATGCGCGCATCAAGGAAGCCCTCGTCGAAGGCTGTCAGCGCGTCGCCACGGATTAACGAGGGGTCGGGAATCAAAGCTATGTCGGTGCCCGGCAAGGTTTCCAAGCCCAGCAGCTCCAAGTCTTTCGGGTTCATGCGAACCTGACGCACGGTGGGGGCATCAACGCCGTCCATGGCGCGATCGAGTGCCGCCTTGGCCCCGAAGCGATGATTCGACAATTCGGCACCCACGATTTTTTCGGCCAGCAGCAGCGCCGATTCCACCATCACGGTGGAAGCCTGCTCCAGCACAGGGACCGTGCAAGCATGTAAGGCGGCGGCCGCGGCATGCAACGCTGCGATAGCCGCGGCGTGTTCTTCGTCCCGGGCAGATTGGCCTACAGCGGCAGCGCGAGCCAAGACTTCGCGCTGGGTACGCGCTACGGCCTCGGCGGCTCGGATGCCCTGAGCGTAACCAGTAGCGTATCCGTGAGCCTGCGAGTTGAGTCTGTCGCTACTGGTGTCAGATAAGGGATTCAGTACACCGAACTTCACTGTTTCGAAAGTGACTGGCTCATAGGACATAGTCGTCCTTGTCGGCACGCTTGATCGTTATTTCCCCGCTGGCTTCCAGTGCCCGGATGGTCTGAACTATATCGGCGCGGGCCTCTTCCACCAGCGAAATGCGCACCTTTCCCATTGAAGATATTTCGGCATCTAGGATGCTTCTGGTGCGTTCCGAGATATTTCCCCGGACGGTATCTTCGACGTCGGTCGACACACCCTTGAGCGCAAGGGCCAACGTTGTGGGGTCGACTCCGCGCAGAACGCGCTGGACGTCGATGCGATCGAACTTGACAAGGTCAGCGAAGGACAGCATGCGTGAGCGCACTTCCTCGGCCAATTCGGGATCGCTCTCGTCTAGCGAGGAGAGCACTTCCTTTTCCACCGCGATGTTCGAGCGGTTCAAAATGTCCACCAACGGCTGGATGCCTCCGACGGCCTGAAGGGGTTCGTGACTGGCCATAACGGATCCGGTACGCTTCTTCAGTTCCTCGGCCACCACGCGCACGGCTTCGGGCACGGCGGTACCCATGGCGGCCAGAGCCACGACAACGGCAGAGCGTTGGGAAGAGTCGAATCCTGCCAGCACCGAGGAAGCCACCTCGGGGCGCAAGTGGGCCAAAACCAAGGCGATGGTTTGCGGCAGTTCGCCGTCGAGAAGTGAGGCTATGTGCGCTGGTTCGGTGGATTCAAGGAATTCAAAAGTCATCCCCGCCATCGTGGAGGAAAGACGGTTCATCACGGTCATGGCCTTCTCGGCCCCGAAAGATGCTTCCAACAGGCTAGCGGCCGTGTCACGACCCCCACGAGCATTCGGTTTCCCGGCCGTAGCCAGGTCGTGAAGCTCGTTGATGGCATGTTCGACTTGTTGGGCTTCAACACGGCTCAGGCGCACGATTTCCGCAGCGATCTCATCTGCCTCGAACTCAGAGAACTGTCGCATGACTTCCGCCGCTTGGCGCGTTTCGAGTTGCATCAGCAATACTGCAACCTTCTGTATGCCTGTCAGATTCCCGGTTGCCGGGGGCTGCTTCATTCGGTGCTCCGATCGTCCATCACGGTGCGCAGGTAATCAGCCATCGCGGCTGGATCGCTGGCGGCAAGTGCCGCCAGTTGCTCACGTTTGATGTGTTGTGGGGTTACCAACGGAGCCACGGGCTCGGGGGTCGGAACCTGGCTAATGGCCATGGTGTTAAGGGACGCGACCTCGGCTGCTGCCGGTGCCGGTGGCAGCGACGTGAATTCGCGGAACTCGCCCAGGTCCACCGGTTCGCGGTTTTGCTTGTTGCGCCTCACATAGAGTGCGTAAACCACCGCAAGGATCAGTGCCAGGCCAATGACCCCGGCAATGATCAAGGTGCGCTGGAGCTCCGCGGTGCGGGCTGCCTCCTCCGCGGCGGCTGCGGCGGCGAGCGCTTCCTCCGCGGCTGCGGCGCCGTCGGCGTTGAAGGGCACGACCGAGACGTTGACGGTGTCGTTGCGTGCCTCGTCGATACCTGCCGCGGTGCTGACCATCTGGGTGATGTCGGGGATGCTCAGGCCCTGGGTGGCTGCCGAGTTCAGGGCCACCGAGACGCTCTGCCGGTTCAGGTTGCCGGAGGGGATCAAGCGGTTCTCGGTCACCTTGTTCACCGCATTGGTGCGTTGGTTGTCGGTGGAGGTGAAGGTTCCCTCGCCGTTCTCGCCGCCGGGCACCGCAATGTTGTCTGGACCCAGCACGCCTGCGCCGGCCCCGCCACTGCCCTCGTATTCCTCTTCCTTGACGGATTCGGTCAGCGCGGGTTCGCCTTCGGGGTTGGTGAAGGATTCCTCGGTGCGTTCCGCCGATTCCAGGGACAGGTCGGCTGCCACGGCGACCGTGGCGTTGCCCGGGCCGACCACGCGGTCGAGCATGGCCTGGATGACTCCGGCTACGCGGGTTTCGTAGTCGGCAGCTTGCTTTTCGGCGCCGCCGGTCAACCCGACACCTGCGGCGGAAAGCAATTTGCCCGTCGAATCCACGACGGAGATGTCCTCGGCCTTGAGCCCGTCAACGGCCGCGGAGGTCAAGTGCACGATGGCCTGGACCTGGTCGTTGCCCAGGGTCACGTTGGGCTTGGTTTCGACAAAGATCGAGGCGGTGGGGTTGGTCTTGGAATCCACGAAAACGGTTTGCTCCGGAATGGCAAGCTTGACCGAGGCAAGGTTGACCCCGTCCATGGCCTGGATGGTGCTGGCCAGTTCGCCTTCGAGCGCCCGCTTGTAGGTGACGGACTGCTGGAATTCGCTGGAAGTCACGCCCATGTCATCGAGCAGGGAGTATCCACTGGTGCCGGCTGTGGGCAGCCCGGCAGCTGCGGCCTTGAGACGCGAGTCGTAGACATTGGCCTCGGGCACCAGTATGGTGCCCCCTCCCCCGGTAAGTTCATAGGGAACCGAATCGGCCTTCAATTGTTCTACGACACCGGCGGCGTCTTCCGGGGCAAGGCCCGTGAACAACGGTGTCAGCTTGGGCTGGCTCATGAAGGAAACCAAGGCAATGGTTCCCAAGGCCAGGACGGCGATGCCGATCAAGGCAATGGTGCGTTGTGCCAGGCTGAAGCCGCGCACGGCATCCGCGGCCTTCGCCAGCGGGGCTGGAACGTTGGCCACTAGGCTTGCATCCTCATGATCTCGTTGAAGGCCTCAACTCCACGGTTGCGGAAGGTGGAAACCATCTCCAGGGCTACTGCAGAACGAGTCGAGGCGAGGGTGGCGGCATGGATATCCGTCAGGTCCCCGGTCACGGCCTTGATGGAAAGATCATTGGAGGTGGCCTGCAGGGACTGGACCTGGTCCACGGCTCCTCCCAGGGCATTGGCAAAAGCCGAGCCGTCGGTGGCGGATGCACCGGCCGGCTTCAGGTATCCGGTGGGCAGGGTGGGGCTGACGCTCGCGACGGGGCCGATTTCGAAGGCCATTACTGGTTGCGTCCGATCTGCAGTGCTGCCTGGTATGTTTCCTTGGCGCGGTCCACAACCGCGGCGTTGACCTGGTAGCCACGCTGGGCCATGATCAGGGATCCCATTTGCTCGGACATGTCGATATCCGGGTAGCGGACATTGCCTTCCTCGTCCGCCAAGGGGTGGTCCGGTTCGTGCACGATGCGCCCCTCGGCGTCCCCGAACTCCGCACCCGCGACATACACGCCGGTGTTCTCGGCACCGGCCTGGGCCAAGACGTAGCGGGCCCGGAAGGCTTCGCCGTCGGTGGCAGTGGCGGTGTTCGCATTGGCCAGGTTGTCGGAGACGGCGTCAAGCCATTTGCGGTGCACGGTCAGTGCGCTGCCGGCGATTCCGATGGCGTCAAGCATTAGTTGCTCCGAAGGGCGGTGCGGATGGAGTTGAACGGCCCGGAGGCGGCCTGCGTGGCGAATTGGTAGCGCAACACGGTATCGATGTTCGAGAGCGTCTCGGTGTCCAGATTGACGTTGGATCCGTCGAGACGTGTGGGCTCCAGGGATGCGGAGGTGGACGCAGTGGCCTGGCCGTTGCCTTCGGCCACCGACTTTGCCAGGGCCGATTCAAACTCAACGCGGCGGGCGTGGTAGCCGGGGGTGTTGACGTTGGCGATGTTGTTGGCGATGGCACGCTGGCGCAGTGCCAGGCCATCCAGGGCACTTTCGATCGCCATGGACGTGACGGAATTGAACACGACGAATCGCTCCAAGGTCGTTTCGTGGCCCATCCGTGGGCTCAAAAGGAAGTGAGCTATCCGTGCTCAAAATAGACAATCGGCTACCGGTCGTTTGCCGTTAGCTGTTTGGGTTATCCGACGGAATCCAGGTAAACGGAGGTCACTGCCGAATCTCGTGGAACCGATGAAACGGCACGGAGCTGCCGTGCGGCTTCGTCGCGCCGTTCCCCCAGGACCGGGGTGAGCGAATCCATTTTCGCAAGTATCGCTCGCGCCCGTGGGGCAAGCTCCGGTGGCAAGTCGCCGATGCCGGCCGGCGGGCTCCATGAAGTGTCGGGCAGCTCGAGCAGGGAGGCATCATCCGCGCAAGATTCTCGCAGTTGGGCCACCTGGTCCTCGAGACCTGCGAGGAAACGTTCCCATGGGGTCGAGTGCCCGGCGGATTCGGGCTGACTAGCCAATGTGGACGCCACCGGTGCTGGCGGCGGCCGGGGCGGATGCGGCCTCGTGCCAGGTTTGTCGCAGCGGCTCCATGATGCCGATGGCCTGTCGCGTCAACGCGGGGTCGCGCTTGACGTTCGCATCAATGAGCAACTGGGTGGCGAAGGCATAGATGCTGTGCAGCGCGGGTGCCCCCGACCAGGCCTCGGAGTTCAGGCTTGAGACCAGTTCGGAAATGATGGCCTGGGCATGCACCAGGTTTTCCGAGGCCATTGACCAGTCCGCTGCGAGTTGCGCAGCTTCAGCGCGGTTCAGGTCCACCAACAGGCGATCGTAAAGCATGGTGAGAAGGCGCGCCGGGCTGGCCGAAAGGATTGCTTCGCGATTGAGTTGGGCAAGTTTCTGGGCGGGGTTCATCATGACTGCTTCTGCGTTGTCGGGAGCGAGGCCAATTGAGAGGCAAGATACGACGATTGTGAATTGAGATTGCTCATTTGAACTTCGAGAGCCGAGTAGATCCGCTTGAGCGTGGCTTCCCGACTGTCCAGGCGCCGGTCCCAGTCCGAGATCTGGTCATCAAGACGGGTCACGACCGATTCCTGGCCTTTGATCCGGGAGGTGATGACCCCGTCGTATTTGTCGGACATGTCCGTCGACACCGCGGAGACCCGGGAAGAGATGGTCTGCAGCACCGTTTCGACCCGGGCAGGATCCTCGGCAAGGGCCTGGGAGAACTTTTCCGCATCGAACTCGAGCTTGCCGTCCTTGGTGATGGAGATGCCGATCTCGGAAGGCGACCTGCCGTCAATCGGCGAGATCGCCGCATCCATCACCCGCTGCTTCACCATCCGCGCCGTGCTGTCACCGGTGAAGATCATGCCCTTCGTGGCACCGCCGGTTCCGGAAGTGACCGCCGAGTTCGTAGCAATGAAATTGAAGAGGCCATTGAGGGAATCCACCAGGTCCGAGGCAACCTTGGAGGTGGCTTCGCCGTCGCGCTCCACGGACACGGTGACTGGTTCGGTGGAAACCTTGGAGACGGTGACATCGACGCCCGGCAAGAGGGAGGCGAAGGTGTTGGTCGTGGAGCTAACGGATTGCTCGGCGGCGGTTCCGGCCCAGAGCTTGACCTCGGCGTCCTGTGCCGCGCGGATTTCCGTCATCGGAACTGCGGTCCCGGAAATGGTAAAGGAGTTCGCGGCACCTGAGTCGCCGGAGGAAAATTGGACCCGGTATTGGTCCACGCCGTTTGCGTCCTTGCCGGCGGAAACCTTGGCCGCCTGCACGCCGCTATCCGAGGCATTGACTGCCGTGACGATGTCATCGAGTGAATTCGATGGTGCCGTGATGAGCGTTTCGGTGCCGTCGGCGGCGGTGATGGAGAAGCTGGATTCGGTCCATTCGGTGACCGGATCGGAGACCTGGAGCTGACTTTGGGCCAGCTTGGTCACCGTGAGGTCCAGGGATCCCGCGCTTGCGCCGGCGGTGGTCGTTACGGTCAGTCCCTCGGAGCTTCCCGAGGTGCTGAAAAGCTGCAGCGATTCGGGCTTGGCCAGTTTCGTGGTCAGAGTTGCGAGGTCCGCGACGCGGGTGTTGAGCGCCTGTAGGGCCGACACCATGGTCTGGGTCACGCTGACCTTGTTTTTCAGGATGTTCTGCGGGATCGCCTCCACCTGCATGAGGGATTTGATCAATGCCGTGGTGTCCAGCCCGCTGGCGAGTCCGTCGAGTGCCAGGCCCATGTTTTCTCCGCTTCTACCTATGGTGTGGATACCGCAAATCTCCCGCGGCAGGCAAGTGACTCGGAGAGCCGATGCCTGCCACGGGAGATCGTTTGCGGCTTGGCGCGTTCCCGGACATCTTCACTGCCCGGGAAAGCCAGTTGCCAAAAACGCCCTAAAAGCTTAGCCGAGAAGCTGCAGCACGCCCTGGTTGGCCTGGTTGGCCTGCGCGAGCATGGCGGTTCCGGCCTGGGACAGGATGTTCGAGCGGGTGAAGCTAACCATTTCGGAAGCCATGTCAACGTCGCGGATGCGGGACTCTGCAGCCTGCAGGTTCTCGCGGGAAACATTGAGGGTGTTGATGGCCGACTCGAAGCGGTTCTGGTTGGCACCAAGATCGGCACGCGAGGTGGATACGTTCTTGATTGCCACGTCGATCGCTTCGATGGTCGTCTGTGCCGCGGTGGCATCGGTGACGAGGAATCCGGCGGCCGCGGTCGAGACAGTGCCACCGGTCATGGTCACGACGCCCGAGAGTGAAGTTGCCAGGCTGTCGAGTGAAACCGAGATCTGCGATGCTGCATCACCTTCGGCGCCTACCTGGAAGGCGAGAGAAGCCGGTCCGGCGATTGCGCCACCCTGGAACAGGTTGATGCCATTGAAGTTGGTGGATTCCGAGATACGCGAAAGCTCGGAGCCGAGCGCATCCGCTTCACCCTTGATGGCTGCACGTGAATCGGCGTTGTTCGAGTCGTTACCACCCTGGACAGCAAGGTCACGCATGCGCTGCAGGATGGAGTGGACCTCGGTCAGGGCGCCTTCAGCGGTCTGGATGACCGAGATGCCGTCCTGGGCGTTGCGGGCTGCAACGGTGAGGCCGTTGACCTGCGAGCGCAGGCCCTCGGAGATTGCCAGACCTGCTGCATCGTCGGCTGCGCGGTTGATGCGCAGGCCGGAGGAGAGCTTCTCCAGCGACTTGGAAAGGTCGTTCTGCGTGCTGGTCAGGTTGCGGTGAGCGTTGAGCGCCGCGATGTTGGTGTTGATCTGCATACCCATGGTGAATTCCTCCGTGAGACGGGTGTCTGTAACGAGGTCCGTCCGTGGACCTCAATCACCGACTATCGGCAACCCACCTGGGTTTGTTAGCAAACCGGAGAAAAATTTCGCTCGGACCCGGCTAAGCCGTTGGCGACACCGCGCTGCCAGCCATGCGCACGATCCCGCCGGACACCCGCTGGCCAAATTCCTTCAGGTAAAGCTCGCGTCGTTGGGTCGCGGCCCGGGTCATGGCGGTTTCCGGTGCGGGTGCCTGTTCCGGGACATAGCGCGTTTGCAGACCTTCATGAAGCAGCTTCATGGCGGTGGTGCGGCGCTGGGAGATCGCCGAATGGGTAACACCCATTTCGGCAGCAAGCTCCTTCACCGTTGAGCCGGCAAAATAGATGCGCTCGATGATGACACGCAGGCTCTCCGGCAACGCGGCAACGGCATCCCGGATTACCTTGGTGTGCTCGGTCTCCAGCAAAGCCTCTTCGGGCGTCTCGGAGCCTGATGCCAGGTAGTCATTCATGGTGTCATCGATCGATACGACCGTGCGGGCCGAATCGCTCAAGGTCGCAAGGGTTGATGCCTGGTCCATGCCGAGGGCTTCGGAAAGCTCGGAAACGGTGGGGGTTCGGCCCAATGCTGCGGTCAGGGATTCCTGGACCGTACGCGTTTCCGTGATTTTCTTCCGCGCCCCGCGGGTGGCCCAGTCATTGGAGCGCATGTCATCCGCGAATGCCCCGAGAATGCGCCGGCGCGCGTAGGCACCGAAGGGAACTCCTAGGGAATCGTCGAAGGCGTCAGCCGCGGTAATGAGTGCGATGGCACCCACCGATGCGAGGTCTTCACGGGAAAGATGGGTCGCTTTGGCGCACAATTCCGCTGCCAGATATCCGACTAGGGGAAGGTTCTCTAAAACCAACTGGTTGCGTGCCTGTCGCTCCACCCGGATCGTCCTTGTCAATTTGAGTGATGATCAAGCCAAGAGCTATTGCTACTGGCCACGTGTGTTTTCCCCAAAAAAACAATTTCCCCAACGAAGATAATAGCCCGAATATCCCCAAAAAGCGGACTTGAAAGCACCCCAATTTGAAGTTGTACAACTAACGTTCACTTTGGACCGGCCGATAGACTGGAATAACTGGGGATATTTGGGGGCACAACAGTCTGGAGAGATGGATACATGGGAACCAATGAGCTTTCGGCCCTGTTGTGGAAAGAACGGGAACTACTCGAGTTGCTTCACTTCAAGTTGGAGGAAGAGCACTTGTTGTTGGTCTCCGGGAAGTCGCAATGGATACCGCTGGCGACGCGGGAGATCGAGAACATTCTCGAGAAGGTCCACGCCGCCGGTCTTGCGCGCGCCTTGGAAGCGTCACAGCTGGCATCCACTTGGGGAATTGACGCGGCTTCACCCTTGAGCCGGATCATTGAGGCTGCGCCTCCTGGTCCATGGAATGAGATCCTCACCGCCCACCTGACTGCGCTGCGGAACACCACGGCTGAAATCACCCGACTACGGGACGCCAACGAACAGTATCTGCGGGCGGCCTACCGCTCCACACAGGAAACGCTGGCGAACCTTGGTGAGGACACTTCGCTATATGGTCCTTCCGGAACATCGGCGGGACACAATTCCGGTGCACATATCATCGACACGAATCTATAGGGAACTGACATGAGTACGTTCAGCGGACTGAATACGGCCATGTCCGGCCTCAACGCGGCGCGCCTCGCCATGGAGACTGCCGGAAACAACCTGGCCAATGTGGGCACCGCGGGTTACACACGGCAGCGGGCCGACTTCGTCTCTGCAGGTTCCGTCGCTTCCACCGGCTTGCTCGCTTCGCGCCCCGGCGTTGGCCAGGGAGTGGTGCTCACCGGCATCGCCCGGCTCGCCGACGCGCACCTGGATGCCCGCGTGCGCGGGACCGTGGCCCTGGCCGCGCAGTCCGACACCCGTGCCGAGGGCCTGACAAACCTCGAGGGAATCCTGCGGGAACCAGGCGAGAACGGCCTGTCATCACTGCTCAATGACTTCTGGGCCGGCTGGGAAGACGTGGCCAACCAGCCAGGCGAGTCCTCCCCCGCAGCCGTCCTGCTGGAGCGGGCCAAGGCGGTGGTTAACCGCATCGGCCAGTCCCACACCGAAGTAACCGACCAATGGTCAGCCCAACGCCAGTCCCTGGACACCATGGTCAATGACGTCAACAGCGCGGCAAGCACCATCGCCGGACTCAATGCCCAAATTCGTTCCGCGGTCGCGGCAGGCGGGGCGCCCAACGCCTTGCTGGACCAGCGTGCCGTACTCACGCAAACCATCTCGGAACTTTCCGGCGCGACGGTTCGCGAACTGCCCGATGGCACCGTGGACGTCTTGATCGATGGCAACGCCTTGGTCACCGGCTCCACGGTGCGCCCGTTGGAGGTCACCGGGTCGGCTACGTTCGCTGGCGGCACGGCCCCGGCGCTGCAGTGGGCCCACCGCCCGGGACAGCCCGTGGCCCTGCAGGCAGGCCGCATCGCCGGCACTGTTTCCCTTCTCGCACCGGCCGATGATGCTGGAACCGGCGGACCGCTGGCCGAGGCAGCCAAGTCGCTGGACGTCATTGCAGAGAAGCTGGCCACCACCGTCAACGCGGCGCAGGCCAACGGCAAAACGGTGGACGGCAATCCCGGTCCCCCGTTCTTTGGAATCACCGATTCCAACAATCCGGCACGCTCGCTGACGGTGTTGGCCACAGGGGCCAAGGACCTTGCCACCGTCGGCACCAACGGTGGCGCGCTCGACGGCTCCAACGCAACGGAAATGTCCAAGCTGGGCGGCTCCCCCGACGGTCCCGACGCGCTCTGGGCCAATATGGTCATCAAGATCGGAACCGCTACCAAGTCCGAGGCGCAACAGGCAGTCTCGTCCGCCGTTGCCGCTGCCGGCGCCGTCAACGCGCAGCAATCGGTCTCCGCTGTTTCCATCGATGAGGAAAATGTTGCCCTGATTGCCAACCAGCACGCCTTCCAGGGCGCCGCACGGGTCATGACCGCCATTGATGAAATGCTTGACACACTCATCAATCGCACCGGGCTCGTTGGACGATAAAGGAGAAGGCCCATGACTCGAATCACCACCGCATCGCTGACCACCAACACCGAGCGCAACCTGCAGGCCGCCATGAACCGGCTCGCCACCGTCCAGAACAAGGCCGGCACCCACAAGGAAATCGGCCGGCCCAGCGATGATCCCGCCGGCACCGCCAACGTCATGGCACTGCGTACGCAGCAACGCCAGAACGAGCAGTTCTCCCGCAACGTTCAGGATGCCAATGGCTGGCTCTCCACCACGGACCAGGCGCTGACATCCGCCACCGACATCCTCCAGCAGGTTCGCGACCTCACGGTCAAGGGGGCCAACGACGGCGCTCTGAACCCGGATGCCAAGGAAGCCATCGCGCTGGAACTCGACCAACTGCACGATGCCCTGCTCAATACGGCAAACACCCAGTTCATGGGTCGTCACGTCTTTGCCGGAACATCCGACAAAGCCAGTGCAGTGGACAGTTCCTATGGATTCTCCGGCACCAACGGCGTGGAACGCCGCATCGGAACGAACTCAAGCGTCCGTGTCGATGCCGACGGCGCCCAGGTATTTGGAGAGGGAAGCGCAAGCGTGTTTCAACTGATCAAGAACATCGCCGCTGATCTGCGCGCGGGCACCAATATTTCCTCCCGAATCGGCGAAGTCGATTCGGGCTTGCAAAAGGTCCTTGGTTCCCAGGCAACCATCGGCGCAAGCCACGCTTCAGTGCTGGCCGCCGATGATGCGTTGCTCTCGGACTCCGTCGCACTGGAGGCGCGGCGCAGCGGGATCGAGGACATCGATCTGGGTTCGGTCATCCTGGAACTCAAGACCCAGGAGGTTGCCTACCAGGCGGCCTTGTCCGCGGCTTCGCGCACCTTGCAGCCCTCACTGATGGACTTCCTGCGATGAGCCGCGTATTGGTTCCGGCAGCGGCCCTGCCCGGATTCCCCGAAGCCACCACTTTGTCACTCGAGCCCGTGGAGGGTGCCCTGGGGCTGTACGCGTTGTCCTCTCCCCAGGCTGCCGGGCTTCGCCTCTTCGTGTTGGATGCGGCCCTGCACCTGACCGACTACAAACCCGTCTTCACCAATGAACAAATGGCACTGGTGGGAGACCCGGAGCAGGGCTCTAGAGGCGTCCTGGTGATCGTGAATACCTCCGACCACCAAGCCACCGTCAACCTCTTCGCTCCCCTGGTGTTCAACGCCGACACCGGCAGCTGTGCGCAGGTCATCCTCGAGGGCCAGGACTGGCCGATCCGCTCGGCACTGCCTCTCTAAGATTTCGGTTTCGGAGCAGGTCTGGCAGCCACACGCCGTTCACTCTGGTGCGAGCTCACCCAGGGTCCACAGTGGCTGGCGTTGCTCAATGCCGGCGTACCTGACTCCCCCGCAAGCCTGTTCTCCGTGAACCACGGCGCTTACGATTGGCAATACGTGCGGACCAGTTCTTTCTGGCCCGCCGGCAGCTGAACCAATCCTCACTTTGGGGGGGTCGGATTGTGGCGAGACCTTGGGGTTGGACCACCCACGTGCACGGGGACACACGTGTGCGTCACTTGCCGCCCGTGCATTCGGGCTTGATCCGGTGTGCCCCACCGTGCACCGCCATCTTGAGACAGGTTCAATCTTCATGGCTCGCAGAAGACAATTTCGTTTCCTCACCACGTTGGGCATCGGCGCCGCGGCGCTTGCCCTCACGTTCACCGGCATCGCGCCGGCCACCGCCACGGCCTCCCAAACAAAGACCCAGTCCAAGGTCACTGATTACGTCAATCTTGGGGACTCGTATTCCGCCGGCTTCGGTTCAGGAACCCTGACCCAAAACCCGATGATGCCGCCCGGCTGCCTCCAGGGAAGCGGACCAACTCACGTCACGGCGTTGGACGCGCGACCCAGGGTCAACCTCACCGCCAATGCCGCCTGTGCCGGCCTCACCACGGTCCAAATCGCCGGTACTGTGCCGCTGCTGACGCCCTACCTGGCCGGTGCCGAATTGGTAACCCTCACCCTGGGCGCCAACGACCTCGATATCAGAGGGCTCGTCACGGCCTGCAGCACGCTGGGAAGCGATGCTGCCTGCGATGGTGCCTTGCGCCTGGGAAATCTGGCCATTCCAACGATCGGGGCATCCGCGCACCAGACCCTGCGCACGCTTGACGCCGCCACCCGCGGCAAGATCCTGGTTCTTGGCTACCCGCGACTCTTCACCACCTCGAACGGGGACCAGCAGTTCATCACCGCCAAGCGCGCAACGCAACTGAATCGATTGGGAGATGCGCTCAACCTGGCCATCAAGAAGGCCACGAAGCGTACCAGTGCCAAGTTCGTTTCGGTCACCGGGGCATTCAACAACCATGGTCTCGGCGCAAACAAACCATGGATCTACTTCAACCAGGTGCTACCGGCTGGTCTGAATGATCCATTCAATCTTCACCCCACCGCTACCGGTTACCTCAAGGGGTACTACCCCGCGGTGAAACGCCACCTCTGAGATACGCGACGTTCTTCTGATGAAACAGGAAACCGCTCGTATCCGGCCATGGTGGCTGGATACGAGCGGTTTAGTTTGGAAGGTCTAGCGTCTCAGATGGCGCATCCCGGCTCGCGAAGTGAGCACGTCATCGAATTCCGCGTCCGCGGGTATATACGTAGCCTCTGAAGCGTTGCCGTCCACGTGACCAAAGGTCGCAGTCTGTGGCTCCACCGTGCGCATGGGTGCCTGCACAGGAACCGCATTTTTTAGGCGACGGCTCGGCTTGGCCTTCTTCGTCGCGTCTGCCTGCGGTTCCTCAGAAGCGTAGTAGTACTGCCCGTAGTAGCCGTAGTTGGCTGCGCGCGCTCCCTTGGTCGGCACCTGGTTCAGGACGAATCCCAGAACCCGTGCCCCTACCTTGTGCAAGTTGCTCAACGACTTTGCAACTTCATCGGTGGAGGTCGAGTCCGCCTTGACAGCAACCAGAACCCCGTCGACGAAGTTGCTCAATACTGCCGCATCGGTGACGGGGAGAAGCGGTGGTGCATCGATAAGAACCAACGCATCCCGGCTCATGTCCTCAAGCAACGTGAGCATTGCCTGGGAACCCAAGAGTTCCGAAGGATTTGGTGGGATCCGGCCTGCCGCGAGAATCGACAGCGAAGGAATAGGTCCATAGGGCTGCAGGACGTCATCGAGTGTTGCGTGGTGACTCAATACGTCGGTGAGCCCTGCCCCCCCGGGTAGTCCGAAAACGTCGGTCACTACTGGGCGGCGCAAGTCTGCATCGATAAGAATCGTTGGACGTCCGGTGGATGCAATGGCGATCGCCAGGTTCGCCGCGACGGAAGACTTGCCTTCGCCTGGAACCGAGGAAGTAACGAGGATGACTCTTGCTGGCTTGTCGACATCAACGTACGTGAGGTTGGTACGCAGCTCACGTAGCGCTTCGGCAAACGGATGGGAGGCTCGGTCATCATGGTCCAAGGCACCTGTGTCGACGACCGTGCGGTTGTTCACCAATCGCGGGTCCAACGGGATGGTGCCGATGACCGTGGTGCCCAGTTTCTCAAGGTCCTCCACGGAGCGAACGCGACGGTCCAAATGCTGCCGAAGCAATGCATATCCGACACCGAATGCCAACCCGAGCACAGCACCGAGAGCAATGGCGAGCTTCGTGTTGGGCGAAACCGGGGCGGTCGGAACTTCGGCATCCACAAGCGGAACCAGGCGAACTATTGAATCATCGTTCGATGATCCTCCGGCAAAGCCGGACTCAATTTCCGTAACTTGTTCGGCAAGGGCATCGACCCAGGCATTCGCGGTTTTCTGCGCCAAGACGGGGTCGGAATTCGTAATGCTTAGACGCACCTCGGCAGTGCCGGTAGGTAATCCGACTTCGAGCTGTCCTAGAATCTGCTCGGCACTTGCATCGAGTTTCAGGTCTTCTCGGACGCGTTCGGCGACCGTGCGAGTCGCAGCAATGCTCTTGTAACTAATTGCTCTCGACTTTGCCAGGCTGTCGCCTGACAGAGCCAATGCTGCGGTGTCCGCTCCACTGGCAATTACAAGACCGGAAGCTGACGCGGCATATAGAGGCTGTTGAGTAAAGGTCCAACCGAAGGCGCAGATAACTGCAATCAGGACGACACTGGTGATGCTCCGCCAAAACGTGCGCAGCGTACGCAGAAATTGCCTCAGATCCGGGCCGTCCGCTACATTTTCTTCAAGTTGTTCCACTGATAGTGCTCCCGGTAAATTTGCGCGCAGTCGAATTGACTATGAGGGTTCACCTCAATCTTAGCTGGAATTGATGAATGGTTTGGACATTCGGCTTCTGACGGGGCAAGACGCCCCTCGCGCGGAGCGGCCGTGGCTTCGTATGGTCTAGGTCCTCTACCGGGATGCCCACGTGGTTTGGTTGTAGCCGATCACTAGTTGCATTCGATGAAAGGCCAAGCAGTTTGACTATGATCGAGACATGATCAATATCCTCACAGTCTGCACTGGTAATATTTGCCGGTCGCCTTATGCCGAGTTATTTCTACAAAACGAGCTAAATCGTGTCTCACCTGAGTCATTCACGATTCGAAGCGCTGGATCCCATGCTTTGGTTGGACATCAAATGGATGAGCGTTCCTCGATGAAGTTGCATGACGTTGGGGTCGGCAGCGATGGATTCGTGGCTCGGCAGCTTAACGAGAGCACGATTAGAGGCAACGACCTCATACTTGCCTTGACCGACGAGCATCGAAAGAGCATCGTAGCAATGAGCCCAAGGCTCCTCAAGCGTACATACACCGTTCGAGAATTCGCTGCTGTGTTGGCCGAATTGTCTGCATTGCCAGACGGTACGTTACCTAGGGGAAACGATACGACGATTGTGGAGACACGTTGGGCTGCTTTACTTAAGGCAGCGCAACTAGCCCGACACGCGGCGCGCATCAAGTTTGAAGGCGATCTAGATGTCATTGATCCGTATCGTCAAAGCGATCCCGTGTACGACCAAATGGTCGATGAACTACTGCCCGCTCTCAGGTCAATCGTTCATTTTGAATCCCGTCACGCAACCGAGAAATGATCGCTCCAGTCGTTGCAGCTCTGTTCATTACCGTCTTACCAGGCCGACGCCTTCTCAACACCATATGCTGTCCAGAATTGCATCGAATGACATAAGGCCGCTGCACCCAGCTGGCGTCAACTCCCGAGTTCAATTCCAGGCGATACCTTATGCATTGGTCCTGCCAAATGGTCGCCCAAGTAGAGACGCAGGGCTTCTCGCTGAGGAGCAGGGGTGTAGCCAGAGTCAACAATCTTCGTCAGGTCCAAAGCACTGTTTAGCGGCCGCTGGGCGGCCTCTTTGCCATGGAAGTAGGCGGCGGTGGTAACCCCGACAACGTCCTCCGCGGGACGCCCCACGTTTCGGTATACGTCTTGGGCAATGTCGGCCCAATTTGTAGGTTCTCCGCCATTGGAGAGATTGTAGATGCCATATTCGGCGCCGGCATCCAGGAGGTGCTGGATGCCGGCCGCGAGATCTTTCGTGAAGGTGAGCCGACCGATCTGGTCGTTGACCACGGTGGGCTTGATGCCCCGGCAGGCCAAATTTTGCATGGTGGAAACGAAGTTGTTCCCCTCACCGATCACCCAGCTGGTGCGCACGATGTAGTGGCGGGGCACGGTGGAGACCACGGCTTCGCCGGCGGCCTTGGTTTGGCCGTACACGCCCAGTGGAGAGACCGGTTCCGCTTCGGTGTGCAGGGGCTGGGTTCCGTCGAAGACGTAATCGCTGGAGACGTGCACCAGCGTGAGTCCGTGTTGGGTGCATGTCTTTGCCAAGAGCGCGACACCGGTGACGTTAGCTGCCCAGGCATCCCGCCGCCCGTCCGCGGTTTCCGCCTCGTCGACCTTGGTGTAGGCGCCGGCGTTGATAACGGTGTCGTAGTCACGCCAGTTCGTTGCCGCATGGTGTTCCGGGTTTGCCAGGTCGAATTCGGCACGCGCGGCGAAGTCCACGTGCCCAACGCCCGCGTATGCCTCACGCAGGGCCAGGCCCAATTGGCCGGCCGCACCCAGGACCAAAGTCCTGCGCGGTGCCATGGGCACGACGTCCTTCAGTCGGGGGTGTTGGCGGTCCTTGTCCGAGAGTTCGGCGTTAGCGAGCGGGATGGGCCATTCGATGGCGGCGGTCTCGTCGGCCAGGTTCAGGAAGGTGTAGTGGGATTGCGCCTCGGCCGACCAATGGTCGTTGACCAGGTAGACGTAGGCGGTGCCATCCTCCAATGTCTGGAAGGCATTGCCGACTCCACGCGGCACAAACACCGCCATGGACGCATCTAGCTCGATGGTGAAGGTGTTCCCGAAGCTCGGCCCTTCGCGCAGGTCGACCCAAGCGCCGAAAATGCGCCCGGTGGCCACCGAAACATACTTGTCCCAGGGCTCGGCGTGGATGCCGCGGGTTGTCCCAGCTATTGCATTGAAAGAAATGTTGTTCTGTACCGGAGCAAAGTCCGGCAGTCCGGCGGCGAGCATTTTCTCCCGCTGCCAGTTTTCCTTGAACCATCCCCGGTTGTCGCCGTGCACGGGTAGATGGACAACCACCATCCCGGGGATGGCTTCTACCGGCACTACCTGCAGATACTTGGAAAATTCAACACCCATGTGTGTCACTGCCGTCCTTCGTCGGTTCTCTTGATTGCGTGTGTCTAATTCGCGTGGCTGGTGCCGGCGGGAAGCCCTACTGGCCCTGCGCCACGTACTTGGCCTCGGTGGCTGCCTTCTGCGGACGCCACCAGGCCTCGTTTTCCCGGTACCAAGCAACCGTGGCGTCAAGTCCGGCGGTGAAGTCGGCATAGTCCGGACTCCAGTCAAGCTCGGTGCGGAGCTTGGTCGAGTCGATGGCGTAACGCAGGTCGTGCCCGGGGCGATCCACCACGTGCTCATACGCTTCCTCGGGCTCGCCCATGGCGGCCAGGATTGACTCAATCACGTCTTTGTTATTCTTCTCCCCGTCGGCACCGATGAGGTACGTTTTCCCCGATGCGGCCGCGGTTCAGGATCGCCCACACGGCGGAGGAGTGATCGTTGGCGTGGATCCAGTCCCGCACGTTCTCCCCTGCCCCATACAGCTTGGGGCGCACCCCGTCGATCACGTTGGTGATCTGCCGCGGAATGAACTTCTCCACGTGCTGGTACGGACCATAGTTGTTGGAACAATTGCTGATCGTCGCGGCCAGACCGAACGACCGGACCCACGCTCGCACCAGGAGATCCGATCCGGCCTTGGTTGACGAGTACGGGCTGGAGGGGTTGTAGGGGGTGGACTCGGTGAACCGTTCCGGGTCATCGAGTTCCAGGTCCCCGTAGACCTCGTCGGTGGAGATGTGGTGGTAGCGCACGCCGTGCTTGCGGGCCGCCTCGATCAAGACATAGGTGCCGATGATGTTGGTGTCCAGGAACGGACGGGGATCCTGCAACGAATTGTCGTTGTGCGACTCGGCCGCGTAGTGCACCACGGCATCCACCGTCGGCACCAGTGAATCCACTAATGCCGTGTCACAGATGTCCCCGACCACCAGTTGTATCCGGGTCGGGTCCAATCCCGCCAACGAGACCCGGTTGCCCGCGTAGGTCAGCTTGTCCAGCACCGTCACGGAGACGTCTGTTTTTTCCATCAGGAAATGCACAAAATTCGAACCGATAAAGCCGGCGCCGCCGGTCACAAGAACATGTTTCACACCCAAAAGACTACTGGTTGGACTATGGGCTTCCTAAACTGGGAAGATTCATCCTATGAAGGGCATCATTCTCGCCGGCGGTACCGGCTCACGTCTCCACCCAATCACCCTCGGCATCAGCAAGCAGCTGGTGCCCGTTTACGACAAACCGATGATCTACTACCCACTGTCGACACTGATGCTCGCCGGCATCCGGGACATTCTGATCATTACGACACCGCAAGACGTCGACCAGTTCCAGCGGCTGCTCGGCGACGGCTCGCAGTGGGGCATCAACCTCAGCTACAAGACCCAGCCCTCGCCCGACGGGCTGGCCCAGGCTTTTCTCATTGGTGAGGACCATATTGGTGATGGCAAGGTTGCGTTGATTCTGGGAGACAACATCTTTCACGGTCCGGGCATGGGCAACCAGCTCCAACAACTCACGGACGTCGACGGCGCCTCTGTTTTTGGCTATCATGTCGCTGACCCGACCGCATACGGCGTTGTCGAGTTCGACGAAGCTGGCAATGCAATATCCCTGGAGGAGAAGCCTCGTCTACCGAAGAGCAATTATGCTATCCCCGGTCTCTATTTTTATGACAACCAAGTCCTCGATATAGCCCGCAACCTCAAACCATCCCCTCGCGGTGAACTGGAAATAACCGACGTTAACCGCATCTACCTGGAGCTTGGCCAGCTGCGAGTTTCTGTTCTACCCCGAGGCACGGCCTGGCTCGATACGGGAACCTTCGATTCGCTTAATGACGCTTCCAATTACATTCGCACGATTGAAGCCCGCCAAGGTCAAAAGATAGGTTCACCCGAAGAAATCGCTTGGCGAAACGGATACATAAGCGACACACTGCTTCGTGTCCAAGCTGAGTTAGTGGCCAAAAGCGGTTACGGCTTATATCTAAATACTCTTGTTCCATAAAGTTCGCTAGGTCACATGAGGCCAATGCGAACGATGCGATGCGATTCTTACCAGTGACCCCGCAGCACGCCACAAAACCAACAGTTGTTTGCCCGATTCAGAGCACCACATTCAGCGAGAAAACCTAGACGCTCAGCTGGAACGGTCCTATGTTTATCGCTCACGCACACCTTCATGAGATTGGGCACCATCCGCAGCTGATCGACATTGGCGCTGGGGTGGGATTCGTGGGCACTAGGCCGAAGCGACACCTTCCGAACTAGAAGTAGTTTTCCTGCCTCCAGCGTGCCGCAATACGGTGAATGACCTCAGCGGTGCCCATGACCTTCTGGGGGTCTAGCGTCGTGAGGACGTGGATCCGACGGGTTCCCTCGCCTTAGTCAGCGGGACGATTTGAGAATCCTGACGCATCCCACCGTCTCGTCGACCTTGGCGTTCAGAAGCGACTCAACCTCGGTATCGATCATCAGTGCCCGGGTGTTCTTGATTCGGGGAGAACGAAGAACCTCCCGAACGCCGCCGAGTTCAGGCGGGTGCTGCACCTCGGAGCGGGGTTCCACGACCAGAGTTCGCAGTAGGCTTCGAGCAGCGTCGTGTCCAGCCCAGAATGTAGAACCTGTTGGGCAGTTCAGTGAAGGCTTTCGGTCCTCGATTTCAGGAGCATGGCGGTTTCTAGGGCCGGCAAAGTGCCGATCACGACCGTATCCTGGCCACCGTCCTCCTCCACTATCACGTCGGTCGTTTTTTCGATGGGTCGAGTATTGACCCCGGGAGCGGATGGGCGTGGCGGTTGGATAGTCATCGGCGCCATCTCCCATCCCCTCGAACAGTGATAGTTTGTCTGAATTGATTGATCTCGAGGTCGTGCACTACTCACAGCCTTCACCCATCAAATCTGCCGGAAATTCAGGAATTCGTCCGACTTCATCGCGACACCGTTTCAGGACCCCGGGCCCTCCTGTAATGACACGTTCCGTGTGGCCCGAACTTCATATACATTGCTCCGGACCGGTAGACTGTTGACCGTACCCGGTGATGAATTGAGACGTCTCGATGTCCCACGATCGACATTTCGCTACATATCTACTTCATAACAATTTCGCTTCCCTAGCTTCACAATAATTGTTTCCACCATATCGGGCGATCAATTACCAATAGTCATACTTCTAGTGAATTGACAATGCATGCTTTCGAATACATTGTGGTCAGTATCCATCGTGATCATCCTCTTAGCGCTTTCTGCAATGGTTAGATTCATCGCACCCAGGACCTTTTTCGTCGCACTGTGCCACAACGGCGTCTGGGCAGGGGCTCTAGCCCTAATTGCAACCGATCTAATTCATTACACGCCAGCATCAACCACCGCATGGATGACGCTAATTACAGGATTGGTTTTTTTCAACCTTGGAGTAATGACGGCAGGTCTTCGATCAAACAAATATGTAAATGTGCCTAGCCAAACCACCACCGGCGACTCGTCGCTAATTAGTCGACGATTACTTTTATTGCTTCTACTTGTATATATGCTTGCTTTTGGATTCTACTTATACGTAGTTGGTGAAAGATTTGGGTACGAAACCATACTTGAAGATCCTGAGAGCATAAGAAGTGCCGATGGAGTTTCGTATCTAGCGTCGGTTCCGCTTCCCATACGGCTTGCGCTTTTTTTAGGACCCTTTATTTTTGCCGTCCTCGGCGTGCGTGATGCGCTGAAGAATCCACTGCCCTTGCTCGTTAGATTGATAGGCATGGCTGTTCTTGGGTTATCCATGTTGGCGCTTCTCCAGCGAACAAATTTGTTCATGGGTGTATTGCTGTTACTTGCCGTGCTTCTAACCAAACCTAAATTGGCGAATCAATCCCAATTGACTCGACGACGAAGTGGTCGATCACGCCGCGTGCACCCGGCTCTTGCCATTTGCTTGCTAGGTGTGGTGCTAATTGGTTCATTTCAATATTTGGGTAGCGCATTGGGTAAAACCGGGGAGCAGTATGATTCCACAGTTGTTTCGCCAGCTTTGAAAGCGTCCGGTCTGACGTCGCCATTTCACTACTACACATCTGGAACTGTAGCCTTTCTGGCATTAGTAGACTCGAAGAATGCCTCGTGGCCTGAGCCGAATGTCAGGGGCGAAATAAACATCGGTGACAACAATCCCCAGACTTGGGGTGCCGCGCTATTTGCGCCAATTCTAGAGGTCTTCCCGGTTGCCAGTGCGTGGGAGAACATTGCACCCTTTATTGATGTAGGCGTGCTAACGAACGTTTTCACATGGCTAGAACCGTTCTATCGGGATTTCCGCGTTGCAGGGGTGTCGTTTGGCATGATGGCGTATGGCTTCACCATTGCCTATCTATTTAGAAGGCGATACTTAAGTACACGCGCCTTCTGGATTCAAGCAGTGATGCTTTCTACGGTTTTTCTTTCACCGTTTGTTGCAAAAATAAATAACACTCTATTTATAGTAATGATTATGACTATAGTTTTCGTAACGCTCCATTCGCATAACAGCAACAAGGTGCAGGCTGCAGTTCGCGGCCCAAGCTCAAAATGAATAGTGAATTTGAATAACTCGGGGAATCTCAATTGCCTAAGTCTTGACTTAGCCCATTCTTGAAGCACAGATCGGGACAGCTGCCGCCGTCCTTACCAGCGGAGAACTCTAGGCTAATCTAAAGTAGCTGAAGGGGCTATGAATCCGATTCGCTCCAGCAGGCGTCTGGGGTGTTTGGACATCTAATGGTTTGCTGGCCCTTCGACTTTTGGCGCGGTGCGGGTGTTCAGCGCGGCCGTAGGCCCGCCGTGGACATCAATATCCTTAGCCGTTAGTTTCCATACTTGTACACGCGGCCCGTTCTTTTCATGTTCTTCGCCGTGCAGGTTCGCGGCCTCGCGGCGGGCGTAAGTGAGCCTGGTCCTGCAGAACACCAGAAGCTCCAGGGGTCTCGACGTGGGAATGCAGAGGGATGATGAATATTTGCTCCTGTGGGGGGCAGCAATATTGCGAGTGGGGACCATCCCGGGAAATCGAGAATATTCTCCCTGGGAGCCACTAGTGACATTGTTGAGAGCCACTTGGCCGTCGACAGGTGGCCGTTCCCGTGCCGTGAGCCGGCCGGACCGGAGATGGAACAATTGCCCGGGACAATCCGATGGGTGCTGCAAGGCTCTGGACGAGCATGGCCGGTTCAATCCTGCCGCTGTGCAGCGGCCGCTGTGCCGGAACCCTCCACCGGAAAGTGCCTGCGTGGCAAATATGTCTAGACGGTACGGATGTTCCGCGCAGTTGGTACGGATCTTCCGACAAGGCGGTACCGGGCAGTAGACCTTGACCGTCTGCCCGGCACCACCGTGGGTGAGGAATGGTGCCTACTCCCAGAAATCCTCGCTGGCGCGTGCCTGGTCGTGTTTGGTCCGGCGCATGTCGCGTTCGCCCATCAGGATCCAGCGGGTGTTGTTCGCCAGCCGGTTGACGATGGAGTCGGCCGCCACCCGGTCGGGCAGGGCCTGGACCCAATAGCTCGGGTCGGTTTGGGCCGCGATGATGGTCGGCAATCGGTGCTCGCGGTCGGCGAGGATCGCGAACAGGTCGCTGGCCGCGTTCTGGTCGATGCCGACGGTGAGAAAGTCGTCGATGACCAGCAGGTCAACCTCGGTGAGCTTGTTGAGCAGGTCCTGGTGCGCGATGGCATCGCTGCGGGTGGCCACGAGCTGGCGGGCCAGGTCGTCCATCCTGGAATAGGACACGGTGTGCCCCGATTGGCAGGCCGCGTTCCCGATCGCGCAAACCAGGTAGGTCTTTCCGCCGCCGGAGGGCGAGATGACGATCAGGTTCATTGGGTCGGCGCTCCACTGGTGGGTGGCGTATTTGTTCATGCTCCGCTCGTTGATGGACCGGCCCTCGAGGTAGTCGATCTCGGCCAGCGAGGCGCCGGGGATGGGGAACCCCGCTTGGCGCGAGCGCTTGGCGATGCTTTCGGACCTCCGCTCGGTGAGCATGTCGTCGGCCGCCTCGTGGAACAGCTCCTCGGCGGTGAGCTGGTGGTTGGCCTCGTCGTTGGCCAGTGCCTCGAACTTCGAGGCCAGGCGGGTGATGCGCAGGGCCTTGAACTTTTCGTGGGCCTCGGGGCTAAACATTGCGCTGGCCCCCGATCTTGTAGTGGTCCGCGCCGCGCACCATGACACCGGGCTGGCCCGGGTCCGGGGTGGTGTTCTTCTCGTTGCTGGCCGCCGGCACCGGCGGGCCGCCGGCCTGTGCATCACTGGCAATGGCGGCCATGATCCTCTTGAGCATGCTGTAGGTGGGATGCCCGCCCAGGTTCAGCGACTGCTGGCACGCCGCCTCCAGCCGTGCCTTGTTCTTCTTGCCCAGCCCGGCGAGGATGTTCTGGCAGGGCAGGTAGCCCTGCGCCTCGATCGGGAACCGGTCCAGGACCTGGGTGATCACCTGCACGGTGGCCGGGCCGAAGCCGCGGGCAACATCCAAGAACCACTGCCGCGACCAGAGCCCGTCGATGTTCCGGTGTTCTTTCGGGGCATGTTCCGGAACCGTGGAGTACTGGCCCTTGCGGCCGTGCTTGCGGGCATGCTCGCAAACGACCTGCTGCCCGTCGAAGATCGTGACGGTGCTGCCGGTGAGCCGCACCCGCAGCGTCCTGCCCGCCAACTGGTGGGGAACGGAATATTGCTGGTAGTCCGCGCCGACATGGTAGTTCCTGCCGACCTTGAGTTCCTTCCATTGCACCGACTCGTACGCCAGCTCCGGCAGCGGCATCAGGAAGGGGGCTTCCTCAGCGTCGAAGCGTTCCTGCCGCGTGGTTCCGTCGGGGCGGTGGATTCTTTCGTTGATGTCCACCAGGCGTTCGGCGATGGCCTCGTTCAGCTCGTCGAACGTGGTCCAGGTTTCCTCGGCGAGGTAGCCGATGACGCGCTTCTCGACGGTGTTCACCATCGACTCGACGTGGGCCTTGTGGCGCGGGCGGTAGGGAGCGGCCGGGACGATCGCGGTGCCGTAGTGCTCGGCCAGTTCCCGGTACCTGGCGGTCACCACCCGCTCGGCGTCCCCGCGCTGGCGCCGGTGCACCGCGGTCGCGGCGTTGTCGGGCACGATGATCTGGGTGACGCCGTTGATGAAGGCCAGGGCGTCCACGTGGGCCTGGTTCCAGGCGTCCTGCTTCATGTTCGCAAACGCCTCGCAGAAGACCAGCCCCGAATACGGCAGCGAGGCCACGAACAGGTAGGCCTTGTGCACCTGGCCGGTGACCGCGTCGCGCACCTCCAGGGTGTCCCCGACCCAGTCGACGAACATAGACTTTCCCGGCTCGTGGCGCAGCGTCGCCACGACGTCGTTCGCCTCGGCGAAACGGCCGAACAGCTCGGCGAACTGCGAGTACCGGTATTTCTTCCCGGTGCCGGCCGGGGCGTCCATGTACCGGGTCCAGGCCTGCTGGATGGTGAAGTGCCGGTTCGACTTGATCGCGGCGACAACCCGTCCGAAGTCGGGTTGGACGTACTCCGCGGACACGCTGCTGCGCCCGTCGGGGAACAACGCGGCAATATCCGCCGCGCTCATGGTCGCGAACCGCTCGGCGGTGATGCCGGCGGATTCGATCGCCTTCTTCACCGCCGACACGTCGCGGCGCGAGCATTGAATATTTGACTCTTTGGGGGCCAGCAATATTGCGCTTGGGGGCCACCGCGGGAAAACGGGATTATTGTCCTTGGGGGCCACCCGTAGTGTTCTTGGGAGCCACCAAATAGGCTCCTTCCACCATGTGACGGCCACATGGTGGAAGGAACAGTTTCAATGGTACGTAGGATCAAGGCGAAGCTTATTCTCAAGCTCCGCGCAGACGGGCTTTCGGGCCGGGCGATCTCGACCTCGGTCGGGGCCTCGAGGAAAAGCATCACGACCGTTCTCGAGGCGGCCGAGCAACAATGCGTCGGCTGGGACGAGGTGCGGGAAAAGTCCGAGGGCGAGGTGTACGCCCTGCTGTTCCCGGGCCGCGGCGACCACCAGAGCGTGTTCGCCCAGCCGGACTGGGGCGCCATCCACCGTGAACTGGCCAAGGTCGGGGTGACGCTGAAGCTCCTGCATGGCGAATACCTCGATTCCCAGGCCGGCTCCGGGCAGGCGGTCATGGGCTACGACCGCTTCTGCAAGACATATCAGCGGTTCGTCCTGGAGTCCCACGCAACATCCCGGGTGCAGCACAAGGCCGGGATGAGCATCGAGGTGGACTGGTCGGGCCCCACCATGGAATTGGTCGATCCGGTCACCGGGACGCGGAGCAGGGTCTACCTGTTCGTCGCGTGCCTGCCGTTCAGCCGGTACGCCTTCGTGGAGGCGACCTTGGACATGAAGCAGGACAGCTGGCTGCGTGCGCACGTGGCGATGTTCGAGGCCTTCGGCGGTTCTGTGCCACGCATTGTGCCGGACAACCTGAAGACCGGGGTGATCAAGCACCCCGCCGAGGGCGAGATCGTGCTCAACGATTCCTACCGCCACCTGGCCGCCCACTACGGGGCGGCGGTGCTGCCGGGCCGTGTCCGGGCCCCGAAGGACAAGGCCAGCGTGGAAAACACCGTGAGCCACGTGGCCACGTGGGTGATCGCCGGGCTGCGGAAGACCACGTTCGGGTCGCTGGGGCAGTTGCGGGCCGCCATCCGTGAGCGCGTCGAGGCCTACAACCAGGAGCCCTTCCAGAAACGTGCAGGGTCCCGCAAATCGGTGTTCCTGGCCGAGGAGCAGCCCCTGATGAACCCGTTGCCGGCGGCCGCCTACGAGATCAGCACCTGGGTCTACGGGCGGAAGGTCGCCCGGAACAGCTACGTCTCGTGGCGGAAGAACTTCTACTCGGTGCCGATGTCCAGCATCGGCGCCACCGTGGACCTGCGGCTGACCGAGTCCGTACTGGAGGTCTATCGGAACCACGAGCGGCTCACCAGCCACCGGCTGCTGCCGGCCGAGGCCCTGAACCAGTACCGCACCAACGACGCCGACATCCCGCCCGAGCGCCAGTGGCAGCACTGGGACACCGCCCGGGTCAAGGAGTGGGCCTCGCGCACCGGGCCGTGCACGCTGAACGTGGTGGAACGGATCTTTGAAGCCGTACAGGTCCAAGAGCAGGGCCTCAACGCCGCGCTGGCGGTGCTGCGCCTGAGCCGGCGCTATGGCCCGGCACGGCTGGAGGCGGTCTGCCGGATCGCGCTGCAGAGTCAGGTCCGCTCCCCACGCTACGCCCACCTGCGCCCGCTGCTGGAAACAGGCCAGGACCAGAACCTGGCCACACAGCCCGAGCTCTTCCACAACGACGGCGGCTATGTCCGCGGCGGCGACTACTACGCGGGAGGCACCCGATGAGCTCACTGGATATCGAGACCAAGCGGAAGCTGCGCGAGATGAACGCCATCGAGATGCTCCAGGCCTTCGAGGCACAGGACGAAATCCTGAGCATGGCGTTGAGCTTCGATGAGCGGGTGCGGCTCATCGTCGACGAGGCGCATTCGACGTTCACCACTTCCAAGGTCGGCGGCCTGATCAGCCGCGCCAAGCTGCGCTACCCCAACGCCGATTTGCGGCAGGTGGACCTGGTCGAGGAACGCGGGCTGAACCGCAGTATGCTCACCGCCTTGGGCAGTTGCGCCTTCATCGAGCAGAACCAGAACGTGGTCTTCCAGGGATTCACCGGTTCCGGAAAGTCGTACCTGGGCTGCGCCCTGGCCAAGCAGGCCTGCCGCAACCGGATCCGCACCCACTACGTGCGCATGCCGGACCTCGAGGAGGAATGGGTCCAGGCCCAGGACAAGCCGCTGGGCGCCGCGAAGTTCCTGAAAAAGTACGGGGCCTTCACGCTGCTGGTCGTAGACGAGTGGTTGTTGGACCGCCCCAGCGGCGACTTCCTCCGCATGCTCCTGGAACTCATGGAACGGCGCTACGGGTCGACGTCGACGGTGTTCTGCACCCAGTACCAGCAGAAGGACTGGCACCAGCGCCTCGGCTCCGGCGTCCACGCCGACGCGATCATGGACCGGATCATCCACAACACCATTTGGATCGAGACCGGTAGCTACAACATGAGAGAGAAGACCGGCGCCGTCCAGGCATAGCCAGGCCCGTTGGGGACCGGTGGCTCCCGCCCAGGGAGGTACTGGCCCCCAACGGCAATATCACTGGCCCCCAACGGCAATAATGGGTGGTCCCCAAACCGTCGAATACTCAAGCATTTCGCCGATGCGGTGATCTCCGTGTAGCTGCGGTGCTTGAGCAGCAGCGACATGATCGCCCTGTGGTCCACCATTGCGTTTCTCCTGTCTCGGATTCACCGCGCCTGGTGCGCAGCGAATCCGTCCAGCGAAACACGGAAGACGCCCAAGCGGTACCACCTACGCGGAATCGACGTACCACGTAGGCGGAATAGGCGTACCATCAGGGCATATTTGCCACCTGCGCACGCTGGGTGGGCGCATGTCACGCCCCCGTGGCCGGACGGTGTTCCGCAAACAGCGCCTTAAGGGCGAGCCGGCGCCCGGCCCCGGCGTCCGCCACGACGCGGTCATGGACCGGGGCATCCACGACACCATTTGGATCGATGCCGGAAGCTGCGACATGCGGGAGAAGACCGGCACCGTCGGGCATGGTGGGATTCGTTGGGGCAGCTGGTGCCCCCAACGGCAATATCGCTGGCACCCAAGCACAATAATGGGTGGCCCCCGATGCGGCGAATACTCAATGAGTCGGAACCGCGTGATATTTCCGAGAAATTAGTAGGGTGCCAAATAGCGCTTGCTGGAACTGTTGTTCCGACGAGTCGGTGTGTAATCTCGCAACATCGTGGACACTGAATCTCGTCACTTCGTTGACAACCGATCTTAGGTCTTCTTCGATTCGCCGGAAATGCCAGTACCACCTACACACCATCTAGGCAGAGGGAGCGGACCAAGTCGTCAGAACAGAAGTACCTTCAGACGCTATCTAGCATAGGGTGAAGGACCGATAATCCCGGCGTGCCAAATAACTGTGGGACTGGCTGGCAGGATAGCTGCCGGCCGTTCCCCGCTGGAGTGTGACTCACCAAATAGCTGACCCTCACGGTGTCATTTAGACGTCTTGTCCGTTTATGCGGTGGGCAGCCGGTACCCGTCCGGCCCACCACCGTAGCTTCATTAGAAGAATGTCCACCCTTACGGGCAGCGTGACCCTCACAGCTATTTGGCAATGTACAGAAACTATCTTTGGCCGGGCAGGTGGGAAGATGGCACAGATGACTATTCAGCCTCGCTCCCGTGCGGCAAGGCGGTCGACATGACCCAGGACGGTGGCAAGTCTTTACACTTGGCCATTAAACACACGACTGCAATCAGGGGTCAAATCGTATCTTCCTGAGTTCGAAAGGCCTTGACACTGGCGCCATCGATTAGCATCCAAGCGCAGGCCGAAATAATCGTCACTAATCCTAGAGACCATATAGCTCCCGAAAGACCCCCAAATAGCACACCCAGAATAGGACCAATTGTCATCAATGTAGTTTGAATTATTCGTCCAACGAAAAGTAACTTTCCGTTGGAAGAAATGCGGGAACGAATATAGAAAAAATGACCAACAAAATTCCCCCCTACAAATATACCAACCGGAATAATAAATGTAGCAAGAGAAGAAATTACGCCCATCTTAAATCCCAGAAAATCAATGGACCACAATGCCAACGACGCCAATGTGCCCACCAAAATACCGGCAGTGCACGTCAGCCAACGCACTCTACTTAGCCGGATGCCGCCTGACCGTGCCGACGCACCGATATAAGGGCGCAACGGATTTAGCAACAGTCGAACGGGCGACGCCACGTTAGAGACGGCACGATAGGTTCCAAATGAACTCAGACTTAATGACGACGCGAGCAAGAGTGGGGTAAATATTGCTCCGATATCCATAAGTATGGAATCCCTTAGAAGGAGGCCGATATCTGTCGAATGCCGCCTGACCCACTCGCTTGTGAATCGCGGTGACCAGACAAAGGAATGAAAACTAGAAATCAAGGACGCCACACCGGCGATCATCCAAGAAGCAATCACGGTGAACAAGGCGCTCGCGTCGGTTGCCAGACAGATAGAAGCGGCTAACCAGAATCCAACAACCCCATGCGCGTCACCGAGCATGACCTTACGCCAGTCGTTAACGTGCAACTGCCAGAATCGAACTCCACTTCGTACAGCACTACTCGCAACCGCCACACTTGCTACTAATGCCAGGCCAAGCTGCATGCCGAGCATTAGGGCTGAAAGCGCCGAAACGACGCCCGCCACAAAAGCCAAACTAAGTAATGCGGAGATGTAGCCTTGCCAAACTCTGGGCTTGTCAGGTTCCACTCTTGACCTAATAAGCGGTTCAGAAACGAAAGATAGCGTAAGAGATACAGCAAAGGCATAAACGAGATACACTATCGAAAACATTCCAAATAAACTTGGAATCAAAACAAATAAAGCTAACAGCTGTGGGCTGAGAGTCAGGATGGAATTGACAATCGTCGCTGTACCAAGTGCGAGCCGGCCCGACCCCTTTAGCGGGCTCATCTCAGAACACCGTTGAGATCACACGAACTGCTTGCGGTTTGCTCGAATTCTTCGGCCATAAAAAAAGTGTCAGAAATGCCATAGCAACACTGTTCTATATTCACGATTGGGCACCGCTTCATAGTCATAAAATCTCAAATTCTTATTAGAAGAATGGTTCGTTAGAGTCTTGGTTGACACTTACTGGAGAGAGTGAAGGTTACCTCGAACCAGGTCGCACTCTTTATCACTGAGCATACTCGAACCAAATTAGGCGAAATAGATACCATTTCTACACTTCAAGACCCACCGCTTTCATCCACGTCTGTTGCCAAGCCTGAAAACTATACTCGTTCTGGACCAGTTCGCGGGCACGACCTCCGAGTGCTTCTCGATAGGAATCTGGCTGATTAAAGAAGTCATCCAACTGATCAAACCAATCGTCGGCGCTATTCGAAATAAGGTTCCTTGACCGCCCAAGGACCGTCTGATTGGACCCAACGGGACTACCAATCATCGGCAAGCCTGCAGCACCGTACTGCAACAACTTATAGGCACATTTACCGCGTGCCCATTTGTTATCGACGAGAGGCATGATTCCTATGTCAGCCTTAGCCAATTCGTCCTTGTAGTTATCTGGAGACCATTCAATGCGATCCACCATCGGCTCCAGCCCCCCCAACGCCGTATCGCCCGAACTAATCACCGTTAAACGGAGACCAATTTTAGAATGAAGTCTGAGGAGCGGTTCTGCAACCAATGAAAGATAGGATTCAGTTGAGGGTGAACCTATCCAAACAGCCCTTGGAAATACGGATTCGTAAGACGTCTTCGCTCTGTACTCATTCGGATTAACACAACTTGGAATAATAACGACTTCATCATTAAATTTCCCCGCCTCCTCGGCGAGATAATCGTTACCCGCTATGACAATATCCGCCGTCGCCACGGCTCGCTTCCAAGTTTTCGATAGGGACCATAGTCGCTGGACACCAACTTGTTGCACCGCTGACAGTGAGTCGTCAAAATCGTAGACACCCCTAGTGGCCGAACTTAGTAACTTCGACTCGAGTGCGCCATTACTGAAGGGAGTAGCGCGCCTTGAAATGATCAGATTTCCATTTTTATGGGAATTTGCTATTTCCCTCAAACTCATTTCCGCTGCCAAAACTCTACGAGGATTAGAAAGCAGTTTACGAAAAGAATTGCTTGAAGCGTTTATGTAAACTTCTTCGCTTGCTTTAAGATTGTTAAAATCAATCCAATCATAAAGCCTGACTCTCGAACTTCCCGCGCGCCGACCATACGATGCAATAGCCGTTATATGCTTTGACAATATGTTCCTTCCTGCAAGACTCATCGCTTAAGACGTATGAGTAGTCGTACACATGAGCGCATGAATGCGTTCTGATTAATTTCGTATGCCCTCATATGCAAATTGGTCGATCGAGTTATCTTGAGTCCTAGGCATCCTGCAAGTTTCCATGTGGGCCTCGAATGGCAAAGTCACGAGGCTCGTCCACCTGGTAGTCCAATCAATGGATCGGCATGCGTGGACGATGATCCTCACGACGTTACGTTGACATTCCTATAGTGGACAGGTGGAGAAGCCAATGTCGTTGGTCAAACTTTTGCGCAGCTAACCGTCGTAGCTCTCGTTGGCACTGAGTTCTCACAACTCTTGCCAATCACAGAATCACACGGCCTGAACCGCGGTAAGGCCGAATCTATTCTAAGTGGCTTCCTTCATACGCCGGCTCCAACGCCGTAAACCGGAATATGTGAATCAGTCAGCCCCGACCCCAACCTACTCATGTCCCCGAACAACCACCAAATGCACAACAGCACGACAAAGCCACTTTCAAATTCACGACCTTTGGACGCGCCGCAACTTGAGGTTGCTGCCGTTGAAGGACGAGAGCTTCAAACGTACTCTAATTCATGCACATGCACGTCGGCTACCGATCCTGGCTCGATATTTCCCACAGATCATGCGATCTGGTCGCCGTACTCGAAGCATCTGCCACAAGCTTCTTCAACGATGCATAGGAACAAGATTTGAACTATATTTCTTAAAATGAATATTGAAAATCCATTCAATATTCCTATACTTTATTATCTATAGGCGAATGTCGACGATATCAGGACGCAGTACTGATTTGAGGTCGTAGACAATGCCGGATTCATTTCGCAGGAATCCGCGAACTTCCTCTCCAGTTAGCTCCCTATACTGAGCATGTGCGACTGCAAGAATCACGGCATCATAGGTGTTCCTAAGTAGCTCTGGCATGATCCTCATACCGTAAAGTGCGAACGCTTCCGCAGAATCGGCCCAAGGATCATGGACGTCGACATCTATGTCAAAATCCCGGAGTTCGTGGACTATGTCCAGCACTCGAGTATTCCGTAAGTCCGGAGTATTCTCTTTGAAAGTCAATCCAAGGATAAGAACCTTGGCGCCTCGGAGAGGGAGTCCCTTCTTTGCCATACGCTTAACGAGTTCTGACGCGACATATTGACCCATGGAGTCGTTCAGACGTCGACCTGCCAAAATGATTTCCGGATGGTACCCAACCGACTGGGCCTTATGCGTCAGATAGTACGGATCGACTCCGATGCAATGGCCACCCACCAATCCCGGACGGAAAGGCAAAAAGTTCCACTTCGAACCCGCAGCAAGTAGAACTTCTTCGGTATCGATATCGAGTTTGTTGAAGAGGATCGCCAACTCGTTGATCAGCGCAATGTTGACGTCCCGTTGAGTGTTCTCGATTACTTTCGCAGCCTCCGCCACTTTAATCGATGGGGCACGATGCGTTCCGACGGTAATGATTGACGAATAGAGATCGTCCACAAAGTCAGCGGTTTCCGGCGTGGAGCCTGAGGTCACTTTTATGATGTTACTTACACGATGCTCTTTATCGCCAGGATTGATACGCTCGGGACTATAGCCCACGGTGAAGTCGACGTTGAATGTCAAGCCTGAAACAGCCTCCAGAACTGGGACACATTCTTCCTCAGTTGCTCCAGGGTAGACCGTCGACTCGAAGATTACGATGTCGTCAGGATTGAGTACCCCTCCAATCGTTTCAGCTGCCAAAAGAACCGGACGAAGATTGGGCTGTTTATGCTCGTTAATCGGAGTAGGAGTTGTGACGATATAAACCGTTGAGGCCCGAAGCGCTTCCGGATCATCCGTGAAAACCATGGAGGAGGTGCGGAGCTCATCGTCATCCACTTCCAGTGTCCGGTCATGTCCTTGGTTCAGTTCCTCAACGCGCTCAGAGTTGATGTCGAAACCGACTACATCGAATTTCTTGGCGAATTCGATGGCCAGGGGCAACCCGACATAGCCTAGGCCAATCACTGCGATACGTGCGTTAGTCAGATCGCTCACGCTTCAATTCCATTCTTTCGATACCACGCTAGAGTTGCTTTCAGGCCCACCGTTAGTTCTACTGGTTCAATGTCAGGGAAGAGTTCGAGCACCCTTGAAGAATCAGCCTGAGACGCCTTCACATCACCAATCCGGGGATCTGTGTGGACTCGTTCGAGGTCATGCTCGAGTAAGCCCTCGAGTTTTTCCATTAGCTCTAGCAGGCTGGTGTTGGTGTTGAAGGCGAGGTTTATTGGTCTCGGGCTAGACACCTTGTTGGTTATTGCTTTCCTAATCACTTCGCAAACTGTGTCAACATAGGTGAAGTCGCGGGACTGGGTTCCGTCGCCGTGCACCTCGAGCGGACGACCCGCGAGAGCTGCGTCAATGAATTTCGGAACAACGGCAGCATAAGCATGGCCCGCGGCTTGCCCCGGACCGTAAACGTTGAAGAACCGGAATGCTAGGGTCTTGAGACCATAGGACGACTGGTACGCAAGCGCATAACTTTCGGTAGCGAGCTTGGACACTGCATACGGGCTCATCGGCCTGGTGTAGTCGTCCTCGTTCTTGGGCAGTTTAGGATTCGACCCGTACACGGAACTGGATGAAGCAACCACTACGTGATCGACACCTCTAGCGCGGGCCGCCTCCAAAACGTTTAGCGTTCCCGTCGTGTTGGCGTCATGCGACGCGCGCGGATTCGCGACAGATCTGGGAACACTAGGGATTGCCCCCAGATGAACGATGGAGTCCATGCCTTCGGCCGCCGCAGAAAGAGCCTCGAAGTCAAGGAGGGTTCCCTTGATAAATTGAACATCAATGCCCTCAAGATTATCCAAGGAACCAGTGCTCAAATCATCAAACACCCGCACTTCATCCGCTGTTCCAAAGTCCAGGAGTATTCGGCTCAGATTCGATCCAATGAAACCTGCCCCACCGGTAATGAGTACCTTCACTTGTTTTCTCCATCAGTTGTCAGGCCAATAATTCGATTTGCACTGCATGTATTCGTAGTTCCTGACAAAATCTCGGCGATACCTTGCCAGATTCTCTCTTGTTGGAATTCGCTTAGAACCCGTTGTTTCGCGGCCGATCCCAGTCGTTTCGCAGTCTCCTGCGAACCTGCGAGTAGGTTGATCTTCTCGACAAGGGCATCAGCGTCACCGACGTCTATAAGAAAACCTGTTTGATCATCGACGACTGAGTCGATGGCACCTGTAGCGCGGGTTGTGATCGCAGGGATTCCGGCAGCCGCGGCCTCGAGCACTACGTTGGGGAATCCTTCTCGCAGCGTCGGCAGACAAAGTACGTCCAGAGCCGGTAAATATCCCCACACGTCATTCGTCCACGGAACGAATCTAACCTTGTCGCCAAGTGCCCGCACCATATTAGTAAGGTTCTCGTCTTCCGCGGCACCTATACATAGCAGCCGTACTCTACTGTCCAAGAGTTCTTCAGAGAAGGCATGGACGAGCGTCTCCAGGCCCTTGTCTCTTGCAATCCGGCCAATAAAACCAACAACAAAGTCATCCCGATTAAGATCTAGGCTGACCCTGATTTCGTCACGATTCACTGACTCAACTCGCACCTCCACTGCCCGGGCGTCCACTCCATTGCTGCTGCCGGCGCCAATCACCCAGGACTTGCGACGGCTCAGCAATCGTCGACTGTCTGCTTCCCGTGCAAGAGACTGGCTCACAAACAATACGTCAGTAGCCACCTTCATGGAGAGCCATTCCGTGAGCCAAAGGATAGAGCTCAACGGGCCTTTAGCTCCTTCCAAGCGGAGTCCTCGCACCACATAGACGCGCCGTGGAATTCGCGTGAGCCACGCTGCGATCCCCCCAAGTAAGCCAGCCTTCGGTGTGCTTACATTTACCACTGCAGGTTTGAGACAGGAAAGGAGCCGCACCCAACGCCACAGCGCAACGCAATCGGCCACCGGGGAAATTCTGCGCGACATCGGAAGGGGGTACAGCTCCGTGCCCTCTCTCAGAGCAGCAGCATGAGCGTCCTCATCGGGTGTAGTCACGAGCTTGACGTCCCACCCTTGCGCGCCGAGCCATTGAAGTTGGCCTCGCAAAAGTTTGAGCGCGCTTACACCTACGGTGACTCCGTACACGACACGCCGCGAAACATCTTGATTGTCCGTTCTTGCGAGGTATGCATCGCCGCTTTCGTGGCCCGGCCCTTCACTCATCAATCTCTTGAACCTCTCGACTAGTGTTCGCCGCTGTTAGGATACTGTGATCGACGGGGCGTGCGGGGACACCTATTACAACCGTGTCGGCAGCTACCGATCGAGTCACACACGCACCGGCACCGACCAACGCGTCTTCTCCGATCGACAACTGCTGCAGAATAATTGCTCCAGCACCTATGAGTGTCCGGCTTTGGACAAGTACATCCCCAGACACGATTGCCCCTGGGTTCACCGAAACAAAATCTTCGAGCACAGTGTCGTGCCCGATCGTCGAGTTCGGATTCAGGTGAACGTGTCGACCCAGACGCGTGTTCGTGGAGAGTTGCACCCCGCCACAGATAATTGCTCCTGCGCCGATTGCACGTACTGAACCGACAACCGCGCTCGGATGTACAACCGTCATAGGATGCCACCCGGCGTTTTCAAGTCGTTCAGCGACCCCTCGTTTGACCTTTGGATCACCGATACCGAGAACAAAATTGCCAGCAGTTTTCTGCGCCAGGATATCTTCCACGCCACCGAGGTGATCGTATCCCCGATCTTTAAGTCGGTTCAGATTCACGTCAGAGGGTGAATCATCTACGACCCCCAAAAGGCGAATGTACTTATCCGTACCGTGACGTTGGGAGGCATTACACGCTTCCACCACATCAAGAACCTCGCGTCCGAAGCCACCAGCTCCAATGAGTACGGCCTCAATTGGCACGAGAACTCCCCACGAATTCTTCCATCGTCGCGTGCCCGTCGTGGCTAACGCCTTCACGGACAAACACAGCACGAATCGTTCGCCATAAAACCTTGACATCAAGTAAGAAGCTGCGCCGATCGACGTATTCGATATCCATAGCGAACTTTTCATCCCAGCTGATCAAGTTGCGTCCGCTGACCTGGGCGAGACCGGTCACACCAGGGCGCACCTCGTGACGACGGGTCTGCTCCGGCGTGTAACGGTCGAGATATGCTACTAATAAGGGTCTTGGGCCAACCAAGCTCATGTCGCCGCGCAGCACGTTCAGCAGGGATGGCAACTCATCGAGACTAGTCGAGCGCAGCGCCTTTCCGAAACTAGTGAGCCTGTCTGCGTCGCTCACCAGACCCGTCGTCTCATCCGCGTTCAGCATGCTGCGGAACTTGTAGAGCTTGAATATCTTGCCGTCGCGACCAGGCCGGTCCTGTTCGAATATGACGGGTAAGCCGAGCTTCGCCCGCACGATTAGTGCTGTTGCACCGATCACCGGCGAAAGTAGAACGAGCCCGGTTCCCGCTCCGACAATGTCGATAACACGTTTGACCGCGTCGTACTTTCGTTTAGTGCTCATGCCCGTGCCTGCGCAAACTCCGAAATTATATCGAGCACGAATTGGCGCTGAGACTTCTTCAACGAGGAACCGCTCGGGAGTGTGAGATGCGTCTTGAACAGATTCTCGGCAACTCCGCTAATCTCACCTCGATACCTTGAGAACACCGGTTGCAGGTGCATCGGCTTCCAAATCGGCCGACTTTCGATATTATGCTGTGCCAGGGTCGCCGCAAGATCATCCGGACTCCATCCCGTCACCGATTCGTCTATCGAGATCGAGGTCAACCACACGTTGTCTTCCTCATCGCCCTTGGCACCGAATATCTCGACCCCGTTTATTCCTGAGAACAGATCCTTATACTGGTCGCGCATCCTGCGACGCTTCGCTATCATCTGGTCTAGACGCGAAAGTTGCGCGCGACCCAGCGCAGCAAGCAGGTTGCTCAAGCGGTAGTTATAGCCAACGTCGTGATGTTCGTAGTGGACCACCGGCTGCCGGGCCTGTGTTGCAAGGTAGCGCACGTTGCTCGCGAGGTCTTCGTCGTTGGTCATCAGCATGCCGCCACCGGAAGTCGTCATGATTTTGTTTCCGTTGAACGAGAACACGGAAGCCGCGCCGAAACTGCCTGCGGCCTTGCCAGCGTGTGTTGCGCCGAGTGATTCCGCTGCATCGGCAAGGACTGGTACTTCGAATTCAGCAGCAATGCCGAGGATACTCGTGTAGTCGATCGCCTTACCCAGAAGATCAACGGGCACAATTGCTGCCACGTGAGTGCCCGCGTCACGCAAACTAATCAAAGCCCGACGCAACAATTCCGGATCCATGTTGCCAGTCTCTGGCAAGCAGTCGATGAAGTATGGTTCGGCACCTGTATACATAATCGCGTTTGTAGTCGCGGCAAATGTCATCGTCGAGGTAACGACTACCTCGCCTGTCTTGGCACCGAGAGTCAATAGAGCCAGGTGCAGCGCGGCTGTTCCAGAACTCAAGGCAACAGCGTGATTCACTCCTACCCTGTCTTTAAGCTCCGACTCGAATGCATCGACGTCCGGTCCAAGTGGAGCGATCCATCCCGAGCGAACTGCATTGAGGATATATTCTTCCTCAAGCTCGCCAACATCCGGCGATGACATGTAAATTCTTTCCTGCATCAACTGTCCCTCTCAGGGCTTGCCTGCGCCCGCGACTGCTTTGATCTCTTCGCGAGAAACTTAATTCGATTTATTTGAACGGTGGAAGAGCCACTCGTGTCGTCATCAACGAAATTCGAGTGCATCGTCTGGCCGTCACGGAGCCTATTGACGACAAACAGAGTGGTGAGCGAGTTGACTTCAAGGGAAGCCACGTGTCGCAGCGCGGCGCAACCCGGAGTCAAATTGTTCGTTTAATATTCCGTGATCAACCGAGGATGATCCGGAGTAATTGTGACTCCGACGAATACTAATCACTGGCATCTATTTCGGCATGATGATTCGGGGCGGATGGCACTCTAGCCGAGGAATAGTCCGTTTGGAGACGTGCTTCCCAAGAGGACTTGGTGACTCGCTCCGGCGAGATCGGATTGACGTCGGCATGCGAGATCTGTGGGTGGAAAGGGCGACTGTCAGATTCTCCATGTCCGACAAGCTCCTCATGGAGCTTCTCACCTTCACGCATCCCTGTGAACACAATTTCAATGTCTTTTCCGGACATCTCAATCATGCGTTGGGCAACGTCGAGGATCTTCACTGGTTCACCCATGTCCAGGATGAGCACCTCGCCTGCCCCTCCGATACCGCCAGCTTGTACTACCAACTGGCAAGCCTCCGGGATCGTCATGAAATACCGAGTGATATCGGGATGCGTAACAGTCAGTGGTCCGCCTGCTTCTATGAGTGAACGGAACGTGGGCAACATTGAACCGCGGCTCCCGATCACGTTCCCGAATCTGACCGAAAGATAGGGTTTGCCCGTTTCAATCGCCATCCATGCAGTAAGTTTTTCGGCCACTCTCTTGGAATGACCGAGAACACTGCTCGGGTTGGCCGCCTTGTCTGTAGAGATGTTTACAAAGGTCGCCACATTCGTGGATTGCGCGGCACGCAAGACATTTAGTGTGCCCAGAACATTGGTCTTCCAAGCCTCATCCGGGTACTGCTCCAGCATTGGCAGATGCTTCAATGCGGCAGCATGGAAGACGACGTCTGGGCGCCGTTCCTCAAATATTTTCTGTAGTGCTTCTGTATCTCGAATATCCGCTAGGACGACGTCTCTTGTATGTAGTAGCCCGTGTCCAGCGATTCTAATTTGAGCCCCTTGAAGGCCAGTCTCATCGCGATCAAGCATGATCAGCTCTGAAGGCGCGAATTTGCTGATCTGCAGACATAGTTCCGATCCGATGGACCCTCCTGCGCCGGTGACGAGAACTCGTTTTCCGGCAAGGTAGCCCGCAATGGATTCAATTTCGGTATCGACCGGGTGCCGGCCAATAAGATCCTCAATGGATAAGTCTCTCAAGTCCGAGAGCCTGGTCTTCCCAGCCAGAACATCATTCAGTGGCGGCAATACCATGACATTCAGGCCAGCTTCAGCGGCTGTGTCTGAGATCAATCGAACTTGTGGAGCATCCACATAGTTGATTGCTATGACGAGTTCAACTGCACCTGTCCTAGCGGCCACTTCAGCCATGGACTCAAGACTTCCCATTACCTGAACACCGCGAATCTGAAGATTTGATTTCGCAGGGTCGTCGTCAATTAAGGCGACGGGGCGATAGGTGGTGTTTGGGTCCGTGAGCATGCGTCGCACCAAGGTTTCCCCCAAGTAGCCGGCACCGTAGATAATGGTCGGCAACGCAGCATCGCCTGGACGCAGGTGCCGTTCACTCGCTACGCGCTCCATGTATCTGACACCACACATTAACAAGAGTGCTATCGGAGCACCAATGAGCCCGATGCTGCGTGGTATATCCCAGTCTGTTCCAAATGCGAGCAGCACCATGCTCGCGGCGGATCCAACTAACGCCACTGCATATACGAGCACTCGGATTTCTTCAAAAGTTCCGTAAGTGAATCGCCTGGTGTACAGAGCAAGCAACCAACCCAGGAAGAGGTGTAGAGCGGCTGCACCGAGTCCGGCCAACAGGACCGGAACGAAATTGAATTCAGTCATTCTGAATTCAAAACGGAAAATCGTTGCTAGACATAGGGCAACGATCCATGCCGCTATGTCCATGGCCACGTGTCGATCACGAATCCAATGACCGTTGGGCTTCGGTGGGTTCCAACGCGGCGCGTCCGAAGCTTCAGTCTCTTTCGCGCGCGCTGCATAAGAATCCATCTATTTCCCCCAGAAAAAAGTTGTATGGCCCAGAAAGGCAGGCTTATTCGTCGAGAGAATTAATCCCGTGAACATGCTGACAATATCAACCTCGAACGCCGACCCATAAATATTGCCTCCCTGAAACTAGTTTTAATCATTCCCACGACCACCCGATTGTCGTTGCATCTACCGGCCGCCTTAAGACCACTCACCAGAGTGGACAACGAATTTGCCTGTCATTTCGCGAAACTCTGCCAGAGTAAGTATAGGCATTCTCCTTTGCGTGCGCGTGACAGACATCACCAATATTACGAATCGATATATGGCAGGACAGAGCTCTTGGACGTAATGTGGGGAGGCCGATTCTCCGCATGGGCCAACATATACAGAGCACCTCAGATTCCTCCCGCTAGGCTTGATCCCATGGCAAATCAAAGCTCTGAAGCCGCAGCATCCCAACTGGCAATCCTATTGACACCCCAGGGGTGGGACCTTCTGAACTCAGTTGACCCGTCCGCCGCCGGAACGAAGGAAGCGGCACTGAATCTCAATCTGTCTCTGCGCAAGGACGGACATCCAGTGGAATTGGTGACGGCGGTGGTCCAGCAGGCCCAGCTTCGTTCCAAGGCCCGAACCAAGTTCGGCCCCTTCGCCGACCGCATGGTCTTCACCCCGGCCGGCCTGGAACAGGCAACGCGGCTCAAGCTCGCAGGACTCCATGCCCAGCGCTTCACCCGCGCCGGGATCAAGAAGGTAGCCGACCTGGGTTGCGGCATCGGCGCCGATTCGCTCGCGCTTGCCAGCGCCGAACTCGAGGTGACCGCCGTGGAGATGGACGAAACCACCGCGGCCGCTGCCACCCTGAATCTCATGCCGTGGCCTACCGCCACCGTCGTCAATGCCGACGCGACCACCTTCGATCTGACGGGTTTTGACGGGGTGTGGCTCGACCCGGCGCGGCGCACCACCGATACATCCGGCACCTCGCGGATCTTCGATCCGGAGGCCTTCAGCCCGCCCCTGTCGTTCGTCGAATCGCTGGCCGACCGCGGTCTGGCCGTAGGCGTGAAGATGGGCCCAGGACTGCCACACGACGCGGTGCCGGCCAATTGCGAGGTCCAATGGGTTTCGATAAACGGGGACGTCACGGAGGCCGCACTCTGGTTCGGCCCGCTCGCCCGCCCCGGGATCCGCCGCGCTGCCCTGATCATCGCCGCGCACGGTGCCACCGAGCTGACCAGTCCGGTGGACTTCGATCCGGATGCGGCCCTGCGCGGCGACGTGCCCGTGGGCGAAATCGATTCTTACATTTATGAACCTGACGGCGCCGTGATCCGCGCCGGACTCATTGACGAATTACTCAAGACCAGCGGTGGGCACCTGATCGATCCGCGCATCGCTTATTTCAGCACCGCGGAGCCCGTTGAAACCCCGCTGGCCAAGGCCTACAAGGTTCTTGCCGTCCGGCCCTACCACGTGAAGAACCTCCGAGCTTGGGTCAAGGCCGAAAAGATCGGCGTGCTGGACATCAAGAAACGCGGCATGGATGTCACGCCGGAGGAACTGCGCAAGATCCTGCTGGCAGGGACAGGGCGCGATGCCAAGAACAAGGCGACCCTGATCCTCACCCGGGTCGGCGATCAGCGTTACGCCATTGAGGTCGAGCCCGTGTAGGAGGTGTGTGCGCACGAGCACCCCTTGATCCACAAAACTACCGGCGAGCCCCGACGGTCGCATCAAACGCGCCATTACGCTCGATAGACTGTGCAGTAACAACATATTGGCGTGATTCGCCGCATAAGACATGGAGGCCCGATGCAGATAGATTTCGCATCATCACGCCAGTCCACCCTTGGTGTGGAATGGGAAGTTGCATTGGTGGATCGGCATACCTCCGATCTGCGGTCGGTAGCCGAGGAAGTGCTGGCCGAATTGAACCTCCGCCACGGTTCGCTTGCCATCGACGAGGAACATCCCCATGTGAAGCAGGAGCTGCTCCTGAACACCGTGGAGATCGTTACCGGTGTTTGCGAAACCGTGGCACAGGCCAAGGCCCAACTACACGAGAACCTGGTGGCGGTCCGCGAGGTCACCGATCCGATGGATGTCGACCTGTACTGCGCAGGTTCCCACCCGTTCGCACCTCCGAAGCTGCAGCCGGTCACCGACAAGGACCGCTACGCCAAGATGATCGACCGCACCCAGTGGTGGGGCCAGCAGATGGTGATCTACGGGGTTCACGTGCATGTCGGCCTTGACTCCCGGGCCAAGGCCCTGCCGATCGTTGACGGGCTCATCAACTACCAGGCGCACTTCCAGGCATTGTCTGCTTCCAGCCCCTTCTGGGGTGGGGAAGACACCGGCTATGCCTCGCACCGCGCCTTGATGTTCCAGCAGCTTCCCACCGCCGGCATCCCGTACCACTTCCCGAGCTGGGACCAATACGAGTCATACGTCGCCGACATGTTGCACACCGGCGTCATTGACGACATCTCGGAAATCCGCTGGGATGTGCGCCCGGTCCCGCGCTTCGGGACTGTCGAAATGCGCATCTCCGACGGGCTCTCCTCGCTGCAGGACATCGGTGCCATAGCCGCGCTCACGCAATGCCTCGTGGATGACATGTCCACCACGCTGGACAACGGTGGCACCATCCCCGTCATGCCTCCTTGGTACCGGGTTGAAAACAAGTGGCGCGCCGCCCGCTACGGCATGGAGGCCATCATCATCCTCAACGCCGCCGGGGATGAAATGCTCGTCACCGAGCATTTGCTCCTGGAGCTCGTCCGGCTGGCGCCCGTAGCGGAAAAGCTTGGCTGCAGTGCCGAGCTGGCGGATGTTGAACGCATCATCAAGGGCGGAGCCGGCTACCAGTGGCAGCACAAGATCGCCTCCGCCCACAACGGCAACCTGCGTGAAGTCGTCAAGGACAACGTACGCCGTATGCACCTGGCCTAAGGCAAAGCAATAGGGCACCTAAGCGAAAGGGTGGATGGGACCATTCCCATCCACCCTTTCGCATTCCCGGCCGTTTCTAGTTGGCCAATGAAATCAAACTCACCGGTTGCCCGGAGTCCGTGGAGAATCCCAGCCCGGTCGGCAGGACCTGGTCCGCAACCAGCTGGGCGCCTAGGGCCGCGACCATGGCGCCGTTGTCGGTGCACAGGTTACGCGGTGGCACACGCAGGGCGATCCCAGCCGAGGCACAGCGCACAGCCAGCAGCTCGCGCAATCGCGAATTGGCAGCCACCCCGCCGCCCAGTAAAAGGTTCGTCAATCCGTGTTCCTGACAGGCACGAACCGCCTTGGACGTGATCACGTCCACCACGGCTTCCTGGAAGCTCGCGGCAATGTCGGCGACCGGAACCTCCTCGCCGCGCTTTTGGTACTGCTCGACGCAGCGTGCAACGGCTGTCTTCAGTCCGGAGAAGGAAAAGTCATGGCGGTGCTTTCCCGGCTCTTCTTCCGTTCCAATGAACTTGGGCAACGTCAGACCGCGCGGAAAGCGGATGGCCTTCGGGTCGCCTTCCTTGGCAATCCGCTCAATGACCGGTCCGCCCGGGTATCCCAGTCCCAGCAGTCGGGCGACCTTGTCGTAGGCCTCCCCTGCTGCGTCGTCGATGGTTGCACCCAGCAGGCGCACGTCAGAAGTCAGTGAATTGACCTGCAGGATTTCGGTGTGGCCGCCGGACACCAGCAGCGCACCGAGGTTTTCGGGCAGCTTCCCCCCATCAAGAATGCCGACTCCCACATGCGCGACCAGGTGGTTGATTCCATAGAGGGGTTTGCCCGTGGCCAGGGCCAGTGCCTTGGCCGCCGAGACTCCTACCATCAATGCTCCGGATAATCCCGGGCCGCTGGTCACCGCTATCGCGTCGATCTCGTCCAGGGTCACACCGGCTTCCTTCAGCGCGGAATCGAGCGTCGGGACAAAGGCATCAAGGTGCGCCCGGGAAGCAATTTCCGGAATGACACCACCGAAGCGCACGTGTTCCTCCATGGAGGAGGCCACTGCATTGACCAAGAGGTCGGTTCCACGCACGATACCCACCCCGGTTTCATCACAGGAGGATTCAATGCCAATAACAAGCGGTGCAGAAAGGGACATAAGACCAATTTTAGGTGTCTCACCCCGGTTTGGGCGAAGCGGGTCAATTGGATGGCTGGAAGACCGGCGGGCTTACCCGCAGTTCCCCCTTAAGATTCGCTCAATTAGCCAGGATCAGCACCTTGCGCATGATCACCGCATCGACGCCGTCGCGGTAGTAACGGGGCCTGCGGTGGATGGCGTCGAAGCCGTGTCGCTCGTAGAGACCACGGGCTCGGGGGTTGTCCGCGCGGACCTCCAACAAGAGGTCTGTGGCGCTGCGCTCGATCGCCGTATCGATCATCAGACGCAAAAGGTACGTGCCGATCCCCCGGCCCTCGTAATCCGGGGCCACGGCAATGGTCTGCACATCGGCCAGTGGCAGGACGCACATCAGTCCGCAATAGGCAACGATCTTCCCTGCATCCTGCACCACCCAATAATTCCGGGTTGCTGTCTGCTCCAGCTCGCCGACAAACATGTCCTGCGGCCAGGCGTCTATCGGGAAAAGTGCCTTCTCCATTTCCCAGACCTCGGCCACATCAGCCATGACCATGGCCCGGGTCTCCAAGCCCGCCGGAGTGGGGAATGCTTCTTTCGGGTTCACAGCAGTTTCCCCTTCATGACCGCGGGGACCTTTGCATCGGACTCGCGCAGGTAAAGCGGTTCGGTCCCCAGAAGCGTTTCTCCGGCGGACAGGATGCGAAGGGCACGGGTGCCCAGTGGCACTGCACCGGGGTGGGCGTGCTCGAATCCGGGGACGACATCCGCTCCCACGGTTGCCAGGCGCTCGGCATAAAGTCCTGCGCCGGCCCCGTACACCGGACTAGCAGGAAGTTCCTCGGCGACGCTCACGTGCGGTCCCTCAAGCAGGACCCCGGTCTTGTCATAGCGCGCCCAGTACAGTTCCTTGCGCCGAGCATCAATGGCAACGGTGAAGTTGTCTGACGGCTCCTGCGCCACGGCATCCAGGGCAATGGCGTCCAGACTCATCACTCCGTGGACAGGGATCCCCCATACAAAGCCCAGCGTCCGGGCGGTGGCCAGCCCCACGCGCAGCCCGGTGAAGGGTCCGGGTCCAACACCTACGGCAATAGCTTCCGGTGTTCGGCCGCCGGCCTGATCGAGCAGGGACTCGATGGCGGGGGCCAATACCTCGGAGTGGTCGTTGCCCACGTTTGAGGTGAAGGAGCCCAACACCTCTACGGTGTCGCCCTCGGATTCCAGCAAGGCTGCGGAGGCGTTCGCCGAAGTGTCAATGGCCAATAGAAGCATGTGTGCGGTTCCCCTGTTGTTCTAGCGGTCGAAGTCGGTCAGTAACGTGGCAAGCCCGGGATCGTTCTCCCAGCGCGGGCCATATGCTGCGATCCGGATGGTGCGCGGCTCGTCATCCTCGCCCTCATTGAAGTCGAAGACCAGGTCTTCGTGGACTTCGGCAGATCCAGGACGCAGCAGGACGATTTCAAGCCTGGAATCGCTGAGCTGCTCCACCTTGCCCGCACCCCACTCCACCACTGTGACGGATTGGCCCATGCTCGCTTCCAGATCCAAGTCATCGAGTTCAGCGGCACTGTCCAACCGATAGGCATCAACATGCACCAGATCCGGGCCGTGACCCAGGGCGGGGTGGATGCGGGAAATCACGAAGGTTGGCGAGATGATTCCCTCACGTACCCCCATTCCCAGACCTAGTCCCTGGGTGAAAGTGGTCTTTCCTGCACCGAGCTCGCCGGTGAGGATCACCAGATCCCCGGCGCGCATGATCTCTCCGAGCCGGTGAGCGAAGTCGCGGGTCTCGGCAATATCGCCTACCTCAAGCTCGGCGGCAATCGATGCATCATTCACCGGACTCTCCCCAAGTGCCCTCCACCAGTCGGCGCGGAACGCGGGGTGAGATACGGGTGACGATTTCATAGTTGATGGTCCCCGCAGCATCTGCCCAATCGGTCGCGCTGGGGCCGCCCTCGCCAAAGAGGATGACCTCGGAACCCAGGATTTCGGCCACGTCTATATCCGGGCCCAGGTCCACCACGAATTGGTCCATGGCAATGGTGCCGCGCACCAGGTAGGTCTTGCCGTTGATGCTCACCGGTGCGTTGGAGGCAGAACGCGGAATGCCGTCCGCGTAGCCCATCGGGACCAGGCCCAGGTAGGTTTCCCTGTCCGTGTGGTACCGCAATCCATAGCCCACGCCCTGCCCGGCCGGCACCTTCTTCACGTTCGCGATCCGGCTGACCAACGTCATTGCCGGGCGCAGCCCGTACCGTGCCGGTTCTTCGCCGGCGAAGGGGCTTAGCCCGTACAGGCCCAGTCCAAGCCTGACCATGTCGTAATGCGCGTCGGGACGCGTCAGGATTGCCGGTGTGTTGGCAATGTGCCGCACCTCAAGGTCAAACCCGGCATCCTCGGCCAGGGCCACCGCCTGGTTGAATGCTTCCAATTGTTCGTCGGTTTCCGGGCGTTCGGGTTCGTCGGCCACCGCCAGGTGGGAGAAGACACCCACCACGCGCATCAGGCCTTCATCCTGGAAGCTGGCGGCCCGCCCCAACAGCTGCTCCCATTGGTCGGGCGTGCAGCCGTTGCGGCCAAGCCCGGTATCGATCTTTAGGTGCACGCGTGCGGGCTGCGCGGCGGCCTGTGCCGCGCGGGCCACATGCTCCAGTTCCCAGCCGGATACGGCCAAGTCGAGATTTGCCGCAATGGCCGCTTCGAACGGGGTTCCCTCGGTGTGCAGCCAAGCCATCAACTGGGAGTCCAGCCCCGCCTCGCGCAATTTCAGGGCCTCGGTGACATGGGCACAACCCAGCCATGTCGCCCCGGCCTGCACGGCCGCACGTCCCACGGCCACCGCTCCATGTCCGTAGCCGTCTGCCTTGACGACTGCCATGACCTCGGCAGGGGCCACGAGCTCGGCGACGCGCTTTACGTTTTCACGAATATTGGCCAGATCGATGATGGCCCGCCGTTCCCAGGTGGACGTCGTTGTCTCATCCTGGGTGTGGGTCGGCTTTTCGGTCTGTTCGGTTGATTGTGCACTCACCCATCCATCATCCCACTTTCCCCTTGGCGCCCGCTCAAGGCCACGCCACCCACGCCACCGCTCCTGCAGTACTGTGCCGGAAAAGACGAAGCACCGGTGACCTGATCATGGGATCGGGTCACCGGTGCTTCGTAATGGACGGACCCGAAAGGGTCCGCAGTGGATTTACAGGGTTCGGTTGGTGCGGAGCTCGTCGCGGATCTCGGCCAGCAGCGCAAGCTGCGGATCGAGCTCTTCGGCGGGTTCTTCAACGCCAAGGCGGGCCTGGCGCCGTTCCTCGAGGTGCTTCATCGGCACCACGACAAAGAAGTAAATGGCTGCAGCAATGAGGATGAAGTTCACCAGAACGGTCAGGAACGCACCGATCTTGATGGCCACACCGGCACCGAGCGTGATAACCAGGAAGTTATCGAAGTTCGGCGAACCGACCAATGCTGCGATCAATGGCATGAGAATGAACTCAACCAATGCTGTGACTACGGCGCCAAAAGCAGCACCGATGACAACGGCTACGGCAAGGTCAACGACATTGCCCTTCATGATAAATTCTTTGAATCCCTTGAGCATGTGCCCAGCTTTACACACAATCGCAGTGGTCAAAAGGCACGGCGCGGAAATTTTATGGGAAATTATCGATACGTTCACCCAAAAAATTCGGGTATCAGATCTTGCGAAGCAGCATCCTGCGGATCGAATGGTCCGCCGATTTGCTCAACACCAGCTGTGCGCGGCCACGCGTGGGAATGACGTTTTCCCTCAGGTTCGGCTCGTTAATCCGTTTCCAGATTCCGTGCGCGGTTTCCCTGGCTTCCTCGTCGCTCAGCGATGCATAGCGGTGGAAGTAGGAAGCGGGGTCCGAGAACGCGCCGGAGCGCAGCTTCATGAAGCGGCGGATGTACCACTCCTCGATATCGGACGTTCTCGCGTCAACGTAAACGGAGAAATCAAAGAAATCACTCAATGCCAGGCCGGCGGTGCCGTCCGTGCGTGCACGGGCGGGCTGCAACACGTTCAGCCCCTCCACGATCAGCACCTGGGGAGAGCGCACCACGACTTCCTTGCCCGGCACGATGTCATAGGTAAGGTGCGAATACCAAGGGGCGCGCACCTCCGGTGCGCCGGACTTCACTTCGGAAACAAATCGCAACAGGCGACGACGGTCATAGGATTCCGGGAATCCCTTGCGGTGCATGATGCCGCGTTTTTCCAGATCGACGTTCGGATATAGGAAGCCGTCGGTCGTAATCAACTGCACATCGGGGGTGTCCGGCCAGCGACGCAACAATTCCTGCAGCACACGGGCGGTCGTGGACTTTCCCACGGCCACGGAACCGGCCACGCCAATGACAAAGGGAGTGCGCCGGGTGCTCTCCCCCAGGAAGGTGTTGGTCGCCTGGTGCAGCGAGGCAGAGCCCTGGACATAGAGGTTGAGCAGGCGCGAGAGCGGAAGATAGACCTCACGCACCTCGGCGAGGTTCAGCTGCTCTCCCAGACCGCTGAGGCGGCGCAGGTCCGCTTCATCCAAGGGTTGCTTGAGTTCGTTGGACAGCCTTGCCCAGGTTTGGCGGTCCAATTCGACGAAGGGTGTAGCACTGTAGTCGACCGCACGCTGTCCATTCACGCCTTGAATTGTGCCAACAATCCTCCCGTATTCCCAAACTTCACCTTTTGGCCATACTTTGGACGCGTGGGCATGCACACATATTTTTAAGACCAGCCGACAGCGCAAATGAACCGAGGGACTTGCGCGGCACGGTAATCTTTTTTGCATGTGTGGAATCGTTGGATACGTAGGTAATGCTGGACGCGCAGCCGATCACGGGGCGCTCGATGTGATTCTTGAGGGTCTTCGGCGCCTCGAGTATCGCGGTTATGACTCGGCCGGGCTCGCCGTGGTCACCGACGCGGGCATTGACTCGCGCAAGAAGGCGGGCAAGCTCGCCAACCTTGTCGACTCCCTTGAAGCCGACCCGCTGCCGGCCTCGCTGACAGGTATCGGCCACACCCGCTGGGCGACCCACGGCGGCCCCACCGACGGAAACGCCCACCCCCACCTTGCCGATAACGGCAACCTCGCCATGATCCACAACGGCATCATCGAGAACTTCGCCGAGTTGAAGGCCAAGCTTGTCGCCGAAGGCGTCGAGTTCCTTTCCGAGACCGACACCGAGGTCGCAGCCGCGCTGCTGGGCTCGGTCTACCGCGGCGCCGGCGAGGGAAACCTCACCCGTTCAATGGAGCTGACCGCCCGCCAGCTCGAGGGTGCATTCACCCTGCTGGCCGTGCACACCGAGCACCCCGGCGTTGTCGTTGCCGCCCGCCGCAACTCCCCGCTGGTCCTGGGCCTGGGCGACGGAGAAAACTTCCTGGGTTCGGATGTCTCGGGCTTCATCGACTTCACCCGCCGCGCGGTGGAACTGGGCCAGGACCAGATCGTCACGATCACCCCCGACACCCACAGCATCACCGATTTCCAGGGAAACCCTGCCGAGGGCAAGGAATTCCACGTCGACTGGGATGCAGCCAGCGCCGAAAAGGGCGGCTTCGCTTCCTTCATGGAAAAGGAAATCTTTGACCAGCCCGCAGCGGTGGCAGACACCCTGCTCGGCCGCTCGGACGCCTTCGGTCGCCTGACCCTTGACGAGCTGCGCATCTCCCCCGAGGAATTGGCATCCGTAACCAAGATCGTCGTGCTGGCCTGCGGCACTTCCGCCTATGGCGGATCGGTTGCCAAGTACGCCATCGAGAACTGGTGCCGGATCCCTGTCGAGGTAGAGCTGAGCCACGAGTTCCGCTACCGCGACCCGATCGTTGACTCCAACACCCTGGTCGTCTCGATCTCGCAGTCCGGCGAGACCATGGACACCCTCATGGCCGTGCGCTACGCCAAGGAGCAGGGCGCAAAGACCCTGGCGATCTGCAACACCAATGGCTCGACCATCCCGCGCGAATCCGATGCCGTGCTCTACACGCACGCCGGACCGGAAATCGCTGTGGCCTCCACCAAGGCCTTCCTGGCGCAGATCACCGCCACCTACCTGCTCGGTCTGTACCTGGGCCAGCTGCGCGGCAACCTGTTCAGCGGCCAGATCAAGGACATCCTGGCCGACCTGGGCAAGATTCCGGCCAAGATCCAGAACATCCTGGACCGCGCCGAGGAAATCAAGTCCTTGGCCCGCTCGATGCAGGACACCGAATCGGTGCTCTTCCTGGGCCGCCACGTCGGCTACCCGGTCGCCATGGAAGGCGCCCTGAAGCTCAAGGAAATCGCCTACATCCACGCCGAGGGCTTTGCCGCCGGCGAGCTCAAGCACGGCCCGATCGCGCTGATCGAGCAGGACAAGCCGGTCTTCGTTGTGGTTCCGTCCCCGCGTGGCCGCGATTCGCTTCACTCCAAGGTTGTTTCCAACATCCAGGAAGTGCGCGCCCGTGGTGCCAAGACCCTGGTCATCGCCGAGGAAGGCGACGAGGCAGTCCGCGACTACGCCTCGTTCGTCTTCTACGTTCCGGAGACCCCCACCCTGCTGATGCCGCTGCTGGCCACCGTGCCGCTGCAGCTCTTCGCCTGCGAATTGGCCTCGGCCAAGGGCCTGGATGTCGACCAGCCACGCAACCTTGCCAAGTCGGTCACCGTCGAGTAGGTCCTAGACCTATTTAGGTTTCACACACCCAGCGGTGCCGGAGCTTCCCTGAAGGGGGAATCACCGGCACCGCTGGTGTTTTAAGCAATGAATGCTGCCTCAGCCGGTTTGGTCGGCGTAGATGCCCTTGAGGAATTCGGCCTGCCCCAGATGCGAGGCGGTTTCATTGAGGACGCTGATGAGCCTGACGCCCGCCGTGACCGGCGGATTCCAACGCCTGTCAATAACGGCTGACAGGTCAGGCTCGCGCAAAGCGGCCAAGATACCCATGGCTTGTCCATGCACGTCCCGGTGGTAACCGAGCAGGTACTCGCCGTCATACATCCCAAAGTCAGCGACCTGGTCACTGCTGTGCCCAAATCCGGTATCCAGCTGGGCATAGGGCAAGTTGAAACGCGACACCCACCCCCGGGAAATCCAGCATTGCTCCGGCGCAGATCCATCATCCAGTGCCCTGGCCAGGTGCGTGAAGTGGTCGTCCTGGATCCGGGTCAGGTGCCAGAGAAGCCAAGCCATCGAATTCGAGTGGCTGCTCGCCCTAAAGCGCAGCATCCGTGGTTCCGCTTCATCCAGAAGCCGCTCGATACCTTCCCGAACCCGGCCGAAACCGTCCCGCAGCAGGGTCACTGCGGCCGGTTCCACGTCACTTGCGCGATCTTCTGTTGTCATTGCCAGACTCCTCGGTTCCGTCTGCGCCTTGCCCACGGTGCCTTGAAGCCTACGACTTCCCCTCTCTCTGGAACAGGGTGCACATGCCATGACCCCGGCGGGGAGCGGATACGTGGCATGGACTGGGTGCCGCGCCAGATAAACTCGAAGGCATGATCGTGGGAATTGGTGTTGACGTTGTTGAGGTCTCGCGCTTCAAGGCGCAGTTGGCGCGAACCCCTGCCCTGCGCGAGCGTCTCTTCGTGCCTGCAGAACGCGAGCTACACGTTCGGTCGCTGGCCGCTCGCTTTGCCGCGAAGGAAGCCATTGCCAAAGCACTCGGAGCCCCGGCGGGCATGAACTGGCAGCATTGCTGGATTGAAAAGGACAGCGCGGGCGACCCCTATGTGGTGCTTGACGGTTCCGTCGCCGAGGCAGCCGAGCGAAAGGGCGTGGTGCACTGGCACCTGTCCATGAGCCACGACGGCGACCTTGCCACGGCCATGGTGGTCGCCGAACGTTAGCCCGGTCCCCCGGCTATTGCCCACGCGGGCGACATGTTCGGGCGGGCCATTGCGCCGCCGCATCGATTCTGCGGCAATTCCCCTCCGGAGTTGGGTATTCTGAACTAATGATCCCCGTCTACGCAGGTACCCACGTTCGAGATGCCGAAGCCAAGCTACTGCGCGATGCCAACGACCTGACATTGATGCGCCGTGCCGCCGACGCGTTGGCCCACCAGGCAGTGGTGATGCTCAAGGAAGATACCGGGCGGCTTTACGGATCACGCGCCGTGGCGCTGGTCGGACCGGGGAACAACGGCGGGGACGGACTCTTCGCCTTGGCATCGTTGGCCAAGCGCGGGGTCCATACCACCGCGGTGCTCTTGGGCGCCAAGGCCCACCAAGAGGGTTTGGCCGCCCTGTCGCGTGCGGGCGGGCGCACGGCCGCCGTGGCGGACCTGGACGAACTGCTCGAGGATTGCGACCTGTTGATCGATGCCGGCTACGGCACCGGCGCGCGTCCCGGTCTGCAATTGCCAGCCATCCCCCGGGACATTCCGGTACTGGCTTGCGATTTGCCCAGCGGGGTCGATTCCGACACCGGGGCTGCGATCGATAGCGTTATCCCGGCGGATCGCACGGTGAGCTTCGGCGCGCTGAAGACGGGGCTCGCTGTCGGCTCGGGCCATCTGGTCTCGGGAAGCATTTGCGTCACGGATTTGGGACTCGGCGCGGCATTGCCGGAGCCCGAGGCTTGGGTGGTGCAGGGAGACGACCTGGAGCTGTTGCTGGGTCGTGAGGAAGACTGGAGCGCCGCCGGGCGCCACAAATACCAACGCGGGGTGCTGGGGCTGCTGGCCGGCTCCGCGAAGTACCCAGGTGCCGCGGTGCTCACGGCTCGTGCCGCGGTGGCAGGCGGACTGGGACTGCTGCGCACCCTTGTCCCGGATGCCGTGGCAACCGCCTTGACTACCCAGGTACCGGAGTCTGTTCCCCTGGCTACCCCCGAACTCACGGCGCTGCTTGCACGCAACCGCCGAAATGAACGCGAGGGTGCAGCGCGCATTGGCGCCTGGGCCATCGGCCCGGGATTGGACGACAACGAAGACACCCGCAAGCACCTGGCGCAAATACTGGCGGCGAACACGCCCTGCGTCATTGATGCCGGCGCATTTTCCATGCTGGAGCCGGGCGAGCACCACCAGTTGCGCATCCTCACCCCGCATGCCGGGGAACTCCACGCCCTGTTGGCAAAAGCAGGTGTCCGCGTCAGTTCCCGGGACATCGCCGCCGACCCGATCCGCTGGGCCCGCTGGGCCGCCGTTGCCTACGACAGTGTCGTCCTGCTTAAGGGACCGTCCACGATCTGCACGGCTCCGGACGGCTACACGCTGATTGTGCACGCATCCACGCCTGACCTTGCGACTGCCGGCAGCGGCGACGTGTTGACCGGCATCCTGGGCACGGTCTTGGCCGCAGCCAACCTCCCGGCCACGCCCACGAACAAGGACGTAGTGGCCCTTGGCCATCGCCTGACGGACCTTGCTGCTGCCGGTGCACTGATCCACGCGCACGCGGGCGCCCTCGCGGCACATGAAGGCACCGTCAGCGCCGTTGACCTCCTGCAGGAACTCCCGCGTGCTGGCCGGGACCTGACGTTCTTGGATGGTTCGATCGTTCGAATGTCGAGCTGAGGAAGCTTGGTGCTCTGCCACTTCAATGCGGAGTGTTTCGTGAGTATTCATCACTCGTAGGAGGTTAGGAATTGTCCTTCAAAATCGGTTTGGGCACGATAAGATAAATTTTCGACTACTTATCGTAGCCGAGAAGTGCCACGGACTTTTACAGTGCCCAGAACTGAGACGAACGCATCCACCCATAGTGTTCCTTTACGGTCGAGTGATAGAACCACTTATGTCATCAATATTCATCAATCCGGACGCTCGCTGAATGTACTACCTTCGGCAATTTGATGAGTTACTGGCCGAGGAACTTCTCCTTGCGGATGCGCTGATTTCCTACAAAGAGGTAGTCTCCGCTTTCCACAACCAGTCCGAGGGTGCTTAGCGAGTTATTGGCAGGGATTGCTTCAAGCATCACCGGTTCACGGAACGGTGGGGGACACAGCCACATGGAGTCGTATGGGCCAGCTGAACCGCCCTCCCCTGTCTGCACCCAAAATAGGTTTCCCTCCGACGTGAATGCGAGCGAACGCACCGTTCCCACCCCGTATGGCAGTGGTGCGTTGACAAACGGAATTAGGGGGAAGTTTCCTGCGCCTTGTGTGGGGAACATGAGAATGGAGTGACCGCGTTTAGTGTCATTGTCGGTCAGAATGACTTGGGCCCCGTTGATCGTGCAGGGAAGTAAATTGATACCGTAAAGTGAATTTCCGCCCTGCGCTGGTTCATACACGCTGCGGCGTTGCCACCCTGCCCCGTTCTGCCCACCTTTCCACAGACCAACGTTGGTAAACCCGGCGTCACCAAGCATGGCCCAATAGCCGTCGTTGATGTACTTGATGCCGTGGCCGTGCTTGGAGTCTGTGAACGTCTGTCGCTTAGTCCACAATGGCGACGCGGATGCGGCGTTGGGTGAGTAATAGACCGATGGGCCGCCTTTAATTGTCGCGCCGTATTCGAGGACGCAAGCGGAACCGTCCGGGCCAAGCGCGAAAGATTGTTCTCGGAAATATGAGTTGACTCCACCGTCCATTTCCCCGGATGGTGTTGTGATTCCTCCGGTGAGATCGAAAATCTTGGTCCACTCAAAAACAGGAGCTGCCGGTACGGCCGGCTTGGGCGAACGCCACACTTGCCCCAAGCGGTCAGCGTTCCCCGAGGACACGAGATAGACGTGGGTCGCCGTCCATTCCATTTGCACCAGCGATTGCGTCGTTGGGTTTACGGTGTTAGTTCGGGCACCCTTGGCCGCTTGCCAGTGGGACAAACCACCCGACGTAGCACCCCAGATTCTACCCGCGACTTCAGGGTCGGCGGATAGAGCACGGCCATGCGTCGAATTGCGGGCGTAGAGTCCCTGCGTCGAATTGATTTTAGTAGGCCCCCCAAGCATCGACCCGGCCAATGCGGCGGAAAGCGCGGTTCGGGATAGAGAGTTCGGGTCCGCGAGAAAAGCCGCTGTGCTGGCGTCTGTTGTCGGGCCAATTAGAACATCCCCCACATCACCCACGGTGGTTCCTGCCGCTGGCGGTGCGCCAGCAGCAACAAAAGCTGCGATGAACGGAGCTGTCAGAATCGCGCGACGTACCGTACTAGCAGGAACTGGGACCTGCGGTTCCAACTGACCTGAATGCGCTTTGTTTCCTCGATGCCACAACATAGGGCACCCACCCACTTCCCCAAAAGTGATCCCTGTGCGGTCCAGAATAAATTCCCCAATTTACTTCGGACCGCTTCTATGGAGTCACCTTACGACACTTAAACGTGAAGAGGGAAGAGGTGGAGAGCGCGTTGACGCGATGGCAACCCTTATGGATCGGCAACACCTAATTGGTCACATGAATGGTGGAATCGCCGTCAACTGGTAGTATCAATTCTGATCGCGCTCGTGGGGGGACGCGCCACACTTGGGGAGAAAATCTTGGGACGAAGAACACGCAAACGCAGTTACGACCGCTTTTATCGGCAGGGACCGCGAGTGCCCTACGTCTGGCAAAATGTTGGACTGGCTCTTCTCGCCGCTTTAGCGTGCGGCGTAGGTGCAGTCATCATATTCACTTAGCAACGTTACTAGGAATCGAGTCCGACGGACTTGACCAAATCTCCTCGTGATTTCAATACATGCCCCGGTCTCTCCGGACACTGCCCGGAACCGGATCGACACTGTGGCCACATGCAAATCAATTCTGCATGTGGCCACAAATCGTCGGGGCCCGCAGCATCGAAACCTGCCTGGATTCGGCCCAGGCCTCCCGCTCGGCGAGGGATTCACTGACGCCGCCGATACTCGCCGCCAAAGGTCTGCTACCGTCTCGGCTGTTTAGAGTTCTCCATCGAGCGGCGCATAATGTTGGCCCATCCGCACGATTTCCCATCCGGCGTCCCGCCACGGCGCACGGTCAAGCACGTTGCGTCCGTCGATAATGCGCTTCGTGGCGACCAATTCCTCGAGGTCCGCCGGGACAAGTGCCTTGAATTCGGCCCACTCGGTGAGCAGCAGCACCAGGTCTGCATCCTTCACTGCCTCGGGCAGGTCGTCGGCATACTGCAGCCGCGGGAAGCGCTCGGCCGCGTTCTTGTTGCCCTTGGGGTCATAAACCAAAACGTCAGCACCGGCGTTGAACAGCCGGACGGCAATATCCAGCGCCGGGGAATCGCGCACGTCGTCGGAGTCGGGCTTGAAGGTGACTCCAAGAACCGCGATGCGGGCACCCACCAGTTTGTCGTTGAGCATCGTCTGGGCCAGGCGGACCACGCGTTCGCGGCGGCGCAGGTTGATCTCGTCGACCTCGGCGAGGAAACCCATGGTGTGGGTCAGTCCCAGCTCGCTCGTGCGGGCCTGCAGCGCCCTGATGTCCTTAGGCAGGCAACCTCCACCGAAGCCCACGCCGGCGTTGAGGAACTTTCGCCCGATCCTTGCGTCATGGCCGAGCGCATCGGCCAGCACCGTGATGTCCCCGCCGATGGTCTCGGTGACCTCGGCAAAGGAATTGATAAAGGAAATCTTGGTGGCCAGGAACGCGTTGGCGGCCACCTTGACCAGTTCCGCGGTCTCGAAGTCGGTGACGATCAGCGGGGTGTCTGCCTCCAGCGCCTGGGCATAGACCCGGCGCAGGATGGCCTCGGAGGTTGCGTCCTCGACTCCCAGTACCAGCCGGTCAGGTGACATGGTGTCTGCCACGGCGAAGCCCTCGCGCAGGAACTCGGGGTTCCAGGCCAGGGAGATCTGCGCATCCGTATGGGCGTTGGCGGCAATGAGCCCGCGCAGGCGGCGTGCGGTGCCCACCGGAACCGTGGACTTGCCCACGATCAGCGCGGTGCCGCGAATGCGCGTGGCAAGTTCCGCCACCGAGGCATCGACGAACCGCATGTCCGCCCCGTGGCCATCGGCGCGCTGCGGGGTGCCGACTCCGATGAAATGCACATCGGCCCAGGAGGCCACTTCTTCGTAGTCGGTGGTGAAGCGCAGCCTGCCGGAGGCCACGTGCTTGCGCAGCAGCTCTCCCAGGCCAGGTTCGTGGAAGGGCAGCTTGCCTTCTGACAACGCCTCGATCTTGGCCGGATCGACATCCACGCCGATCACCTCAAAGCCAAGCTCGGCCATGCAGGCCGCGTGTGTCGCGCCTAGGTATCCTGTGCCAATCACCGATATCTTCATGCTCATGCCTCTGGCACACCCTTTCGACAGTCACGGCTGCAGCTGAGTGCTGCACACCTCAAATGCGTGTGGCCGAGCGCCTGACACCGTTGGTGCCGGAACACTCGGCCACGGTCTCAATGTTGCAAGGAGAATCTATAGTGCCAGTTCGCGTGAAACGACTGCGGCCAGCGAAGTGGCCAGGGATTGCGCCATGTCCTGCGAGGTGGCTTCCACCATCACGCGAACCACCGGCTCGGTACCCGAAGGGCGCAACAGCACCCGGCCGTTGTGGCCCAACTCGGCCTCTGCGGCGACGATCGCGGCGATCAGCATCTTGTTCGCGGGAGCGGCATGCTTGTCCACGCCCTTGACGTTGATCAGCACCTGCGGCAATACCGTCATGGCGGCGGCGAGTTCCTTCAGGGTCTTGCCGGTGGAGTTGACGCGCGCAGCGATGTGCAGGCCGGTCAGCACCCCGTCCCCGGTGGTGGCGTGGTCTGCGAAGATCACGTGGCCGGACTGTTCGCCGCCCAGGTTGTAGCCGCCCTCGCGCATGCCCTCGAGCACGTAGCGGTCCCCCACACCGGTTTCCTTGATGGTGATGCCGGCTTCGCGCATCGCGATCTTCAACCCGAGGTTGCTCATCACGGTGGCGACCAGGGTGTTGTCCTTGAGTTCCCCGCGGTCCTTCAATGCGGTGGCCATGATGGCCATGATCTGGTCCCCGTCCACGACGGTTCCCTCATGGTCAACGGCCAGGCAGCGGTCGGCGTCGCCGTCGTGGGCGATGCCCAGGTCCGCGCCGTTGTCCAGCACTGCCGCCTGCAGGCGTTCGAGGTGGGTTGAGCCGTAGCCGTCGTTGATGTTGATGCCGTCCGGCTCCGCACCGATGACCAGGACCTCGGCACCGGCGGCGTTGAAGACCTCCGGCGAGCATCCGCTGGCCGCTCCGTGGGCACAGTCAAGGACGATCTTGAGCCCGTCCAGGCGGTTGGGCAGCGTCTGCAACAGGTGCATGACGTAGCGGTCCTCGGCATCGGCGAAGCGTGAAATGCGCCCCACGTCGGCACCGACCGGGCGGTACTTGGGCTTCTCCATGGCCGCCTCGATGGCGTCCTCGAGGGCGTCGTCGAGCTTCTTGCCGCCGCGGGCCAGGAACTTGATTCCGTTGTCCGGGGCAGCGTTGTGCGAGGCGGAGATCATGACGCCGAAGTCGGCATCAAGGTCCGCTACCAGGTAGGCCGCCGCCGGAGTGGGCAGGGTCCCCGCATCGTGCACATCGACGCCGGTGGCCGCAAGGCCAGCCTCGATCGCAGCCGAGAGGAAGTCGCCGCTGATCCGGGGATCCTTGGCCACCACCGCCACGGGACGTCGCCCGTCATGTATTTGTTCGTGCCCCAGCACCATGGCGGCGGCTTGTGAAATCGCCATTGCCAGTTCTGGGGTCAGAAGTTCGTTTGCTTTTCCGCGGACACCGTCGGTCCCAAATAACCTTGCCATCGCGACTCATCATAACCCTGTCCCGGTTCATTCCCCGTTATTTCACTACTCAGCTTTCATTTGAATTCCACGAAGCACCGGCGAGGTGAGGGCAGTTGGTTGTTGCTGTAAGACCGCGTGACGGGGGTCCGCGACCCGGTGGCCGCGGACCCCCGTCACGTGCGGTTCAGTCCCTTGCAGGCGGGGGTTACTCGGCCCTCCCGGAATCCACGGTGACCCGCAACGGAAGGGATTTTGCGATGCCCGCGGCGTTTTCCAGTTCCGCGGTGTAGACGCGGGTTCCGTCGGCGCGGCCGCGCAGCTGGACCACGGCGCGCTGCGACTGCGGGCTGTTGACCTCAAGCTGCTGGCCGTGGATCAGCTTCCCGTCTTCAAAGAGATGGAAGACACTTGCATTGGTCCCCCGGGCAAGGTCCAGGGCTACGGAGTAGTTTCCGTCCCAGCGCGCGGCCCCCGCCTCCGGCACGAATGAAAGCCGGCTGCCTGCCGGGGCCTGCGTTTCAGCGTCGTTTGGCTCCCAGGCCGCGGGGTCCCGCGGCAGCTGGACGGCCGAAAGTTCGAGCTGCGCAACCGCCCGCTTGGAGCCGTTGGCTGCTTCGAATTCCATGGTGCGCCCGGCCAGTTCGCCGGCGGCTGCCTCTTCGGCCGTCAGTTCGTGGACGATCTCGGTTTCCAGGGCGGCTCCGGGAGTGAGTTCCCCGGCGAGCGCCTGATCTCCGGCGTGGATCCCGGTGAGCCGGACGTTGCCCGTGTTGCCCAGGTCCACCGCGTGCTTAACGGTGTCCCCGGCGGAGGCATGTCCGTTTCCGTCCACGTCGGTGAAGGTGCCGGCCGCGGCAATGGCCGAGAGGCCCGGCGCGCGAACGACCAGGTCGACCTCGCCTCCGTCAATGGAATATTCCTTCACCACTGTGGCGTAGTCAGGGATCCTGCCGGTGGTCCAGGTGCTGGAAGGCTTGAAGAAGCCGTCGGCGACTTCGGCTTCGGTCACGGTGTGGCGGGGAGTGGTGCAGTCATAGGATGCACCTGCCGCAAGTGAGGAGTAGCGGCAATTGCCCGCCGGGCTGGGCTGGCCCACCGGTGCGGCGACCAGCGGGGCGAAGTTGCCAGCTGTCGGGACCACCCACGCAGTGGTGTTTCCGGTGTTTGCCACGTGGAAGGCGTATGGCAACTTCTCCCCCGCCGAGTAGGGCATCGCGGCGAGGTCGCGGCCGGCGTCGGAGCGCTTGCCCGACACCTCGAGCGAGATGATTGATTGTCCCTTTACTTGGGCGGTCACGGTGCTGTGCGAGGTGCGTCCGTCGGCGGCAGTGAACCGTGCCTGCAGCTTCACTGCCCCGTTGGCGGTGCTTGGTGCCGTGACCGGCAACGTGAGCGTGGTCTTGGCCCCGGCCGCCAGTGCGGAGAGCTCGGCGGTGCCGGCGCTCCACCCCGCCGGTCCGGTCAGCGTCAGCGTTCCGGACAGCGCTGTGTCTTCCTGGTTGCTGATGACCAGGCTCGCCTCGGCGCTGGCCCCCGCATCCAGTGCCAGGGCCTCGGCTGCCAGCGGGGCGCAGGCCACGTTCAACCAGTCTCGGTCAAAGGTGGCAAGGGGAAGGTCGTTGGTGTAGCTGCCCTCATAGAAGACCCCGTACATACCATCATCCAGCGCGGTGGCCACCGAGTAGGCGGAGAATCCCGAACGAATGGTGCGCAGCCCCGGCCAGGTCTCCCCGTCGTCGCAGGAGACCCGGGCCGAGACGTTGCGGCGCTCAGTGGGGTGGTTGGCCCCGGTGTAGAGCAGCATCTTCGCGTCTTGGCTGCCCTCCGCCGCCTCGGGATACATCCGTGTCACATGGGCGTTGTTGGTCGGATCCACGAGCTCGGTGTCGGTTTCGACCGGTGAGTAGCTGTGTCCGCCGTCGGTGGAGATGGCCACCTTGCGGAAGCCGCCGTTGTTTGAGTCGCGGGAGTTGAGCATCACGCGTCCGTCGGAGAGTTCCACGACCTTGTTTTCATCCATCCCGGTGCCAAGGAACTCCCCGCGCTCCCAGGTCTGTCCGTGGTCATCGGAGTAGAGCGAGTAGGCCTGGATCGGCGTGCTCCCGTCCTCCTGCAGGACAAGACCGGCGTATTGCTGGATCAGCCTCCCGGCGTGGGGCCCGTAGCGCAGCTGGATCCCGGCCCCGGAGGTGGCGAAGGTGGTCTTCACGTCCCCGGGCTCCGGGGTCGAGTCGGCGCCTGGCTTGGCCACATCGGTGATCAGGCGCGGTTCGCTCAAGGTCACACCGCCGTCGGTGGAGGAAACCACGGCGGCGCTGATGACATTGCGGTCGGCATCGTCATTGCCCCAGGTGCTTCCATGGAAGCCCTGGTCCTTGGAATAGACAAAGAAGGCAAAGATGGTGTTTGTTTGCTCGTCAACCACGAAGCTGGGATCGCTGTAGCCGTACTTTGGTTCTTCGGCATCGCCCAGGTGTCCGGCCGCGATGGTGGTCATGGGCCCGAATGTCTTGCCGTTGTCCGTGCTGCGGCGCATCACGATGCTGTTCGCGTTGGGTGCGTCGGCAGCGGAGTTCGGGCGGGCACCCCAGGAGGAGAGCACCACGCCGTTGCCCAGATGGGCGAGGGCGGGGATGCGGTAGAAGTAGTTTTCGCCGGTCCGGTCGGCGGCGAGGTTTTCTTCGCTGTAGCTGCCCGGGGCGGCGAACGGGTCGTTGCCGGGCACCGGCAGGGCCGCGGAAGCGGATCCGGCCAGTGCGACAGGGGCCAGCATTGCGATCATGGCGGCTGTCGCCAAGGGGCGTGCGGCGCGGGAGAGTCGGGGTTTGTGGTGTGCGGTCATCTCTTGGGAAGTGCCTTTCCGGCGTGGGGAGGGTCGGTGAGGTCGAGCTAAGAGGTAGGACATCCGATCTATGGATACGTGATGCGTGCCACAGATGCCAAGCTTCGGAGAATGGATCAGTCGCGGCCGAAGGCACCTTCGGGCGCGTTGTCGCGGGCAAAATCGTAGTACTCGCGGTCCCGCAGCGACGAGGCTGCGGCCTCGTCCACCACCACGGTCGCCCGTTCGTGGAGCTGCAACGCGCTCGCCGGACAGCAGGCCCCGAGCGGGCCCTCCGCCATGGCAGCCACGGCGGCCGCCTTGGATTCCCCGGTGGCCACCAGCAACACGGAGTGCGCACGCAGAATGGTGCCAATACCCTGGGTCAGGCAATGCACCGGAACAGCCTCGGCCTCTCCTCCGAAGAACCGCGCGTTGTCGCGCCGGGTCCGCGGGGCCAGCGTCTTCACTCGGGTGCTGCTGCCCAGCGAGGAGCCGGGCTCGTTGAAGCCGATATGCCCGTTGGCACCGATACCCAGCAGCTGTACGTCAATCCCGCCGGCAGCCTCGATGGCCGCTTCATAGTCCGCGCAGGCTGCCCGCAGGTCCGCGGCCGAGCCGTTTGGCACGTGGACCCGGGCGGGATCAAGCCCCAAGGGGACGGTCACGGTCCGGTGGATGACCGAGTGGTAGGCCTCGGGATGCGCAGGGTCCAGTCCCACATATTCATCCAGGGCAAAGGCACTGGCGCGGGAAAGATCCAGTCCGTTGTGCACCAGGGCTGCAAGTTCGGCGTAGGTGGCCAGCGGGCTGGAGCCGGTGGCGACGCCGAGCACGGGGTCGGGTTTCCCGGCAAGGGTGTCGGCGATGAGGCGGGCGGCGTGGCGGCCCACGGCCGCGGGGTCTGAGAGCACGATGATTTCCACCTTGCCCAGAGTACCCATGAATCAATGATTTGTCCGTACCAATATCAAAATGATTCGCTCTATACTCGGGAATATGGAGACTTCACTCGAATTGGTTCGGACCGGATCGCCGAAATACGTGGTTTTGGCCAAGGTCCTGGCCGAGCAGATCCGCATGGACCTTTCCATCGGCGCGCCGTTGCCGACCGAACGGGAGCTGCAGGTTAGCTACCAGGTCAGCCGCGACACCGTGCGGCGGGCCATCGCCAGGCTGGCGGCGGCGGGGCTTGTCTACAACGTGCAGGGGTCGGGAACCTATGTCGCTGATCCCTCGCAGATCCGCAAGGGCACGCGCCTGACCGGCTTCAGCCAGGACATGGCCGAGCGCGGATTCAAGGCATCCTCCCGCACCCTGGACTGCAGGATCGAGCCGTGCCCGGCCGAGACCGCCCGGGCGCTCGGCATGGAGGAGGGTTCCGAGGTATTGCTGCTGCGCAGGCTGCGGCTGGCCGACGGTGCACCCATGGCGCTGGAAACCGCGCGGCTGGTGCCCGGCCTGTTCGGCGAGGCACTCCCCGATCCGGAGGGTTCGCTGGATGCGCAGCTGGCCGCACACGGCCAGCGCATCATGCGGGCCGGCCAAAGCATCACGGCAACCAACCTCTCGGTCGCCGAGGCGCACCTCCTTGACCAGCCCGTGGGTGCCGCCGCCCTGCGGGTGGACCGCGTGGGCTTCACCGACCAAGGCCGGGCCATCGAGGCCACCGAGACCCTGTACCGCGGGGACCGCTATGGCTACGAAACCACCGTAGAACGGGACCCGGCCTAATCCCGGCGCTTCCCCGAGGGACTACTCACTCACCGCCGACGGTGGTGTGGATCAGTCCGCGGATCCCGTCAAAGTGACCTGCCATGAGTTCTCCCGCTTTCGCCTTGTCGCCCGCGGCCACTGCCTCATAGATTTCCCGGTGGTTGCGGGCGGTCTCGACGAGCAGGTCGTCGGTCGGGTCCATTTGCTCGTGCAGCTTGGAATAGGCGGACCAGAAGACCCCCAGCAGGTTGGTGAGCATCCCGTTTTCCAGCGGCTCAAAGAGCCCGCGGTGGAAACGCTTGTCCGCCTCGCTCAGTGGCAGGCCGGCCTCGGCCCTGGCCTCCATGTCCTCCACCGCGGCGCGCACGGCCTCCAGCGCGGGCGCCGTCATCGCGTCAATGGCGGCGCCGATCAAACCGGATTCGAGGGCCTGGCGGACCTCGACAAGTTCCATTGCCTCGTGTCCGCCGTTGCGCAGCGAGAGCCGCGAGTGGAACTCGAGGGTAGCGGCGAGCGCGCCGAGCTGCTTGGTGGCCACGAACATTCCGTAGCCGTGCCGCACATCCACGATGCCCAGGGCCTGGAGCACCTTGAGCGATTCGCGCACGGTGTTGCGCCCCACGCCCAGCACCTCGACGAGCTCATGCTCGGTGGGCAGCGGATCGCCCGGAACGAGCCCGCGCTCCAGGATCAATTCCATGATTTCCTGCTGCAGGGCCTGCAGCCGGTTGGCCGCATTGGCCCGTGCCTGCCGGCCGCTTGGCTGTGCTGCGCTCATCGGGGATTCCCTTTCATCTGCCGCGTGGTGCCTGCCGGTCCCGCCGGGTGCGGGGCCATGGTTGACGTTCAATGTGACTTCGCATACATTGTACTTCAGCCATAGGACATCCTACATCCGATCTCCACTCACATTCCACTCGAGGTGACCCACCATGAAGCAACACAACGAAGTAATGAACATGGCCAGCTCCCGCCGCAATTTCCTCAAGATCGCCGGGGCCATGGGCGTTGCCGGCGCCTTTGCCGCGACCCTCTCGGCCTGCGGACCCAGCGGCGCCACCGGCACCGCGACCACCGGGGCGGCAGGTGCCGCAGGGACCAAGCCGATCGAGGCAGGCATGTCCTACGCCCTGTCCACCGGGTTCGACCCGATGACCTCTTCGGGCGCCACCCCGATGGCCGCGAACCTGCACATCTTCGAGGGCCTGACCGAGCTGCACCCCTCCACCCGCGAACGCTACCTGGCCCTGGCCGCCGCCGAACCCGTCAAGGTCGGCGAGCTGGGCTACGAGATCAAGCTGCGCTCCGGTGCCACCTTCCACAACGGCGACCCGGTCACCGTCGAAGACGTCGTCTACTCCTTCGACCGCGTGCTGGATGCCAAGAACGCTTCGCTCTTCGCCCAGTTCATTCCCTTCATTGACAAGGTCGCCGCCAAGGGCGAGGACACCGTCTCCTTCACCCTGAAGTACCCCTTCCCGCTCTTCGCCGAGCGCATTTCCATCGTCAAGATCGTGCCCAAGAAGCTGGCCTCCGCCGACCAGGCCGGCTTCGACGCCGCCCCGGTGGGCACCGGACCCTACAAGCTCATCTCCGCGGTCAAGGACGACAAGATCGTCTTCGAGAAGTTCGAGGCCTACAACGGCCCCATGGCCGCCAAGGCCCCGGGCATGACCTGGTTCCTGCTCTCGGATGCCGCCGCCCGCGTCACCGCCGTCGAATCCGGCCGCGTCCAGGCCATCGAGGACGTCCCCTACCTGGACATCGAGCGGCTCAAGGCCAACGCAACCGTCGAGTCCGTGCAGTCCTTCGGCCTGCTCTTCTTGATGTTCAACTGCGCCGAGAAGCCCTTCGACAACAAGCTGGTCCGCCAGGCGCTGCACTACGGCCTGGACACCCAGACCGTGATCGACCGCGCCCTGCTGGGCAACGCGACCGCCGCCAGTTCCTTCGTGCAGGAAAACCACCCGGGCTACCACCGCGCCTCCACCGTCTACACCTATGACCCGGACAAGGCAGCTTCCCTGCTCAAGGAGGCAGGGGTCACCGAGCTTTCCTTCGAGCTGCTGACCACCGACACCTCCTGGGTCAAGGACGCCGCCCCGGTGATCATCGAATCCTGGAACAAGCTTCCCGGCGTCAAGGTCACGCTCAAGTCCATGCAGTCCGGTGCCTTGTATCCGGACCACGTCGACTCGGGCACCTTCCGCGTCGTCGCGGCACCGGGCGATCCCTCGGTCTTCGGCAACGACCTGGACCTGTTGCTTTCTTGGTGGTACCGCGGCACCGTGTGGCCGCAGGACCGCTTCCGTTGGCACGAATCCAAGGAATACGCCACGGTGCAGAAGCAGCTGGATGACGCGGTCCGTGCCGCCGACCCGGTCGCAGCACAGAAGGTCTGGAACCAGGTCATTGACCTGATCGCCGAACAGGCACCGCTCTACCCGATCCTGCACCGCATGCTCCCGACCGCCTGGAACCCCGACACGCTCACCGGCTTCCGCCCGCTGCCGACCACCGGACTTTCCTTCGTGGACGTCGCGCACGCCTAAAAATACTTGGCGCGCCGCCCTCCCCCTCCCCCATGGCGGGCGGGCGGCGCGCCATTTCTTTCCCAAGCTTTCTTTTTTCCACCCCCCCCATACCGAGGAGCACCATAGACGTGGGCAATATCCTCCGCCTGCTGGGCCGACGCCTGGCGGCACTGCCACTGATGATCCTGGGCGTCACGCTGCTGGTCTTCCTGGTCCTGCAGTTCTCCCCCGGCGACCAGGCCACCACCGCGCTCGGCGAGGGCGCCAGCGAAGAAGCCAAGGCCGCCTACCGCACCGAACGCGGTCTGGACCAGCCAGTCATCGCCCAATACATCGCCTTCCTGGGCCGCCTGCTGGTGCTCGACTTCGGCAAGACCACCCCGCCGGCCCAGCCGATCTCCGACATCATTGCCGGCGCCTTCCCGCTGACCCTGCAGCTGACCTTCTTCGGCGTCGCCATCGCCGTGGTGCTCTCCCTGCTCCTGGGCGTCACCGCCGCCCTCTACCGCGACCGCTGGCCGGACCAAGGCATCCGCGTGCTCTCCATCGCAGCGGTGGCGACCCCCTCCTTCTGGCTTGGCATCCTGCTGATCCAGTGGCTGGCCCTGGGCACCGGAACCTTCCCCTCCGGCGGCTTCGTCCCCTTTAGTCAGGACCCCGCCGGCTACTTCCGTTCCCTGGCCCTGCCCGCCCTGGCCCTGGCCATCCCGGTCTGCGCCTCGCTGATCCGCGTGGTGCGCACCTCCATGGTGGAGGAGATGGACAAGGACTACGTCCGCACCGCCATCGGCAACGGCGTCCCGCGCCCTGAGGTCATCCGCCGCAACGTCCTGCGCAATGCACTGATCACCCCGGTCACCGTGCTGGGCCTGCGGATCGGCTACCTGCTGGGAGGTGCGGTGGTCATTGAAATGATCTTCTCGCTGCCCGGCATGGGCCAGCTCATCCTCAACGGCATCACCAACAACGATGTCTCCCTGGTCCAGGGCGTCACCCTGACCATCGCCATCACCTTCGTCCTGGTCAACATCGCCGTGGACCTGCTTTACCTGCTTATCAACCCCCGGATTAGGACGGTATGACCATGCGGTACGGACTCGCTGACCGCCTCAGCCGCCCCGGCCTGGCCTTCAAGGCCCTTCCCTTGGGCTCCAAGGCCGCCCTGCTCTTCCTGGCAATCGTTGCCCTCGCCGCGATCTTCGCCCCTTGGCTTGCCCCGCACGACCCGCTGGCCACCGGCATCCCCGCCCAGGCGCCCAGTGCCACCAACCCCTTTGGCACCGACCGGCTGGGCCGGGACATCTACTCGCGCCTGCTCTACGGCGCACGCTCCTCCCTGCTCATCGGCCTGGGCGCCGTGGCCCTGGCCATCGCCATCGGTGCGGTGCTCGGCGCGATCGCAGCAACCGCCTCCAAGTGGGTCAGCGAATCGGTCATGCGCATCATGGATGTCATCATGGCCTTCCCCGGCATCGCGCTCGCCGCCGTCCTGCTGGCAACCCTGGGCAACTCCGTCCCGGTGATCATCGTGGCCATTGCCGTCATCTACATCCCGCAGCTGGCCCGCGTGGTTCGCGCCAACGTCATGGCCCAGTGGGGCGAGGACTACGTCCGCGCCGAACAAGTGCTCGGTGCTTCCCGCCTGCACATCCTGGTGCGGCACGTGGTGCGCAACACCGCGGCCCCGGTGCTGGTCTTCGCCACCGTGATGGTGGCGGATGCCATCATCTTCGAGGCTTCCCTGTCCTTCCTGGGCGCCGGCGTCCAGGACCCCGCCCCCAGCTGGGGCAACGTCATCTCCTATGGCCGCACCCTGGTGCTCAACGGCGCCTGGTGGGCCACCACCTATGCCGGCCTGCTGATCCTGCTCACCGTGCTGTGCCTGAACGTGCTGGCCGAGGGCCTCACCGACGCCATGGTGAACCCGCGGCTGCGCAAGCCGGCGAAGATCACCGAGAAGGACAACACCGCCGCCGCGGTGCTGCGCGCCGAGTCCGGACACGCGGCCGCTATTGCTGCTCTCTCCTCCTCCCCTGATGCGGCGACCCCGCCGCTGCTGGCCGCCCAGCTCGAGGCCCTGCGCACCACCGAACTGGGACGATCCGACCGGCTGCACCCGGACACCGCCGCCCGCCCGATCCTCGAGGTGCGCGATTTGTCCATCCGCTTCCCCGACCGCTACGGCGACACCGCCATTGTTGACCGGGTCTCCTTCACCGTCAACGAGGGCGAGACCATGGGATTGGTCGGCGAGTCCGGTTGCGGCAAGTCGATCACCTCCCTGGCGATCATGGGGCTGTTGGCACCCAACGCCTCGGTCACCGGATCGATCAAGTTCGAGGGCCGCGAACTCGTGGGCCCGGACAACCGGGAGACCACCCGCGAAAAGCTTTTCAAGGGCCTGCGCGGGGAACAGATCGCGATGGTTTACCAGGACGCCCTGTCCTCGTTGAACCCCTCGATGCTGATCCGCGAGCAGATGGAACAGCTGACCCGGCGCAACGGGCGGATGAGCCCGGAGGAATTGCTCAAGCTGGTCAAGCTGGATCCGCGCAGGACGCTGCGCTCCTATCCGCACGAGCTCTCCGGCGGGCAGCGCCAGCGCGTGCTCATTGCCATGGCGCTCTCCCGCTCCCCCAAGCTGGTGGTCGCGGACGAGCCGACCACCGCACTGGATGTCACGGTGCAGGCACAGGTCGTCGACCTGCTCAACGAGCTGCGCGAACAACTCGGCTTCGCCATGGTCTTCGTCAGTCACGACCTGGCGCTGGTGGCCTCCCTGGCGCACCGCACCACCGTCATGTATGCCGGGCAGGTCGTCGAATCCGGCGCCACCGGGCAGCTGCTGGCCGATCCCAGGCACGAATACACGCGCGGGCTGCTCGGCGCGGTGCTCTCCATCGAATCCGGCGCGCAGCGCCTGCACCAGATCCCCGGATCGGTGCCCAGCCCCCGCGACTTCGCCGCCGGGGACCGCTTCGCCGCCCGCTCGCTGGACCCCGCGGCCGATCCGCACCGCGCCTTGGAGCTGGTGCAGGTCGGTTCCGCCGACCACTACTGGGCCACCACTGCCGCCGATTCCACCGCCACCTCCGACGCCACGTCATCCGAAGGAGCCAACGCATGAGCACCACCACGCTGGCCGGCGCCCGCGGCGCCGGCGTGTCAGCCGCCCCGGTCCTGGAACTGCGGGATGTGCACGTCCACCACCGCGCCCGCGGCGGCAAGCTCTTCCACCCCACCATCGTGCGCGCGGTCAACGGCGTCGACTTCACCATCGCCCGCGGCGAAACCGTGGGCATCGTCGGGGAATCGGGGTGCGGGAAATCCACCCTCGCCTCGGTGCTGGTGGGCCTGCGCGAACCGACCAGCGGCTCGGTGCTCTTCCACGATGCACCGTTCTCCCGCCGCGGGGGCGCCCGCAAGGAATTCGGCAAGGCCGTGTCCATCATCTTCCAGGATCCGGCCACCGCGCTGAACCCGCGGATGACGGTGCACGACATCCTCACCGACCCTTTGCTGGTGCACGGCATCGGCACCCGGGCCTCGCGCTCGGCCAAGGTCTACGAGCTGCTGGAACTGGTGGGCCTGCCGGCCTCCGCCGCGGAGGTCTCCCCCGCGCAGATCTCCGGCGGGCAGCGCCAGCGCGTGGCCATCGCCCGGGCGCTGGCCCTGGATCCCGAACTGGTGATCGCGGACGAGCCGACGTCCGCGCTGGATGTCTCGGTCCGCGCGCAGGTGCTGAACCTGCTCACCGACCTGAAGGCCAAGCTCAACCTGGGACTGGTCTTCATCTCCCACGACATCTCCACCGTCCGCTACGTCGCTGACCGCATCTGCGTGATGAACGCCGGAAGAATCGTGGAGCAGGGCTCCGCCGCCCAGGTCTTCGACAACCCCACCAACGACTACACCCGAACCCTGCTGGGAGCCGCCCCGAGCCTGCTCGCGGCCCCGGCAACCACCCAAACTCCCCTGGAGGAACTATGAGCACCACCCCCGCATTCACCGGCGTCATCCCGCCCGTCGTCACCCCGCGCACCTCCGCCGGCGCCCTGGACCTGCCGGGACTGGAGGCGGTGGTCGAGCACCTGGTGGGCGGCGGCATGCACGGCCTGTTCCCGCTGGGTTCCTCCGGGGAAACCCCGTACCTCACCGACGCCGAGCGCACGCAGGTGCTGGCTTGCGTGTCCTCGGCCACCGCCGGGCGCGTGCCCCTGCTGGTGGGCGCCAACGAACAGACCACCGCCCGGGTGATCGAGGAGGCCCGGAAGGTTGCCGCCGGCGGCGCCGACGCCGTGGTCATCACCACCCCGTACTACGCGATCTTCGATGCCGCGGAGGTCAAGCGGCACTTCCGCGCCGTGGCCGCGGCGGTGGACCTTCCGGTCTTCGCCTACGACATCCCGGTGCGCACCCACTTCAAGCTGGCCCCCGAACTGCTGGCCGAACTCGCCCACGAAGGCACCCTGGCCGGGGTCAAGGACTCCTCCGGCAACGACATCGCCTTCCGCCAGCTGCGCCTGCTCACCCGCGAGCTGCCCGGTTTCGCCATGTTCTCCGGGCACGAGGTCATCTGCGATGCCGCGATGCTCTCGGGCGCCGACGGCCTGGTCCCGGGCCTGGCCAACGTGGACCCCGCCGGCTACCGCAGGCTCTACGACGCCGCGGTGTCCGGAAACTGGGAAACCGCCGTCAAGGAACAGGACCGCCTGGCCGAGCTCTTCCGCATCGTCGAGGTCCCGGATGCCTCCCGCGTCTCCCCCGGCGCCGGCGGCCTGGGCGCGTTCAAGACCGCCCTGGTGCAACTCGGCGTCATCGGCGCCAACACCATGAGCCAGCCCATGGAATCGCTGAACGCCGCCGAGGCAGCGCGCATCGGTGAGATCCTGTCCACCGCCGGGCTGCTCTAGGTCCATGGCAGCGCTTCCCCCGCCGGTCCCTCCCACCGCCGTCGGCATCGACCTGGGCGGCACCAAGATCGCCGCCGCCCTGGTGGGCGCCGACGGCACCATCACCTCCCGGGCCTCGCTGCCCACCCCCGCGGCGGCAGGGCCCGAGGCCGTGCTCGATGCCATCGCCGAGCTTGCCGCGCCGCTCCTGGCTGCGGCCGCCGCCGCCGGTGCCCCGGCCCTCGGGGTCGGCATCGGGGCGGCGGGGGTCATCGACCCTGCCACCGCGACCGTGCTCTCGGCCACCGACCACCTGCCCGGCTGGGCGGGGACCGACCTGCGCGCCGGGCTCGGTGCCCGGCTGGAGATCCACCCCTCTGCAGTGCACGCGGTCAACGACGTGCATGCCCACGCGCTGGGCGAGGGCTGGCTGGGCGCAGCCGCGGGGGCCTCCTCGGTGTTGCTGGCCGCCTTCGGCACCGGCATCGGAGGCTCGCTGCTGCTGGACGGGGTTCCGCTCTTTGGCGCCCGGCAGGTCGGCGGGCATCTGGGGCATGTGCCCAGCGTCGAGGCCACCGGGCTGCGCTGCCCCTGCGGGGGAACCGGACACCTGGAGGCCATCGCCTCCGGGCCTTCGCTGCACGCGCTCTACCTGCGCAGCGGCGGAGACCCGGCGGTGCCCGACGCGCGTGCGGTATTCGACCGCGCCGCCGCCGGGGATCTGCTGGCTTTGTCTGCCATCGACACCGCGGCCACCGCCGCCGGGCGCGCCCTGGGCGGGCTGGCCAATGCGCTGGACCCCACAGCGGTCATCGTTTCCGGCGGCCTGGCGGATGCCGGGGATTCCTGGTGGGCGCCGCTGCGCGCCGCCTTCGCCGCCGAACTCATCGGCCCGCTGTCTTCTTTGGTCCCGCAACCCGCCGCCCTGGGCGCCGACGCCGCGCTGGCCGGGGCCGCCTCCCTGCTGCTGGCCCCCGCCGCTTCCACCCATCTTCCCGCTTTCAAGGAGCCAACCCCGTGCTGTTGACAGCTTCCGATCTTGCCGCGCTGAAGGGCGCGCTGATCGTTTCCGCCCAGGCCTACCCCGGCGAACCCATGCGCGATCCGCGCACCATGGCCCAGGTTGCCGCCTCCGCGGTGATCGGCGGGGCCAAGGCGGTGCGCGTGCAGGGCCTGGCGGATATTTCAGCCACCCGTTCGGCGGTGCAGGTCCCGGTCATCGGCCTGTTCAAGGACGGGCACGAAGGCGTGTTCATCACCCCCACGCTGCACCACGCACTGGCAGTTGCCGCCGCCGGCGCCCACGTGGTGGCCCTGGACGGCACGCGGCGGCCGCGGCCCGACGGGCTCACCCTGGCCGAAACCATTGCCGGGATCCGCGCGGGCTCCGGTGCAACGGTGATGGCCGACTGCGGCTCGCTGGAGGACGCCATTGCCGCGGCGGCCGCCGGGGCGGACTTGATCGGCACTACGCTGGCCGGCTACACCGGGGAGCGTCCCAAGATCCAGGGCCCGGACCTGGAATTGCTGGAGGACATAGTAGCTGCGGACCTGGGCGTACCTGTCATCGCCGAGGGCAGGATCCACACCCCGGCCCAGGCCCGCGCGGCACTGGATGCCGGCGCGCACGCGGTGGTGGTCGGCACCGCCATCACCCACCCGGCGACCCTGACCGGCTGGTTCCTCGACGCCCTGGAATCATGAACCACACACCACTTGGCACCCACCCACTCATCGCCCACCCTGCGAGCGCCGGCCCGCCGATCACCGGCCAAACCGTCCTGGCGACCCGCGGCGCCGGCGGCTACCGGCAATACCGCATCCCCGCCCTGGTCGTGACCACGGCCGGGACCCTGCTGGCGGTCTACGACGGGCGGCCCACGCTCGATGACCTGCCCTCCCCCGCGGACCTGGTGCTGCGCCGCAGCACCGATGGCGGGGAAAGCTGGGAACCACAGCGCATCCTGCGCACCGGCACCGGGCTCAACGGATTCGGGGACGCCTCCCTGCTGGTGGACCCCGACACCGGCACCATCTTCTGCTTCCATGCCGCTACCACCCAATGGGGCTTCTTCGAATCCCTGGAAGGCACCACGCAGACCCAGCACGTTGACCTCTCCGTCTCCACCGACGACGGCCACAGCTGGACACACCGCCGGATCACCGGCCAGCTGAAACGCCCCGGGATCCGCGGCATCTTCGCCGCCTCGGGCGCCGGCACCCGGATCGGGCACGGACCCTTCGCCGGCCGGCTGCTCCAGCCCTGCGTGGTGCTGCTGACTGACCGCGGGCGGATCGCCGCCGCGGTGGCCCACAGCGATGACCACGGGCACAGCTGGAGCCTGGGAGATGCGCTGGAGCCGGCAGCGGATGGCACCCACACCAACGAATCCTCGCTCGCCGCCCTGCCCGACGGAACCGTGCTGCTGCATTCGCGTGCCACGCCGCACCGGCTGTCGGCCCGCTCGGTGGACGGCGGTGCCACCTTCACCCGCCCCGTCCCGGTCCCGGAACTGCCCGATCCTTCCGACAACGGTTCGCTGCTGGCCCTGGCCGGCGGCGGGCTGGTGGCGACCCACAACGCGCACCGGCACCTGCGCCGCAACACCGTGCTGCGGCACAGTCCCGATGCCGGAACCACTTGGGCCGGAACCGTGGTGCTCTGCCCGGGTGCCTCGGCCTACTCCACCGCCGCACAACTGCCCGACGGCTCCATCGGCGTGCTCTACGAGCGCGGCGCCTACGAGGACATCGTCTTCGCCCGCATCCCGCTCGCAGCGCTCACCGCACCGGCCGCCCTCAACCCAATCGCCGCCAGCCCGATGGACGCGGACCCCATGCACGGGTCCCGCCCGCTGCCCGGCCACCCGGAACTCCTGGTCGAAGTCGTGCCCCGCTCCATCACCCCCGCTGCCCCGCAGCACTTCAGGTTCACCGAACCCCATTTGGTCCTTGGGCAGGCGGATGCCGGCTACGGGGCTGCGGGCAAGGAGGTGGGCCAGGCCGCCGCGCAGCTGGTGGCTTCCCGCGCCGACCTGCTGGCCAACTACGGCCCGCCCGTCCCGGGCATCCACCCCGGGGACACGCTGACCTCTTCGGCCGCCGTCACCAACCACGGATCAATTCCTGTGACGGTGTATCCACACGGGGACGTGGACGGAGAGCCACAAGCCATCGCCCCGGGTTCCACAGCCGTGTGGCTCCACCTGAACCACCTCGCCACCGCGGCCGGCGCACTGCCACGCATCGACTGGGCTGTCGAATCCGGGCCGGAGGTGCCTAGGGAGTCCTCTTCGCCGGGCGGGTGTGCATAATCCCGCCTTGCCTCATGTCAATATGCTCGCGAAATAATCCCGCATGCCTCAACTAATTTGCTCGCCAAATAGGGCATCCCCGGACTGCGCGCGCATCTTGGCCCGGTTGATGAGATGGTTCTGGATGGCATTGATGCGGCGAGTGATGGCCGCCGGATTCAGGTCCCCGTGGATGCCCGCCAGGGCCTTGGCATGTTCCGGGTCCATGGCCTCCAGATCCATGATGCGCTGGTACGCGGTCCGCGGCCGGTCATAAGTCCGCTTCCTGCGACCCGAACGTGCGGTGCCGTAGCCGTTGGCCTTGACCATCGGCAGCAGGTGGTTCTTGCGCTGGTTCACCAGCGCCCAGAGCTCATTGAGCAGGGCCATCTCCTCCGGACCCTCGTAGCGGAACCTGAAGGCATGGCGACGGACCCAATCCCGATTTCGCTGCTCGACATGCGCATTGTCGTTATGCTTATACGCCCGCGCCCTAGTCAGATCAATGTTTCGTTCCTGCGCCCACTCGATGAGCTGGGTGTTGATGAATTCACCGCCATTGTCGAAATCCAGGGCCCGCATCGGGTAGGGCAGGGACCGGACCAGCAGGTCGACCCCGGCCACGACATGGCTGTGCGCACGGTTTTTCACACACGTGTTCACGGTCCACCCGGTGAACACATCTGTCAGGGTGATCGAATACAGGAACTCGCCCTTGAGGCTGTGTCCGCAGTGGGCGACGGTGTCGATCTCGAAGAACCCCGGTTCCTGCTCCATGGGCGTGCCCGACCACCGCACCGGGATCTCCGAACGCAGCATCGCCCCGGGCTTGGTCGAGGACAGTGCCGAGGGGTATCGAGCGGCGCGCAACGGCTTCAGATACCGATCCATCGTGGAGGCCGACATGGATAGCAGCTCGTCCCTGACCTCGTCGGTCAGCAGTCCCGCCACTGTCCCGAGTTCGTCGAAGCGTTCCAAACGCTCGAGCTCGTCGGCCATGATCGGAGCCAAGTATTTCCCGCAGGGCTCTCCGGAAAGCGTCCAGATTCGTTCCAGGAGCTTGAGGGCCGCCGGCCCGTACTTGCGGGGCCTGCGCCGCGGCAGGGGCTTCGGAATCCCGCGTGCGGGCTTACGCAGTTCCGTGGCCAGACGCCGGCGGGCGTTGGCCCTTGACCAGCCGGTCGATGCGCACAGGTAGTCGAGCATCACGCCCTTCTGTCCCTTGGTCCCTTTCGCATACTCGGCGGCGAAGCCGCTGACGAGCTCTCGCCGGGTGTGCATCGATATCCCCTGTTTCATCTCCCCAGCACAGCCTGCTGCCCGCCCTGGTGGCCAGAGTTTCGCGAGCATTCTTAAATGAGGCACGCACCTCATTTCGCGAGCATTACTAGTGAGTCAACGCGAATCCTTGAAGGGCCGCCGTACCCGCGCCTACCATGGGAATCCATGAGGTCCCCGGAACGGGGAACCTGCGAACCAGTCGTTCAACCGGGGGGATGACGGCACATTGATTGAGGGATGAAATGGTTGAGCCACAAGACCCCGGGGACACCGACTACCTGAGGGTGGCCGAGGCCGCCGCAGCGATGGACGTGCCGAGGATGACCGTGTACGACCTGGTGCAGGAGGGCAAGCTGCCTGCGGTGAGTTTCGGCAAGTCCTACCGGATTCCCGCCCGGGCCGTTCGGGAGTACCTGTCCGCTGACCGGCACGCGGCGGTGCCGCTCAACTGAGCGTGCCAATCTAGCCGGGAACAGCAGGCACGGCACTGGTTACCGGCCGTGGCGCCGAAGCGGGGTCGCGAGGGCGCCAGGGCCGGCCGGCACCGGATCCGGGCGCTGCGCCATCCGCCCGGACTCGGTCCGGCTCAGGAGTGCGGCCGTGGCCTCGGCAATGGCCCGTTCCTCGTCGGTGGGCACCACCAGCACCGGGAACGCGGAGCCGGCGGTGCTGATGCACCGCGGCTCCCGCGCCGGGGCCCGGTTCGCGGCCTCGTCAAGTGCCAAGCCCAGTGCCGCCAGCTTGCCGACAACCAATGACCGGAAACCGGCCGCGCTTTCCCCGATGCTTCCGGTGAAGACCAGGGCCTTGGCACCGCCGACGGCCACATGATAGCCGCCCGCGTATTTTGCCAGCCGATAGGCGGCCATTTCCAAGGCGAGGCCTGCCTCTTTCCCCCCGTTCAATGCCACTTTCTCCATGAAAGCCAGGTCGTCAAGGCCGCAGAGGGCCTGGAACCCGCAGTGCCGATCCAGCATTTCCTCCGCGCCCTCGGGATCAAGCCCTTTTCGTTGGAGGTACAGCAGGACCGAGGGATCGATGTCCCCGCATCTGGTGCTCCCGATCAAACCGTCAGCCGGCGAGTACCCCATGGACGTGTCGATGCTGCGGCCCCCCTTGATGGCTGTCACGGATGAGCCATCGCCCAGGTGCGCAATGATGCCGTCGAACTGTCCGACACCCAGCCCCAGGAAATGCGATGCGGCGCGGGTGACCTGGCCGACCGAGATCCCGTGGAATTCGTAGCGCCGGATCCCGTGCCTGCTGTAGTAGCCCCCGGGGATGGCATAGCGCCAGGCGGTCTCGGGCATCGTCTGGTGGAAGGCGGTGTCAAAGACAGCCACCTGCGGGAATCCGGGCCACAAGGCGCCGGCGGCCCGGATTCCCTGAAGTCCATCGGGGTTGTGCCGTGGGGCCAACCGCGTCAGGTCCTCCAGCGCGGCGATCGTTTCCTCGGTCAGTGCCACGGGCTCGGTGAATTTCTCTCCGCCGTGGACCACGCGGTGTCCGATGGCATCGATCGTTCTTTCGCCCAGGACCTCGTGCACTTGGTTCTTGATGTGCGCCAGGGCCTGGTTTCCGTTCCCGCTCCCGGAGAGGTCCGGGCGCCCGCCACTCTTGGGGACCTCGCCCGAGGCGAGCAGAACCGATGCGTCCTGGGCATCCGCGTGTTCACAGTGGCGCAGTTGGTAGCGGATCGACTCCGGGCCGCACATCAATGCCAGGATGAGCATGGTCCCGCCCCTGACCGCTGCCTTGTGGGGGAAACCCGTCGGTCCATGACGCGTCCATGGTTTCCGGGGGCACGGATGGCGGGTGGGGCGCTCCGATGAACATGGATCTCGGATGTTGTGCGGCAAGGCCAAGTCCTGGTGCCCGGGACGGTGGGTGAACAGGCCATGCTGGATCTCCGAGGTACCCATCGGGGACATCGCCGCCCCGTGGTTAAGGCCGGACCCTGCTTGCCGTCCATCTCCAGTCTAAGAACCCCTCCCCGCGTGAGGGAAGGGATGAAACCACCGGATCCCCACCCGGCCCCGCGGTGCGGTCGGCGGCCGGAAGAACTGCCGCGGCTGCCGCGATTGCGCTGAACCCTGGGGGCGTCGCCGTCCGGTTGTCACTCCATGTCCGTCCCCGGGTGCACGTCTCGAGGGTCCAGGAGGCCGACGCTCGGACACCTGGAAGCCGGTACAAACACGAGATCCCGTCATCCGGCATTGGTTGCAGGTCCAATACATTGTCTTGGCCGAAGCGCGGCCGTAGCATTGCGACAGGGAAGATCCCTGTCAACGTCGGCTTCTGGCCGGTGGAGATGCGACACAACAAGAGGATGCAACAATGGCAACAGGCGTAGTCAAGTGGTTCAATTCCGAAAAGGGCTTTGGTTTCATCGCTCCCGATGATGGATCCGATGATGTGTTCGCCCATTATTCGGCGATCGCCAGCAGCGGCTACCGCTCCCTGGAAGAGAACCAGAAGGTCCAGTTTGATATTGTCCGTGGAGACAAGGGTCCGCAGGCGGAGAACATCCAGCCCTTGTAATCCCGGATCAAGAACATTCCTCCTTTGCCACGTGCGTTAGCGGGGTCAGTGCCTCCGAAGCGACGGGGCGTTGCGTTTGCAACCGGCCGTCAAGTCTAGGTCGAGTGTACGAGGAGCCTGGTGCCATCGAACACCCGGGGAACCCTGCCCGAAGGATCAACCTTCGGGCAGGGTTCTTTCTCTTGAGTGGGGCAAGCACTTGCGGCGGCCACAGACCGTTCGTGCCATCCGGCCCAGCGGATCCGCGTCCGCCCCTTGAGCCGATACCCTTCGTGTTCTACGGTGGAATCCCACCGAGCAGGAGGTACGTCATGGGTGAAGTCATTGAACCACTGGACGCCGGGGACGCCGAGGCCGTCGCCGCCGGGATGATCGCTCCCGACGAGGCCAGGCCCGTGGATGAACCCGACACCGAGCCCGGCCTGGATAGTGAGCGACCCGTGCTGCTGGAGGAGCGGAGGGACAGCGAAGCCAACCCGACAGCTGGATCCGGCGACGGCCTGGACGTTGAGTACACCGCTGATCCCGCGGATCAATAGGCGCCTGCGGCACCCCTCCCCCGTCATTTCCCCGGGGCGCTGCCCCATCTCCGGCTACTGCTGAGGTGGCCAAGCGGCATTCGCAATGCGGTGGGCAAGTTTTTTCCGGACTCCTCACTCATCCGTGCCAGGTTCGCCCTGCGAATCCCCCACCGCGCACCGTTAACGCGGGTTTCTGCCCGGCCGGCGGAGGGTAAATTGCCGCGGACGTCGAAAAGAGAGGCAGTCAACTGAAAGTTGACTGCCTCTCTTTTGCCTTGTCGCTGCTAGCGGATGTTCACTAGACTGAAGTTACGGCAGACAGAACGCCAGGATCCCCGGATTGTCGGGGATCCTGGCGTTTTTGGTTCCGGTTCTCTGGCTACTTTCTGTGGTTTTTGATGTGGTGGTCGATGAGGTCCATGGCCCTTTGTTGGCGGGGCGTGGGCAGGGAAAGCAGTTCGAAGGTCCGCTCGGTGCCCGGGACGCTGGTGGTGTTCCTGGTCCGGGTTCCCAGGTGGGTCAGGAGGTCTTGGTAGCTGGTGGCGGTGGTCCCGTCGTCGAGTTTCCGGGTGCTGGCCTTGGATGCCGCGGCGGCGGAGCGTTCGACCTTGGCGACGGGTTCCTCGGGCACGGGTCGGTTCTCGTCGGTGAAGGTCAGTGGTGCGAGGGCGGTGCGCAGGTGCCAGGTGAGGTGGGCGGCGAGCATGCAGAGGAAGACGTGGGCTCGGGTCCGGTTTTCGGTGTAGTGGCGGATGGGGCGGATGCCCAGGTCGCGGGTTTTGAGGGTCTTGAAGATCTTTTCCACGTTGGCCAGGGACTTGTAGGTGCGCACCGCCTCGGGGGCGTCCATGGTGTCGGCGGGGAGGTTGGTGCGGATGACGTAGATGCCGTCCAGGTCGGCCTCGCGGGCAATGGATCCGGTGTTGCGGGTGTAGGTGAAGGCGGTGTCTTCGATGATGAGGTTGAAGTGCTTTTGCATGTTGTATTTGCCGGCGACCTTGCCGACCTTCACCCCGATCTTTCCGGCGCCCTTGAGGCGGCCGGCCTCCACCGCTTTCTTGATGGTTTCCAGCTTTTCCTCGGTGGCCTCGAGCAGGTTGGTGCGTTTGTGGGCGCGCTTGGCGGCCAGGGCGGGGTTGCGGCAGGCGATGAGCCGTTCGCCGGGGTATTTCGGGTGGGTGATCTCGGCGAGGTTTTGTTGGTCGAACAGGCTCATCTGCAGGGGGCCGTTGTCCTCGGCGAGGTGCTGGATGTCGGTGTTGCGCAGCGCGGTGACCCAGGAGAAGTCGGTGTCTTTTTTGAGGTCTTCGACCCGTGCGTTGGTGATCATGCCGCGGTCTCCGACCATGGCCAGGTCATGGACGCCGGAGAGGGCGTGGATCTCCTTGGCAATCTGGATGAATGCGGTCGGGTCGGCGGTGTTCCCGGGGAACACTCGCACGGCGATGGGCAGTCCGGCGCGGGTGGCGAGCATGCCGTATTCGATTTGTTCGCAGCCGCGTTTCTTGTCCCTGGAATACCCGAATTTTGCCAGCGGGTTGTGGGTTCCGGTGACCCAGGAGGAGGACAGGTCAAAGAGCGCGAGGCCCTCGGGGTTGTGTTCGGGTCCGAGGTGGGTGCGGGCGAGCTGCTTTTCGATGCGGGGTTGTTGTTCCAGGAGCCAGTCCATGGCGGCGTAGAGCTCGTCGGTGGTGGCCGGTCCGAGGTCGGTGCCCAGGGTGGTGTCGGCGAACCAGTTCAGGGTGGCGAGCTTGGAGGTCGGCTTGCAGATCCGGGCCGCCAGCAGGGCCATGATGAGGTCCCGGTTCCGGCAGGCGGGGCCCAACAGGGATTCGAAGCGCAGGCCGCGGGCCATGGCGTAGATCGCGTCGATGTGTCCGTGGGGCAGGGTGCGCAGGATCTGCATCCGGGCATCGGCGTCCACCATTCTCTTGCCGTTCAGGGACGCCTTCAGGTCCAGGATGGCGCGTTCGGGCAGGTAGGAAATGTTGCCCAGGGTCTCGTGCTTGACCTTGCCGCCCTCGCGGTAGGTCCGGCGCACCAGGGCGGACCGGTATTCGACCTCCACACCGGCCTTGTTGACCCTGCGGGATGTGTTGATGGCTACATGCATGGCCTTGGTGCCTTGTTCCATGGCAACAAATTACACCTTGCTCGCGGAGATTGGAAGGCTTTTCGTGAAAACTTTAGTGGCTACAGTTTTCGGCCAAAAGAGGGGAATTGCCCCGGAACCATGCGGTTCCGAGGCAATTCCTTAACGTAACCTCAGACTAGAGGCGGGCGTTCCACTTCTGCGTTCCGGTCAGCTTGTAGTAGCTGGAGGACACCTTGGTGGTGACGGAGACCGATCCGGTGTACCGGTGGGTACCGGCCGACTTCTTCACGCCGTTGACGTAGTAGACAACCCCTACCTTCGCCGGGATCTTCACCGTGTTCTTCGATGCACTGAACACCGGCTTGGTTGGCACCACGGCGTTGCGGTTGTCGAACTTCCACGACGTCGTTCCAGCCAGCTTGTAGTGGCTGGAGGACGCCTTGGTGGTGACGGTGCCCGTACCGGTATACCGGTGGGTACCTGCAGTCTTCCGCACACCGTTCACGTAGTAGAGGACGCCCGTCTTGGACGGGATCTTCACCGTGTTTCCCGATGCACTGAAGGACGTCTTCGTGGGAACCACCGCGTTGCGGTTGTCGAACTTCCACGAGGTGGTTCCGGTCAGGGCCTCGGCCCCGTTGGCAACCTTGGCAGTGACCGTGCCGGTGCCGCCGAAGGAGTACGTCCCGGCCTTCTTCACCGCGCCGTTGATGGAGTATGCCACGCCCGCCTTCGCGGGAATCGTGACAGTGTTCCTGCCTGCGTTGAAGGACGGCTTCGTCGGGGTCACCGTGTTCCGGTTGTTGAACTTCCACGACGTCGTTCCGGCCAGCTTGTACCAGCTGGAGGACGCCTTGGTGGTGACGGTTCCCGAACCGCTGTACTTGTGGGTACCTGCAGCCTTCCTCACACCGTTCACGTAGTAGAGGACGCCCGTCTTGGACGGGATCTTCACCGTGTTTCCCGGCGCGCTGAAGGCGGGCTTGGTGGGCACCACCGCGTTGCGGTTGTCGAACTTCCACGAGGTGGTTCCGGCCAGGGCCTCGGCCCCGCTGGCAACCTTGGCACTGACCGTGCCGGTGCCGCCGTGGGAGTAGGTCCCTGCCTTCTTCGCCGCGCCGTTGATGAAGTAGGCAACGCCCGCCTTGGCGGGAATCACCACGGTGTTCTTGCTGGCGTTGAAGGTGGGTGCCGTTGGCGTCACGGAGTTCTTGTTGTCGAACTTCCAAGAACTCGTCGCCCCTTCGGCCACCTTGTGCGAACTGTCAACGGCCTTGGCCGTCACGGTTCCCGACCCGGCGTTGACGTACGTACCCGCAGCCTTCGCTTCACCGTCGATGAAGTAGCCGACTCCGGTTGAAGCCGGAATCTTGACCTGGTTGGCCGTGGCACTGAAGGTCGGAGCAGCCGGGGTCACTTCGGTCCGCAAATCGAACTTCCAGCTGCGGGACTCGACGATGTAGTTCTCCGAGGCCGCCTCCGCCGTGACAGTCACCTGTGTGGTTGCCGGGTAGGTTCCGGCTTCCTTGAGGGCTCCGTCGATGGAGTAGGCAACTCCGGTGACCTTCGGGATGGTCACGGTCTTGTTGGACAGGTTGTGGTCCGGAGCCTGCGCCGTGACGGTTTCCTTCAGGGTGCTCAGGGTGCCTTCGGTGGGGGTGGAGATGAACTGTGAAGGTGCACCGTCAACCCCTGTCACGGTCGCCACGACCTGGACCGGGAATCCGGCCTCGGCCTCGGTGAAGGTGAACTTGCCCGTGGTGTTCGACTGCGTGGTGGTGGCGAACTGGGTGTTGTCCGGTGCCAGGCGCAAGACCTGGAGTTCGAAGGCCACCTCGCTGCCGCCGGTGACCGGTCCCTGCACATTGGCCGTGAGCTGGCCGCCGACTGCCGGAACCGCGTTGGAGGACGGTGCCACCGAAAGCGCGACGCCCGGCTCGGGATCGGGATCGCCGAGGCCGTTGCTGATGTCGATGATGCCGTCGGCGAACTGCAGCTGCTCAATGTTGCGCAGCACATCCACGCTGGCGTCGTTTCCGGTAGTGGTCACCCTGACCATGTTCCCGGGCAGGGCTTCGAGCTGCGCCTCGGCGGCATTGATGCCGTACACGACGGTGTCGCTGCCGCCCGTGGCGATCTGGATCTTCCGTTCGATCGTCAGCTCCGACGGGTTGATGGCGCGATCGAAGATGCGCTCGATGAAGGGCTCGAGCGTATCGGAACGTTCATCGCCCAGGGCGATGTTCACGTCCAGCCAGGCATCGCCGTCAACGAAGTTCTCGCCCCGACGGGGCTCGATCAGGTCGCTGCCGCCGCCACCGAGGATGAGGTTGTTGTTCATGTCCTCGGCCTCGAAGGCCTGTCCGTCAAGGAAGGGCAGGGCGTAGACAGGCTGCTCGCCGCCGCCGAGCAGGTCGCGAAGGCCGGTGACGCGGTCCAGCTGCGCCTGGGTCAGCCGGTGGCCGTACCCGATCTTGTCCCTCTGGGGGTCTTCGAACGCATCGCGGTTGCGCACACCGCGCACGACGTCATCCCCGTCGAATCCGGAGAACGCCTCGACCTCGTCGTAGCGATCGACGATGGAGCTCTCGACGCCCGGCACGATCTGGACGGGGTCAAGGTCGGCGCGAACCGGGTGGGTGGTCTTGTCATAGGTCACCCAGTCGAAGCCGAGCATGCCGTGGAAGCGGTCGGCGCCGGGGCCGCCGACCATCACGTCGTCGCCACCTTCGGCGTCGTGGTCGTTGTTGCCGGTCCGGCCCACCAGGACGTCATGTCCGCCGTGATACATCCCGGGGTCGTTTTGCGCGGTGCCGCTCAAGTCGCCGACCAGAAGGTCGGCGTTGGTTCCGCCGTCGATCCAGTCATCTCCCTCATCGCCGCGGACGTTGTCGCGCCCGGTGGAGCCCAGGATGAAGTCGTTCCCGAGCCCGCCGAAGCTGGTGGAGAAGTCCTGGCCGCCGACGATGAAGTCCTGCCCGGAACCACCGAAGAGCAGGTCGCCGAGGCCCGGTCCGCCGTTGAGTGCGTCGTTGCCCGCTTCACCTTGGAGACGGTCGTCGCCGAAGATGTCGGTCAGGACATCGTCGCCGTCGCCGCCCATGAGCGAGTCTGCGCCGTCGTCGCCTTCGATGGTGTCGTTGCCGCCCTTTCCCCAGACCGAATCGTCGCCGATGCCGGTGCGGATGGTGCTGCTTTGGTCGGCGCCCTCGGCATCCTTGGCGTCCTGGACGACGATGTGTTCGTCTCCGGTGAACCGCCAGCCATCGGCCTGCGAACCGGTGAGGCCCGCCGCGTTGAGATCTGCTTGGCGATTGGCGCCGTCGTCCAGGTTGAACGTCAGCTGCGGTGCCGCAAAGACATCGTGCGGGACGCGGTCCGCGGTGGTGTTGCGCTGCACGATCTGGGACAGCGAGTTCGCCTCCAGCGAGTGGAAGAGCGAGTTGCCCAGGTTGCGGGAGAGGTAGTAGAACCTGTCACCGTTCTGCAGGTCCTCGAGTTGCTTCTCAAAGACGTGGTTGAACGTGGCCCCGAGCATGCCGCCGAAGACGAACGGCTTCTCGGCCAGTCCACCCATCCACAGGTCAATGTCGTCCAGTCCGGCTTCGGACGCGGGAAGGTTCATGAATGCCGTGTCGCCCGCGAGCGTCGTACCGGCTGCACGCTTGGCGGCCAGGGTGGTGGCGGCGGTCAGGGACGGGTGGTTGCCGTAGGCGGCGATGAAGTTGACGATCGATTCCGGGTTCTTCATCGAGAGCTTGAAGTCCTGCCAGCTGGAGTAGGGCTGCAGCTGGGGATCGCGCGTCTCGGCAAAGAACACCTTGCGCGCCGCCTGGAGGCCCGGGGTACCGGTTTCCCTCGCACGCGCCATGTTGATGGTGGCGAGATCGAGCGGGAGGCCAAGAAGCTTGTTGCGCAGGGTATCGGTGACGAACTCGTCGACGCCGTTGGCGGTCTGGTTGGCCAGGCCCTTGAGGATGTTGCCCGCGGCATCCGCGGAATCTGTTCCCGAAGCCGCAAACAAAGCGGGATTGAGGAAGGCCTCCAGGAGTTGCTTGTCGGCGAACGTGCCGTCGGCCTGTTCCACCGGGATGGACTCCCGCAGCATGGAGTGCCCGAACCGGTAGACGGAGTGGGCGAACTCGGCGCGGATCGAGGAGTTCACGTCCGGCTGGTACGAGTTCTCATTCAGCACGGTGGTGTCGATCTCCGGCTGGATCCGGCGGGCGAATTCCTCGAAGACCAGGTGCTGGTACTGCATCTCGGTCAGGAAGCGGGCGGCCTGGAACAGTCGCTCGCCCTTGTCCCAGAAGCCGTTTGCGTTGAAGCGGTTCTGTAGGTCAGCAGGCATCGAAGCGAGTTCTTCCTGGATCTGTGCCTGCAGGCGGTTGTGCTCCGAGTGGAAGACGTGGTGCACGGCGGTCAGGCCGATGTTCTCGTTGCCGCGGCCATCGCCCGTGATGAAGTGCTTGCCCAGGGCGTCGTTGTCGTAGCCGGGGATCAGCGGGGAGTTCGGATCATTGGGAACCGACGGCTTTGGCTCGGCCGGCGTCGCACCATGGGCGATGTCGTCCAGGAACGATGCATTTGCCGTGAGCCCGTCCGTGACGATCGGCGAGCCGATGTTGCCTTCCTTGAACCCTTCGATGGTGGCCAGCTGGGGCATGCCCGAGGCTCCGGGGATCAGGTGTCCGTAGGGGTCCGTGGCGAGCAGCGGAACGTCCAGGACGTCGAAGTCGTCCAGGATGATTCCGAGCTTATCGGCTGCCTGGGCCTGGACATCGTCCCACGTGGGAAGACCTCCTGCTGCACCGTCAAGGATCTTCCCCGTGGGAACGGGCTTGCCCTCCACGAGCTCGTATTCGCGCATGAACGCCTGGTGTGACGCGTGCGAGCCGTAGGTCTGGTTCTGGTCCACGAACGGCGTGGTGCGGTTGACGTGTTCGCGCGCCGTGCCGTCATCACCGGTGTCGATGGTGGCGCGGGTCAGGGTCAGGAAGTTGGTGCGCCCGCCCGGGACATAGAGCGGGTCGTCCTCCTTCAGGGGCACCACAACGGTGCCGTTCCCGCCCTTGGACACCAGGTCCAGACCGTGGTCGAAGAACTGGCCGAAGATCGTGAACAGGCTGGTGGCGGAGGCCGAAAGCCCTTCGTCGGTGGCGATATCGGGGATAAAGGTGTTGTTTGTGCCCTCCGGGCCTGCCCCGTCGACCCGCTGGACGACTTCGCCGGCGGCCGGATTGCCGGTCGTCTGGTCGACGATCAGGTTGCTGATGGTGCGTGGTTCCGAATCGTAGACGAATCCCTCGGTCTGCTTGTAGCTCGTGGCTGCTCCGGGTGCGTCGGTGTCGTTGCCCGGGGCGCGCGGCGGCGTGACCTCGGCGTCCTTGTACCCGGCCGGAACCAGGCGCGGGAACGTTTCCTGTGCCGTGCCGAATCCGTCTTGGCCCGGCATGAGGTTGTTCCACCGCCCGTCAACGGTCCGCAGGCCGTGCGGCAGCAGCGGGTTTCCCACGCAGGGTTGGTCCTTGGCGTCGAAGAAGGTCTGCGACGCGACGTCGAACCGCTTGTCGTTTCCGCACAGCGGTGATGAATCGGGATTTGTGAGCGTCCGCTCGGCGTGCGCCTCGGAAATCTCGACTTGCTTGATGATGTATTCCAGGTCGCCTTGCGTGACGTTGAAGTCCTGACCCGGCGGAGGTGCGGCGAATGCCGCCGGAATCGGTGCGAAGGCACCTCCGGCCACCAACGCAGCCCCAGCTGCGAAAGCCCCCCATTTTTTGCCCGATTGCGCGGACCTGTCCCCTTTTTTATTCACTTTAATGCACTCCCAAGGTGATGACGGCGCGACGGATTGACCGCCGACCGTGAAAAAACCGAGGAACTGGCACTCCCCCAAAAAGCTTTACGAGTGACCTGAACCCCCCAAGTACGGATAACTATGGCGGGAGAGCTCTCCAATGTAAATAGCGTGCGTTGACTCTTTTCCGGAGCTCCCGCGCGGTGCCCGCAAAACCACAAGCCCGGACGGGAATGACGCAGGTATCGGCGCGAACCTTCCCCTGATGACAATGAGGATCCTTGGATGTTCATGCACTATTCGGCAGCGGTTCGATCGCCCACATCGCTGCCGGTCCCCCTGGGGGGATGACTCGAAAATACCGAAGGGGAAACCCACGTTTCGCATCCTCATGGCCGGTCTGGAATTGGCAGGCCGCACCAGGGGAAAGCCACTGAAAAGGAACCACGACATTTCCTGCGCTCTACTCCTGACAGGCGAGGCGTGGCCTGACATACTGGGCCCATGGGGACTCGGGGGAAATCCAGGATAGGTGCAATCTTTTTGGGTGGCACAACCATCATCTGCCTGCTTTCGGCATGTGCCTTTTTCGATTCGGGGGCGCCCGGTCCGACCATCGACCCGTCCGCACGGGGCTCCACGGAACCGGTGCCTTCATCTTCCGCGGCCGTCGAAAGCCCCACGCCGAACCCGACGACAAGCGCCTCGGCTTCCGCGGGCAGCGGCGAGCGCCCATCTTCCGGCGCCGGCTCCGTGAAGGGATCAATGGTGCTGGAGTTGGCGGACACCGGGCTCCCCGCGGGCGCCGATTGCCAGGCCAGCGCGCAGAACACCAGTGAGGTCACCTCCGGCGGCGGCGGACTGGGTGGCGCAGCGGCGGCACTGGGACCGGTGTCCCCGGTCAACGCCAGCACGTTCGAGCTGCTGCCCGGGGTGTACGACGTTCTCGTCCTGTGCACCGCCGGTGAATCCACCTGGCAGGCAGTGGAGCGTTCGGTTTCCATCCGCAGGGACCACGTCACGAACGTTCGCCTCGAACCCAGCCAGGAACTCTAGCAGAACCCCCTTGTTGCGGCACTCGGGCATCCAAGGCTCCGAGCTGGCGTGAAGCCCCGGCCCGGGGCCTGGGAAGTTTGGACAGCCGTTCGGCCATGAGTCCCGACACCGGCTCATGGAAGCGCTCGGTCGAGTCCCCGCGCCCGGCCCCGAAGTAGAGTTCCTGCGCCCTGAGGCGGCCATCTCGTCATCCTCGATCCACGATTCGAGCAGGGTGTCGAGTGAATCGTGGCCCGCCTGATTGACCACTTGGCGGGCGGAGGAGACCGGGGACCGGCTATTTGGTCGAATACGGCGACACTGCAGCCGCGGCCGGGACCGTCATTCGGTTGCTCGTCAACGAGGAACTTGCTTCGAGTATGTCTGCGCGGGGATTCGAGCAGGCCCAGGATTTCACCAGGCCCACGATCTCCAGAGGTTGGCAGGAAACCCTGGATTTGGCCCGTGGCAACCAGCGGGCCCTTTCCCTGCGGGGTCTCCTCAAGCCCCATCTGGGCTGCATCCTCGTCGACCGGATGGCCAGCTAGAATTCGACATCGACTGGGAGAAAAAACTACTGGTTGTCAATGCACTACATGTGGTGATCTCCGCGCGTGGCTCGCAGGATCCCGGCCAGACACAAACGATTGAACCCAGTGAGATCACCGGGGACGAAGCGAGGTTCCTGATTCCCGCGGGCACCAGACGCGCTGCCAACCCCGCAGCAATCCTTGACCTCAGCCTGGGTCTTCGCTCGCGCTCCGCGGCCGTGACGATACGCCTGGGGCCAAGGAGCAAGCCCGATCTCCTTGCCGATCTCCTCCCCTAGCTCACGTCCTATGGAAACCTGATCCTCAAGTAGCCGGCAAGGCCAGCCGGTCCAAACGGCCGGTGACAAGACGATGGGTGCCGTTTCCTCGGGTAAGGAAACGACACCCATCGTTTATGCGCTCCAACTAGCTGTAGGTGGGGGGCCGCCTACTAAGGAAGCGGGAGCGGGTTCACAGCGCTCGGGACCAGGTCCGTTGCGTTGGAGACTGCAACTTCATCGGTGCCGTGGTCATCGGTGTAGGCGATGGCCAGGCGGACGAAGTTGTTCTGCTGGGCGGGTGTGACGATGAAACTTCCCATCGTCGTTGCATCGCCGGTGGCTCCGGCGATATCCGTCCAGTTAGTGCCGTTGGTGCTCTGTTGCCAGGTGTAGACCCCGCCCGACCCATCGGTTACGGCTTCCGCGCCGTCCTCGTCACTCATTTGGGTCTCGATCCGCAGGATGTCAGCCACCTGGGCTGCCTGCGGGGCGATGACGGGACCAACCGGTGCGTCATTGACGTTGGCGACCGCTTCGGTGGCTGCCGAGGCAATCTGTTCGTGCGTTCCCGCACCGTCAATGTACGTGACCTGCACCCGGACCGGGGCGCCGACTTCGGCGTCGGCGAGGGTGAAGGTGCCCGTTTCATTCGCCTGGGTGGTGACCCAGGAGCCGGTGCCCGCATCGGCGTCCACTGCCACGAAGGACTGCAGCGAGTAGGTCAGCCCGGATTCGATGCCGTCGACGTCGGTGACGCCGCTGGCATTCGTGGTGAGCTCGCCGTTTTCGGTGATCGGATCGACGGTGCCCAGCAGGACCTCGCCGGCTGCCTGGCCGCAATTTGCGGTGGTTCCAAGCGGCAGGCAGACAACCTGGTCGTTGAACTGGATGCGCTCGATGTTGCGCAGGACGTTGGCAGTTCCCTCGCCCTCGAGCGTGTTCATGACCTTGAAAACGTTGGGCTCGAGTTCGGTCACGGTGTAATCCGCCGCGACTCCCTCGAAGACCGTCGTATCAATGTTGTCTGCTTCGTTCTCCAGCTGCAGGACCTCGCGAACCACGTGCAGTTCGCTCGGGTTGATGGTGCCGTTGAGCATCCGGGTGCTGAACTTCGCCATGGAATCCTGGGATTCCACCGCGCCGCCCGCGGGCCGGTACTCGATGCGCACATTCAGCCAGGCATCGCCATCGACGAAGTTGCGTCCGTCGCGTGGTTCAAGCAGGTCCGAACCGATGCCGCCGAGCAACATGTTGTTGTTGACGTCGTTTTCGAACTCGATCGGATCGTTCTCGAGGAACGGACGGGCGTAGGGCGGAATTTCTCCCCCGCCGAGCAGTGTGCGCAGATTGTCCACGCGATCCAGGTGTCCCTGGGTCAGGTCGTGGCCGTAGCCGATCATGCCGCCGGCTGGATCGAAGGTCAGGTCGATGCCGCCTTGGCTGCCGCGCAGGATGTCGTCGCCGTTCCATCCGCTCAGTGCCTCGGTCTGCAGGAACCTGTCCCGGATGCTCTCCAGGGTTTGCGGCATGCCCACGATGAATCCCATGTCGGCGTTGACCGGTGTGGTGTGGTCCTTGTGGGTCACCCAGTCGAAGCCCAGCACCCCGGAGTACCTGTCGGTACCCGGACCGGCAACCATGATGTCGTCCCCGCCCTCGGCATCGTAGTCGTTGTTGCCACCATTGCCGATGAGCACATCGTGACCGCCGTGGTACAGGTTCGGATCATTGAACATGGTGTTGCCCATGTCGCCCTGCACCAGGTCGGCGCCTCCGCCGCCTTCGAGCCAGTCGTTGCCTTCGTCTCCGTAAAGGACGTCGGGGCCCGGGGTCCCCAGCATGAAGTCATCGCCAAGGCCGCCGTGTGCGGTGACCTTGTCCTGACCACCGAGCATGAAGTCCATGCCCGATCCGCCGAAGGTCAGGTCCCCGATGCCCGGACCCGGGTTCAGCACGTCGTTGCCGGCTTCACCCTGCAACCTGTCGTCGCCGAAGAGGTCGGTGATGATGTCGTCGCCGTCGCCGCCCATCAGTGCGTCGACGCCGTCGTCGCCTTCGATCCTGTCGTTGCCTCCCTTGCCCCAGATGGAGTCGTCGCCAATACCGCCGCGGATCTTGCTGGCGGCGTCGGTGTCCTGGATGACGATGTGTTCGGGTCCGTTGAAGCGCCAGCCGTCGGCTTGGCTGCCGGTCAGGCCAGCGGCGTTCAGTTCCGCCTGGGTGGAATCCAGGTTGAACGTTGCCTGCGGAGATGCGAACACGTCATGCGGAACACGGTCCGCGGTGGTGTTGCGCAGCACGATCTGGGACAGCGAGTTGCCTTCCAGCGAGTGGAAGAGCGTGTTGCCCAGGTTGCGGGAGAGGTAGTAGAACCTGTCGCCGTTCTGCAGGTCCTCAAGCTGGTGCTCGAAGACGTAGTTGAACGTCGAGCCCAACATACCGCCGAAGATGTACGGCTTTTCGGCCATGCCGCCCATCCAGAGGTCAACGTCGTTGAGACCGGTCTCTGCGGCGGGTGCATTCATGAACGCGGCATCGGCGGCAAGCGCCGTGCCCGCGGCACGCTTGGCTTCAAGCGTGGTCGCATCGTTCACGGAGGCGTGGTTGGCGTAGGCAGCCAGGAAGTTGGAGATGGACTCCGGGTTCTTCATCGAGAGCCGGAAATCCTCCCAGCTGCTGTACGGCTCGAGCTGCGAGTCGCCGGAATCGTTGTAGAACGTTTCCCGCGCCGTTTGCATCGAGGGAACGCCGGTGTCCCGTGCACGGGCCAGGTTGATGGCCGGCAGGTCCAGCGGGAGTCCCAGCAACTTGTTCCGCAGCGTATCGGTGACAAACTCGTCGATGCCGTTTGCGGTCTGGTTGGCCAGTCCCTTCAGGATGCCGCCGGCGGAATCGTCGGCAGACATTGGTTGTCCGTCTGGTCCGGTGGCGAATGCCTTCGGGTTCAGGAAGGCGTCCAGCAAGGGAACTTCCGTGGTGACGTCACCGTGCGTCCGTGGGACAGTCTCACGCAGCAGGGAGTGACCGAACCGGTAGACAGCGTGTGCGAATTCCGCCCTGATGGAGGAGTTCACATTGGGCTGGTACGAGTTCTCGTTCAGCACCACCGGATCGATGGAGGGCTGCACTCGGCGTGCAAACTCCTCAAAGACCAGGTGCTGGTACTGCATCTCGGTGAAGAACCGTGCCGCCTGGAAGAGCCGCTCGCCGTAGTTCCAGAAACCGTCTGCCTGGTAGCGCGCGAGCAATGCCGCCGGCATGTTGGTTTCCAGTTCGTCCTTCACCTGTGCCATGGCCCGGTTGTGTTCGGCGTGGAACACGTGGTGGACCGAGGTCAGGCCGATGTTCTCGTTGCCGCGACCGTCACCGGTGATGTAGTGCGACTCCAGGGATGCATTGTCATAGCCCGGAATGACGGTACCGTCAGGGCTCTGGGTGTCAGGCAACGGGGTGGCCCCGTGGGCAATGTCGTCCAGGAAAGATGCATTCGCGGTCAGTGCGCCATCGGTTGACAGCGGAGCAGCGCGGTTGCCCGACCTGAGTTCATTGCCTTCGAAGGCGACCTGTGCCTGGCCGTTGGCGTCAAGAACAAGACCGCCGTACGGGTCGGTGACGATCATCGGCACGTCCAGGACGTCGAAGTCGTCCATTTCGATGCCCAGGATGGTGCGGGCCTGGTCCTTGACGTTCTTCCAGGTTGGGAGGCCTTCGCCGCCGTCACCGTTGAGGATCTTTCCGGTCGGCGTAGGCCGGCCATCAACCAACACGTACTCGCGCATGAATGCCTGGTGTGAGGCATGTGAACCATAGGTCTGGTTCTGGTCCACAAACGGAGTGGTCCTGTTGACGTGCTCGCGCTGGCCATCGGTGGAGTCGATGGTTGCACGGGTAAGCATCAGGAAATTGGTGCGTGAACCCGGAACGAACAGCGGATCGTCCGGCTGGAGTGGGATGACAACCGTTCCGTTGCCGCCCTTTGACACCAAATCAAGTCCGTGGTCGAAGAACTGTCCGAAGATGGTGAACAGGCCAGTGGCCGAGGCCGACAGCCCCTCATCGGTGGCAATGTCCGGGATCTGGTAATTGTCGCTGGTGATCATCGGTGCCAAACGTGTATCCAGAGCCGGTGCAAGCGCTACAGGTCCGCCGATGACCACGACGTTCCTTGGCTGAAGTCGTTGGATTTCAGCGAGGATCGCAGGTGGGATGGTGCCGTTTGCCGGAACCAGCAGGATCGGTGCGCCCTTGGCTCCCGCCACCGGCGCCAAGCTCAGCGCGTCCGGGAAGTTGACGCCGGTCGTCACGTAGATCGTGTCCACCGGAGGCGTGTAATTGGCGGCGGAAATCATTGCCGCGGTGTCGTACCGCGTGGCTCCGCCAATCCGGGTCACGGGCCAGGAGGCCCGCAGGGTGGTTTCAACCGACTCGGAAACTGCAATGGGTCCGCCCAGGATGACAATTTCCTGTGGGGCTAGTCGTTGCAATTCGGCCAGTACCACGGCCGGAACGGTGTTCTGCCCGACGAGCAGGACCTGGTGTCCGTCGCGTGCAGCAGGAGCGGCAACAGCCAAGGCGTCAGAGAAACTGGCGCCCGTTGCGACATAGACACGAGCCTCCGGGTTAGTCGGAGATGCATCGGGGTTCGCAAACTTGCTGAGTTCCACAGCGGTCTCGTACCGGTTGGCACCGGCTATACGCGTAACAGCCCCGGATGCGAAGGTACCAAGTTCCGTGAACACGGCATCGGAAACAGCGGTGGGTCCGCCGGCCACTATGATGTTGACCGGGTTCAACCGAGTCAGCTCCGTTGCAATGTCGGCAGGAATGCTGTTCGAATTGACCAGCAATACCGGGGCGTTGAGTGCCTTGGCCACCGAGCCGGACACCAATGCATCTGCATAGTCATTGGATCGGGAGATGACAACGTTTTCCGTGTTTGCCGGGAAGTGGGATTTGCTGATCGCGGCAGAAGTTCCCGCCGCGTTGGGTCCGAAGAGACGCGTGGTTGCCTCGCCCATTTCCAAGCCTGCGCCGTCAACACGGGCAGCGACTTCGCCGGCGGCGGGATTGTCGACGGTTTGGTCAACAATCAGGTTGCTGATGGTGCGTGGTTCCGAGTCATAAACGAAGCCGTCGGTTTGTGCGTAGCTCGTGGGACCGGGAGCTCCCGGCGCACCATCGGGCCTGACCTGGGCGTCTTTGTATTCGGCTTCAAGCAGACGAGGGAAGACCTCCTGCGCCGTTCCATATCCGTCCTGGTTGGGCATCAAGTTGTTCCACCGACCGTCAACTGTTCGCAGTCCGAACGGCAACAGAGGAGACCCCACGCAGGGATCTCCATCAAGGTCGATATGTGTTTGTGTTGGAATGTCGAACTTAGCCGTTGACTTGCACAAAGGCGACGAATTCGCGTTGGTCAAGCTATCTTCGGCATGCGCCTCGGAGATTTCAATTTGCTTGATGATGAATTCAAGGTCGCCCTGTGAAACGTTGAAGTCCTGACCAGGCGGCGGTGCCGCCAATCCCGCCGGAACGTTCACAAACGCTCCCGTTATGACCATTGCCGCAGCCGCGGCAATTGACCCCAGTTTCCGGCCCGGTGAGCCGGACGTTGGCTTTCTGCCCGGCGATCCGGACACGCTGCTTTTCTTGTGCACCGTATTCTCCCCAAAAATCTGGCCCGGCGCTGTTCGTCATTGGGCCAAGGTGTACCCAGAAGACGGCCCCTATGCTTCCCAAGCTAAGACCATGCCCCCCAAGATGAACCCACTATGGATCACGAATCCGGAGAAGTAAATAGATCGATCAGACTTGTTTAATCAGCCCGTGCCAGTCAGTCCAGTTCCGGATGGCGTCCCGTCCACCCGCGGTTCTCTGGAATGGCGTCCTGGAATCGTTCCCTCCCATCCCGGGGCAAAAGTGGATATTGGCACTTGGTCTGGGGTTACTGCGCCCGGCCTTCGCCCCTGGGCGGGAGACGCTCCCGCGTCCGCCGGCAAGGGGAAGAAAATACGCCAGCCGTTGCTCTTCTCACAATGCCGCTCGTGCGTTACCGTGATGCCTAAGCGTTCGGTTATTGGGGTGACCGCAACCACCACTCGATTTTTTTCGGGGTAGGCATCCTTCTTGAGCCATCGCTAGGCTATGCGCTGCATGTGGTTATTCTTGGGGGGCGTTACTCGGTGAAAAAATTGCATTCGAACGGTTCTATCCGTGCCAAACACCGGAAGAATACATCGAACAAGGCAACACGTGTGACTGCGTTGGGCATGGCCATTGCCTTCGGATTGGCGCCTACGGCTGCACCCGCCTTTCAAACAGGCCAATTCCGATTGGTTTCGCAGTCCCCGATGGGAACTTCCGCGTATGCGGAGACCGGACTGGATTCTGTGTGGTTAGGTCTTCAAGGCGGGGGCACCACCATGTCTCGGCAGTGGCTGGATTTCAGAAGCGCTGCACCAGGTTTTCCCGTAACTGCCACCCCTGATTCGAGCAGCCCTGGTTCGAGCAGGCCTGATTCGAGCGACGGAAACACTCTGTGGAACCGCGTCACCGGTGGAAACACAGCGGACATGGTTGCAAATCAGCGGGTGTCCGCGCAAAGACTTCTGCCCGGCAAGATCCACCTCATTCATCCGGTGACAACACGATTCATCACGAGTCGCTTCGGCTGGCGGAAGAACCCCACAGGGGCTGGACACCAGACACATGTCGGGCAAGATTATGGAATCGCATGTGGATCGCCCGTATATGCGACCGCCGATGGAACTGTCGTCGTATCGGCATGGGCCGGCCACTCCGGAATGCGCGTGACCATTGAGCACGGAAGCTCCGTTCGGACCGGATACAGCCACAACTCCAAGCTGCTGGCCCGAGTTGGGGATTTTGTGAAACAGGGCCAGGTCATTGCCTTGAGCGGTACCACGGGAAACTCCACAGGATGCCATGTGCATTTCGAGGTCATCATCAATGGCCGTTGGGTGGACCCGAGGCCGTATCTTCCCGGGTCGAATGGGCAACCGGGTCAGTCCCTTAATGCCGGCAACCTGGTGAGTAAGACCAATACCCCAGGCCCAAGGGCCCTGCTTGGTCACGACCTGGAGCTCGAGCTGCCGAACAAGACGGAATCCAAAAAATCCGGCAAGAAAAAGTCCGATCCAGGACAAGACACCATACCGGCCGTCAAGGCGCCTCCGAAGCCGAAACCCGCACCGGATCCAACCGCCAAGCCGACCCCGAAGCCGGCTCCCGCGCCGAAGCCCCAACCCGAGCCAACGCCTGAGACCACGCCAAAGCCCCAACCCGAGCCAAAGCCTGAGACCACGCCAAAGCCCCAACCCGAGCCAAAGCCACAACCAGAGCCGACGCCCGAAACCACGCCAAAGCCCGCGCCGGAGCAGGCTCCCGGAACATCGCCCGAGCCAAAGCCTGTGCCTGCGCCGGAAAGCAACGCGTCAGAAGCGCCCGCAGTTGTTGCCCCGGTGCCGACACCGGAAGCCAAGCCAAGGCCGGCACCGAAACCTGCCCCCGAACCGGCGCCTCAGCCTGCACCGAAGCCGGTGCCCAAGCCCGTTCCGGAAGCCGAAACGGTGGACCCGCCGGCAATTGACAAGCCTGCACCGTCGCCCGAAGCGAGCGCAAAGGCTACCCCGGAGCCTGCACCACCGGTCCCGGTTCCATCTGCTATCCCGGAAGCCTGCGATCCGGAACTTGGATTGGACGCAACTGCAACGTCGGCAGCGGCGGAACAGCCATGCCTCCCCACCGGGGGCGATGCCGCGCCGAAGTCCTCCGGCACCGCTGCCCTTCCTGCACGGGAAGAACAGGGCTAGTGCAACGATCGGCTTTGCCCCGGCGGGCCACTTGAAGCCAAAAACACATTAAGAAAACGAAGGTCCCGCAACCCTTGGGGTTGCGGGACCTTCGTACATCCGGCCCAGGGGCCGGAACAAGCGGTTTAGCGCTTGGAGAACTGCGAAGCCTTGCGGGCCTTCTTGAGACCAGCCTTCTTGCGCTCGATGACGCGGGCGTCACGAGTCAAGTAGCCGGCCTTCTTGAGGGCTGCACGGTTGTTGTCGCGGTCGATTTCGTTCAGCGAACGAGCGATGCCCAGGCGCAACGCACCGGCCTGGCCCGAGGGGCCGCCACCGTGGATGCGTGCAAGAACGTCGTAGGCGCCGTCGAGCTCGAGGAGCTTGAACGGTTCGTTGACATCCTGCTGGTGCAGCTTGTTCGGGAAGTAGTTTTCCAGCGTGCGACCGTTGAGGGTCCACTTGCCGGTACCCGGAACGACGCGCACGCGGGCAATTGCCTGCTTGCGACGGCCGACTGCTGCGCCTGCAACGGTCAGTGCCGGACGTTCCTTGACGGCTTCTGCTTCAACGGCAACGGTCTCCGAGGTGTACGAAGTCGGAGCTTCACCCTCGAATTCAGTGATCTCTTCAGTGTTCTGAGCCACGATAATCTCCTAAAGTCTTGTTCTCGGGGCCCAGCGCTACTGCGCGACCTGGGTGATTTCGAAGGTCTGCGGCTGCTGTGCAGCGTGCGGGTGCTCGGCACCGCGGTAGACCTTCAACTTGGACAGCTGATCCGCAGCCAGCGAGTTCTTCGGGAGCATGCCCTTGATGGCCTTCTCCACTGCCTGGACCGGGTTCTTTTCAAGAAGCTCGGCGTAGGTCACGGACTTCAGGCCGCCCGGGAAACCCGAGTGACGGTAGGCGCGCTTGTTTTCGAGCTTGGCGCCGGTGAGGGCAACCTTCTCGGCGTTGATGATGATGACGTGATCGCCCATGTCCATGTGGGGGGCGAAGGTAGCCTTGTGCTTGCCGCGCAGCAGGGTTGCGGCCTGGACGGCGAGGCGACCAAGTACAACGTCGGTGGCATCAATGATGTGCCACTGGCGGGTCTGGTCAGCCGGCTTTGGAGTGAACGTACGCACTGTAATTGCCTTTGTTTTATTGGTTACTGGTCAAGCACAGTTCCAAGCAGCGGCTGTGAGATCCACTGTTGTAGATGTGCTGTGTTCGATGCGCTGTAACCAGTTCGCCAGGTGAGGACTGAAAAGACCGGCCGTCCATGAATGTTCGCAATCCCAGCAGACCAGTGGCTCTGCAACTGAGCCGTCACGCGGAGAAGGTTGTGTCGAACAAAGGACACGCACAACAGCCCATAGTCTATCGGATTAACCCCGACACCGCCAAAGCGCCCGCAGTGAGCCTGCCGACAGGCCAGCTTCAAGGCAAAATGATTCACGCATGCCCGTACCCGCGACACCAAACGTCCGTTCCCATGACGCAGGGCATTGCTCCCACAACCAAGGCCAACGTGTCGGTCGCAACAGTGCACAGCAGGGACATCCCGCAACGAGCCAATTAGGCTTGAAGTTACCTCCTGCGCATCAAAAAAATGTTGCCTCCCGGACTACGACGCAACGATTCAAGGATCCCATTGCCCTTTACCTTGGCCCATGCGGCCGCCGTACTTCCGTTCGCGCGCCAACCGCTCGTTCCGCTCGCACTTGTCGCCGGCGCGATGGCCCCTGACCTTCCATACTTCCTGATGGTGCCACCAAGCAGGCACGGCCGGTTCGCCCCCATCCTCAACGGCGTCAATTCGCACGATTTCACCCAGATCTTGTCCGTCGGATTGCCGCTGGCCTTGGTGCTGGCCGGATTCCTGTGGCTGGTGGGGGAACCAGTTCGATGGGCACTTCCCAAGTCCTGGGTACCGGTCAATCCGGCACGCACGGGACGTCGGCCCACCAGCGCGCGCATCGTGCTGTGGACGTTCTACTCCCTGATGCTCGGGCTGCTCACCCACCTCGTGTGGGACTCGTTTACGCATTCTTCCGGGTGGGTGGTTCAGCAATTGCCCTTCCTGGGCATTTCACCCGTTGGCAGCATTCCCCTCTTCCGCATCCTGCAACATGGCAGCAGCATCGTCGGCCTGGGGTTCCTGGCAATCTGGTACCTGAAGCGGCGAAAAGCCTCCGAGACTCTCGAAAGCGCCGGCGAACTCAGGGCCCGCTATGTGCGCACCCTGATGCTGGCCATGTTCTTGTTGGTCCCTGCCGAGACGGCTGTTTTTGCGGGCCTGGGCCAGGATGTGGTTCCGGTGGTTGAAGATCCGGCAAGTGCCGAAGTGTTCCTGCAGATCGTCATCCGTCAAAGCGGCGCCGGGGCGATGATGGCATTGGCCGCATACGGGGTCGCATGGCATGTCATCGCCAAGATCCGGAAGTTTCACGGCGTGGGCATGGTCCGCAGCTAGCTTCAGCCGCTTCGCTGCGCAGGCCTACTTCAGCTGTGAACCGGCGTTTATCTCCCCCTTGCAGGCGAGGGAATCCACCACGGGCCGAGCGACGCTCTCGCCTCAAGCCTTGCCGCCACGGGGTTCCTACTCGGTGAATCCGCGCAACTCCGGCAAGTCGGTGGTGATATCGTCCGGCTTGCGCCGGGTACGCGTCAATTCGGCTCGTCTGGCGATCTCATGGTCATCCAGCGGATAGGCAACTTCCTCCAGCACCAGGGCGCGGGGGTCGGCCAACATAATCCGTGAATCACGCACTGCCTCCGCCAGTCGCCTGGCAACCCACCCCGGGGTCTCGCGTCCGTCGCCGACCTTGATGCAGGCACCAATCATGGCCCTGACCATGTTGTGGCAAAAGGCGTCGGCCTTCAGGTGGGCCACGATGATCCCCTCGGAATCGCGGACAAACGAAAATTCCGTGAGCGTGCGGATCGTGGTGGCATGCTCCCGCGGCTTGCAGAAGGACAGGAAATCGTGGCGCCCGAGCAGGCTGACGGCCTCGGAGTTCAGCAAACCGACGTCGAGTTCTGTCTTGTGCCACATCGTGTAGGCGCGGGTGAGCGGATCGAAGCGTGCCGGACCGTCGGCGATGCGGTACGAGTAGCGGCGCCAGAGCGCGGAAAAGCGTGCGTCGAATCCATCCGGTGCGATCCAGACATCGTGGACCAGGACCGCACCGTTCTCGCGTCCCAACACCCCGCGCAGTCGACGCAGCAGGGCAAAGCCCGGTTCAAGGCCCGATCCGCGGGCCAGGCCCGCGACCTCGGTGGGCGTCAGGTCGAAGTGCGCGATCTGGTTCCGGGCGTGCACGCCGGCGTCGGTGCGCCCTGCAACCACGGTGCGGATGTTGCGGCGGATGAGCATTGTGAGGCCGGCCTCCAGCACGCCCTGCACGGTGGGCAGGCCCGGCTGCAGCGCCCAGCCGTTGTAGGCGGTTCCGTCATAGCCGATCCGGATGGCCAGGCGCACGGTGGCGGGCTCGGTCGCGCCTCCGTCCGGCGCGAGGCCGGGGTGCCGGAGGTCAATGGGGGAAGTGTTCATCTCACGATCCTGGTTCAGTGGCCTTCTCCACCGACGCGGAGCGGCTCCTCCCCCGTCAACGCCTGTCGACTGGGGCGTCCATGGCACGGCGGGGGCTTCAGTGCTTAAAACTTTGGCCCGGTGCATAAGTGCACCGGGCCAACGATTCAGCTATTGCCGAGTAGACAAGGACTAGGCCTTGTTCTCCTCTGCAGCTTCGGTCTCTGCGACCTCTGCGGCTTCGGTTGATTCGGTCTCTGCGACCTCTTCAGCCGGAGCAGCCACTGCGGTAGCCTTTTCGGCTTCCTTCACAACGGCCTGCTTCGGGGAAACCGGCTCCATCACCAATTCGATGACAGCCATCGGAGCGTTGTCGCCCTTGCGGTTGCCGATCTTGGTGATGCGGGTGTAGCCACCCGGGCGCTCGGCCATGAGCGGTGCGATGTTCTCGAACAGCTCGTGAACGATCGACTTGTTGGTGCGGCTGCGCGAGGCAATGACTGCCTGAACGCGGCGACGCGAGGCCAGGTCTCCGCGCTTTGCGAAGGTGATCAAGCGCTCTGCGTGCGGACGAAGGCGCTTGGCCTTGGTCAGCGTGGTGGTGATGGATTTGTTCTCGAACAGTTGCGCGGACAGGTTCGCGAGCATCAAACGCTCGTGAGCTGCGCTGCCGCCGAGACGCGGACCCTTGGGAGGGGTAGGCATAGTGTTCTCCTATTATGGTGGCCTTTGTGCCCGGAACCCCGGGGGGAACCCGGGCACAAAGGTTTAAGTTCTATAGCTGGTGGGCCAAGAAGTCTTAGACTTCTTCGTCACCGTAGACGTCATCGTCGCCAATGGCGGCGGCACGTGCTGCAAGATCGAAGCCCGGAGGGGAATCCTTCAGGGCCAGACCCAAATCGATCAGCTTCGCCTTGACCTCGTCGATGGACTTCGCACCAAAGTTGCGGATGTCCATCAGGTCGGCCTCGGAGCGTGCAACGAGTTCACCCACGGAGTGGATGCCCTCACGCTTGAGGCAGTTGTACGAACGAACGGTCAATTCGAGGTCCTCGATCGGCAACGCCATGTCGGCTGCGAGGGCGGCGTCCGTCGGGGACGGGCCGATCTCGATGCCTTCAGCGGCGGTGTTCAGCTCGCGAGCCAGTCCGAACAGTTCAACCAGGGTGGTGCCGGCAGATGCAACTGCATCGCGCGGGGCCATCGAATCCTTGGTCTCGACATCGACGATGAGCTTGTCAAAGTCGGTGCGCTGCTCGACACGGGTGGCCTCCACGCGGAAGGTCACCTTGAGTACCGGCGAGTAAATCGAATCCACAGGGATGCGACCGATCTCGGCGTCCACGTTCTTGTTCTGCGCTGCAGAAACATAGCCGCGGCCACGCTCGATGGTCAGTTCCATGTCGAACTTGCCCTTCGCGTTCAATGTCGCGATGTGCAGGTCCGGGTTGTGGAATTCCACGCCGGCTGGCGGGGTGATGTCGGCTGCGGTGACGACGCCCGGGCCCTGCTTGCGCAGGTAGGCGACGACCGGCTCATCGTGTTCGGAGGAGACCGAAAGATTCTTGATGTTCAGAATCAGCTCGGTGACATCTTCCTTAACACCGGCTACGGTGGTGAACTCGTGCAGTACTCCGTCGATCCGCACACTGGTGACAGCTGCACCAGGAATGGAGGAGAGAAGGGTACGGCGAAGCGAGTTGCCCAGGGTGTAGCCGAAGCCAGGCTCCAACGGTTCAATTACGAAACGGGAGCGGTTCTCCGCTACGACTTCTTCGGTCAGGGTGGGGCGCTGTGCAATAAGCACTTACATTTCCTTTCAGCGAGCGTCCGCTATATGACGCAACACAGGGGGTGGAAACGACGTAAGCCTCGTCGGCGTTCGTCTGGTTCGGTCTGGCTTGCCGTGGCGATCATGCCGCCGCGCCCTACTCCCTTGCGGAAGAAAGACGCGGCGGCATCAAAGCCAGACAGTCAATTAGACGCGGCGACGCTTTGAAGGGCGGCAGCCGTTGTGTGCGCTGGGGGAAACGTCCTGAATGGACCCAACCTCCAGGCCAGCGGCCTGGAGCGAACGGATCGCGGTTTCGCGTCCCGAGCCCGGGCCCTTGACGAAAACGTCAACCTTGCGAAGTCCGTGCTCCTGTGCACGCTTTGCAGCAGCCTCGGCGGCCATCTGTGCAGCATACGGAGTGGACTTACGCGAACCCTTGAATCCAACCTCGCCGGCCGAGGCCCACGAGATTACAGCACCGTTGGGATCCGTGATGGAAACAATGGTGTTGTTGAAGGTGCTCTTGATGTGCGCCTGTCCGAGCGGGATATTCTTTTTGTCCTTGCGACGCGGCTTGCGGACCGCTCCACGAGTCTTGGGGGGCATGCTTACTCCTACGAGAAATTTGGCTTAGTGACGACCGCTAGATTTAGCGGGTCTTCTTCTTACCGGCGACGGTGCGCTTCGGGCCCTTGCGGGTGCGAGCGTTGGTCTTGGTGCGCTGACCGCGGACCGGCAGGCCCTTGCGGTGGCGAATGCCTTCGTAGGAGCCGATCTCAACCTTGCGGCGGATATCTGCTGCCACCTCGCGGCGGAGGTCACCCTCGACCTTGAAGCTGCCTTCAATGAAGTCACGCAGCTGAACCAGCTCAGCGTCGGACAGATCCTTCACGCGAGTGTCCGGGTTGATCCCGGTCTCGGCGATGGTCTGTTCTGCACGGGTCTTGCCCACGCCGTAGATGTATGTGAGCGCAATAATCACGCGCTTTTCGCGCGGGATGTCTACGCCAGCTAGACGAGCCATATGCTGTCTACCTTTCGATGTGCGGAGGTCTAAAACAGCACAATCCCGGGTGTTCCCGGTCCACGGCCTCCGTGCCGTGGGTATGCATCGCGCGGTGGATGCTGTGCTGCCAATTACTTTTACTACGCGCAGGATTTCCCGTGAGGGAAATTAGCCCTGACGCTGCTTGTGGCGTGGGTTTTCGCAGATCACCATGACCACGCCATTACGACGGATCACCTTGCACTTATCGCAGATCGGCTTCACGCTAGGGTTAACCTTCAAGGCTTTGTCCTTTTGCGGTTGCGGTTTCAAGTGGAGCGTAACTACCTTTGTCGCCCGTCCCCAGGGGATGGAAGAACAAAAATCTTTACTTGTAGCGGTAAACGATACGTCCGCGGTTGAGGTCATACGGACTGAGTTCCACCACTACGCGATCCTCTGGGAGGATTCGAATGTAGTGCTGACGCATCTTTCCCGAGATAGTTGCAAGTACAACGTGCCCGTTGGGCAGCTCAACACGGAACATCGCATTGGGCAGTGCCTCTGACACGGTGCCTTCTACCTCGATGACACCCTCTTTCTTGGCCATATCCTCCGCTAACTTTTGTTGCCGGCGGCTTTTGCCCCCGACAGGTTTATGGTCTTGGCCATCAAGAACAGAGGCACCCGAAGCGTGAGCTTTTGGGCACCAAGGAACAGACAACCAACAGTCAAGCCTACGTGGTATATGGCTTAAAGGGAAATCATAGTGGCCAACCGATTTGTTAGATCGCCCACACTTTTTGCGGGCAGCTGCCGCACCGGCCCGCAGGTGGACCGGTGCGGCAGAAAGCTATGAAGCGATGGGGGACGGCGTCACGCCGAAGGGGGCAAGGCCTGCCACTCCCCCGTCGTGGGCAGTCAGCACCCAGATGCCGCCCATGTGCACGGCAACCGAATGCTCCCACTGCGAGGCGCGCGCGCCGTCGACGGTGACAACCGTCCAGTCGTCCTCGAGCACCTTGGTCTCCAGGCCCCCGCGCACCAGCATGGGCTCGATGGCCAGGCACATGCCCGGCTTGATGCGGGGACCGCGGTGGCCGGTGCGGTAGTTGAGCACGTCCGGGGCCTGGTGCATTTCCGAACCGATGCCGTGGCCGACGTAGTCCTCCAGGATGCCCAGCGGCTTGCCCGGCACGGCCGAGACGAAGTCGTCGATGGCATCGCCGATCTGGCCGACGAAGCGGGCCTCGGCAAGCGCCGCGATGCCGCGCCACATGGCCTCCTGCGTGATGTCGGACAGTCGCTGGTCCTCCGGGTCCGCGTTGCCCACGATCACGGTGCGTGCCGAGTCGGCATGCCAGCCATCAATGATGGCGCCGCCGTCGATCTTCAGCACGTCCCCGTCCTTGAGCACGTACTCGCTCGGGAAGCCGTGGACGACCTCGTCGTTGACCGAGGCGCAGATGTTCGCGGGGAAGTCGTGGTAGCCCTTGAAGTTGGACGTCGCACCGTGGCGTTCGAGCACCGCGGCAAACACCTCGTCAAGGTGCGCGGTGGTGACCCCGATCTGTGCGGCGGCAACCGCTTCGTCCAGTGCCTCGGCCAGCACCAATCCGGCTTCCCGCATCTTCAGGATCTGCGTGTTGGTCTTGTACTCGATTTTTGGTTGGCGGAAAGCCATGGTGTGTGTCCCCTTCCAAGGAATCTTCTGGGCGGCGTTAGCGCAAAAACCGCGGGGATGTCGGCACATGTGGTGCCGGTCCCCGCGGTTTGCGCGTGTGCAAGCTATTTAGACGTTCTGTCCCAGCGCGCCCATGACGCGGTCGGTGACTTCGTCGATCTCGCCGATGCCGTCGACCAGGCGCACGATGCCGCGCTCCTGGTAGCGGTTGACCACGACGGCGGTTTCCTCGTGGTAGAGGCCCAAGCGGTGGCGGATGACCTCTTCGTTGTCATCCGCGCGGCCCTCGATCTCGGCGCGCTTGAGCAGGCGGGCGACGAGCTCGTCGTCATCGGCGGTCAACTGCAGTACCGCGTCAAGCTCCACGCCGGCGTCTGCCAGGATCGAATCCAGCTCGTCGACCTGGGCGCTGGTGCGCGGGTAGCCGTCCAGCAGGAAGCCGTCCTTGACGTCTTCCTGTGCCAGGCGGTCGCGCACCATCGAGTTGGTGACCGAGTCGGGAACGAAGTTCCCTGCATCGATGTACTTCTTGGCCTCGACGCCCAGCGGGGTGCCGCCCTTGACGTTGGCGCGGAAGATGTCACCGGTGGAGATGGCCACAACGTTGAGGCGCTCGGAAATGCGGTCCGCCTGGGTGCCCTTGCCGGCACCGGGTGGTCCAATGATCAACAGTCTTGTCATCGCAGAAGTCCTTCGTAGTGTCGCTGCTGCATTTGTGCGTTGATTTGCTTGACGGTCTCGAGACCCACACCAACCATGATGAGGATCGAGGTGCCGCCAAATGGGAAGTTCTGATCGGCGTTGATGAGCACGAAGGCAATCAACGGAATCAGGGCCACGAATGCCAGGTAAATGGCACCGGGGAAGGTGATGCGGCTGAGCACGTACTCGAGGTACTCGGCCGTGGGGCGTCCTGCGCGGATGCCCGGGATGAATCCGCCGTACTGCTTCATGTTGTCGGCAACCTCGGTCGGGTTGAACGTGATCGCAACGTAGAAGTAGGTGAAGCCGATGGTCAGCAACGTATAGGCGACCATGTAGAGCGGGGACGAGCCGGAGAAGTTCGTCTGCACCCACAGCGCCCAGTCCGGCAGCGTGCCGTCGGCCCGTGTGTTGAACGAGACCAGCATGGTCGGCAGCGCCAGCATCGAGGATGCGAAGATCACCGGGATGACGCCGGCCATGTTGACCTTGATGGGGATGTAGGTGGAGGTGCCACCCACGGTGCGGCGCCCGATCATGCGCTTGGCGTACTGGACCGGGATGCGGCGCTGGGATTGCTCCACGAAGACGACCAGGCCGATCACGGCGACGCCGATGAGGATGACGCCAATGAAGACGCCCCAGCCCTGCGAGGTGGCGATGGCGCCCATGGCGGAGGGGAAGCCCGAGGCGATGGAGACGAAGATCAGCAGGGACATGCCGTTGCCGACGCCGCGCTCGGTGGCCAGCTCGCCCATCCACATGATCAGGCCGGTGCCGGCGGTCAGCGTGAAGATCATCAGCACGATGATCCACAAGCTGTCATCCGGGACGATCGGCAGTTGGCAGGAGGGGAAGAGCATGCCGCTGCGGGCCAGCGAGACCAGCGTGGTGGCCTGCAACAGGCCCAACGCGATCGTCAGGTAACGGGTGTACTGGGTCAGGACGGCCTGTCCGGACTGGCCTTCCTTGTGCAGCTCCTCGAAGCGCGGAATCACCACGCGCAACAGCTGGACGATGATCGAGGCCGTGATGTACGGCATGATGCCCATGGCGAAGATGGAGACCTGGAGCAGGGCGCCGCCGCTGAACAGGTTCACGAACTGGTACAGCCCGCCGGTGGTGTTACCCGCGGCAAGGCACTGCTGCACGTTCGAGTAGTCCACGCCGGGAGCAGGGATATAGACACCCATGCGGTAAATCGCGATAATGGCGAGCGTGAACAACAACTTGCGTCGCAGGTCAGGCGTCCGGAATACCCGGGCAATGGCGGCGAACAAGCGTCCTCCTGAAGGATGGTGGCCCGGCAAACCCGGGTGTTGACCTACTGATTCTAGCGGGTGGCGAGCGTGACTCGCCAAATGCACCGCGGCAAAACCGAAATCATTCCCGGTCCGATGGGGATATTAGGCCGGAAAACAGCCCTGGTGACCGCATGCCGGCGTCCTGCGGATGCCGGTGGAAGCAGGGGGTGAGGTGAAATGGTAAGAAAAAGGGGGGTGGTCCCGGAAATCCGCCATGCGAATTCCGGGTCCACCCCCCTCTCACTGTGTGATCAATTGACCACGTAGCTTAGAGCTCTACTGCAGAGCCGCCGGCTGCGGCGATCTTTTCCGCTGCGGAGGACGAGAAGGCGTTGACCTTCACGTCGACCTTGACGGTCAGTTCGCCCGAGCCAAGGACCTTGACGGGCTCGTTCTTGCGAACGGCGCCCTTCGCGATCAGTGCCTCAACGGTGACTTCGCCACCTTCGGGGAACAGCTCCGAGATCTTGTCCAGGTTAACAACCTGGTACTCGACGCGGAACGGGTTCTTGAAGCCGCGAAGCTTCGGAAGGCGCATGTGCAGCGGCAACTGGCCACCGGCGAAGCCGGCCTTGACCTGGTAGCGCGCCTTGGTGCCCTTCATACCGCGACCCGCGGTCTTACCCTTGGATCCTTCACCACGACCCACACGGGTCTTGGCCTTCTTGGAGCCTTCGGCCGGACGCAGGTGGTGTACCTTCAGTGCGTTTTCTTTTTCAGCCATGATTACTTCGCCTCCTCAACCTTTACGAGGTGCGGAACCGTGTTGATCATGCCAACGGTCACTGCATCAGCGGTACGGAACACGGTGTGTCCGATGCGCTTCAAGCCAAGCGAGCGAAGGGTATCGCGCTGGTTCTGCTTTACACCAATGATGGACCTGATCTGGGTGATTGCCAGATTTGCGTCGCTAGGGACAAAATTCTTCGCCACTACTTACGCACCTGCCTTCTGGTTCTGGATGTTCCACAGCATCTGTGCCGAAACAACTTCTTCCAACGGCAGGCCACGACGTGCTGCTACTGCCTGAGGCTCTTCAAGGGCCTTCAGCGCGGCAACGGTGCCGTGGACGATGTTGATCTGGTTGGTCGAGCCCATGGACTTCGACAGAACATCGTGGATGCCTGCGCATTCCAGTACGGCGCGAACCGGACCACCGGCGATAACGCCGGTACCCGGCGAAGCCGGACGCAGGAGGACAACGCCGGCAGCGGCTTCACCCTGCACCAGGTGCGGGATGGTGGTGCCGACGCGGGGAACGCGGAAGAAGGACTTCTTGGCTTCTTCAACGCCCTTGGCGATTGCTGCCGGAACTTCCTTGGCCTTGCCGTAGCCGACGCCAACGAGACCGTTGCCGTCACCCACGACGACAAGTGCGGTGAAGCTGAAGCGACGACCACCCTTGACGACCTTGGATACGCGGTTGATGGCTACAACGCGCTCAAGGAACTTGTCCTTGTCGTCGTTGCGGCTGTCCTTCGAATCGCGGCCACGGCCACGACCCTCGCCACGGCCACGGCCTTCGCCGCCACGTCCACGGCCTTCGCCGCGAGCGGCGCCGGCCTTGTCGGCGGCAGGAGCAGCAGCAGCTGCCTCAGTAGCTTCAGACACCTGAGTTTCCTTCTTGTTAGTTGCTTCGCTCACAGTGCCAGCCCACCTTCACGTGCACCCTCAGCAACAGCTGCCACGCGACCGTGGTACTTGTTGCCGCCGCGGTCGAAGACCACGGACTCGATGCCTGCGGCCTTGGCGCGCTCGGCAACGAGCTCGCCAATGCGCTTGGCCTTGGCGGTCTTGTCACCATCGAACGTGCGCAAGTCGGCTTCCATCGTCGACGCGTAAGCAACGGTGATGCCCTTGCTGTCGTCTACGATCTGGACGAAGATGTGGCGTGCCGAGCGGTTGACGACCAGGCGCGGACGCACCTCGGTGCCGGTGATGCGCTTACGGACACGCAAGTGGCGGCGGCCGCGTGCGGCTGCCTTGCTCTTACCCTTGATTCCCAGAGCCATGGTTACTTACCAGCCTTTCCGACCTTGCGGCGGATGATTTCGCCAGCGTACCGAACGCCCTTGCCCTTGTACGGGTCAGGCTTGCGGAGCTTGCGGATGTTGGCAGAAACTTCGCCAACCTGCTGCTTGTTGATACCCGAGACGGTGATCTTGGTGTTGCCGTCGAGCGCGAAGGCAATGCCCTCGGGAGCTTCGACAACCACCGGGTGCGAGTAGCCCAGGGCGAACTCGAGGTTCGAACCCTTTGCCACTACGCGGTAACCGGTACCGTGGATTTCGAGCTTCTTTTCGTAGCCAGCGGTGACACCGATGATCATGTTCTCGATCAGGGTGCGGGTCAGGCCGTGCAGCGAACGCGAATCGCGCTCGTCGTTCGGGCGCGACACGGTTACGGTGTTCTCTTCGAGAACAACCGCAATCGGGCTGGGTACGGTGTGCGTCAGTTCGCCCTTGGAGCCCTTGACGGAGACAATGTCGCCATCAATCTTGAGCTCTACGCCGGCAGGAACAGTGATCGGAAGACGTCCAATACGTGACATGGTTTCTTTCTCCCTTTCCCGTTACCAGACGTAGGCGAGGACTTCCCCACCTACACCCTTCTTGGCTGCCTGGCGGTCGGTGAGCAGACCGGAGGACGTGGACAGGATTGCAATGCCGAGGCCACCAAGGACGTGCGGCAAGTTGGTGGACTTTGCGTATACACGCAGGCCCGGCTTGGAAATACGGCGAACGCCAGCGATTGAACGCTCGCGGCTCGGGCCGAACTTCAGGGTGATGGTCAGCTTCTTGCCAACCTCTGCTGCTTCTTCAACGAACGAGGCGATGTAGCCCTGTTCCTTGAGGATCTGTGCAACGCGCACCTTCAGCTTCGACGACGGCATGGAAACCGTGTCGTGGTAAGCCGAGTTGGCGTTACGCAGACGAGTCAGCATATCTGCGACAGGATCTGTCATTGTCATTTGGGCTTCTGCCCTTCCTCGCTACGGTTTCCGCGCAAGCGCGGACCTGCAACGTAGTTGATCTAGTTGGCGGTCTTGAACGGGAAGCCCAGTGCCTTGAGCAAGGCACGACCTTCGTCGTCGGTCTTCGCGGTGGTCACTACGGTGATGTCCATGCCGCGAACGCGGTCAATGGAATCAACATCGATTTCGTGGAACATGGACTGTTCCGTGAGACCGAAGGTGTAGTTTCCGTTGCCGTCGAACTGCTTCGGGCTCAGGCCACGGAAGTCACGGATACGCGGCAGTGCCAGCGAAACCAAGCGGTCCACGAATTCCCACATGCGATCTCCGCGCAGGGTGGCGTGGGTACCAATCGGCATGCCTTCGCGCAGCTTGAACTGTGCGATCGACTTGCGTGCCTTGGTTACCAACGGCTTCTGGCCGGTGATGGCGGTGAGGTCGCGAACTGCGCCTTCGATGAGCTTGGAGTCCTTGGCGGCTTCGCCAACACCCATGTTCACAACAACCTTGACCAGGCCCGGGACCTGCATCGGGTTGGCGTAGCTGAACTCGTTCGTCAGGGTTTCGCGGATTTCGGCGTTGTACTTGGCCTTAAGGCGAGGCTGGATGTTCACAGCTGCTTCAGTCATTACAGTGCCTTTCCGGAAGACTTGGCGAAGCGAACACGGACGGTCTTGGACACGCCGTTCTTCTCCACGGTTTCCTCGCGGAAGCCAACGCGGGTCGGCTTCTTGGTTTCCGGGTCAACGATTGCGACATTCGAGATGTGCATCGGGGCCTCAACGACCTCAATGCCACCGGTCTGCGTGCCACGCTCGGTCTGGCCGGCCTTGGTGTGCTTGGTGACGCGGTTGACACCCTCAACAAGCACGCGCTGAGCTGCGGGGAATACCTTCAGCACCTTGCCCTGCTTGTTGCGGTCGGAACCGGCGATGACCTGAACGAGGTCACCCTTCTTAATCTTTGCACCCATGGTTACAGTACCTCCGGAGCCAGGGAAACGATCTTCATGAACTTCTTATCGCGAAGTTCACGACCCACCGGACCGAAAATACGGGTACCGCGGGGCTCACCGTCAGCCTTGAGGATGACAGCTGCGTTCTCGTCGAACTTGATGTAGGAACCGTCGACGCGTCGACGTTCCTTCTTGGTGCGAACGATGACAGCCTTGACGACGTCACCCTTCTTTACGTTTCCGCCCGGGATTGCATCCTTGACGGTGGCGACGATTACGTCGCCGATGCCTGCATAGCGACGGCCAGATCCACCGAGAACACGAATGGTAAGGATTTCCTTAGCACCGGTGTTGTCGGCAATCTTCAGTCGCGATTCCTGCTGAATCACTTTTTACTCCTGTCGTCTCGCTGGTTCTCCTAGGGAGCCTTGCGGAACGGATATGGTCCATCTCAGCTTCTGCTTACCCCCACCTCCAAACACCACGATGCACAACGCCCAAGGGCGAAAAACATGTGAAGCTGGGGAAGCAGGGCCGAGGCTTAGGCTCAGAGCTATGCCGCACGACTTTCGGGCCCGTAAAAAACCCTCCGGCCGCACTATGCGTCATGAAGGAGGTGGATAGTCCCCATACACAACGCGCACAGAAAATAAAGTCTACCGCACGGATGCACGATCCCGAAACCGTATGCTATGTGCCCGCGGGTGGTCCTTGGTCACACACGCCCCCCGGAATTCCGCGCCGTTTGGGGCCGTCGGTCATCGGCAGGAAGCCAGGTGCGCCACGATCCCGTGGTGGTCGGTGCCGGGCACCGAGAAGCGCTCCGAGTCGAGCACCGCCAGACCGCGAACCAGGACATGGTCGATCCCCGCGAACGCGGGCAGGCCCATGTCGGCGGGCCAGGTGGCCCCCGCCCATGGTCCCAACCTCGGGGAGGCTTCCACAAGGCCGGCTGCAAGTGCCCGGAATTGCGGGTGCGCGGCCGTGGCGTTGAAGTCCCCCGCCATCACCAGCGGCATCCCGTTCTGTTCATGCTTCCAGGCCCCGAGCTCTTGCAGGGTGCCTGCCCAGGACGACGGCGAGTAGGTCGGCGGCGCCGGATGGACACCGGCGACCCGGATGGGACCTGCCAGCGGATGTTCGATGACGGCCACGGGAACGTCGAAGAGTGCACCGTCCGACTGCAGCGCCGCCGCTGCCTCTTCCTGCAGCGGGTGCCTGGAGAGGATCACGGTGTCCACGCTTCCGCCCGTGACCACTTTTCCCGTCCGGTGCGTGTACTCCCATGTGGGAAACCCTGCTGCCAGCGCCGTGAGCATCGGTTCGCTGGACTCGACAAGCACCAGCACATCCGGGGCCGAGCCGCGGATCACCTCGGCCAGCGAGGACGTGTCGGCGCGTCCGTGCTCGGCGTTCAGCGAAAGCACGCGCACCTGCTCCCCCGGCGTGCACCTCGTCCCGGTCACCGACCCCACGACAGGCGCCATGACCGGTGCCAGCGAGGCGGCGGCAAGGACCAGCAACACCGCGGCCGGAACGAAGGCGCGGCGCAACGCCAGGAAGAGGAAGACGAGCAGGGCGGCCAAGCACCACAGCGGCAGCAGTGCCTGCAACACCGCCAGGATCCTGAAAGGACCCAAGGAGAGGTGCGGCAGCGCGGCCAGGAACACTCCGGGAACCAGCACCGGAACCAGGCGCAGGGCCAGCGGTCTCCGCATCCTTGCCGGGTTTGCCCTTCGAGTGCTTCCCACCGGTGCCCCGCCCCCGTTGCCTGTCCCGCGGAACCGGTTCGGTTCACGCCAAGGCACCCATGCTACCGGCGGTAGTTGTGGGGAAACGCAAAACACCCCGGCACCGGCTGGATAGATCCAGCGGTACCGGGGTGTTTTGCTTGGTTCACGTCAGAGTGAAAACCAGCGAAAGGGCTTACTTGGCCTTTTCGAGGATTTCCACGAGGCGCCAGCGCTTGTCGGCAGACAGCGGGCGGGTCTCGGCAATGAGAACGAGGTCGCCGATACCGGCGCTGTTCTCTTCGTCGTGAGCCTTGACGTTCTTGTTGCGACGCATGACCTTGCCGTAGAGGGCGTGCTTTACACGGTCCTCGACGTCAACGACGATGGTCTTCTGCATCTTGTCGGAAACCACGTACCCGCGGAGGGTCTTGCGGTCGTTGCGCTCTGAAGCTGCATCCACGACGTTCTCCTTCTCGCTCATTACTTGGCTTCCTCAGTTGCTTCTTCGGTAGCTTCGGCCTTCTTGGAAGACTTCTTGGTCTTCTTGGCTTCTTCTACCGGGACAACAACATCTGCACGAATGCCCAGCTCGCGTTCGCGAAGTACCGTGTAGATACGTGCGATGTCGCGCTTGACAGACTTCAGGTTGCCGTGCGATTCGAGCTGACCGGTGGCCGACTGGAAACGGAGGTTGAACAACTCCTCCTTGGCCTTCTTGAGCTCCTCGACCAGACGGGCGTTATCAAAGCCGTCCAGTGCTTCGGTTGCTAGATCCTTGGATCCGATTGCCATTCCTTATTCACCACCTTCGCGACGCACAATGCGTGCCTTCAACGGCAGCTTGTGGATTGCCAGGCGCAATGCCTCGCGTGCTACCTCATCACTGACGCCGGAGAGTTCGAAGAGAACCCGTCCCGGCTTTACGTTTGCGACCCACCATTCCGGCGAACCCTTACCGGAACCCATGCGGGTTTCGGCAGGCTTCTTGGTCAGCGGACGGTCCGGATAAATGTTGATCCAGACCTTACCGCCACGCTTGATGTGGCGGGTCATTGCGATACGAGCTGCCTCGATCTGGCGGTTGGTAACGTAGGCCGGTGTAAGGGCCTGGATACCGTACTCACCGAAGGCTACCGTGGTACCGCCCGAAGCTGCGCCACTCCGATTGGGGTGGTGCTGCTTGCGGTACTTTACTCGGCGTGGGATAAGCATTTAAGCCTGTCCTCCTTCTGCAACTGCTGCTGCAGGAGCCTCAACAGCCGGAGCTGCTTCTGCACCTGGAGCGGCGTTGCGCTCGGGGCGACGACGACGCTCGCCACCTTCGGGACGTCCACCCGGACGTCCACCCGGACGATCGCCGCGGCCGCGGGCCGGAGCTGCAGCAGCCTGGGCTGCCAGTTCCTTCGACGTTACGTCGCCCTTGTAGATCCAGACCTTCACGCCAATGCGGCCGAAGGTGGTCTTGGCTTCGAACTTGCCGTAGTCGATGTTCGCACGCAGGGTGTGCAGCGGCACACGGCCTTCGCGGTAGAACTCCTTGCGGGACATTTCTGCACCGCCAAGACGACCGGAGCACTGCACGCGGATGCCCTTGGCACCTGCGCGCATTGCCGACTGCATGGCCTTCTTCATCGCGCGGCGGAAAGCCACACGCGAAGCAAGCTGCTCGGCAATGCCCTGGGCAACAAGCTGGGCTTCGATCTCGGGGTTCTTGACCTCGAGGATGTTCAGCTGAACCTGCTTTGCGGTGAGCTTTTCGAGCTCGCCGCGGATGCGATCGGCTTCGGCGCCGCGGCGACCGATAACGATGCCCGGACGTGCGGTGTGGATATCCACACGAACACGGTCACGAGTACGCTCGATCTCCACGCGGGCGATGCCGGCGCGCTCCATGCCAACGGTCATCAGTTCGCGGATACGGATGTCTTCTTTTACGAAGTCCTTGTAACGCTGTCCGACCTTGGTGCTGTCGGCGAACCAGTGCGAAACATGGTCGGTAGTGATACCGAGTCGGAACCCATGCGGGTTAACCTTCTGTCCCATTTACTCTTCCCCACCCTTCTTAGGGGTTGCGACGACCACAGTGATGTGGCTCGTGCGCTTCTTGATCTGGTATGCCCGACCCTGAGCACGCGGCTGGAACCGCTTCATGGTCGGACCCTCGTCAACAAACGCTTCGCTGATGAACAGCTCGTCTTCGTTGAACGCGACACCCTCGCGGTCTGCGGCGGCACGGGCGTTAGCCACTGCCGATGCTACAACCTTGAACACTGGCTCTGAAGCTGCCTGCGGGGCAAACTTCAGGATCGCCAGTGCTTCGTTCGTCTGCTTGCCACGAACAAGGTTGACGACGCGCCGGGCCTTCATAGGCGTCACGCGGATATGGCGCGCAATTGCCTTGGCTTCCATTGCTTTCCTTCTCTCGTCTCTCGAAGAAGTGCTAAGCACTCGCTAAACCCTTGCGGGTTAGCGGCGCTTGCCCTTCTTGTCGTCCTTCACGTGGCTGCGGAACGTCCGGGTCGGGCTGAACTCGCCGAGCTTGTGCCCGACCATCGACTCGGTGACAAACACGGGGATGTGCTTACGTCCGTCATGTACGGCGATCGTGTGCCCGAGCATGTCGGGGATGATCATCGAACGGCGGGACCACGTCTTAATGACGTTCTTGGTGCCCTTTTCGTTCTCAGCAGCTACCTTGACAAACAGGTGCTGATCGACGAAGGGGCCTTTCTTCAGGCTGCGTGGCATGTTTCCAGGCTCCTATCGCTTGTTCTTGCCGGTACGGCGACGGCGGACAATCATCTTGTCGCTGTCCTTGTTCGGACGACGAGTGCGTCCTTCGCGCTTGCCGTTCGGGTTGACAGGGTGACGTCCACCGGACGTCTTACCCTCGCCACCACCGTGCGGGTGATCAACAGGGTTCATGGCTACACCACGGACGGTCGGGCGAACGCCCTTCCAGCGCATGCGGCCGGCCTTGCCCCAGTTGATGTTCGACTGCTCGGCGTTTCCGACCTCGCCGACGGTTGCGCGGCAGCGCACGTCAACGTTGCGGATTTCGCCGGAAGGCAAACGCAGCTGAGCGAAGCGACCCTCACGGGCCACCAGCTGAACCGAGGCACCTGCGGAACGAGCCATCTTGGCACCGCCACCGGGACGCAATTCCACGGCGTGGATAACAGTACCCACCGGAATGTTGCGCAACGGCAGGTTGTTGCCGGGCTTGATGTCGGCGTTTGCGCCGGCCTCAATGGAGTCACCCTGGGCGAGCTTGTTCGGTGCAATGATGTAACGCTTGGTGCCATCAATGTAGTGAAGAAGCGCAATGCGGGCGGTGCGGTTCGGGTCGTACTCGATGTGAGCGACCTTTGCCGGCACGCCGTCCTTGTCGTGGCGACGGAAGTCGATCAGACGGTACTGGCGCTTGTGTCCGCCACCCTTGTGACGAGTGGTGATCTTACCGGTGTTGTTACGGCCGCCAGTCTTGTGGAGCGGGCGGAGCAACGACTTTTCCGGAGTCGATCGCGTGATTTCTGCGAAGTCGGCTACGCTCGAGCCGCGAAGGCCCGGGGTAGTCGGCTTGTATTTACGGATTCCCATAGTTTAATTCCTCGTTAAAGTGGTCTCCGCTTAGGAAAGCGGACCGCCGAAGATGTCAATCGAGCCTTCCTTCAGGGAGACGATCGCACGCTTGGTAGCCTTGCGCGTCCCCCATCCGAACTTGGTGCGCTTGCGCTTGCCGGCACGATTGAGGGTGTTTACGGAGTCAACCTTGACCGAGAAGATGGCTTCCACGGCGTTCTTGATTTCCGACTTGTTCGAACGCGGGTCAACCAGGAAGGTGTACTTGCCTTCGTCGATCAGACCGTAGCTCTTTTCCGAAACGACGGGTGCGATGACCACATCGTGCGGAGCCTTAGAGAAGGTGCTCATTTGGCTTCCTCCTTCTGGACCAGGGCATCAAAAGCGGCCTTGGTGAAGACAACGTCGTCGGAAACCAGCACATCGTAAGTGTTGAGCTGGTCTACGTACAGGACGTGGACCTCGGGGAGGTTACGGACCGAAAGGGCCGCAACATCGTTGGCGCGCTCGATGACTACGAGCAGGTTCTTGCGCTCGGACAGAGCGCGCAGGGTGGCCAGTGCGGCCTTGGTGTTCGGCGTGGTGCCTTCAACCAGGGCTTCAATGACGTGAATGCGGTTGTTGCGAGCGCGGTCAGACAGGGCGCCGCGCAGTGCAGCAGCCTTCATCTTCTTGGGGGTGCGCTGGCTGTAGTCGCGAGGAGTCGGACCGTGGACAACGCCACCGCCGGTCATGTGAGGAGCACGGATTGAACCCTGACGGGCGCGGCCGGTGCCCTTCTGCTTGAACGGCTTGCGACCGGCACCGGAAACCTCGGCGCGGTTCTTGGTCTTGTGCGTACCCTGGCGAGCAGCTGCCAGCTGGGCCACGACGACCTGGTGCAGCAGCGGAACGTTGGTCTGAACGTCGAAGATCTCCGAAGGGAACTCGACGGTGAGTGCGTTAGACATTTAGTTATGCTCCCTTCACAGCGGTGCGCACGAGAACGACGCGGCCGCGGGCGCCGGGAACGGCACCCTTGATCAGCAGGAGGTTCTTCTCGGCATCCACTGCGTGAACGGTGAGGTTCTGCGTGGTGACGCGCTCGGCGCCCATGCGACCGGCCATCTTCTGGCCCTGGAACACACGGCCCGGGGTCGATGCGCCGCCGATGGAGCCCGGCTTACGGTGGTTCTTGTGAGCACCGTGCGATGCCGGAGCACCGTGGAAGCCGTGGCGCTTCATAACGCCGGCGAAGCCCTTACCCTTGGAAGTTCCAACGACGTCGACCTTCTGGCCGGCGGCGAAGATTTCGACGGTGAGTTCCTGGCCTGCGGCGTAGGAATCGGCGTCGGCAGTGCGCAGCTCAACGACGTGGCGGCGCGGGGTGACCCCGGCTGCTTCGAAGTGGCCGGCCAGCGGCTTGGTGACCTTGCGCGGGTCGATCTGGCCGTAGCCGATCTGAACCGCTACATAGCCATCACGCTCGGCGTTGCGCAGCTGAGTGACGACATTGCTGTCGGCCTGTACGACGGTTACCGGGATGAGGTTGTTGTTCTCGTCCCAAACCTGGGTCATGCCGAGCTTCGTGCCCAACAGTCCCTTGACATTACGGGTTGCGGTCATAGTTTTCTCGCCACCTCCCCTAGAGCTTGATTTCGATGTTGACATCCGCCGGCAGGTCAAGACGCATCAGCGAATCTACGGCCTTCGGGGTCGGATCGATGATGTCGATCAGACGCTTGTGCGTGCGCATTTCAAAGTGCTCACGGCTGTCTTTGTACTTGTGGGGCGAACGGATAACGCAGTACACGTTCTTTTCCGTTGGCAGCGGCACGGGGCCGACTACGGTCGCGCCAGCGCGCGTCACCGTCTCAACGATCTTCCGGGCAGAAACGTCAATGACCTCGTGGTCATACGACTTCAGCCGGATGCGGATTTTTTGTCCCGCCATGGCGTGATGCCTCTTTCTAATTAGCACTCTCTGTACAGTTACTGTGCCCTACGGGTCCAATAGTGGACCGGCACGCCTCGCATCGAACTGAATCCGGATAAATCCGGGTTCCTCAATCCGCCGAAGCCCGACCCCCGCGCTCGGGCGTGTCGCGTTTGAAAGCGATACGAATCCGATGGATACGCAGGGGACATTGTCAATGTTTCCAAAAAATTCGGTTGTATTGCTCCCCAGCCCCGGGCATTATCCCGGGTGAGACACAATCTCGGTTGAAACCCCTGTGCCCCGGTGTCGGTTTCCCGACCAGCAGACACGAAGCATGGAAATGCTCACGAACAACTTGTCTAGTGTGTCAGGTTTCCGCCCCAAACACCAACTCTTCCTTCTGCCTACCGGCCGTTGCCGGGAGTGCGGAAGGACGTGCAGGTTCCGATAGCTGGCGCGGCGGAACGAAAATTGCCGGAATTCCGGCGCGCACTTCGCGCACGGGCATCCGGGACCCGGCAACGGCGCGTGGGCAAGCTCACGAAGTCCCCGGTCCGCGACGACCAGGCTACTGGTCGTCGCGATGGGCGCGCCGGATGTCCTTCACACGATCGATCTCCCGGGAGAACTGCTTGCGCAGTCGAATGACGACCACGATGACTACGACGACGATGAGCATGACGAGCAAGAACTTCATGCTGCCAGCCTAACCGCCGACCGCGCGCCGGTCACCACCGGCCGGCCCTCAACCTGGTTCATCGGTGGTGTCCTGGTTGCTCTGCTTCATCCACGGCATGCCGCTACCCGGTTGCGGGGCAAGCCGGCCCTGACCCTGGCGGTTCACCTGCCGCTGTTGATCGGCTGCCGGGGTACCGGGTTCCGGGGATTGGGTCGGCGCCGGGGCCACCCTCCCCGGCTCCGTCCACCACCCCGCGACGCCCGATGGCGCTGTGGGGTCCTGCGGGTACTCCCCCATGGTTCCGGCGGGACCTGCCGGCGGCTGCCCCGGTGCCGGGGCTTGCGGGGATTGCGAGCCCCGGTTCATCTTGCCCAGCTTCCACAGGGCCAGTGCAATCAGGCCCGCGGCAACCAGCAACAGCAACAGGAACGTGAATCCGCGCAGGAACCAGAGCACCGCCACGGCCACCCCGACGGCTCCCCACACCGTGAAGATCTTGCGGTTGGAGAGCAAGCCGCTCACCAGCAGGATGGTGAAGCCCAGCAAGACCAACAACTGCTGGCCCAAATTGGAGGAAAGGATCGTCCCCAGCCCCGCGACCGACAGCAGGGCGGCCGAGGCGCCCAGCACCACCGTCGCTTCCCTCTCCCGCTTGCGCGAGAACTCGTAGACGGCCAGCAGTCCCAGCGTGATGACCCAATAGAAGGTGGCGGCAAAGGCGCTCGTCCCGTCGACCGCCACCCACCAACAACGGTGGATGACCGCGGCGGCCACCAGGGCCGCCACCTCGAATCCGGTTTCCCGCCGGCGCGCCGGCACCTCGAGTGCCGCCGCGGCGAAGACCGCCACCAGCAGCATCGCTCCCCCGGCGTAGACGTACCGGTCCAGATTGTCGGCCAGCCCCAGCAGCCCGCCACTTCCCAGTGCCGCCAACCCAGCGGTCAACAGCACCCGTGCGTGGGCCGGACCCCAGCCGGCACCCCGCCTGGCCACCGCCGAGAATTCCACCGGTTCGCCGCCAAAGCGGCCGCCGAAAAGTGCCATGACCAGCAGGACGACGAAGGTCGCGCCCAGCCCGATCATGGTGTCCAGCGGTTCGCTCCCCGGCGCTCCGGCCAGGGCGTGCATGAATTCGACCCCGCGCAACGAGGCAAGAAGCACCAGTGCGGCGGTGCCGAGCAACAGCAACGGAACTCCCCAGGTTGCGGCGAAGACCGTCGCGCCGGCCGCCCCGAGAAGGCCCGCGACGACCTGCCACCCCGGTTCGGTGCGATCCTGCAGGCCGGCCAATGCCACCCAGTACATCAGCGCCACCCCTGCCCTCACCCAGCGGTATTCGGCTCCTCCCAGTGCGCGCAGCTCGCCCGCCAGGATGCCGACAACCAGGAGGACCAGCACGGTGCTGGCGGTGTTTTCGCCCCACAACGCGCTCGGCAACCAACCGCCGTTTCGCAGGTCAGCTCCCCGCGCAGGTGTCAGGACCAGGCCGAGGAATCCGAGCGCTGCCGGGAGGAACGCATAGCGAAACCCCGGAACCTTGCCCGCCTGGGTCTTCACCAGCACACCGGCGAAGACCGCCAGGCACAGGCATTGGACCAACAGGCTGGCCTGGTCGAGCCCGCGGGTGGCTCCGGCCAGGTAGATCGCAGGGATCGCCAGCAGCAGCACGAGTGCCGCCACGCCCAACAGCGAGCGCGGATCCCCCGGCTTCACGGCCTGGGAGCTGCGGGACAGAAGTGCGCGCACCGCTTGTCCCAGGGCAATCGTGAACGCGAGCAGCGCGTACTGCCCGTGCCCGTCCATGGTGAAGCGGTCCGCCACATGCCATGCCGCGCCGGAGAAGAGCACCTGTGCCAGGACGGAGTAGCCCACGCGGGTTCGCACCGAGGCACCGGCGACGATGCGGATCCCCACGTACGCCAGTCCGAAAACCGCCACCAACTCCACCAGCCACGACGGGTTCAGGTCCGCGCCGATCCCCAGGCCGGTGCCCAGGGCGATCAGTCCGCCCAGGTGCATCAGTGCGGCAGGAACCCCGGCGGCGGGTGGACCGGCCGAACCTGCTGCCGGCTTCCCGCCGGCGATGGTTTCCGGGGCCGGGGATGCTGCGCGGCGGTGGCCCAGAACCAGGGTGGCGCCCACGAGGCCCACGGCGAGCAGCAGCCACATCAGGATCAGCACCCATGGGCTGCCCAGCCAGAACCGGGTGCTCCAGCCGACAACGGCCGCGTCCAGGTCCGCCGGGCCGCCCACACCCGTGTTCACCTCCAGCAACCAGAGGGTGGCCGAAGCGCAGGCCACGGATCCGGCGAACACCATCGACTCCCCCAGAGCATGGATCCGCGCGGTTCCCTCGGCCCGGGCGACCGCGACGGCTGGTGTTCCCTTGTGCAGGGCGGCGACGGCCCAGCCTGCCTGGACCAGCACCGCAAGGATGACACCGACCATGCTGGCCACCTCAATGGCCCCGGCCAGGGCCACCGGGTCGCCGGATCCGGAACCAGATCCTGCATTGCCGGCGCTTCCCGGCCCCGGCACCCATCCCGCAGCGGCAAAGCCAAAGAGCGCAGCGGCGGCCACGATGGACGCGGCCCTGGCCGCCCACCGCAACAAGAGACGTTGGCTGCCGCTCGCGCGGCGTGCCAGCATCCAGGTGCCCAGCACGGCAACGGCGATCACGATGCCCTGGCGTCCCAGGTTCCCGCCCGTTGGTTCGGCGAACGAGAAGACCGCCGCACCCAGGGGAATCCAGCGGTAGTGCCCGCCCGGTTTCGCCCCGGCCACCAGGCCGGCGAGCACCAGCAGGGCCAGCGCCCAGTTCAGATCCAGACCCGGCCCGACGCCGGGGCCGGCGGTTTCGCGCAGCAATCCCTCGGCCCCCAACACCGTGCACATGGCCGCGGCGGCAACCAGCACCCAGGTTTCGACGGTGACGTGGCGGGGGTGCACCCGCGCCTTGCGCGAGTAGATCCGGGCACGGTGCGCCAGCAGCACGAACTGCACCAGCAGCACCGCGGCCATGACCCGGAAGATGTTTGTCCACGTCACCTCGGCCACCTGCAGGAACGCGCCGAGGGCCAGCATTCCCGCCGCGCGGGCAGCGGCCAGGTGCCGGAAGCGCTCGGCGTCCGGAGCTGCCACGAGCGCCACCGAGTAGTACACGGCGGCCGCCGCGAAAAGCCATGCGTAGTCCGCCGCCTCGAGCACGGCGGCCGACAGCACCGCCGCCAGCAAGGTCGCCGGCACCAGGTAGCGGTGGGCAACAGTGAACGACTGCACGTAGATGTTGGTGATCCAGCGCGGCCGCAGGAAGCCAACCAGCGTGATGGCGGTGGCCAGCAGCATGCTGAACAGGAAGTAGTAGACCAGCCCGCGGTTGAGCACGGCACCGCCGGAGTAGGCGATGGAAACCAGGAACGTCGTGGACAGTCCGGCGATGACCTTGGACTGCAGCCGTGCCGCGGCGTACACGAACGCCGCGGTCCCCACCACCGAGGTCACGAACCAGCTGGCACCGGGGGTTTGGGACAGCAGCAGGTAGTGGGCGAGGCCCGTCATCGGGACCAGGGCCAGTCCGGTCGCGGTGAAGGCGGCGGCCGCCGGGCGAAGTCGTTCGCTTTGGGCGTGCATCACCAGGCCGGCGACGTAGAAGCCGAGGGCGACGATGCCCAGGCCCACGACCTTGGCCGGCGCCGGCAGGGCCAGCGCAATGAACAGCGAGGCCGAGGCCACCATCAGCAGCGCCGCGACATAGAGGGTGATGTTGATGTTGCGCAGCGCCCTCACCCGCGGGTCCACCGGCACCGGGGGGACGTATTCAGGTGCGGCGGTGCGCATCGGTGCAGCGGCGTTCACGGGGTCCGGCCCCGACGCGGCACCCGGCGCGAGCGGCTGCGCACCTGCGGGATCCGGCAAGGCCTCGGCCTCGGGCCCCACCGGGGAACCGGCCTCGCGATGCGGCACGGAGGAGGGGACCACGGGTTCGGCGGCCAGCGTCGCTGCCTCGAAACCGAGCTGCCAGGCCTCCGCCAGCCTCTTGCGCTCGGTCGACGCGTCGGCTGTCAGGTTGCGGGCGATCGCGTCCCTGGTAGTCAGCCTCTTGCCGAGGAAAAACCCTGCAAGGAACACCAGCACGGCCAACACAACCAGGACGAACGTTTCCATCTGGGTTTCCCGCTTTCACCTACGTGGTTGCGCCGCCTGAAATTCGGCGACACTTGCGGGCTCCAGCGTATCGCATTCAGACCATTCGTTTGATAAATATGTCAGGCAATTGTCGGGGTAGTGACCGGGCACATGAAAAGACCCCCGCCGCACTGTCGAAACAGTGTTGCGGGGGTCTTCCCTAGACCGTTAGGTCAAGATCTGCGAAGTAAACTTACGCGGTGATCTTGGTAACGCGTCCCGAACCAACGGTGCGGCCGCCTTCGCGAATTGCGAAGCCGAGGCCCTCTTCCATGGCGATCGGCTGGATCAGCACAACAGACATTTCGGTGTTGTCGCCGGGCATAACCATTTCCGTGCCTTCCGGCAGGGTGATAACGCCGGTGACGTCCGTGGTGCGGAAGTAGAACTGCGGGCGGTAGTTCGAGTAGAACGGGTTGTGACGCCCACCCTCATCCTTGGACAGGATGTAGACGTTGGCCTCGAACTCGGTGTGCGGGGTGATGGAACCCGGCTTCACGATGACCTGGCCACGCTCTACGTCTTCGCGCTTGATACCGCGAAGCAGCAGACCACAGTTCTCGCCGGCCCATGCCTCGTCGAGCTGCTTGTGGAACATCTCGATACCGGTAACCGTGGTCTTCTGGACCGGACGGATGCCGACGATCTCGACCTCGGAGTTGATGGCGAGGGTTCCACGCTCGGCGCGGCCCGTAACAACGGTGCCACGACCGGTGATGGTGAAGACGTCTTCAACCGGCATCAGGAACGGCTTGTCGCGGTCACGAACCGGGTCCGGCACGTGGTTGTCGACAGCTTCCATGAGGTCCTCAACGGCCTTGACCCAAACCGGGTCGCCTTCGAGTGCCTTCAGACCGGAAACGCGCACAACAGGTGCCTCGTCGCCGTCGAAGCCCTGCGAGGAGAGAAGTTCGCGAACTTCCATTTCCACGAGGTCAAGGAGCTCTTCGTCATCAACCATGTCGGACTTGTTCAGTGCGACCAGCAGGTAGGGAACGCCAACCTGGCGGGCAAGCAGAACGTGCTCGCGGGTCTGAGCCATCGGGCCGTCAGTGGCGGCAACCACGAGGATTGCACCGTCCATCTGGGCAGCGCCGGTGATCATGTTCTTGATGTAGTCAGCGTGACCCGGGGCATCAACGTGCGCGTAGTGGCGCTTCTCGGTCTGGTACTCGACGTGAGAGATGTTGATGGTGATGCCGCGCTGGCGCTCTTCCGGTGCAGAGTCAATCTGCGAGAAGTCGCGCTGCTCGTTCAAATCCGGGTACTTGTCAGCAAGCACCTTCGAAATGGCGGCCGTCAACGTGGTCTTACCGTGGTCAACGTGACCAATGGTGCCGATGTTGACGTGCGGCTTGGTCCGCTCGAACTTTGCCTTTGCCACAGGTTCCTCCTAGAAACGTTTACAGAAGACGTACCTCGCCCACTCGGATCGCGGGCGAACTTATGCAAGTCTACTGGGGGCTTAGTGAAATGTTTAAATTGTGGTTAGCTGCGGGATCCGACTGTGGATCCGTTAGTTGGCCTGACGGGGCCGGATTGGATTTCTCTGATCCGGCCCCATCGTGCGGCCACTCACCCGAGACTCGGGTTCACGGCCAATGTTGGTCCTAGACGATTACTCGCCGCGGTTCTTCTGGATGATCTCGTCGGCAACAGCCTTCGGGACCTCGGAGTAGCTGGAGAAGGTCATCGAGTACACGGCACGGCCCTGGGTCTTGGAACGCAGGTCACCGATGTAACCGAACATTTCAGACAGCGGAACCGTCGCGCGGATGACCTTTACGCCTGCTGCGTCTTCCATCGAAGCGATGGAACCACGGCGGGAGTTCAAGTCACCGATGACGTCGCCCATGTACTCCTCGGGAGTACGGACTTCGACATCCATGACCGGCTCGAGGATGATCGGCTGGGCGCGGCGTGCGCCTTCCTTGAACACCTGGGAGCCGGCGATCTTGAATGCCATTTCCGAGGAGTCAACGTCGTGGTAGGCACCGTCGAGGAGGGTAGCCTTGACGCCCACCATCGGGTAGCCGGCCAGGATGCCGAACTGCATGGCGTCCTGGATACCTGCGTCGACCGAAGGGATGTATTCGCGAGGAATACGACCGCCGGTTACGCCGTTCTTGAACTCGTAAATGACGCCTTCAACAACTTCCAGGGGCTCGAACGAGACCTGGACCTTTGCGAACTGGCCGGAACCACCGGTCTGCTTCTTGTGGGTGAAGTCAACCTTCTCCACAGCCTTCTTGATGGTTTCGCGGTAAGCAACCTGCGGCTTGCCGACGTTGGCTTCAACGCGGAATTCGCGGCGCATGCGGTCCACCAGGATATCCAGGTGGAGCTCGCCCATGCCGCCGATTTCGGTCTGGCCGGTGTCTTCGTTGAGGGAGACGGTGAACGTCGGGTCCTCGGCCGAAAGCTTCTGGATAGCAGTCGAGAGCTTCTCCTGGTCACCCTTGGTCTTCGGCTCAATGGCAACGAAGATCACGGGATCGGGGAAGGACATCGACTCAAGAACGATCGGGTGTGCCGGATCGCACAAGGTATCACCGGTGGTGGTGTCCTTGAGGCCAATCACTGCGTAGATGTGGCCCGCGTGGACCTCGTCTACCGGCATTTCCTTATTGGCGTGCATCTGGAAGAGCTTGCCAATACGTTCTTTCTTCTGCTTGGTCGAGTTCAGCAGCTGGGTACCCGGAGTTGCCTTGCCGGAGTACACGCGGATGAAGTTCAACTGGCCGAAGAACGGGTGGGTTGCAATCTTGAACGCGAGGGCCGAGAAAGGATCGGTTTCGTTCGGCTCGCGCTTGAGCTCGATTTCCTCGTTCTTCGGATCGTGACCGATCGTCGCGCCAACATCCATGGGATTCGGCAGGAAGTCGATAACGGCATCGAGCATCGGCTGAACGCCACGGTTCTTGAAGGCAGAACCACAGAAGACCGGGTAGATCTCCGAGTTGACAACCATCTTGCGGATGCCGGCCTTGAGTTCATCAATGCTGATCTCTTCGCCCTCGAGGAACTTCTCCATGAGCTCGTCGGAAGCCTCAGCGACACTCTCAACCAGCTGTGCGCGGTATTCCTCGGCCTTTTCCTGAAGGTCGGCCGGGATTTCCTTGACTTCGTAGGCGGCACCCATGGTGACGTCACCCTTGGAGTCGCCCTCCCAGACGAATGCCTTCATGGTCATCAGGTCGACAACACCGGTGAACTCCGACTCGGAGCCGATCGGCAGCTGCATGACCAGCGGCTTGGCACCAAGACGCTTGATGATGGTGTCTACGGTGAAGTAGAAGTCAGCACCCAGCTTGTCCATCTTGTTGACGAAGCAGATACGCGGAACGTTGTACTTGTCAGCCTGGCGCCAAACAGTCTCGGACTGCGGCTCCACGCCTTCCTTGCCATCGAACACGGCAACGGCGCCATCGAGGACGCGCAGGGAGCGCTCAACCTCAACGGTGAAGTCAACGTGACCCGGGGTGTCAATGATGTTGATCTGGTTCTTGTTCCAGAAGCAGGTCACGGCGGCAGACGTGATAGTAATGCCGCGCTCCTTTTCCTGCTCCATCCAGTCAGTCGTCGAGGCACCATCGTGCGTTTCGCCGAGCTTGTGGTTCACACCCGTGTAGAACAGGATGCGTTCCGTAGTAGTGGTCTTACCGGCATCAATGTGAGCCATGATACCGATATTGCGGACCTTGTTAAGGTCGGTAAGCACGTCCTGTGCCACGATGTCTCCCTTTGTAGGTTAAGTCCGAAATGTTGGCGGAACTGATCATCGATCAATCCCGCCAACCGGACTAAACGCTTTTTACCAGCGGTAGTGGGCGAATGCCTTGTTGGACTCTGCCATCTTGTGAGTGTCTTCGCGACGCTTGACAGCGGCACCAAGACCATTCGATGCGTCGAGGATCTCGTTCATGAGACGTTCGATCATCGTCTTCTCGCGGCGAGCCTTGGAGTAGCCAACGAGCCAGCGGAGAGCCAACGCGGTGGAGCGTCCGGGCTTGACCTCAACAGGAACCTGGTAGGTCGCGCCACCGACACGGCGGGAACGAACCTCGAGGGCCGGGCGGATGTTATCCATGGCCTTCTTGAGGGTCACAACCGGGTCGGAACCGTTCTTGGCCAAGGCACCTTCGAGTGCACCGTAAACGATACGCTCTGCGGTGGACTTCTTACCGTCGACCAAAACCTTATTGATCAGCTGGGTAACAAGGGGGGAACCGTAAACCGGATCCGAGACGAGGGGGCGCGCTGGCGCCGGGCCCTTACGAGGCATTACTTACCTTCCTTCTTGGCACCGTAGCGAGAACGAGCTTGCTTACGGTTCTTCACACCCTGGGTATCGAGGGCACCACGTACGATCTTGTAGCGCACACCCGGAAGGTCCTTCACACGACCACCGCGAACGAGCACGATGGAGTGTTCCTGAAGGTTGTGACCAACACCAGGAATGTAAGCGGTCACTTCAACGCCACCGGCAAGGCGCACACGTGCGACCTTACGAAGTGCGGAGTTCGGCTTCTTCGGGGTCGTGGTGTACACACGGGTGCAAACGCCACGACGCATCGGGTTGCCCTTGAGGGCTGGGGCCTTGGTCTTTTTGACCTTCGGCGAGCGGCCCTTGCGGACCAGCTGCTGAATAGTAGGCACTTTCGTGTCCTCCGGTTTCTTGTTCTGCGGCGCCGCCCACAATCAAACTGCTTGGAGACGCTGCGTTTATAGTCGTTTCATCACAGCGACTTCGGATTTGACCCTAGGCGTGCGAAAGTGTGGCATCTGTTGCGCAACCTACCCGCAACCCGGACCGTGTCCATTTGCCACACATGAAAAACAATTACCCCTAGCTTAGCACGCAGATCATGCGCTTCATGACACGGGGCCTCTCCCATGGGCCGATGGGGGGTGCAGATCACTTAATCCCGTGCGGGACCCGGCGAATTCCCGAGAACCGTTGCGCCCATGGCTGTTACCCGCCCTCCGCCGCGGCCTCGCTTCCCGTTCCCGCAAAGTTGTCCGAGTCTTCGCTCGCTCCATTGTGTCCAAGGCGCCGCCGGGGCAGTGCCATTCCCGACCATTCACCCGATCAATGCCTCGGCGTCGACAAGCTGGGGCGGAGTTCTCCACATCCCCGCAACCGTCCCGCCCTCCGGAGCAGGAATGGACTCATGGTGGATCCATGACTCAAATGGCATCACTGGCAGGAGCCGGGTTGGCTGGACTCCAGCAACTCCTGGCACCGTCCGCGGAAGGCACGGATACTCCGGTATCCGAGGCACCCGTGGACGACCAGTTGCGCCTGCTTGCCGTGCTGACTCCCATATTGCGCACGCTGCTGGACACCATCGCCGGTTCCGTCACCACGTCCCCGGTGCGCGCCACCTTGTTGGCGCTGTTGACCGAGGACGTTGCCCGTCTCATCGGCCGGGCCCAGATCGTCGCTGCCGGCAAGATCGAGGATTCCGATGCACACACCTTGAAGGAAGCGCCCCTGGCCGAGTTGCACCGCATCCACGCCAATCTCACCGGGTTCATCGAGGGGACCGCTTCGCTTCCGGCCGATCAATGCAATGGCCAGGGAACCAAGATGCTCTTCCGCGACGCAACCGAGATGGTCAAGGACCAGCTGCACCTCTCCTTCTCCCAGTCCAAGCAGCGTTTGGCCACCCGCGACCTGCTGCTGCCCCGCGCCGGATTCAACGGGGTCCCCGTGGCACCCCGGTTCCCCCGGCTGTCGACGGTGTTCAACAACGGCAGCGCCGATCCCGCCCAGGTGGCGCAGGCCGCCCAGCGTCTGCTGGCGTTGCAACCGGGCATCGACGCGCAAACGTGTCCCGAGGAAGCCGCCGAGCTCATCGAGGGCCAGGTGGCCGAGTCGTTGCTCACCCGGAATGCGATCGGTACCGGCAACCTGCTCAAGAGCATCTCCGCCCGGCTCGATGCCCAGGCCCTGGAACGCGGCGAGTCCCGGATGCAGCCCCACTTGGGGCTCTCCTTCAAGAGCCGGCAGGCCCGCGGCTACATCTGGGAAATGTGCACTGACCTGGCTGGCCACGAGAGGCTTTCAAAACTCGCCGATCAACTGGCCAATCCCCGTTCCGGCTTCGGAAAAGCCAAGAATGCCCCGTCAACACCGGACACCGAGACAAACGACGGCGGCCAGCCGCCGCTTCCAGGTTTTCCCGACGACGGACCCGCCCCCGCAGCACCCACCATCCCCGCATGGGCCATCGATCCCGACGTTCCGGAGGACCAGCGCCCGCGAGCAGGGTTCACCGACGTGGGCCGGGAATTTTCCATGCCGGAGCCTGCCCCGGAGCTCGTGGCGTTGCCGGGCGAAAGCACCGCGGAGGCGAGGCAACGGGCCAAGGCCAGGGCATTGCTACAGTTCCTGTTCGACTCCATGAGATACGGTGCCGACGGGGACGGGAAAGACGCACCGGCGATGCCGCTGAAGCCCAATGTCGACTTGATCGTCACGATATCGTGGGATTCACTCGTCGGAAAGCTCAACGATCCGGGCATCACGGCCCGCAACAACTTGGTTTCCGCTGGATATGTCCGCCGGTTGGCCTGCACAGCGAACATCATTCCGGCGGTTTTGGGCAGTAAATCGGAGCCGCTCGATCTGGGACGGAAGCAACGCTTCTTCAGCAGGGCGCAACGCAGGGCCATGCTTCTGCGGGACAAGGGGTGCATCAATCCCGGCTGCACCATGGCCGCCCACCGCTGCGAAGCGAACCACATCAAGCCCTGGTATTTGGGCGGTGAGACCAACCTGTCCAACGGCGGACTGCTATGTCCCGTGTGTCACGCTTCGTTCCATGCCGGCCACTTCCGGATCGAGGTGGTCGACGCGATCCCCTATGTGCTCCAATCGGTCGCGCGCGATCCAGAACAACGACTCCGACGAAACTGGGTCTTTCACCCCGAGGCCGAAAGCCTCGCATAGGGCGACCGCTCCATCAGCGGCATAGTCTTGGTGGTCCAGTCGCCCGCGCGGACCACCGGTCTGCGGCCAACTGTCCGCATCCCCGTCCTAGGATACTTATCCCCTGACTGACGTTGCCAATGACAGCGCCCGGTGCCGCACGCTTCGGCACTTTCTCCCCGGCAGAACAGCCTGCCGCGACCACGCGCTGCCCAATTTGGATCTGCGAACGGCGCTCAATTCAGATGCAGTTGCATCTAGTGGAGATTGCGCCTTCCGAAGCTCCTATGCCTCAACGCTGGCCAACATCCTGCACCGGCCCTGTTCCGTGACCGCCCAGGGCGCACACCTCCGCCAGTTGCCGCAAGCCGGTCTTCCAAGCACAAAAAGGCCGGCCCGCACCGCGCTCCCCCATCCTCTTTCAAGGAACGGGAAGCGCGGCACGGGCCGGCCTCGTTACGTGTTCTTCTCCCCCGCGCTGCGCGGGAGAAGAATTACGCCTTAGCGGAAATCGTTGCCGAGATCGTAGTCATCCATTGCGATGGCGTGGAACTCCGGGCTGAGGCCCGGCTCCAGACCGTCGTAGTCCATGCCGGTGGAGAAGGCGGACTGTCCGGTGAACAGCGAAGCCTTCGCTGCCTCGGTCGGTTCCACGTTCACCTGGGTGTAGCGGTCCAGGCCGGTGCCGGCCGGGATCAGCTTACCGATGATCACGTTTTCCTTCAGGCCGAGCAATGGATCGGACTTGCCTTCCATCGCGGCCTGGGTCAGGACACGAGTGGTCTCCTGGAAGGACGCGGCCGAGAGCCAGGAATCGGTAGCCAAGGAAGCCTTGGTGATACCCATCAGCTCGTCACGGCCCGATGCCGGACGCTTGCCCTCGGAGACGGCCTTGCGGTTCTCCGACTGGAAGCGTGCCTTGTCAGCAAGCTCGCCCGGCAGCAAGTCGGTGTCGCCCGACTCGATGACGGTGATGCGGCGAAGCATCTGGCGAACGATGACTTCCACGTGCTTGTCGTGGATGCCAACACCCTGGGACTGGTAGACCTCCTGGACTTCGCGGACGAGGAACTTCTGTGCCTCACGCGGGCCTAGAACTCGCAGAACCTGCTTCGGGTCGATCGCACCTGCAACCAGCTGCTGGCCAACGGCGACGGACTCGCCCTCGACAACCAACAGACGTGCACGACGCAGCACCGGGTAGGCGATTTCTTCGTCGCCGTTGTCCGGGGTGATGACAACGCGAAGCTGCTTCTCGCTGTCCTCGATCGTGACGCGGCCGGCAACCTCGGAGATCGGGGCAACACCCTTGGGGGTACGTGCCTCGAAGAGCTCCTGGATACGCGGCAGACCCTGGGTGATATCTTCCGCGGAAGCAGCACCACCGGTGTGGAAGGTACGCATGGTCAGCTGGGTACCGGGCTCACCAATGGACTGTGCGGCAATAATGCCCACTGCCTCACCGATGTCCACGGTCTTGCCGCTGGCCAGCGAACGGCCGTAGCACAGTGCACAGGTTCCGACGGCCGACTCACAGGTCAGCACGGAGCGGACCTTGATGTCGGTGACACCGGCTGCGAACAGTTCGTCGATGAGCACGTCGCCCACGTCCGAGCCGCCCTCGGCGAGCACCTTGCCCTCTGCGTTGGTCACATCGGTGGCCAACGTACGGGTGTAGGCGGAGTTCTCGACGGTTTCGTGCATGCGCACGGTGCCGATCTCATCGGTGTATGCAATCGGCACGTTCAGGCCGCGGCTGGTGCCGCAGTCGAGTTCGCGCACGATGACATCCTGCGAGACGTCCACCAGACGACGGGTCAGGTAACCCGAGTTGGCGGTCTTCAGCGCGGTATCGGCCAGACCCTTACGGGCACCGTGGGTGGCGATGAAGTACTCGAGAACCGACAGGCCTTCGCGGTAGGAAGACTTGATCGGACGCGGGATGATCTCGCCCTTAGGGTTGGACACCAGGCCACGGATACCGGCAATCTGGCGAAGCTGCAGCCAGTTACCACGAGCCTTTGAGGTCACCATTCGGTTAATGGTGTTCAGCTCTTCCATGCCGGCGCGCATGGCCTCGGCAACTTCGTCGGTCGCCTTGGTCCAGATGTCGATCAGGTCCTGGCGGCGCTCGGAGTCCGCGATCAGGCCCTTGTCGTACTGCGACTGCACGCGGGTTGCCTTCACTTCGTACGGAGCAAGGATGGCTGCCTTGTCCATGTTCGAGGTGATGTCCGAGATGGCCACGGTGACACCCGAGCGGGTGGCCCACTTGAAGCCTGCATCCTTGAGGTTGTCCAGCGTTGCCGCGGTGACGACCTTCGGGTAGCGCTCGGCCAGGTCATTGACGATCTCGGAGAGAGCGTCCTTGCCTGCGACACGCTCAACCCATGGGTAGTCCACGGGCAGCGTCTCGTTGAAGAGCACCTGGCCCAGCGAGGTTTCGATGAGCGCATCGGTGCCCTCGACCCAGCCTTCCGGAGCCGACTGCTCCGCAGACGGAACGAAGCCCGAGACGCGGATCTTGACCGGCGAGTTCAGGTGCAGTTCGCCGCGGTCCATGGCCATGATCGCCTCGGAGGTCGAGGAGAACGCACGACCGGCGCCCTTCTCGTCCAGGCGCTTGGTGGTCAGGTGGTGCAGGCCGATGATCATATCCTGCGAAGGCAGGGCAACCGGGCGGCCATCCGAAGGCTTGAGGATGTTGTTGCTCGAGAGCATCAAGATCCGGGCCTCGGCCTGGGCTTCGGGGCTCAGCGGCAGGTGAACTGCCATCTGGTCACCGTCGAAGTCGGCGTTGAACGCGGCACAAACCAGCGGGTGAAGCTGAAGGGCCTTGCCTTCAACCAGCTGCGGTTCGAACGCCTGGATGCCCAAGCGGTGCAGGGTAGGTGCACGGTTCAGCAGCACCGGGTGCTCGGTGATGATCTCTTCGAGAACGTCCCAGACCTGCGGACGGTAGCGCTCGACCATGCGCTTGGCGCTCTTGATGTTCTGTGCGTGGTTGAGGTCAACCAGGCGCTTCATCACGAACGGCTTGAAGAGCTCCAGGGCCATCTGCTTGGGCAGACCACACTGGTGCAGCTTCAGCTGCGGGCCGACCACGATGACCGAACGACCCGAGTAGTCGACGCGCTTGCCGAGGAGGTTCTGGCGGAAACGACCCTGCTTGCCCTTGAGCATGTCGCTCAGGGACTTCAGCGGGCGGTTACCCGGACCGGTCACCGGACGGCCGCGACGACCGTTGTCGAAGAGCGAGTCCACAGCTTCCTGCAGCATGCGCTTTTCGTTGTTCACGATGATTTCCGGCGCGCCGAGGTCCAACAAGCGCTTGAGGCGGTTGTTGCGGTTGATCACGCGGCGGTACAGGTCGTTGAGGTCGGAGGTCGCAAAGCGGCCACCGTCCAGCTGCACCATCGGGCGAAGTTCCGGCGGGATCACCGGAACGGCGTCCAGGACCATGCCCAACGGGGAGTTGGTGGTGGTCAGGAACGCGTTGACGACCTTGAGACGCTTCAGGGCACGCGTCTTGCGCTGGCCCTTGCCGTTCTCGATGATCTCGCGAAGGATCTCGGCTTCCGCTTCCATGTCGAAGCCCTCGAGGCGCTTCTTGATGGCTTCGGCGCCCATGGAGCCTTCGAAGTACAGTCCGTAGCGCTCGCGCAGCGAGCGGAACAGGCCTTCGTCTCCCTCGAGGTCGGCGACCTTGAGGTTCTTGAAGCGGTCCCAGACCTGGTCAAGACGCTCGATGTCGGCATCGGCGCGCTTACGCACCTGTGCCATGGTCTTGTCGGCCAGGTCGCGGGCCTTCTTCTTCTCCGCTGCCTTGGCACCGTCGGCTTCGAGGGCAGCAAGCTGGTCCTCGAGGTCGCGGGCAATGGCGGCGATGTCGGAGTCGCGGGTGTCAACCAGCTGCTTGCGTTCCAGGTCATGCTGGGCCTGGAGGTTCGGCAGTTCGGCGTGGCGGCGCTCTTCATCAACGGCGGTGACCATGTAGGCCGCGAAGTAAATGATCTTCTCAAGATCCTTCGGGGCCAGGTCAAGCAGGTAGCCCAAGCGCGAGGGAACGCCCTTGAAGTACCAGATGTGGGTCACCGGAGCGGCGAGCTCGATGTGGCCCATGCGCTCGCGACGGACCTTGGCGCGGGTGACTTCGACGCCACAGCGCTCGCAAATGATGCCCTTGAAACGCACGCGCTTGTACTTGCCGCAGTTGCACTCCCAGTCACGGGTCGGACCGAAGATCTTTTCGCAGAAAAGACCGTCCTTCTCCGGCTTGAGGGTGCGGTAGTTGATGGTTTCGGGCTTCTTTACCTCGCCGTAGCTCCACCCGCGGATCTCTTCCGCAGTTGCCAGGCCGATGCGCATGAGGCCGAATGAGGATTCGCTGGACATATGGTCCTTATCTCTCTTCTAAGTTCTCTGAAGTCTAATGTGGTGAGGTGTTCGCGGATCCGGTGCGGATCCGCGCTCACCGTTGGGTCTGGAAGAAATCCAGTTCCGTGGCGTGTTCCGGGCCGGGGAGTGCCGGGGGCGCTTGGCCCCCCGCACTCCCCCGACCCGCGAACACGGGGTGGGAACTAGACCTCTTCGACGGAGTTCGGCTCCGACCGGGAAAGGTCGATGCCGAGTTCTTCCGCGGCCCGGAAGACTTCTTCGTCCGAGTCTCGCATTTCGATGGTTTGGCCGTCGGTTCCGAGGACCTCGACGTTCAAGCACAACGACTGCATTTCCTTGATCAGGACCTTGAACGATTCCGGGACACCTGGTTCCGGGATGTTCTCGCCCTTGACGATTGCCTCGTAGACCTTCACGCGACCGTGGATGTCATCGGACTTGATCGTGAGCAGTTCCTGCAAGGTGTATGCGGCACCGTAGGCCTCCAGGGCCCACACTTCCATTTCACCAAAGCGCTGACCACCGAACTGTGCCTTACCACCCAGCGGCTGCTGGGTGATCATGGAGTACGGACCGGTGGAACGGGCGTGGATCTTGTCGTCCACCAGGTGGTGGAGCTTCAAGATGTACATGTAGCCCACGGACACCGGATCCGGGAACGGCTCGCCGGAGCGGCCGTCGAACAGACGGGCCTTTCCGGAGTTGCCGATCAGGCGGACGCCGTCGCGGGTCACTGCCGTGTGGTCGAGCAGCCCGCGGATTTCGTCCTCCGACGCACCGTCGAAGACGGGGCTGGCAACCTTGGTGGATCCCATTTCACGCGGGAGGGCCGGCAGGTTCTTGACCCACTCGGGCTCGCCCTCGATCTTCCAGCCCTGCTTCGCAGCCCAGGCCAGGTGGATTTCCAGGACCTGTCCGACGTTCATTCGACCCGGAACACCCAGCGGGTTCAGGACGATGTCGACGGCGGTTCCGTCTTCCAGGAACGGCATGTCCTCGATCGGCAGGATCTTGGAGATGACGCCCTTGTTGCCGTGGCGGCCAGCGAGCTTGTCACCGTTGGTGATCTTGCGCTTCTGGGCCACGTAAACGCGGACCAGCTGGTTGACGCCCGGGGGCAGGTCGTCGTCGTTGTCGCGATCGAAGATGCGTACGCCGATGACCACGCCGGACTCGCCGTGCGGAACCTTCAGCGAGGTGTCGCGAACTTCGCGGGACTTCTCACCGAAGATGGCGCGCAGCAGGCGCTCTTCCGGGGTCAGCTCGGTCTCGCCCTTGGGCGTGACACGGCCGACGAGGATGTCGCCGGCTTCGACCTCGGCACCGATGTGGATGATGCCGCGCTCGTCGAGCTGCGCCAGGATTTCCTCGGAGACGTTCGGGATGTCCCGGGTGATCTCCTCGGCACCAAGCTTGGTGTCGCGGGCGTCGACTTCGTGCTCCTCGATGTGGATCGAGGTCAGCACATCGTCGGAGACCATGCGCTGCGAGAGGATGATTGCATCCTCGAAGTTGTGGCCTTCCCAGGACATGAACGCCACGAGGAGGTTCTTGCCCAGGGCGAGCTCGCCCTTGTCGGTGGACGGGCCGTCGGCGATGATCGAGTTGTAGTCAACCCGGTCGCCCTCGGACACCATCACGCGCTGGTTGTATGCGTTGCCCTGGTTGGAGCGTGCAAACTTCATGATCGGGTATGCGGCCTCGGTGCCGTCATCGTTCATGACGGTGACCAGGTCGGCCGAGACCTCGGAGACGACACCGCCGGTGGTGGCAACGACGGAATCGCCGGCATCCACGGCTGCGAACTTCTCCATGCCGGTACCCACGAGCGGGGATTCGGAGGCCAGCAGCGGCACGGCCTGGCGCTGCATGTTGGCGCCCATCAGTGCGCGGTTGGCATCGTCGTGCTCGAGGAACGGAATCAGGGCGGTTGCCACCGACACCATCTGGCGCGGGGAAACGTCCATGTACTCGATCTCGGACGGCTCGACGATGACAGGCTCGCCTCCACCGCCCTTTTCACGGACCAGGACGCCTTCTTCGAGGAAGCTTCCGTCTTCGCCCAGCGGCGCGTTGGCCTGTGCGATGAAGGAATCGAGCTCGTCGTCGGCCGTCAAGTAGTCGATCTGGCCGGTGACCCGGCCATCGACGACCTGGCGGTACGGGGTTTCGATGAAGCCGAAGGCGTTGATGCGGCCATAGGTCGCCAACGAACCGATCAGGCCAATGTTCGGGCCTTCAGGGGTTTCAATCGGGCACATGCGTCCGTAGTGGGACGGGTGGACGTCTCGGACTTCCATGCCTGCACGGTCACGGGACAGACCGCCCGGGCCCAGCGCGGAGAGACGACGCTTGTGCGTCAAACCGGCCAGCGGGTTGTTCTGGTCCATGAACTGCGAGAGCTGGGAGGTTCCGAAGAACTCCTTGATCGCCGCAACAACCGGACGGATGTTGATCAGCGTCTGCGGGGTGATCGCCTCGACGTCCTGCGTGGTCATGCGTTCGCGAACGACGCGCTCCATGCGGGACAGGCCCGTGCGGACCTGGTTCTCGATCAATTCGCCCACGGCGCGGATGCGACGGTTGCCGAAGTGGTCGATGTCATCGATGCTCACGGTCAGGTCGACGGGCTTGCCGTCGCGAATGCCCGGGGTGGTCTTCTCGCCGGCGTGCAGCGCCACCAGGAACTTGATCATCGCGACGATGTCGTCGATGTTCAGGACCGAGGCGTCGGGGCTGTTCAGCGGGGTGTCGACACCGAGCTTGCGGTTGATCTTGTAACGACCAACCTTGGCCAGGTCGTAGCGCTTCGCCTCGAAGTAGAGGTTCTTGAGCAACGCCTGTGCTGCATCGACCGTCGGCGGCTCGCCCGGGCGAAGCTTGCGGTAGATATCCAGGAGGGCTTCTTCCTGGGTATCGGTGGTGTCCTTCTCCAGGGTCGCGCGGATCGAGTCGTACTGTCCGAACTCTTCCAGGATGCGGCCTTCGGTCCAGCCGAGGGCCTTGAGCAGGACGGTGACCGACTGCTTGCGCTTGCGGTCGAGGCGGACGCCGACCTGGTCGCGCTTGTCGATTTCGAGTTCGAACCAGGCACCACGCGACGGGATGATCTTCGCGGTGAAGATGTCCTTGTCACTGGTCTTGTCCGGGGTGCGCTCAAAGTAGGCGCCCGGGGAACGAACCAGCTGGGACACCACGACACGCTCGGTGCCGTTGATGATGAAGGTACCCTTGTCGGTCATCAGCGGGAAGTCGCCCATGAACACGGTCTGCTGCTTGATTTCGCCCGTGTTGTTGTTCATGAACTCGGCCTTGACGTACAGCGGAGCGGCGTACGTGGCGTCGCGGTCCTTGCACTCGGCCATGGTGTACTTCGGATCAGCGAACTCCGGCTCCGAGAAGCTCAGGGACATGGTCTCCTGGAAGTCTTCAATCGGGGAGATCTCTTCGAAGATCTCGGCCAGGCCAGAGATGCTGGCTACACTGGTGTCACCAATGGTCTGGGCGTACGCCAGACGGTTCTTCCAGCGCTCGTTGCCGATGAGCCAGTCAAAGCTCTCGGTCTGCAGTGCCAGCAGGTTGGGGACGTCAAGTGGTTCGTGAATCTTTGCAAAAGAAAGTCGGCCAGCATATTCCGCGCTGCGGGCCGAACTAGCGGTTTGGTTGTTAGAGGTGCTCGAGGCGACCAAGATGGATCCTTCCACAGACCGTCAGGTTTCCGGCGTCGTCTCTCTGTGAAGAGTTTCACTGATCACAGCACCGCTGAGCAGGCCCACCGCTATATGAAGGCCGGAGATGAAAAGAGAAGACGCAAAGTTCCACGTTACACCATGGGACTTACCATGTCCAGCGGCCCGCGTGCAACCCGGCACCCCAGGCCGGGAACGGGATGAGAGTTCCGTCACCATTGGATGGAAGTTCTGTGGCGCAAACCACATCGCGCTAGCCTAGAGGTAAGTACTTATTCCCGGTACTACCCGAAAGCGAGATTCCGATCATGTCCTCACCACGAGACGCCGTGCTGGTCGCAGGTGCCCGCACGCCCTTTGGCCGGCTCAACGGCCAACTTTCCAGCCTCAGTGCCGTCGAACTGGGGGCGGCCGCCATCCGTGGTGCACTGGAGCGGTCCGGAATCCCCGCAGCCGAGGTGCAGGCGGTGATCATGGGCCACGTGGTCCAGGCCGGCTGCGGGCAGAACCCTGCGCGCCAAAGCGCCATTACCGCCGGGATCGGCTGGGACGTCAATGCGACGACTTTGAACAAGGTCTGCCTCTCCGGGCTTGCCGCCATCACCGACGCCGCCCGGTTGATCCGCGTGGGCGACGCCGACGTCGTGGTTGCCGGAGGCCAGGAATCCATGTCGCAGACGCCGCACCTGCTGCCGGGTTCGCGCCAGGGCTGGACCTACGGAAACATCTCGGCCATCGACTCCGTCGCCCACGACGGGCTGACCGACGCCTTTGACGGCAACTCGATGGGCATGAGCACCGAAGCCAAGAACTCCGTCCTGGGCCTGACCCGCACCCAGCAGGACGAGGTGGCTGCGGCTTCGCACCAGCGGGCCGCTGCTGCCATCAACTCAGGTGTCTTTGCGGAAGAAATCGTGACGGTCAGCATCCCGCAACGCAAGGGAGGTACCTTGGTGGTCGACACCGACGAGGGCGTCCGCCCGAACGCGACGATCGAGACGCTGGCCGGGTTGCGCCCGGCCTTCGCCAAGGACGGCACTATCACCGCCGGAAACTCCTCTCCCCTGTCCGACGGAGCCGCTGCCGTCATCGTCACCTCGCGGGAGTACGCCCGGTCCCGCAACCTGGAGATCCTGGCTACCATCGGCGCCGCTGGCCAGGTCGCCGGTCCCGACAACTCGTTGCATTCCCAGCCATCGAATTCGATCACCGCGGCCTTGAAGAAGCAGGGATGGGCGACCTCGGACCTCGACTTCATCGAGATCAACGAGGCGTTCGGTGCCGTGGCATGCCAGTCGCTGAAGGACCTTGGATACCCCCTGGACAAGACCAACATCCACGGCGGCGCGATTGCCCTGGGGCACCCCATCGGCGCCTCCGGGGCGCGCCTGGCCCTGACCGCGGCCATGGAACTAAAGCGCCGCGGTTCGGGCAAGACCGCCGTCAGCCTCTGTGGCGGCGGAGGCCAAGGCGATGCCCTGCTGTTGAGCCGGGAGGCCTAGGACCGTGGCAGAGCAGGTTCCGGCGGGAGTGGCCCGCATGCAACAGGACGCCGCCAAGCGCGGCCTGGATGTCCACGTCGTTTCCCGTCCGCCGGCCCGGAGCCTGGCCGAGGCGGCGGGCCTGTTGGGCGTCGAACCGCGCGAAATCATCAAGTCCCTGGTGGTGAAGCACAAGGACGGATCTTTCTTCTTCGCCCTGATTCCCGGAGACAGGGTCATTTCCTGGCCCAAGCTGCGTTCCCTGCTGGGCGTGAACAAGTTGTCCATGCCGCACTCCGACGTTGCCTTCGCGGCAACGGGCTACGAGCGCGGCACCATCACTCCGCTCGGGTCAAGCACGCCGTGGCCGGTTTACGCCGACTTGGGCATGGAACCGGGGAGGATCTGCATTGGTGCCGGCGCACACGGGCATTCGGCCTTTGTGGATTCGACAGCCTTGATTGCCGCGCTGGATGCCACAGTGGCGGACATCAGCGACCCGGAGCCGGAGTCGCGACCTTCTTCCTAGGAGCGAGACGGCCGCCGAGGTAGCCAAGTCCCCGGGTGGTGGCCGCCGCCAACGGCTTGGCAGAAGGCCGCTCGATGAAACGGTGGACCAGGAAAGCGACAGTGAAGACGATGCCCATGACCAGCGGCAGCGTTACGTATTGGCCCAGCACGGGAGCGAAGTGGTCAATCATCCACCAGCCCCATACCTGATGCAGCAGATAGACCGGGTAGGTCAGCGCGCCCAGGATTCCCAGGAACTTCCACTGCACATTGCCCAGGCGCGTGAGCGAAAGCAGCGCCACGGCGGCAAATAGTCCCACGATGATGAGCCAGTAGTGCCAGGCCGGGACCACATAGCCAACCAGTTCCAGCGCTTCGGTGGGACCCTTGATACCGGTGAAGTAGGCGGCGATTCCCACGTTCAACGCCAGCACCGACCAGCGCAGGATGCTGTGCCCGAAGCGATAGATCAAGAACAAGACGATCCCGCCGGAAAAGAGGGCCGCATAATCGCTCATGAGGTTCTCGGCGGCGGCCTCTCGGTTCATGAGTTGCGCCGCGAGGCCGAGCACGGGCCAAACCACCGCAAGGATGGTCATGCTGCGGATGGTCAGCAGGCGCAGGATTATCAGCGCGAGGATGAGCAGGTAGAAGCGCATCTCGACCCACAACGTCCAGTAGACACCGTCGATGTGCCGCAATCCCATGAGCGGATGGAACATCGTGAGGTTCGCCGTCAGCTCCTTGCCGCCAAGGCCCGACCCCACCTGGGGCCACATGACGATCACCAGGAATCCGGTCGCCAACACCGCAAACCAATAGGCCGGGTACAACCGGCCCACGCGCGATCCGATAAACCGTCCGGCACCCTTGCCGTAGGCGGAAAGCAGGATGACAAATCCGCTGATGATGAAGAACAATTGCACGCCCATGTTGCCATAGACGGTGACCTTCGACAGGACAGGCCAGGCGTCCTTGGCTTCGGCGGTGCCCCAAAAACCGTGGTGCCAAGCGGTGTAGTGAAACAGGACCACCAGGACGGCGGCCGCGAAACGCAGACCGTCCAGCAGCGCCAGCCGGGGTGGTTTCTGCGCGCTTTTCGGTGTGGCCTCGGCGGTTTGACTGAGGGGTGATGCCGCCGGGGCACTGAGGAGCGCCGTTGTGTTCCCCGCCATCGATGCTCTCCCTAATCCTTGGCACTGTTCGTTACCTATCTGTTATCTACGATAGCAAAAAACAAAAGCAAAGCGGCCCCAAGTGGTAAGGGTCACTCCCAACCGGGGCAAACCATAAGCTTTTTTCCAGGAGCATTCGGTGGGTTAAAGACCTCTGGCCCGCAAGACCAAAAAGGTCTGCGGGCCAGAGGCAATGAAGCGAAGAGTTACTTGACAGTAACGCGAGCGCCGGCGGCCTCCAGGGCCTCCTTTGCCTTCTCTGCAGCTTCCTTGGTTGCGCCCTCGAGGACGGCCTTCGGAGCCGAGTCAACGACCTCCTTGGCTTCCTTCAGACCCAGCGAAGTCAAGGCACGAACTTCCTTGATAACTGCGATCTTCTTGTCGCCAGCAGCTTCGAGGATAACGTCGAATTCGGTCTGCTCTTCGGCCTCAGCGGCGCCACCGGCGGCCGGGCCAGCAACTGCAACAGCTGCTGCGGAGACCTCGAAGGTCTCCTCGAAGGTCTTAACGAACTCGGAGAGCTCGATGATGGTCATTTCCTTGAAGGCTTCCAAGAGCTCTTCGGTGGACAGCTTAGCCATGGTGGGCAGCCTTTCCGTCGGCGGCACATTCGTGCCGCAAGTTACTTGAGTGAGGGGTTGAAGAAAGCTTAGGCTTCTTCGGTGGCGGCTTCGGCAGCGGGTGCCTCGGCCTCGGCAGGTGCTTCAGCAGCGCCACCGTTTGCTTCTTCGAGCTTTGCGCGCAGTGCTTCGATGGTGCGGACAGCGGCGGAAGCCGGAGCCAGCAGCACACCGGCAACACGTGCCAGCTGGAACTCACGCGATTCAAGTGCTGCCAGAGCGGCAACCTCGGTTGCGTCAAGGGCCTTGCCCTCGAAGTAACCGGTCTTGATGATGAGCTGCTTGTTGTCCTTAGCAAAATCCGTGAGGCTCTTAGCGGCAGCGATTGCATCACCCTTGATAAAGGCGATTGCAGTCGGGCCAGCAAGCTGGCCTTCGAATGCTTCGATGCCGGCTTCCTTTGCTGCGATACCAGTCAAGGTGTTCTTCACTACCGCGTACTTGGTATCTGCACCAAGTGAACGGCGAAGCTGCTTGAGCTGCGCAACAGTAAGCCCACGGTATTCGGTCAGGACAGCGGCGGTCGACTCCTTGAAGTCGGCGGTGATTTCCTCAACTGCGGAAACCTTAGTCGGCGTTGCCATAACACTCCTTCCGGGGTATAGATCTGATAACCAGTCGATCCAGCCCGGTCAGGAGTACTGACATAAAAAACGCCCCATGCAGATGCACGGGGCGGAAAGGACGCAAAATTGCGGCAAATTCACTTCGTTCACCTGCGCAGGTCGTCCTTGTGGGACTTTCGGAGTCTTACCGCATAAACAGCAATCCTCGACCGACGGTCTTCGGTATTCCAAGCCTAACAGCGTGGTGCCACGGTCTCCAAATCGAGGTGGCGTGTTCTCCGCAACTCCCCCTGGAACCGAGGTGGGGACTTGCTGCAGATAGACGACAGGCCCCTCGGGTTCCGCAACTTGGGGGATAGCGGAAGGGAGGGGCCCGTCTACGCAGCAATGCAACTTGGGGGAACGCATTGCTGCAGTTACACGCTCGGGCGGGGCTTGGGGTCTCCGCCATAAAGCGTGTGGTGACAGAGTCACCTGGTCACGATCAAATCGCGACGAGTTAACCATAGCAGGAATGTGGCGACCCACAACTCCTATTTTTGGATATTTTCGTGACTTCGGTCAAACCGCCGATAGTTCCCGACGTGCCTGTCGGGTTGCCCCGGAACCGCATCCGCAATCCTGGCGCCGCGCCGCCGGCCATGTGGCAGGACATCGACGCCGCTCACCGGGATCCCCTCTTTGATTCTGGGCATGTCAGGCGACAACGCGTAAAGACGCTCGATCGCCGAGCGGCATGTCGGCAGCCGCGTGCTGTCGCTCGCGCATGAAGTGAAACATGGGGTGCCTTGGCCCTGCACTCGCCGCTGGTCCCGCCGATCACCCGACCCGGTCGCGCGTGCCCGGTTTGTTCGATGCGGGACCTTGATCCGTTCCGGAGCCGCCGCATCGGCGCCGGCGTGAATGGGCACCGGGAATGCGTCGCTCCATCCGTATACAGCCGCCCCGCCGGTTAAACGACCGGACCCGGCACCAGTCCCCCGTTGGGGGCGGTACCGGGTCCGGAACGCAGAGGCGCTATTAGGCCTCGGAAAGCACGCGGGTCACGTTCGCATCGACCGGGACGCCCGGGCCGAAGGAGGTGGCCACGGTGGCCTTGGTGATGTAGCGGCCCTTGGAGGAGGAAGGCTTCAAACGAAGAACCTCGTCCAGTGCTGCTGCGTAGTTCTCTGCAAGCTTCTGCGCATCGAAGGAAACCTTGCCGATGATGAAGTGCAGGTTCGAGTGCTTGTCGACGCGGAAGTCGATCTTGCCACCCTTGATCTCGTTGACGGCCTTGGCGACATCCATGGTCACGGTACCGGTCTTCGGGTTCGGCATCAGGTTACGGGGACCCAGAACCTTACCCAAACGGCCAACCTTACCCATGAGGTCAGGGGTTGCAACCGCTGCGTCGAAGTCGGTCCAGCCGCCGGCGATCTTGGCGATCAGGTCGTCCGAGCCAACGAAGTCGGCGCCGGCTGCGATTGCAGCTTCTGCCTTGTCGCCATTGGCGAACACGAGGACGCGGGCGGTCTTGCCGGTGCCGTGGGGAAGGATCACGGTGCCGCGAACCATCTGGTCTGCCTTGCGAGGGTCAACGCCCAAGCGGAAGGCAACCTCAACGGTCTCGTCGGCCTTCGAGAAGGCGATCTCCTTGGCGAGGGCAACTGCCTCGGCCGGAGCGTAGAACTTGTCTTCTTCGATCTTCGCCGCGGCGGCTACGAATGCTTTACTGCGCTTTGCCATCTGCTTTTTCTCCTTATGCAGTCGTGGTCATGTATGGGTCGCGCGCGACCCTGCCACTTGCAATGCGGTGCACCGGGTTCATCCGGCTGGTTCCGCATCGACTTGGTTGTTTTGGGGGTGCGTTCCTGGGTTTCCAGGTCCGCGGGTGTGGAAGGCGGAATTAGCCTTCTACGGTGATGCCCATGGAGCGGGCGGTGCCGGCGATGATCAAGGCAGCAGCCTTGATGTCGTTGGCGTTGAGGTCTTCCATCTTCACGGTGGCGATCTCTTCAACCTGTGCCTGGGTCAGCTTGGCAACCTTGACGGTGTGCGGGGTAGCGGAACCCTTGGGCACGCCTGCAGCCTTCTTGATGAGCTCTGCTGCCGGCGGGGTCTTGGTGATGAAGGTGAAGGAACGGTCTTCGTAGACAGTAATTTCAACCGGAACCACGTTGCCGCGCTGCGACTCGGTGGCGGCGTTGTACGCCTTGCAGAATTCCATGATGTTGACGCCGTGCTGACCAAGCGCCGGGCCGATCGGAGGTGCCGGGTTGGCGGCGCCTGCCTGGATCTGCAGCTTGATGAGTCCGGTGACCTTTTTCTTGGGGGCCATGTCGGGTCCTTCTTCTTTTGCGTTGCCCCGCTGCACAGGAGCGTGCCTCGGGGGGTTGACCGCCGTGGCGCGGCGGCCGAGTCATGCCGTTTCCCGGTAAAGCAAACCGGGAAGGCACGAAGTCTTTAATGTTACTGGATCTTGGTGACCTGGCTGAACGACAGGGTCACCGGGGTCTCGCGCTCGAAGATCGAAACCAGGACGACCAAGGTGGAGGAATCCAGCTTGATCTCGCTGATCGTTGCCGGCAACGTCTCGAACGGGCCGTCGTTGACGATGACCGATTCGCCGACCTCGAAGTCAACGTGGACCTCGGTGATCGGGGCGCGGCCGGGCTTGCTGTGCTCGCCCTCTTCTTCGGTGACGATCGTGTGCTCGAGCATCGAGAAGACTTCCTCGAGACGCAGCGGCACTGGATCGTGGGCGTTGCCGACGAAGCCGGTGACGCCGGGAGTGTGGCGAACCGCACCCCAGGAAGCGTCAGTCAGTTCCATGCGGACCAAGACGTAGCCGGGAATCCGAACGCGACGCACAATTTTGCGCGTGGTGTTCTTGATCTCCACGACCTCTTCCATCGGGACCTGGATTTCATAAATGAATTCCTCCATGCCCAGGGTCTGGATACGGGTCTCGAGGTTCACCTTGACGCGGTTTTCGTAACCGGCGTACGAGTGGATGACGTACCAGTCGCCGGGCTGGCGGCGAAGCTTGGTGCGGAATTCTTCAATGGGATCCACGGCCGGGGTTTCCTCGGCTGCGGAATCCTGCTCGGCATCCTCGGTTGCCTCGACGGCGTCCTCGGAAACCTCGGGAGCCTGCTCGGCGTCCTCGGAAACGACGGAATCGGCCGACACCTGATCGGTATCAGCCTCTACTGCCTGGCCTTCGATGACTTCGGTGGCCTGCGGTTCGAGTTCCTGCTCGGACACTGCGGTTCCTGCTTTCTGTTACTGGTTCACCAGAAATGTGGGGCGAATGGTCCCGTGTTACTGTTCGGGCGAATTGGTGAAGATAAGAATTGATCCATTGCCGAAGACGAAGTCCAGAGCGGAAATGATCAGCATCATGAACACCACAAAGCCGATGACTACCAAGGTGTAGTTGACCAGCTCGCTGCGGGTCGGGGTGACGACCTTCTTCAGTTCGGAAATCATCTGACGGAAGAAGAGGGCCAATCCCGCGAAGAAACCGGCCTTCGACGGCTTCTTATTGTGCCCAGCGCCGTGCGAATCGTTTGCAGTCGTTTCGGTCACCGATTCCTCGTTTCAGATTATCCCACATGAAACAATCACGGTGTGCCGCAGCCATATCGACCACAACACACCGTGACGTGAATATTCGCCGAGCAACCGTAGATGATTGCCACTGCGCAGGGCAGACAGGACTCGAACCTGCAACCTGCGGTTTTGGAGACCGCTGCGCTACCAATTGCGCCACTACCCTTCGAGCATGATGCTCGCGGACCAACAAATCCTTTGCGGACTTGGTGATCCAGATGTTTTCCAACACCGAGGAACAAGTCTACGCAAAGAATGTGCCGATTGTCGAACCGGGAGTTCCGGGTGCCGTTTCGCCCGTCATTTGGCCACCGAATGCGACTGCTAGGTTGGGGTTCATGTTCCCCCTGACACCCCGACGCACCGGCCCCGGCCATGCAAGCGCCCTGGTCCTGCTGGTCTTTGCCGGAGGCTCGGTGCTCGATGCCATCCTGCGCGCCATCTCACGCTATACACCTGCCGCCGGGATTTTGCCGCAGGTTTTGTTGGCTGGCGTCCCGGTGTTGATCGTCATCGGCACCTGGCTGTGCCTGCGCGGACGGAGGGACCTTTCCGCCCACCTGTTGCTGCAATTGCTCTTGGGGATTCTGGTGGGCATCCTCACCATGTGGTCTGCCCTGCCCCTGTCCTGGTACCTCGGCATCGGGCTGGTCTTCTGGTCGATGCGCCTGGGCACGAACCTGCTGATGTGGGTGGGCACCAGTCTGTTGGTCCTGGCCGGCTGGGCGAAGTTCGGGCTGATCGACTTCACCGGGGGTCCTTTTCCTGCCCTTCGCCGCCACTCCTGTGCTCTTCCTGGGGGCGGCTGCCTACTTCCAACTGCACCAGGTACGCCACCAGCAGCAGGAGGAAGAGGACCCCGAGGCTGAACAGGCCAGGGAACTGCTCCTGAACCGCTACGGCCGCGAGCCCGGGCAGTAGCACGCCACCGGCCGGTCGCGGCGGCCGCGAAGCGATGGGGGAACTTCACACTACGGCGGCGTGTCAACAAATAATCGTTCTCCCACTCCCGCGCCGACTAGGCTTGGATCATACGTTCACCCACACCTCCCTTTCCAGGAAGCGACGACATGGCACGCATTTCCCGACGTATCGGGTCCATCGCAGAATCCGCCACTCTGGCCGTAGACGGCAAGGCCAAGGCCCTGAAGGCGGCGGGGCGTCCCGTCATCGGCTTTGGCGCCGGCGAGCCGGACTTCCCCACCCCCGACTACATCGTTGAGGCTGCGGTTGCCGCTGCCCGCAACCCCAAGTACCACCGCTACTCCCCCGCGGCCGGCTTGCCGGAGCTGCGCACGGCCATCGCCGAGAAGACCATGCGCGATTCGGGCTACAGCCTCGACGCCGCCCAGGTCATGGTCACCAACGGCGGCAAGCAAGCCGTCTACAACGCGTTTGCCACCCTGCTGGATCCGGGAGACGAAGTCATCGTCCCGGCCCCGTACTGGACCACCTACCCGGAGGCCATCCGGCTGGCCGGCGGCGTGCCGGTGGAGGTCTTTGCCGGCCCCGAGCAGGGCTACAAGGTCACCATCGACCAGCTTGAGGCAGCGCTCACCGAAAAGACCAAGGTGCTGCTCTTCGTCTCCCCGTCGAACCCGACCGGTGCCGTGTACTCCCCCGAACAGGTTGCCGAGATCGGTCGCTGGGCCGCGTCGAAGGACCTCTGGGTCATCACCGACGAGATCTACGAACACCTCACCTACGATGACGCGGTCTTCACCTCGATCGCCACCGCCGCCCCGGAACTCGGTGACAAGGTCATCATCCTCAACGGCGTCGCCAAGACCTACGCCATGACCGGCTGGCGCGTGGGATGGATGGCCGGCCCGCTGGACGTCATCAAGGCAGCCACCAACCTGCAGTCGCACGCGACCTCCAATGTCTCGAACGTCTCGCAGATCGCCGCCCTGGCAGCGGTCTCCGGCCCACTGGACGCGGTGGCCGAAATGCGCACCGCCTTCGACCGCCGCCGCAAGGCCATGGTCGCGGCCCTCAACGCCATCGACGGCGTGAACTGCCCCGTCCCCGAGGGCGCGTTCTACGCTTACTCGGATGTGCGCGGGCTGCTGGGCCGCGAAATCCGCGGTGTCGTGCCCAACACCAGTGCCGAGCTTGCTGCGCTGATCCTGGAACAGGTGGAAGTGGCGGTGGTTCCGGGCGAGGCGTTCGGCCCCTCGGGCTACATCCGCATGTCCTACGCGCTGGGCGATGAAGACCTGGCCGAGGGCGTGGGCCGCCTGGCCACCCTGCTCGGCGAGGCCAAGTAGCCAAGCCACGTAGCCACGCCGGGGGTTTCCGGCAGGAAATTCCAAGGCCGTCGGCCGGATCCGCAGTGCGGGCCCGGTCGACGGCTTTTTGACTGCCCGCTCGAGGCGCCCTGCAGGTGCGCGGCCCTAGAGGATCCGGCGGTCCACGGCCCAGCGGGTGAGTTCGTGACGGTTGGAGAGCTGGAGCTTGCGCAGCACCGAGGAGACGTGGGTTTCCACGGTCTTGACCGAGATGAACAGGTCCTTGGCGACCTCCTTGTAGCTGTAGCCGCGCGCGATCAGGCGCATGACCTCCAGTTCGCGGGCGCTGAGCAGGTCCAGCTCCTCGTCGGCGCTGATCGCGGCCTGGGTGCCGAAGGCATCGAGCACGAACCCTGCAAGCCGCGGGGAAAAGACGGCGTCCCCGCCGGCAACGCGCAGCACGGCATCGGAGATCTCGGCCCCGGAGATCGACTTGGTGACGTAGCCGCGTGCCCCGGCACGGATCACCGTGACCACGTCTTCCGCGGAGTCCGAGACGCTCAGGGCCAGGAACTTCACGTGCGGGAAGACGTCCACGCAGCCGGCCAGCACCTCCGCGCCGCCGCCCCCGCGCCCGCCGGGCAGGTGCACGTCGAGCAGCACGACGGCCGGCATTTCCCGATGCACCACGGCGATGGCGTCCTCCACCGTGGCTGCCTCCCCGACCACCCTCAGGCGGGCGTCCAGGTCCGCCTTGAGCCCGGAACGGAAGATCCCGTGGTCATCGACCACCACCACGCTCACCGGCGTGCGTGCGGTCTGGGTGGTCGGTTCAGTCATTGTCTTCTCCGTCTTGTGCGTCCATGGTCAGGTGCACCTCGGTGCCCCCTGCATTGCTCTTGATGTCTGCGTGCCCGCCGTTGCGTTCCATGCGCCCGATGATCGATTCGCGCACCCCGTGCCTGTCCGCCGAGACCGTGGCGGGGTCGAAGCCCGGGCCGCGGTCGCGCACGAACACCTCGATGCGCTTCGGCCCCGCCTCCACGTACACGGAGATGGTGCCCCCTGCATGCTTGGCTGCGTTGGCCATGGCCTCCCGGGTGGCCTGGAGCAGCGCATCGTGCCCCGGTGCCCCGGTGTGCTCCCCGACGTCGACCATGTTGATGGACACCAGGTAGAGTTCCTCGATTTCCCCGGCGGCGGCCCGGATCGCGGCGGCGATGCCGTCCTCGCTGCGTTCGTGCTCGTCGTAGAGCCAGGAGCGCAGTTCGCGTTCCTGCGCGCGGGCCAGGGTCAGCACCTTCGCGGGGTCCTCGGCGCGCTTCTGGATCAGGGCGAGGGTCTGGAGCACCGAGTCGTGCAGGTGCGCGGCGATGTCGGCGCGTTCGGCCGCCCGCACCCGGTTGGCGCGCTCGGAGACGAAGTCGCGCCAGAAGCGCAGCCCCCAGGGCAGCAACACCAGCAACAGGCCGGCGATGACGGCAACCGCCACCGCGAGCCCGGAGAGCAGGGAACCGATGCCGACGGCCCCGCTGAAGAGCAACAGCACCCCGGCGACCACCAACCCGACGCCCACCAGCAGCCGGGTGAGCCCCGCCGCGCCCAGGGCCCCGGTGCTCTTGCGCAACCCGGCACGCCCGCCCTCGTCCAGCTGCATCCAGGCCAGCACGGCGCCGGCGATGACCACCAGCACCGGCCAGAGCAGGTCCCAGCGGATCGAGACACCGAGGAACTGGGCCACTCCGAGCGCCGCCACCACCAGCAGCGCGATCCCGATGAGGACCTGGCGCAGGGAGGCCTGGCGCGCGGCCCCCAGCGGGTCCGCTGTCTCCGCCGCGCCGGTGTCGGTGAGTACCTCGGCCAGGGAAAAGCGCCGGGTTCCGGTGCCGCGGGCGGCATCGCGCTGCGCATCCCGTGCGCTCGGCACGAAGATCCACAGCCAGGCGTAGAGCACGATTCCCGCGCCCGCGAGCATGGCTGCCAGCACGAAGCCGATGCGCACCCAGGAGGCCTTCAGGCCCAGGTGGGCGGCAACCCCGGAACACACCCCTGCGATGATGCGGGTCTCCCCGCGCAGCAGCGCGGGACGGAGAGGTGTTTGGCTCATATGTCCATCCAAGCACGCCCGCGGGCCGGTTGGGGCCCGCAGGCGCCTTTCCCGGGGTTGGCCTCAGGGTTCAATCAGGGGCGACCCCCATAGCGGCGGCACCCCGGCAGGCACGAGGATTGAAGCATGAGAGAAGCATCAATGGAACACGGGTTTTTCCGCTGGGTAAGGGAACTGGGACTGCAACGCGGCGAGGACCACTGGGTCGGCGGCGTCTGCGCCGGGGTCGCCCAGCGCTTTGGCATCTCCCCCGTCCTGGTGCGCGGCATCATGGTGGCGCTGTGCTTCGTCGCAGGGCTGGGGCTGCTGGTCTACGGAGTCGGCTGGGCGCTGATGCCCGGAACCGACGGCAGGATCCACGTGCAGGAGGCCATCGCGGGACGCTGGAGCAGCGGGATGAGCGGGGCGCTGCTCTTCTTCATCGCCGGCGCCGTCAGCTCCCCGGCACTCTTCGGCTGGTGGGACGGCGGCTTCTGGACGCTGCTGGTGATCGTGGGCATCGGCTTCCTGGTCTTTTCCCGACGAGAAAGCTTCGCCGGGGGCACGCCACAGCCCGGGACCCCTGCATCATCCGGGCCCACCGACGGCCGATCCGCCGCAGGCCCGGGCACCGAGCCCGGGAATGTCGCCCAGCCCGGCGTTTCCGCCGAGCCCGGCGGCGCGGACGGATCCGGCGCATCCGGCGCGTCCGCCAACGACCCCACGGATCCCGCCGGGAGCGCCGGCGGGGCACCGACCACGCCGCTGCCCGGCACCATGCGGGAATACGGACCATTCACCCAGGAGCACACCATGAAAATGCCATCACCCCAGGCTGCCTCCCCGGGGCCAGCCGGATTCGGGCCCCCGCCTCCGGCCCCGCTGCCACCCCACGTGCCCAAGGTCCCCAAGCCGCCACGCCACAAGGCGCTGCCCGGCTATGCGGCAACCATCGTACTGGGACTCGCGGTGTTGCTCTTCGCGCTGGTCACCGGCTTGTCCCACCTGGGCATGCTCGAGTTGCCGGCCGACGCCGTCGCGGTGGGCTTCGCCATCGCGCTGATCGTCATCGCCCTGGGCTTGATCGGGGCGGCGCTGAACCAGCGCACCGGCGGGGCACTGGTGGGCTTCGGCATCGTCGCACTGGTCTTGTCCCTGTTCTGGGGCGGCGGATCGCTGCGTGATTCGGGGCCGATGAACGGCTTCATGGGCATCACCACCACCGAGGGCAACGGCACCACCAACGTGTTCAATTCCGGGGAGCTGGACCTGCGCTCCTACTCGACCATCACCTCCGACACCACCGTGAAACTGGACAACGTCTTCTCCTCGATGGAGCTGACGGTCCCGGACAACATCCCGGTGGTCATCGATTCCCAGGGGGCCTTCGGCTCGCTGAGCATCAACGGCAGCACCGCCGAAATCCGCGACGGCTCCACCGTGCTCAACGAGGGCCTCGGCGGCCCTGAGCTTCGCCTGGACATCGACGGGGCATTCAGCAGCATCGAAATCAACGTAGCGAAAGCGGAGGTGGCACCATGAGCCAGCACACCGAACAACAGCACGGCAGCGGCGAACCCGCCGCGCAATTTCCCACCGGGACCCTGGTCTTCGGCCTGATCCTGCTGGCCATCGGCATTGCCTTGCTGGCCGGCCTGCTGCTGAACTTCCAGATCAGCGCGCCGTTGCTCTTCATTTCCCTGGTGGGAGGCGCCGGTCTGATCCTGATCGTCGCCGGGATCCTGGCCGCCCGCCGCACCCGCTGATCCACCCCGATTCACCGCACCCACGTTTCACAGCCAATTTCCGGCTCCGGCATGAAAGACTTTGACACCATGGACACCTTTTTCAATTCCCTTCGCTCGATCCCCTTCCGCCGCGGCCCCAAGCGCCTGGTCGCAGGCGTCGCCGGCGGCATTTCCGAGAAGTTCGGCTGGGATGTCACCCTGGTGCGCATCGGGTTGCTGCTCAGCTTCCTGCTGCCGGTCCTGGGCATCGGCGCCTACCTCGTGGCCTGGCTGCTGCTTCCGGCGCAGGACGATTCGATCGTGCTGCAGAAGCTGGTCCGCCAGGTCCGCTAGCGGGGATCGCTTCCCGCCGCCGCCGACGCCCGCCGCCCCCCTTACCTGGGCCGGCGGGCGTCGGCGTGTGCGCAGGTGTGGGCGCGCGTAGCACTTTGCCCACCGTGTTGGCGATCACAAGTGTCCCGTGGCTAGACTGGTTGTTGGCGAGCTCAACGTCGCGCTCCGGAAGCCAGGAAACACCCCCGTCCCGCACTGCGCGGCCGCGGTGGTAGAGCAGCGAAGGAATTGAGTGAGCATGCGCATCGGGATCATGACCAGCGGCGGGGACTGCCCCGGATTGAACGCCGTCATCCGCGGAGCCGTCCTGAACGGCATCAAGAGCTACGACCACGAGTTCGTGGGCTTCCGCGACGGCTGGAGCGGGGTCAAGGACGGCGATGTCGTCGAACTCCCCCGCACCGCGGTCCGCGGCATCTCCAAGCAGGGCGGCACCATCCTGGGCACCTCGCGCACCAATGCCTTCGAGGGCGAAAACGGCGGGGCGGCGAACATCAAGGCCACCCTCGAACGCCTCGGCGTGGACGCGCTGATCGCCATCGGCGGCGAGGGCACCCTGGCCGGGGCCAAGCGGCTCACCGACGCCGGGCTGAAGATCGTGGGGGTGCCCAAGACCATCGACAACGACCTGGACGCCACCGACTACACCTTCGGCTTCGACACCGCCAACCAGATCGCCGTGGAAGCCATCGACAGGCTGCGCACCACCGGCGAATCCCACCACCGCTGCATGATCGCCGAGGTCATGGGCCGGCACGTGGGCTGGCTGGCGATGCATGCGGGCATGGCCACCGGCGCTCACGCCATCCTGATCCCCGAGCAGTCAACCACCATGGAACAGATCTACACCTGGGTGCGCGAGGCGCACGAGCGCGGGCGCGCCCCGCTGGTGGTCGTGGCCGAGGGCTTTGTGCCCGAGGGCGCCGACGGGGCGTTCTCCGAGCGCGGGCTGGACGCCTTCGGCCGCCCGCGCCTGGGCGGCATCGGCGAACAGCTGGCACCCTTCATCGAGGACGCCACCGGCATCGAGACCCGCGCCACGGTGCTCGGGCACATCCAGCGCGGCGGGGTGCCCAGCGCCTTTGATCGGGTGCTGGCCACGCGGCTGGGCATGGCGGCGGTGGATTCGGTGGCCGACGAGGCCTGGGGGTCGATGGTCGCCCTGCGCGGCACCAAGATCAACCGGGTGCCGTTCCAGGCAGCGCTGAACAACCTCAAGCGGGTCCCGCAGGACCGCTACGACGAGGCGCGGATCCTCTTCGGCTGATCCGCTGCGCCACGCCTTGGCCTGCCCGCCTCACACCGGGGACTTGTGCCGCCGAACGCCATTGGCTGCCCGCTCCTGCATTAGGCTCGAACACGTGAATCTTGAATTTGGCACCCGTGCCATCATCGCGCTGTCCTGGGCCCGCGAGTTTTCCGTGCCCGACTCCGCCCTGCAACCCGACCGTGCACCGGTGTCCCTGTTCGTCCCCTCCATCGGCACCGACCGCGTCGAGGTGCTGCACCTGGGCGACCACCAGGTGGTGCGCGCCCCGGAGCAATTCCTGCCGCTGCTGCGCGGGGCCGCCGACCAGCACTTCGTCGATGACCGGGGGCTGCTGGGGCTGCTGCATGCCTCCGGCCTGGCCCCGTCGATCCGCTCGCTGGGCGTCGATGCGCTGACGTACCTCGATTCGCCCTTCGACATCGTGGATTCGGAGAACATCACCGTTTCCACCGACGTGGAGGACCTGGCGGAGCTGCGCGAAGGCACCCCGCGCGACGACGCCGCGAGCACCGAGCTCGGCGGCTGGGACCAGTGCTTCGTGCTGTTCTCCGACACGCGCTCCGAGCCCGTTGCCGGTGCCGGCTATTGGGCACCGGGCGGGCTGCTGGCCGACACCACGGTGCTCACGCACCCGCACTTGCGCGGCCACGGACTGGGCCGCTACGCCGCGGCGCTGGCGGTGGACGACGCCTTGAGCGAGGGATTGATTCCGCAGGCGCGCATCAAGGAGGGGCAGGACGCCGCCAACGCCCTGGCCACCTCGCTGGGATTCGAACTGGTCGGTTCCCTGATGTCGCTGAAACTGCACGACGGGGCCTGAGGCCATATCCGCCGGCTCAGGCACGAATGAGGTGGCCGGGATTTCCCCCACACGAACCCTGGCCCCCGGGACATTCCGGCGTTGGGCTACGGGAGAACGGTTGCCCTCGGGATGTCGTTCGGCGTCACGGTGCCAAGCTTCTGAACATACGCCCTCAGCGCGCTGACATCCGCGGTGCCCTCGTCCGCCGACACCGCGATCGGGGCGTTCAGGAAGGCCGTCACTCCGTCACCGCCGTTCGTTGCCACTTAGTTGGTGATGGCCAAGGAGTAGGTGGCGCCCGGATCCAGAGGTGTCGCGTCCTGAAGGAGAACCTCACCAATGCGCTGGCCGGCCGGGGCCGATTCGGAGTAGGTGTAGGTGAAGCCCGAAACCCGTGGGAAGCCCCCGTAGCCGCCGGGACTGGAGTCGGCGCCCTGGTTCAGGCCCTCGATCAGCTGTTGACCGGTGACCTCGACGAGCATCGCCCGGTTGCCGAAGGGAAAAACGGCGTGCAGGTCGCGCAGCGAGAGATCGCCGCCGTCGATCTCGGCGCGGATGCCGCCGCCGTTCGCCCAGCCGAGGTCGGCCTGGTAGTAGTCGCGGAAGGCATCGGCGGCCAGCTCGCCGGCGGCACGGCGGCCAAAGTCGCCTCTCGCCGTCCCGATCCTTGCGTCGAGACGCTCTTCCATGTCGTGCTCGTAGGAGGCGGCCTTGGCCGCCCACGACGGCTGCTCGGCCACCGATTCGTCGACGTCGTGCAGGACGGCGCCCGTGCTGATGTTGCCGCAGAGATCCTTGGCGATGTCGATCTCGGCGACCACGCCGTAGTCGCCCATGCCCGTGACCATCAGGCGCTCGTCTCCCAGCTCGAGCGCCTCGGCCGGGGACGAGCCGCTGTTCTCCTCACGCATGAGAACCTGGATTTCGGGGACCTGGGCCATGAGCTCGAGCCCTTCGGCCCGGTCGATCTGGCCCGAGACGACGATGACGTCGACGTCCTGCTCCTGCAGCAGTTTCACTCCGGCCCGGGTGGACTCGAGGTAGGGCCGCTGGTTGAGCTCGGCATTGGCGGAGCTGTTCTGCAGCGATCCGGTGAGGCCGATGACCCCGACGCTCAGCTCGCCGGCTTCCACGCTTCCGGCCACGGCGCCGGGCAGGAACCCGCTGCCGTCCTTGTAGACGAGATTCGAGGCAATCCACGGGAATTCCGAGGCCGCCACGAGGTCAAGCGCGGCCTGGAGCCCGAAGTCGAAGTCATGCTGGCCGAAGGTGGCAGCGTCCACGCCAAGGTCGTTGAACGCCTCCACAAACGGGAACCCCTTGTAGACGCCGCCGAACAGGCTGCCGCCGGCCATGTCGCCGCCGAAGATCGTCGCCGGGTTCGCGTTGGCGGCCTCGATGCGGTCCAGAACCGTGGCAAGGCGGCCAATGCCTCCACGGTGGCCGTCGGCGTGCTCACGCGGGCTGTACTCATGGGCGTCCTGGAAGTAGGCCAGGGTGCCTTCCTCCGACGGGACAGGCGGTTGGCCCGGTGCGTGGCACCGCCCGGCGCCCGTGCCCTGCCCCTTTCCGGGGGACGCGGTTTTTGCGCCGTCCTGCGCGCCGGCGTGTGTTTCCGTAGGGGCAGCAAGGGCAGCGGGAGTGAAGGAAAGGGACAGCGCGCCGGCCGCGGCGGCGAGGGCGAGAACGCGCCCGAATGTGAAAGAAGGCATGCGGGCGACGGTACGAGGTCCACGTGAACGGTTGGAAAGCGCAGCATGAACGCCCGAGGACTGCCCCGCAGACTTGCCTGCCCACGATCTTAAGGACCGCACCGGGCTTTGGTGCATGCTCATCCATGCAAAACGCCCGGCCGATTCCCCGGCCGGGCGTCCTGCATCACGGAGTGTTTTCTAGCGCGGCGGGCGGATGAACCCGGTGAAGCGGCCGGCGATCTGCCCGGCCTCGGGGGTCACGATGACTTCCTGCTTGGCCGCATAGCGCTCCTCGCCGTCAACGACCTCCAGCTCGAGTTCGGTGTCGATGTTGCGCTTGATCAGCGCCAACCCGACGGGCCCTGCCTCGAAGTGCGTGGCCACCGAGGTCAGCGAGCCGACGACCTTCTCCCCCACCATCACCGGGGAACCCACGGCCGGCAGCGTGTGCATCGAGCCGTCCAGCTGCAGGAACACCAGGCGGCGCGGCGGGCGCCCGACGTTGTGCACGCGGGCCACGGTTTCCTGGCCCTTGTAGCAGCCCTTGTCCAGGTGCACGGCGGTGCGGATCAGGTCCAGCTCGTGCGGGATGGCCTTCTCATCGGTCTCGAAGCCGAAGCGCGGGCGCCAGGCGGCGATGCGCAGCGCCTCCACCGCGAGCATCCCGGCCAGCGGGAGACCGGCCACGGCCGTCTCGAGTTCGCCGGCGGGCACCAGGTAGAGGTACCAGGGGCGCTCGTTCCCCGGGTGTTCGGGCCCCGAATAGGCGTAGCCTCCGGTGGTGACGCCGGGCCACGGGTCGACCCAGACCGGGTACTTCGCCAAGGCCGGCTGCGCTGCGCAGGCACCCACGACGGCATATTCCGCAGAGACGTCGGTGATTTCCACGCGCAGCATGAAGCGCATGCGCGTCAGGAACGCGGCCAGCGGCTCGGCCTGGCCGGGCTCGACGACCAGCCAGAGCTTGTCGGCGTCGGCGAGCACGCGGATGTCGAACTCGATGCGGCCCTGCACCGTGAGCAGCAGCGTCTGGGTGCTTTGGCCCTCGCGAAGCCCGGTCAGGGACTGGCTGGAGAGGGTGTTAAGCCAGGAGAGGCGGTCCTCGCCGGACAGCGTCACCACCCCGAAGTGGGACAGGTCGGCCACCGCGGTGCCGGCGAGCAGCTTCTGCTGCTCCTTGTTCAGCTCCCCGTAGTGGGCGGCGACGCCCTCATCGATCCCGGACGCGGCGACGGCGCCGGGTCGTGTCAACAACGGCGAAAGCGCCATGGTGGTCATCCCTGTTTCTTGAGGGCGGCCGAGGCGTGTGCCTTGAGGTCGTTGCCGCCGGTGGATACATCCCAGCGCCAGAACAGGTCCCCGTTGACCAGCCCGTAGATCCGGGTGGCCGAGGCGTAGTCCTTGGCGTTGGTTCCGCGCATCACCAGGTCGGTGGCCAGCTGGATTTGCGGGCCCTTGATGACGCCGTAATACAGTTCACAGATCGCCCCGGGGTGCGCGATGTCGACCTGGATCTTGAACCCGCCCTCGTCGGTGCGCAAGTCTTCAACGTCTTGGGCCGAACGCAGGGCGGGAACAACATCGCCGGGGGTCATTCCGGGTCCGAGGTCGGCGTCCACCATGGGACGCTCCAGGGACCAGAATCCCGATTCAACGGTGAGCGGACGCAACGTGTTGCCCTGCTCGTCGGTGATCCAGGATTCCGACCTGTATTCCAGGAACGGCAGGCCGTTCTGGTTGAAGCTCACGCGCTGGAAGAAGAATTCGTCGTCCGCCTCGCCGGCGCCCAGGCGGCCGGTGCCTTCCCAGGTCCCGATCAGCCACGACAGCGGCACCAGCTCGGGGGTCAGGTCGGTGGGAATCTCGATTGCCATGCGCGCGCTTCCTAGTGCTGTTTGTTCTTTACTTCTGGCCCTTGAAGAGGCGCGCCACGACGAGTCCGGCGAAGCCGGCCATGCCCAGGCCCGCCAGGGTCAGTAGCGAGAGGAAGAAGATTTCGAGTCCAAGGTATTCGTTCATGCCACCATCCTAACCGGTTCGGCGGGCACCCCGGGCCTTTCATGACATCGGCCGTGGCGGTGGCCCGCCGGCCCCCGGGGGCTAGACCAACAGCAACATGACGTACCAGGTCACCGATCCGCAGACCAGCAACGGGGCCAGTGCGGCGGCGGCCATCTGCGCCGGCCCCTTGGGACCGCCCAGGGAAACGAGCATGGCCCGCGTGCCCACGACGACCAGTCCGCAGGCCGCGCCCAGGACCAGGCCCGGAACCACGCTGAGATCGGGGTGCAGCAGGCTGGCGGCACCGCCGAAGAGCACTGCCAGCACAAAGCCCAGCGGGAAGACGACGCGGTCAGGCAGCCGCGAGACCCCGGGCGCCGCTGCGCCCAGGATGGCGATCCCTGCCATCAGGGCCACGGCACGGCCGTCGGGATCGGTCCCCAGCACCGCCCAGCCGGAGCCGAATGCGGCAATGAGCATGCCGCAGATGCCGGTGGCCACCGATTCCAGTCGCTTCTGCGCGTCGGTGCCGCGCACCAGCTGGGTCACGAACATCAGGATGAGGCCGGCGGCCAGCGACGGTGCCACCCACCCCAGCCCCGGGCCCGGCCGCGCCCAGAGGCCCAGCACCGCCGCCGCCGCGCCGACCAGGAAGATCACCAGGGACACCGGATTCGGCGCTGGCACCTTCATCAGCCGCGGCCAGCCGAGCGCGAACGCGGCCAGCAACGCCAGGGTGACGCCGAGCGCCGGCCAGCCCGTGGCACCGGGCACAAAGTTCGCCCCGACGACCAGTGCAAGGGCAAGTGTTCCTGTGGCCAAAACTTTGAGTCTCACAGGTTACATCCTGCCTTATCCCGCCCTTCACACCCCGTTTGGACGCCGGGCGGCAGTGCGTGTTACAAGCGTCGGAAACGTAATGGAAACGCACGGCAATCTATACTTCATGATGTAAACACCGATGGTTCGGGTCTGGGCGGCATGTGCTGCCCGCGCCGGGAAATCGGCAACCCAAACATGTGGGAGGGATCGCATCGATGGCCGTCATCGCGCTATTGACCAACGCCCCCGGGCCCTCGTCCGACATCCTTCCGTCCCTGGGACTGCTCTCCCACACGCTGCGCGTCATGCCCGCCCAGGGTGCGGCGCTGCTGACCACCGAGGGCGCCGAGGTGGTGCTGGTCGATGGACGCAAGGACCTGGCAGCCTCCCGCACGCTGTGCCAGTTGCTGCGCACCACCGGCATCGCCTGCCCGCTGCTGCTGGTGCTGACCGAGGGCGGAATGGCGGCGATCTCCGCATCCTGGCAGGTCGACGACGTGATCCTTGACACCGCCGGACCCGCCGAGGTCGAGGCACGGCTGCGCCTGGCCATCGCCCGCTCGGCCCCCGACGGGGAAACCGCCGGCGCGCCGATCCGCGCCGCGGGCGTGTTGATCGACGAGGCCAGCTACACCGCCAAGGTCCACGGATCCCCGTTGAACCTGACCTACAAGGAATTCGAGCTGCTCAAGTACCTGGTCCAGCACCCCGGGCGGGTGTTCACCCGCGAGCAGCTGCTGCACGAGGTCTGGGGCTACGACTACTACGGAGGCACCCGGACAGTGGACGTGCACGTGCGCCGGCTGCGCGCCAAGCTGGGCACCGACCACGAACAACTCATCGGCACGGTGCGCAACGTGGGCTACCGTTTCGCCTCGCAACGCCACGAAAACCCCGAGGTCATCGACGCCTAGGCGCCGCTGCGGCTATCTTAGGGATATGAACGCTGCGACGAATCCCGAAGTCACCATCGACATGCTTGCCGGCGCCCCGGACCCGGGCGTGCTCTCCGCGCTGCACCTGCTGGTGGCCGCCGGGGAGGAAGCCGACGGCAACCCGCCGCTGAGCGAACAGACACTCCTCGAATTGCGCAGCGCCCCCGAATCGGCGTCCCTGCTGGGGGCCTACGCCTACCTCCAGGACGGCTCCGACACGTCCTCCAGCGAACTGGTGGGAGCCGCCGTCGCGGTGCTCGGCGATGCCGGCGCGCCGGGGACCCTGGAAATGGTGGTGCACCCCGCGTTCCGCGACTCGGGCATCGCCGGCGCGCTGCTCACGGCCCTGGCCGGCAAGACCGAGCTGGGCAGGCTGCGCGCCTGGGCCCACGGGAACCACGAGGCCGCGGCCAAGCTGGCCGAGCGCTTTGGCTTTATTCCGGTCCGCGAGCTGTGGCGCATGCGCATGGTCACCGGCACCCAGGTGCCGGCCCCGGTGGTCCCGGCCGGCATTTCGATCCGCGCCTTCGACCCGGAGACCGACGCCGAGGGCTGGGTTGCGGCGAATGCAGCTGCCTTCGCGCACCACGCCGAACAGGGTGCGATGACCCGCCACGACCTGGCCGCGCGCATGGAGGAGGACTGGTTCGATCCGGCCGGCTTCCTGCTGGCCGTCGATGCCACCGGCAGGATCCTGGGCTTCCACTGGACCAAGGTGCACCCCGCGGTGTCCTCCCCCACCACCGGGAAGCACCAGGCCATCGGCGAGATCTACGTCGTGGGCGTGATCCCCGAGGCGCAGGGCACCGGCCTGGGCAAGGTGCTCACCCTGGCAGGCATCAACCACCTCAATTCCCTGGGCCTGGATGCGCTGATGCTCTACGTGGATGCCGACAACACGGCTGCCGTCTCGCTCTACCGGAAACTGGGCTTCACCAAGTGGGATGTCGACGTCATGTACGCACCGGTTTCGGTAAGGTAGACAGTGACGCAATGCCGCGCGCCCTTCCGGCCTTGCCGCGGGCGCACGGCATCTCCACCCTCATCCACGCTAGGGGCAACAGCCATGGATCCGTACCCAGTCACCTCCGCATTGGGCATCACCGATGTCCCGGCGGCCCGGGCCACCCAGGACCGGATCGAGCTGCCCGACTTCGAGCCCTCCCCGATCCCCGAGGGCGACTTCGCCCACGACAGGTTCCTTGACCGCGAGCTGAGCTGGCTGCACTTCAACGCCCGCGTGCTGGAGTTGGCCGAGGATCCCGAAATGCAGCTGCTGGAACGGGTCAACTTCCTCTCGATCTTCTCCTCGAACCTCGACGAGTTCTTCATGGTGCGCGTCGCCGGCCTCAAGCGCCGCATCGCCACCGGCCTTGCCGTGCCCTCCGCCACGGGAACCAGCCCCATCGACCAGTTGGAGATGCTGCTGTCCGACGCGCACGCCCTGCAGCTGCGCCACGCCCAGGTCTTCGCCGAGCAGGTCCGCCCCGCCCTGGAAAAGGAGCAGATCCTGCTGGTGGGCTGGAAGGACCTTGACGAACGCGCCCGCGAGGAGCTGCGCCGCTGGTTCATCGACCAGGTCTTCCCGATCCTCACCCCGCTGGCCGTCGACCCGGCGCACCCCTTCCCCTACATTTCCGGGCTCTCGCTGAACCTGGCAGTGGTGGTCCGCAACCCGGTGTCCGGCAAGGAGCTCTTTGCCAGGCTGAAGGTGCCCGACGTGATGCCGCGGCTGATTTCGGTGGATGGCCCGCGCGCCGGCAACTCCGCGGGCAGGGTCGCGCGCTTCATCTCGCTCGAGAACGTGATCGCGGTGCACCTGGACTACCTGTTCCCGGGCATGGACATCGTTGAGCACCATTTCTTCCGCGTCACCCGCAACGAGGACCTCGAGGTCGAGGAGGACGACGCGGAGAACCTGCTCCAGGCCCTGGAGAAGGAGCTGCTGCGCCGCCGCTTCGGTCCCCCGGTGCGCCTGGAGGTCGTGGAGGACATTTCCCCGAACATCCGCGCCCTGCTGGTGCGCGAGCTGGGCATCGAGGAGGACGAGGTCTTCGCGCTGCCCGCCCCGCTGGATTTGCGCGGGCTGGGCGTGATCGCGAACATCGACCGCTCCGACCTGCACTACCCCAAGCAGTTGGCCCACACCTCGCGCTTCCTCAACGAGTCCGAGACCTCCAAGGCAGCCAACGTGTTTGCCGCGATGCGCCGCCGCGACATCCTGCTGCACCACCCCTACGACTCCTTCTCCACCTCGGTGCAGGCCTTCCTGGAGCAGGCCGCCGCCGACCCCAAGGTCATGGCGATCAAGCAGACGCTGTACCGCACCAGTGGCGATTCGCCGATCGTGGATGCGCTCATCGACGCAGCGGAGGCCGGCAAGCAGGTCCTGGCGCTGGTGGAGATCAAGGCCAGGTTCGACGAACAGGCCAACATCTCCTGGGCGCGGAAGCTCGAGCAGGCCGGCGTGCACGTGGTCTACGGGATCGTGGGCCTGAAGACCCACTCCAAGCTCTCCCTGGTGATCCGCCGCGAGGGCGACAAGCTGCGCCGCTACTGCCACATCGGCACCGGCAACTACCACCCGCGCACCGCCCGCTACTACGAGGACCTGGGCCTGCTCACCTCCGACGACGCTGTCGGCGAGGACCTCTCGCGCCTGTTCAACCAGCTCTCGGGCTACGCCCCGCGCTCGACGTTCCGGCGCTTGTTGGTGGCCCCGCGTTCGCTGCGCAGCGGGTTGATCGACAAGATCGAATCCGAGATCGCCAACCGCAAGGCCGGGCTGGCCGCGCGCGTGGTGATCAAGGTGAACTCGATGGTCGACGAGGCCATCATCGACGCGCTCTACCGCGCCTCCCAGGCCGGGGTGCAGGTGGACGTGATCGTCCGCGGGATCTGCGCACTGCGCCCGGGGGTTCCGGGGCTGAGCGAAAACATCCGCGTGCGCTCGATCCTGGGCCGGTTCCTGGAGCACAGCCGCGTGTTCATGTTCTCCAATGCCGGGGAACCGATCATCTACATCGGCTCCGCGGACATGATGCACCGCAACCTGGACCGCCGCGTCGAGGCGCTGGTTTCGCTGAGCAGCCGCGAGGACATCAGCGACCTGGTGCGGCTCCTTGACCGCTACATGGATCCACGCACCGCCAGCTGGCACCTGGACTCAGACGGCGAATGGACCAGGCACCACAAGGACGAGGACGGGGCCCCGCTGGCCGACATCCAGTCCTGGCTCATTGAATCGCGTGCCCGCCAGCGCACCGTGGTCAGGCGCTAAGGGCGTGCAATTCGTGCGTTCAAGCGATGCGGCCGAAATCCGCGAAGGTCAATTTGCGGTGCGTGCCGCCGGGGCCCTGGTCTGGCGCGTCGTTGCCGGCGAGCTCGAGGTCCTGATGATCCACCGCGACCGTTACGACGACTGGTCCTGGCCCAAGGGCAAGCTCGACGACGGGGAGACCATGCCCGAGTGCGCCACCCGGGAGGTCTTCGAGGAGGTCGGCCTGGAGGTCCAACTGGGCATTCCGCTGCCCGCCATGACCTACCCGGTCGGTGCCGGAAACAAGGTGGTCTACTACTGGGCGGCGAAGTCCCCGGGCACCCGGCCGATCCCGGACGGGAAGGAAACCGATGCGGTGCGCTGGGCCACGCCCAAGGTTGCGCGGCAGTGGATCACCAACCCCGGGGACCTGGGACCTCTCGAGGGCCTGGTCCAGGCCCACGACAACGGCACGCTGGAGACCCGCCCGTTCGTGGTGGTGCGGCATGCCAAGGCGAAGCCTCGCTCCAACTGGACCCGCGAGGAAGGCAAGCGCCCGCTGGCGGCCACCGGGCGGCGGCAGGCACTGGCCGTGGCCAGGCTGCTGGATTCCTGGCGTCCGGCCAAGGTGGCCTCGAGCCCCTGGACACGCTGCGTCCAGACGGTTGCCCCCTACCTGCAGCAGCACCGGTTCACCGTCAAGCTGCTGGCATCGGTCACCGAGCACGAGGCCACGCGTCGCCCGGCCAAGGCGCAGCGCACCGTGGCCAAGCTGCTGGACAAGCGCCGGTCCCAGGCACTGTGCACGCACCGCCCGGTGCTGCCGCTGGTGCTCACCGAATTGCGGGCCCGGATGGATGGGGCGCTGGCCGGATTCCTTCCCGCCCACGACCCGTACCTTCGTCCCGGCGCCGTCATCGTGGTCCACCAACCGGCTTCTGGCAAGGGGAAACTTGTCTCCGTGGAAGTTTACGACGCGTTTGACGACTAGAGCCCACCCCTTCACGGTAGTCTCATAACCAGGCGCCCGTTTGGCGCGGCGCCGGGACGGTTTTCGAGCTTTACTAAGGAGCGCATCATGGCCCAACAGGATCACGGCACCACCCAGGAAAAGATCGTGCACCAGGGGCTGCGATTGGACCACGATGCGGACCGCGGACGCTACGGGCTGTGGCACGGAGCCACCTTCGTGGGCTTCCTGGGGTACCGGCTGGAGGACGGCGTCGCGACGTTGCAGCACACCATCATCAACGAGGAATACGGCCGCCGCGGCTATGCCCGGGCCCTGGTCACGCTGGTGCTGGAGCAGATGCGCGAACGCGGGCTGAAGATCGTTCCCGAGTGCACCTATGTGCAGGACTACCTGCGGCGCTACCCGGAGTACAACGACCTGCTCGCCTGATCCCGAGGTGGCCACTCGGTAACGATTCGACCGGCATCGGGCCATTGTGGTGCCGGGGACGCGAACTTTGTCTCAATGACTTGATACATTGAGACAAAGTTTGATCCCCTCCAAGGAGACCTGGATGAGCGACGCGTTGACCTCCATCGGCTTCGGCCTGGCCGGATCGGCCGCACTGATCTACGTGCTGCTGCGCTTCTTTGTGGCGAGCCCAAACGCCAAAAACACCACCGATGCCATCTCGCGCCACGCTTTCTGGACGGCCCTGATCGCCTTCCTGGCTTCGGGGACATCCGGCCTGGCCAACCTCTGGGCAAACCCGTCCCCCGGCACGCCCACAGACCCCGCGGCTCCCACCATGCTCATGCACGCCGCCGCCCCCGGGCTATGGCTCGGGCTGGTGTACATCCTGGGGCAATTCACCTGGCCCAGGCACCTGCGCCCGGTGCGCTCGGCATCGCTGGAGGTGCGCCGCGTCAGGGACGTCTTCCCGCGCTTCCTGGCGGGATTCCTGTTATTGTGCACCATCATCAGCGCTGCGCTTCTCATCGCGGCCTGGAACGATCCCGGGGCCCCGAGCCGCACCGGCAGCGACACCGGCAGCGAGGAGATCCACCAGGGCCCTGTCTTCGACGGAGCGGAGGACAGATATGGAAACCCGGTGGACGAGTTCGGGCACGTTGTTGACCTGGACAATCTGGAGGACTATTCCACCGGGGACGAGGCGGAGCCCGCGCAACCCTATGTCTCGGGCGTTGCCGGGGTTCGGCCCGGTTCCGAGGTCGGACCCTACCTGCTCGGCGGGCTCGGACTGGTGCTCCTGGGTGTCTTTGGCGCCGCCGCCGTCGTGGTGCGTCGCCCGCCGATGGATTCCCTGGACGCGCATGACAATGCGGTCCTGCGCTCCATCTGGATCAACCGGTTGCTGCGGACCGCCATCCTCGTCGTCTCCGGATTCGGTGCGGCGGCCCTGAACTACCTGGCCGACGGAATCAGGGCACGCGGCGAGTTGGCCATGCCACTCGGGGATCCCGGCGCCGGATTCGACTCGACTGCCCAGGACCGGGCCAACGTCCTGTCCGGAGCCGGTTCCCTGTGCATGTTGCTGGTCGTCGTGGTGATTCTGGCCTGGGCTCCGCCGCGACTCGCCGAACCCTCCGCATCCGTCCGCGCGGTGGCCGGAACACCCTCGGGCACCTTCGCCAAGGCCCGTGACTTCCTGCTGTTAACCCAACTCTTTTCCCTTGTCCCGGTGTTGGCCATTGTGCTGTTCGCCGGATTGGGCGCCAGCCCCCTTGTCACCACGGCGGAAGACGGGATGCGGACCTATTCGTTCACGGCCCTCGCACCCACCAGACTGGAGGCGCTAGGTTCCCTGGCGCTGGCCTTGCTGGCGGCTTCCGCCATCCACCTCATCTTGAACCTCACAGCCTCGAGGATCATCATCTGCCGACTGGGGCAGGGTCCCGTCCACGCCGAACGACGACGACATCTGTTGCCGGTATGGTTCCTGGTGGTGGTTTCCATGTCGGTGACAGCGGCCATCGCAACCATCACGACCTTTGTTCTCGCCGCTCCGGCGGCAACACGGGTCGCCGCGTGGTGGATGGTCGGCATTCTGGCCGTGGTGGCCGCCCTGGCCTGGGCGCTTCACGGCACTGCAACCCGCCGCCGCCCGCTGCACGGGGCCAGCACCATCGAGGACACCAAGATCCGCATCATCCTGGCCCATCGCGGGATGCGGCTACTCGGAGGCGTGTCGCTGCTGGTTGCCTCCATCCTGGGCGACCCCACCTATTGGACCCCTAGCGGCACCGGTTATGGAGAGTCAATGTACGTGTCCCAAGAACCATCGGGCTTCCAACTTTCCACCTTGGTCTTGGGCCTTCTGCTATGCCTGTTGCCGGCCGCCACGGCCTACCCGGCGCGGCGGCACAGCCCACAAATCCCTAGCATGAGCAGCCATTGAGCACGCTGATCACCGTCGACCTTCGCGATGCCACTCCCCCTTTTGAACAGATCCGCGCCCAAATCGCCTCGCTGATTGCCGTTGGCCACCTGGCCGACGGGACACGGCTGCCGACGGTGCGCGCCCTGGCCGGCGACCTGGGCGTGGCCACCGGAACCGTGGCACGGGCCTACAAGGAGCTTGAGGCCCTCGGCCTTGTCGAGAGCCGGCGGCGGCTGGGGACCGTGGTGACCAGCCCCGCCGCGCGTCCGGCCACCGTGCCCGTGCTGCGTGTCCATTCCCTGATGGACGAGCTCATCGCCACGGCCCGGCAAAGCGGGATCGACGACGCCGCCCTGCTTTCCCTGTTCCAGGGCAAGCTGCGCTCCGGCGCATAGGACCGGCGCGACTGTTGGTTGTGCTGCCCAGTTGGGAAAAGCCGGTGCCAACCGGGCGTCAAGGGCGTTGCGAACTGCGACATCCACGTGCAATATCTGCGTGGGTTGCTCGCGTCGAGGGCGAACTACTAACCATTCTGCAAGGACTCGTTCCGACGCTGTCGATGGCAACGGCGAAGGCCGGCGCCGGCAACATCCGGATCCCTGCCTTGTGGCGTGTCGGAGCGAAAGCCGAATGCAACGTCCAAGGCGATGGGGTCGATTCAGGTGTCGGTCTTTTTTAGTTCCTCGGCAAGCATCACTAGGATTCCGCTGGGGCCACGGAGGTACGTGAGCTTGTACACGTCCTGATAGGTCGCCACTCCGCGTAGCGGATGGCACCCGTGCTTTGCTGCCACCTCGAGGGCCTTGTCAAGGTTGTCCACCGAGAAGGCCACGCGGTGCATGCCGATGTCGTTGGGACGTGTCGGGTTCGACTCGATCGCCTTGGGATGGATGTATTCGAAGAGTTCGAGGCGACCATGACCGTCCGGGGTCTGGAGCATCGCGATGTTGGCGTGGTTTCCGTCGAGGCCGACGGCGGTGTCGGTCCATTCGCCGCTGACCGTGTCGCGTCCAATGACCGTCAGGCCGAGATCGGTAAAAAAGGCGATTGCCTCTTCGAGGTCGCGAACGGCGATTCCGACGTTCTCAAGTTTGATGGCCATGCGTTGAAAGCTACCAAGGCGGCGCGAGTAACACCAGTGGCCAGGCTCCACCGGCTGTTCGTCGGCCGATCGCCTGCGGGGGCCGTGAAATGGTGGCCAGTCATCATAGGGGGTGTTCCATGTGAAGTGTGGATGGGCCGAGCCTGGATGGGACGGGACGCCCTCCCACGCCGACGCGCCCGCGAGCCGGGAATCACATCAAGGCTCCGGCCCGCGGGCCGACGCCGGTTCAAACCGGCCCCGACACGTGCCGAGCCCCAGTGGGCGCCTATCGGATACCGGCTTCCGCGGGAGTGGTCCCGTCACCGTCTAGACTGAACCAGTGAAGATTCAAACACCCTACGAAGATTTGCTCCGGGATGTCTTGGCCAACGGCACCGCCAAGGGCGACCGCACCGGCACGGGAACCTCCAGCGTCTTTGGCCGCCAGATGCGTTTTGACCTCGCCGAATCCTTTCCGTTGATCACCACCAAGCGCGTCCACTTCAAGTCCGTGGCAGTGGAGCTTTTGTGGTTCCTGCGCGGGGACTCCAACACCTCCTACCTGCGCGAGAACGGCGTGAAAATCTGGGACGAGTGGGCCGACGAAAATGGCGAGCTGGGCCCGGTCTACGGCGTCCAGTGGCGCTCCTGGCCCACCGCCGACGGCCGGCACATCGACCAGATCTCCCAGGTCATGGACTCGCTGCGCGAAAACCCGGATTCGCGCCGACACATCGTCTCGGCCTGGAACGTCGCCGAGATCGAGAACATGGCGCTGCCGCCCTGCCACGCGTTCTTCCAGTTCTACGTGGCCGACGGCAAGCTCTCCTGCCAGCTCTACCAGCGCAGCGCCGACATGTTCCTGGGCGTTCCCTTCAACATCGCCTCCTACGCGCTGCTGACCTGCATGATGGCCGACCAGCTTGGACTGGAACCCGGCGAGTTCGTCTGGACCGGCGGGGACACCCACATCTACGACAACCACGTCGAACAGGTCACCGAGCAGCTGACCCGCGAGCCCTACCCGTACCCGCACCTGCGCATCACGCGCACCCCGGATTCGATCTTCGACTACGGACTCAACGACTTCGTGATCGAGGACTACCAACACCACCCGACGATTAAGGCCCCCATCGCCGTATGAGCAACACGAACCAGAGCGCCGGACACCGCGCCGAAACCACCACAAGCGAGCGCATCGGCATGATCTGGGCCGAGGCCGCTGACGGCATCATCGGTGCCGGCGGCACCATGCCGTGGTCCCTGCCCGAGGACCTGGCGCACTTCAAGCGCACCACCATCGGCCACCCGGTGATCATGGGCCGCAAGACCTGGGAATCCTTCCCGGAGAAGTTCCGCCCGTTGCCCGGACGCACCAACATCGTAATCACCCGTGACGCATCCCTCCATGGCGCACTGCGCGCCGCCGGCGCGGTTCCCGTTGGATCCACCGACCAGGCCCTGAAGGCAGCGCGGGCTGCCGAAGGCGCGGAGGAAATCTGGGTCATCGGCGGCGGCGAGATCTACGCCGCGCTCGCCGATGGCGCCCACCTGGCCATCAAGACCGTGATCAATGCCAGCCCCAAGGGCGATACCAAGGCCCCGGCCCTGGACTCGGCATGGACGAAGTTGCTTTCGGATCCCGATTCCGGATGGCTGACGGCTGCCAACGGCACCGAGTACCGCGTCGAGGCGTGGGAGCGGAAGTCATGAAGGAAGCCCTCAAGGCACTGAAGACCAACCCCGAGGCGCTCTTTGTAATCGGGTACATGCTCTTCCCGCTCTTCGCCCTCATTTTTGCCGGGCTGGGCCTTTTCCTGGTCCTCACGGGATCCAAGATCATGGGCCTGATCCTGCTGCTGGTCTTCACCCAGGTCTTTGCCTTCGGCTCCCTCAAATTGGTGGGCATGCGCAAGGCCCTGCTGGCCGGCGGCAACAAATAGCGGCATCACGCGACCGGCCCGCCGGTTGATGCGCTGTGGGGGCACCCCTTCCCGGACTAGTTCCGGAAGGGGTGCCTCTTTTGCGTTCCCGGGCCTCGGCACGTCATCGAATCCCCATAGAGGCCCAGCACCCCTTAAGCTTGAACCATGACTTCATCCGTTGGCTTTGTCGGTTACCGCGGCATGGTTGGCTCCGTCCTGATGCAACGCATGCAGGACGAGGGCGACTTCGCGAATCTCGACCCCGTATTCTTTTCCACGTCCAACGCGGGCGGTGCAGCCCCGGCTTTTGCCGACGGCGCACCCGCGCTGCAGGATGCCTATGACATCGACACCCTGGCCAAGTTGCCAATCATCGTCACCGCCCAGGGCGGGGACTACACCCAGAAGGTCCACGCTTCGCTGCGCTCGCGCGGCTGGGACGGGCTGTGGATCGACGCCGCCTCCACGCTGCGCATGAACGACGATTCGGTGATCGTGCTTGATCCGATCAACCGCAACGTCATCGACGCGTCGCTGGCCGCCGGCACCAAGGACTTTGTGGGCGGCAACTGCACCGTCTCCTGCATGCTGATGGGTCTGGGCGGACTGTTCAAGAACGGTCTGGTCGAGTGGAGCACCTCGATGACCTACCAGGCTGCTTCCGGCGGCGGCGCCCGCCACATGCGCGAACTGCTGACCCAGTTTGGCGACATCAACAGCCACGTCGCCTCCGAACTCGACGACCCGGCCTCCGCAATCCTGGAGATCGACAGGAAGGTCCTCGCAGCCCAGCGCGGCGGCCTGGACGCCACCCAGTTCGGTGTCCCGCTGGCAGGCTCGCTGATCCCGTGGATCGACGCGGACCTGGGCAATGGCCAGTCCAAGGAAGAGTGGAAAGCCGGGGTCGAAACCAACAAGATCCTGGGCAACACCGAGGCCAACAAGGTCGTCGTGGACGGCTTGTGCGTCCGGATCGGCGCCATGCGCTCGCACTCACAGGCACTGACCCTCAAACTCACCGAGGATCTGTCGGTCGCCGAGATCGAGAAGCTGCTGTCCGAGGACAACGAGTGGGCCACGGTCGTGCCCAACACCAAGGAAGCCACCGTTGACGCGCTGACCCCCGTCGCCGCTTCCGGCACGCTGGACATCCCGGTGGGCCGCATCCGCAAGCTGGAAATGGGCCCGGAGTACATCTCGGCCTTCACCGTGGGCGACCAGTTGCTCTGGGGCGCCGCGGAACCACTGCGCCGCATGCTGGCCATTGCCCAGGGCCGACTCTAACCCTGCTCCAAGTCACTGCCAAACCGCAGCGACGAGAATTCAAGACGGCCGCTGGCCACCCCGCATTTTGGGAGTGGCCAGCAGCCGTCTTTTTTTTGCAGGGCCAATGTTCCGTAGCCCGACACGATCCACCGCAACGGACAGAACGTAATGGCAGCCTCAACAAGTCCTCCCAGGCCAAGCAGCAAAGAAATTGAGGGGCCTGCTAGGCGTTGCGGAACCTTAGGTATAAGTCCATCCGGGCGGCGACCGCCCTGGCGCGGGCAGGAGTCGGTTCCCCGGCGAAAGGCACGAACCTGGCATAACGTGCCTTCCCGGAATTCTCCACTTCCCAGGTGCCAATGGTTTCCCCGCCTGCTACCACGGTGCGCAGGAAGATCCCGTTCTTCCCCGGCGTCACCACCTGCGTGTGTTCCTCCGGCAGGGTCACCGAGCGGTCCCGGTAACCGAGCAGGAACTCGTCAAACCCGGGCAGCGCGAGAACGCTGCGTGCCCCCGGCGGATGCTCCCAGCGTTCCCGGTGCCGAGCGGCAAAATGGAAGGTGTCCCCGCCCAGCTCCGCACTGCCCAGCACCGGGTCCAGCGCCGCCACGGCGGCACGCACCGGGGTCAGGGGCAGGCCGAGCCACCACGCGCAGTCGGCAACGGTCGCGGGGCCGTGGGAATCGAAGTAGCCGCGCACCAGCATCGCCAGTGCCGCACCGGCGTCGGGATGTGGCTCTGTCTCCGGAAGCCAGGACCCGGCGGCCATGAACAACTGCCGGGTCTCGCTTCCGGGTTCCATGGGGCCCTGGACGATGACCCCGCGCAGGCTCACGGCCACGATCAGGTGGTAGCCGCGCTGCCCCTCGATGCTCGACCCGGCATCCTCGAAGGCACGGAGCAATTCGGCACGCGTGGCGCCGGTCCCTGCGCAGCGCTCACGGGCCACATCGGCCAGCCTGCCGAGCTCGGCCTCGGTGATGTCTTCCTGCGCCCGGGTGCCGGCCATCTTGGCGTTCATCCGCTGCGCGGTCACGGCCAGCAGCGAACCGTGCAGCCGCGGATCGATGAGCATCAGCGTACCGCGGGCGCCCCAGCAGCGGATGACCGACCCGTCGGCCAGGGCCGCGTGGATCCGGCTCAGCCCGGCGCCGGGCAGGCGGACCCCCACGGCCCAGCAGGCCTGGGGCAGGTCTTGGGCCTGCATCATGCCCAGCGCGGCGACCACGTCCGCGGGCGTGGTTGCCGGGACCGGCAGGGTCGCGGCCGGGATTCCGGGCAGCAGCCCCTGGGCGGCCAGGCGCAGGCGCGCCACGGCGTTGCGTTGCACAGGGGTGGGGTGGTGCGGTGGGGCTGCCATGGTGAACCCAACGATTCCCTACAGGGCGCAGCCGATCAAGAGCGGCTCGTTGTGCAGCTCGATGCTGAAGCGTTCCTTCACGCCGGCGCGCACGGCGCGGGCGATGGCCAGGATGTCGGCGCTGGATGCGTCCCCGCGGTTGGTGATGGCCAGGGTGTGCTTGGTGGACAGGGCCGCCCGGCCGCCGGCCAGCTGCTCCCCGGCGGTGCCCTCCAGGCCGAAGCCCTTGGAGAATCCGGCCTTGTCGATGAGCCACGCAGCCGAGAGCTTGACCATGCCGGGAGTGTCCACCGGGAAGTTCGGGGCTCCTTCGGGCAGCGAGTCGAGCACCGCGGCCGGCACGATCGGGTTGGTGAAGAAGGAGCCGGTGGAGAAGGTGTCGCGATCCGCGGCGTCCAGCACCATGCCCTTGGAGGCACGCAGTTCCAGGACCGTGGCGCGCACCGCGGCGGCATCGGCGCGTTCGCCCACCGCGACGCCCAGGGTGCGGGCCAGCTCCTTGTAGCGGATCGGCGCGGAGTCGCTCCGGCGTTCCAGCGCGAAGGTCACCGCGAGCACCACGAATGCGGGCGAGCCGTTGAAGGTGGTGCGCTTAAGCAGCGAGTCGCGGTAGCCGAACCCCAACCCGGCATTCCCGAAGTGGCTGGTGGTGCCGGTGGCGCGCTCGAAGACCTTGGCCTCGAGCAGCGTGTGGGCCACCTCGGATCCGTAGGCGCCGACGTTCTGCACCGGGGTGGCCCCGGCCGATCCGGGGATCCCGGACAGGGCCTCGAGCCCCGAGAGCCCGGCGGCCAGGGTCTGGGCGACCGCGTCATCCCACGGGTGCCCGGCGGCGATGTCCACGCGGATGCGCCCGTCGGAGAGCTCCTTGCCGATCGAGACCCCCTGGTTGGCGATCTGCAGCACCGTGCCCCGATACCCGGCGTCGTCGATGAGCAGGTTTGAGCCGCCGGCAATGATCAGCACCTCTTCCCCTGCCGCGTCAGCGGCGGAAAGCGCGGCGGTGATCCGCGACTCGGTGTCCGCACGGACGAAGGTGCCGGCGGGACCGCCGACGCCGGTGGTGGTCAGGGGTGCGAGCAGCTGGGTGTTCACGGTGGTTTGCGCCTTAGTGTTCGGTGTTGGTGGTTGCGGGTGCCGCCACGGCGGCGGCCTTGCGGGGACCGGCGGCCGGGGCCAGGAAAAAGGAGATGACCACGAGGATGCCCACGTAGCCCAGGGCGTGCAGCAGCCCGACGCGGTCCGCCAGCAGGCCCAGCAGCGGCGGGCCGCCCAGAAAGGCGCCGTAGCCGATGGTGGAGACCACCGAGACCCGGGCCGCGGCGCGCATCGGGTCATCCGATGCCGCGGTCATGGCCACCGGGAAGCTCAGCGCCACCCCCAGGCCCCAGAAGACCAGGGCCGCGAAGGCCGTGTGCAGGGAAGGGCCGAAGACGAAGAGCAGCAGGCCGACCAGGGTGGAAGCAGCGGAGATCCGGATGACCACCACGCGTCCCAGCCGGGCCAGGACGAACCCGCCGCCGAGGCGGGCCAGGGTCATCGCGGTGACGAAGACCCCGTAGCCGATGGCGCCCACGGAGTTGATGGCCCCATAGCCGTCGGACAGGGCCAGGGCTACCCAGTCCCCCGCGGCGCCCTCGGCCAGCGCCATGCCGAGGACCAGTACGCCGAGCACCAGCGTGCGCGGTTCGCGCCAGGCATCGGCCAGCAGCGACCTGTTGGAGTGCCCGCTGCCGGCGTTGGTGGCGTCGGGCCTAAAAGTCCTGGTGCCGGTGAAGATGATGGCCAACACGGCCGCGGACATGGCCGCGAAGTGCCAGGAAATGGACAGCTGCAGCGCCGCTCCCAGGGCCCCGGCCGCGGCGCCCAGCACGGTGCCCACGGAGAAGAAGCCGTGCAGCACCGGCATGATCGGCACCCCCAGGGCCCGTTCCATGGCCGCGCCCTGGACGTTGGAGGACACGTTCCACGCGGCGTTGCCGGCACCCAGGAGGCCCAGTGCCGTCCCGGTGAGCACCAGCGAGTGCAGCCCCGCCGCCGCGACGCCCACCATGGCAAGTGCCACGGCGGTCAGCGAGGCGGCGAGCACCAGGGTTCGCTTGGACCCCAGGCGCATGACCACGAACCCGGAAACCGAGACCGAGGCGAAGGAGCCGGCGGTCATGCACAGCAGCAGCAGGCCGACCTCGCCGTGGCTCAGCCCCAGCGCGTCGCGCACCGAGGGCAGCCGGGAGACCAGCGTGGCGAGCATCAGCCCGGAGGCCAGGTACAGCGCCAGCACGCCGTTGCGCCAGGGCCGGACCTCGGGGTTGCCCCGACGCCCGGCGGGGGCGGGCGATGCGGGTTGGGGTGCTGGTTTCAGAGTTGCACCACGGCCTGGGCCTTGACCAGCACCTTGGTGCCATCGACGCTGACGGTCAGGTCCACGCGCGCGGTGCGGGCCTCGGCGTCAAGAGCGCCGATGGTGCCGGCGATCTCGATGGCGGTGCCTTCGAAGTCCGACGGGTTGGACCCTGCAGGGTCTGCCACCGGGACGGGCTTGGTGAAGCGGGTCTGGTAGTCGATGACGGCCCCGGGGTTCCCCGCCCAGTCGGAAACCAGCTGGACTGCGGAGCCCATGGTGAACATGCCGTGGGCGATGACCCCCGGCAGCCCGACCTCGGTGGCGAAGCGCTCGTTCCAGTGGATGGGGTTGAAGTCCCCCGAGGCCCCGGCATAGCGCACCAGGTCGGCGCGGTTCACGAAGATGGTGGTGGTGCCGATGGGCTGGCCCTTTTCAAGGGTGTCAAAGTCTGGCATTACTGGTCCTCTCCGCGTACCAGGAGCGAGGAAACGGTGGTGGCGACCTTGTCGCCGGCCGCCGTGGTGATTTCGGAGCGGGTGGTGATCATGGCCCCGCCACCCATGGCGCGCACGGTGTCCACGTGCAGTTCGGCCAGCAGCTCGTCGCCGGCGACGATCGGGCGGTGGTGGGTGAAGCGCTGGTCGGCGTGGACCACGCGGGAGAAGTCGATGCCGCTGGCGGGATCGGCGATGAGCTGGGCATCGGCCTGCTGCGCCACGATGATGGCGAAGGTCGGCGGGGCCAAAAGGTCCTTGTGGCCGAGTTTCGCCGCGGCGTCCAGGTCGTAGTGCGCCCGGTGGGTGGCCTTGACCGCTGCCGCGAATTCGCGGATCTTTTCGCGGCCCACCACGTAGGGGTCCTGGGCCGGGTAGATCCGGCCCGCCAGTTCGGGATTGATGCTCATCTGTTGTGCCGCTCCTGTGTGGGACGAATTGGGGCTTTGGTGTCTGGGGGGGGACGCTAGGGGGTGTCCCGGGGTGCTTGCTTGTCGCGCTTGGGTCGCTTGGCCGGGACCAGCCCCTGCGACACGCGCCAGGCGCGGGCGTCGCGGGCCCGCACCACCAGCCCGATGACGTGGGTCACCAGTCCGATGCCGATGATGCCCAGTGCCGTGTACATCAGCGGGCGGTTGTGGGTGTTGGCCCCGATGACGGCCAGGATGATGCCCGTGCCGGAAACCGCCATCGATCCGAAGGTCAGCTTCTTGTAGAGTCCGGACGATGCTTCCCAGGGGGTATTGGTCATGAGTCAATCCTAATTCAGCACCGCAAATCGATTCAGAACAGGGCCCCTTGGACCGGCGGCGAATCGGTCACATAAACGCCCGGCACGAGCTTGCGCCCCTTGAGCAGTGCTGCATTGGCGACGAAGATCTCCGGTTGCCCGCCCAGCCTCACGCCCAGGGCCTGGCCGCAAACCGCCGCGACCTCGAAGCCGTGGGCGGCTTCGCCCAGGAAACCGGGATAGGGCTGAAGGTCCTGGGCGTCGAAGCCGGCAAGCAGGACCCGTCCCTGTTCCGGGGCGTTCCAGGTTTCCTCCACGACGCGGGAGCCGGCCAGAATGCCCGGTGGGAGTCCGGCCACCAGCGCGCGAACCGTGGTGGCTGCATCGTCGTTGAGCTCATCGAGGCGCCCGGTGGTGTCATGGTTTTCCAGCAGGCCGCGCACCTTGGAATTGGCCCGCACCTGCTGGGTGAACCCGAGCTCTGTGCTCACCAGGTCCTCGAGGTGCCGCACGCTGGCCCCGTCGGGGCTCCAGGCAACGTAGCGGGCGGTGATCGCGCCCTGTTCGGCCAGGCGCCGCCATTTGCTGGGATCGGCCGCCGTGCCGACCTTCGTGGTCCCCGTGGCGAAGGTCGCCACATAGAGCCAGTGCGGCTGGTCCAGGTAGTCGCGCAGGCCTGCGCCGGCGCGGCCGCTGCGGTGGAAGTCGTGCATGGCTCGGGATTGGTCGGCGGCCTCGCAGGCTGCGCACTGGGTGCCGTTGGCGATCAGGGCATCCTGCGGGCAGGGCACCAGCGTGCGGTGGTGCCGGTCCCGGATCAGCTGGTGGCCCAGGCACCAACGCCCGGGCAAGACTGTGAAGCCCAGCCGCGTGCCCGGTTCCAGGGCGACATCGTGGCCGTGGTGCTCCGCGTCATCGAGCACCAGGCGCGGGTTGCCCGGGGTGGAGGGCCACCGGATGCCGCGGCAGAGCAAGGCAGCGCTCTCCACCTCAGTCGTGCAGTGCCCCGGCCACCGCGGCGGTGGCGTGCAGCCAGGCGCGGCGCGTTGCCGGACGCAGTCCCTCGAAGCGGATCTGTCCCTTGACCAGTGCCGCGTCGTAGGGAACCGTCACCACGGAGCGGGCCAGGCGGCGGAATCCGTGGGCAATGCGGTCAAGCTGTTCGCGGTTGCCGTGCGGCTGGTGCTGGGACACGATCACGACGGCGTTTTGGGCCAGGTCGGCGTAGTGCCCGCCGCGCTTGGCCAGTGCCTCGAGCAGCAGGGCCCCGGCCTCGGCGTGTTCCTCCACCGTGGTGCTGGCGATGACCAGTTGGTCGGTGTGGTCGATCATGCGCATCCAGCGTTCGGCCGATTCGTCGTTCCCCGAGTCCACGATGGTCAGGGCGAAGAAGCGCGAGACGACTTCGTGCAGGTGGTCGAAGTCGGCGGCGTTGACGAATTGCTCGCTTGCCAGCAGCGTGGGGTCGGTGCGCAGCACGCTGTAGCAGTCTTCGGGCTGGTAGTGCGTGTAGTCGTGGATGATGGGGTCACCGACCTTGATGTCCTTCAGCCGCGGGGCGGCCGACAGCAGGTCCATGGAGTGGGACGCGTGGGGCCCCTGGACGGTGCGCCAGCCCAGGGTGCCGCGGGTTCCGTTGTTGTCCCAGACCAGGACCGGGTCCCCGGTGTTGCGCCCAAAGACCGCCGAAAGCAGGACCGCCGTCGGGGTCTTGTTGGCCCCGCCCTTGCCATTGACCACCGAGATGGTCTTGGGCTCGGTCAGGCGGGTGCCCACCGTGCGGCGCCAGTTGCGCTCTTCGACTTCCTCGGCGGAGGGTTCCATGTTGAAGCCCAGGCGGGAGAGGAAGCCGCGGAAGCCGCGCTCGGCACGGAACGTCGTTTCGTCCTCCGGGCGCAGGAACGTATCACGCGTTCCTGCCGCGGGGTTCATTTCGCGGAAGGCCTGGCGGCGGCCTTCAGGTGTCGACAGGTCTTCGGCAGCGGAATCGGCCGGTGTTGCATCCGGTGCCGGTGCGGTTGCAGCCGTGGTGGCAGCGGGCTGGGGATGTGCAGGCTTCGTGGTCTCCACCGCCACGGCGGGCTTTGCCGGAGCCGCTGCGGCTGGCTTCGCGGCCGGAGCGGCTGCAGGTTTCGAGGCTTCCGGCTTGGCTGCGGGTGTGGGCTTCGCGCCAGCGGCAGCGGCCGGCTTGGCGGCCGGAGCGGCTACAGGTTTCGAGGCTTCCGGCTTGGCTGCCGGTGTGGGCTTGGCGCCAGCGGCAGCGGCGGGCTTGGCCGGAGCCGCTGCGGCGGGCTTCGCGGCCGGAGCGGCCATAGGCTTCACGGTGTCCGGCTTCGCAGCGGGTGCCGGCTTGGCCGTCGCGGCGGCGGGCGTCGCAGCGGGTGCCGGCTTGGCAGCCGACGTGGGCGTCCCGGTTTTGGCCGGTGCCGGGGTCGGAGCAGGCTTCGTTGCCGGTGCTGCCGCAACGGGCTTGGCAGGAGCCGTCGCAGCAGGCTTGGGGGCCGGAGTCGGAGTCACGGTTTTGGCTGCGGGGCTCGGAGCAGGCTTCGCCGCCGGTGTAGCCGCAGCAGGCTTCGCAGCAGGTGCCGCGGGCTTGACGGCTGGAGTCGAAGTGGCGGCAGGCTTTGCGGCCGGCGTGGTCGCAGGCTTGGAGGCGTTGCCTGGCACCGGGGTGGCGGTGGGCTTGGCCGACTGCTGCGGAGCGGGTTTTGCCGGTGCGGGAGCCGGCTTTGCGTGGCCCGGCACCGTTGGCGCCGGCTTGGCCGCTGCCTTGTTGGAGCCGTCTGCGACCGATGCGGCCGTGGGAGCGGTTTTCGCATTTGTTGCGGCCGTTGGCTTCACCGGGGTGGCCGAAGTCGCCGGGGCTTGTTTGCCCGGAGCCGCAGGGGTGCCGTCGGCTATGGTTTCGGGAACTTCATCGAATTCATCGACTGGTCCAGGCTTCGTGACAGCCTTCTTCGCTTCATCCTTGGTCGTTTGCTGCGCGTCCAGCTCGGCCTGGCGCGCGCGCCGCAATGAAGCACGGGTCGGGAACTCTTGGTTGAAGTCCGCTTTCGGCATGTGCTTCGTCCTCTCCTGAAGGTTCGTGGTCTTCGTGAGCGAATGACCTCAACGAGTCCCGCCCAGGAGGTCGGGCACACAGGATTGCGGCTTCGCACTTTATCCATCCTATCGGGCACCCCATGTGAACCGCCGGATTTGAGCCGGATTGATCACAACCGGCCCCGAAGTAGGAAATGCCCGATGTCGTCGTTAGCCTTGAACGAGGGCTCTTGGTTTCTCCCATCGGGGCCGAACATTGAACGAACAGGAACGCTCTTGGACTTTATTTCCACCGCTTTGGATGCGCTGAGCAACTTCATCCTGTCCGCTGCCGGAAACCCGCTTTCCTATTTGATGATTTTCCTCTTCTGCGCAATCGACGGTTTCTTTCCGCCGGTCCCCAGCGAATCGCTGGTCGTGGCGTTGGCCTCCTTGGTTCCCACCCAGGGAAATCCGAATCCCTGGATCCTGGGTGCGGTGGCCGGGATGGGCGCCTTCGTCGGTGACAACGTGGCATACCTGATCGGGCGGGCCATCGGCACAGACAGGTTTGCCTGGATGCGCCGAAAACGGCTCCAACATGCCTTTGCCTGGGCAGGCTATGAATTGCGGCTCCGCCCGGTGTCGCTGATCCTGGTTGCACGATTCGTTCCCATTGGCCGCGTTGCGGTGAACCTGGTGGCCGGGGCAACCGGATTCCCCCACCGGACCTTCGTCATCCTGACCTGTTTTTCGAGCGTGGGATGGGCAACCTATTCGGTCCTGATCGGGGTTCTGGCCGGACGCTGGTTCGAGGAAAATCATCTGCTGGGAATCGTGGTGGCAGTGGCAGTGGCCATCGGCCTGGGAATCCTCATCGACCGGATCGTTTCACGCGCCAGTGGAAACACTTCGCTGCGGAAGTAGTTGCCTGCACGGCAAATAAAAACCGCGGTTGCACCCATTTCCTGGGGGCAACCGCGGTTTTTTCTCCGAGCCCCCCACCGGAATCGATCCGGTGACCTCGTTCTTACCAAGAACGCGCTCTACCACTGAGCTAGGGGGGCAACGAGAAAATACTCTACCCAATAACCGCCATGAAATGCACATCGAACACCGCCGACATGACCAACGCCACACCCGCCCGCGTGCGCGAATCACCCGGTGCCCTTCGGCATCCGGCCCGGTGTTCAGCCCGTGGGCCGCGGATTCAAGGCCGAACAACGATCCCGCAGCCCGCGCTAGTCGGCGGCCCTCCGTCGCCGTCCGCCCAGGAGGAGTTCAAGGCCGATGGGAATCACCGATAGAAGCACGATGACCAGGAAGATCAGGTCGATGTTTTCACCCACCCATTCATACTGCCCGAGCCAGAAGCCCAGCAGGGTGACACCGACGCCCCATAACAGGGCTCCGAGCAGGTTGTAGAGGACGAAGGTCCTGTAGGTCATGTGGGCGACCCCTGCGGTGACGGGCACGAACGTCCGCACAATGGGGATGAAACGGGCCAGCACCACCGCCCTGCCGCCAAAGCGTTCAAAAAACGCATGCGCCTTTTCGACGTACTCCTGCCGGAAGAAGCGTGAGTCGGGCCTCTTGAAGATCGCGGGGCCGGCCTTGCGCCCAATCAGGTAGCCCGTCTGGTCCCCGACAAACGCTGATACAAATATCAGGGCAGCGAAGAGCGGCAGGTTGACATCCAGCGCCCCGGTGGCGATCAGCAGCCCGGCGGTGAAAAGCATGGAATCGCCCGGCAGGAAGAATCCGACGAGCAGGCCGGTTTCCGCAAAGACGATGCCGCAAATCAGCAGGATGATCCACGGACCGAGTGCCGGATCGCGCAGGAAGACATCGGGATTCAGCCAGTCAGGCAGAAAGCTGGCGGTGGGTAGCCGCACCAGTGCCGCGGCGAGCGTTGTCGGCAGGTTTGCAAATGGACTCACCGCACAACCCTATGGCATCGTGTTTCAAACACGACCGGGTCGGGCCCGGATCCACGTCCCGCCGGGAACAAAAAATCCCCGTCCTCACAAGGAAGACGGGGATCAATCTGTAGCGGCTCCGGGACTCGATCCCGGGACCTCACGATTATGAGTCGTGCGCTCTAACCAGCTGAGCTAAGCCGCCACGAATGGTAAAACCCGCGTCCGCGTCCGATTCTCTTTCGAGCCGACTAAGACGCGGGCCATTCCATTCAGAGCCCCCCACCGGAATCGATCCGGTGACCTCGTTCTTACCAAGAACGCGCTCTACCACTGAGCTAGGGGGGCAACGAGTAAGAACTCTACCAGCAAATTTCTGCGCTGTGAAATCGGGATGGCACTTTGTGACCGAGCACACAAAAGCGGCCGGAAGGGACAGGTCAGGCATCGATTGGCGCCCGCTTTCGGTGACCTAAATCACCGGGTGATTTTGGGTCTTCGGGCGGCCGGCTGCACCGCTCTTCAGGACAATGCCCGCAAAGGCCACGGGTGCCAGCCACCGGGCACCTTTTCCAGCATGGTCCTGGCCTCGTCAAGGTTCTTGTTCGGGTCGGCGGATCTTTCCCCGCCGCGGGACGAGTTCCCGTCGGGCGCCGTCAGCCGGAACTGGATCCACGGCTGGCCGCCGGCCTCGTAAATGCGCTCGGCGAATCCCCCGGCCGCGACTCCGAGCACCAGGTTCTCCAGTTCGTCTCCGGCACTTTGCAGCGTTTCGTCGCAGGCATCGCAGCCGCATGAGGGGACGACGAAGTCGTGCGCGGCGCCGGCGAAGACCCGCACGGTCGGTTGCCCGCCTTCGGTTCTCGATTCGAGGCGCATGGTTGCGGCCAGGGGGTCTGCGGGAACCAGGGTGATGCGCGTGCCGTCCTCCAGTTGCGCATCCTCGCGCCGCACCTGGTAGTTGGCCTCGAGGTGTGCGGCCAGAGCCCGCACAAGCTGGCCAAGCCCGGCAAAGCGCTCGGGGTGGCTGATGCGTTCGTAGCTGTCCTCCGGGGTTTCCCCGTCCGCCCAACGGCGTCCGTAGTTGATGGGAACGTCGTCCTCGTCGCGGTAGACGGCTTCCTCCAGCAGCGGGCGCCGGTATGGGGCGGGCACGGCCTCGGAAGGGCGCGGAACCGGGTTCAGCGGCGCCAGCTTGGGCACCACGTGGGCAAGCCACTGCTCCAGCAGCACCGCGGCCCGCTCCACCGCCTGGCCACCGCCACGGGTCACGGCATCGATCATCATCCGCGGGTCGTAGTAACGGTCGAACGCGCCGACCATCATCTGCCCCGGAGTCGTTGATTCCCACCGGACATCCTCCCGCGCCTGGGCCACGGCGTTGCCCAGGAAGATCTCCGCGGCCAGCCGCAAACCGCCCGCCGGCTCCAGGGCCCGCCGGTGGGCGTGGATGAAATGCAGCAGTGCCGCCATGTCGCGGGCCAGCCGCACAGGCTCCTCGCCGTGCTTCCGGGCATAGGCGGCGAAGTCGTCCCAGCCCGGATAATGCCTGATGCCCACCAGTTCGACATCCGCTGCAAGATCGGCTCCGGGGCCCGGGACCCTGCGCGTACCGGGCCGGGACCTGGCCGGTGCATCGAAGATCGGCGGTTGCGTGTCCATGCCCGGAGCCTACCAACCAATGCGGATGCCGGGGGAATGACAAAACCCCCGGCGGCGGCGTGCCCCCTGTCTCCAGGAACACGCCCCCACCGGGGGTCATTGTCTCTTTAGTGCTTAGTAGTCGCGACGACGCGGGCCACCGGTGCCACCGGCGGTGCGGGGCTTGCGCGAGGAGCCGCCGAAGCTGCGCTCTCCGGCACCGGCACCGGCGTTGCCGCGGTAGCCACCGCTGCGCTCGCCACCGGCGTTGCGGTCGTAGCCGCCACGGCCGCCTTCGGAGGAGCCGCCTTCGGTGCGACGGTCGTTGCCACCGCGGTAGCCACCGCCGCCACCGCTGCGTGCGCCACCCTGGTAGCCGCCGCCACCGCCACGGCCTCCGCCGTAGCCGCCGCGTCCGCCACCCTGGTAACCGCCTTCGCGGCCACCTTCGCGGTCGGACTTCGGGCTGCGGCCGTTGTCCAGCTCGAGGTGGATCAGCTCGCCGCCGATGCGGGTGCGGGAGAGCGAGCGGAGCTGGTCCGCGGAAAGATCTGCCGGCAGCTCGACCAGGGTGTGGTCGGCACGGATGTCGATGCCGCCGATCTGGGCGGAGGTCAGGCCGCCTTCGTTGGCCAGTGCGCCAACGATGGAGCCGGGCATGACGCGCTGGCGACGTCCCACCGCGAGGCGGTAGGTGGCGTTGCCTTCGGTCAGGGCGCGGGACGGGCCGCGGGAGCCGAAGCCGTCCTTGCCGCCGCCTGCCAGGCGGGCCTGCTTGGCCGGGGCCACGGGCAGTTCCTGCATGAGCAGCGGGCGGCCGCCCTGTGCCATGTGTGCAAGGGCCGCGGCGATCTCGACCTCGGTGATGTCCTCGTGCTCGGCTGAGTACTTTTCCACCAGGTTGCGGAAGACGGTCAGGTCCTGCGAGGAGATGGTCTCACCGATCTGGTCGGCGAACTTGGCCAGGCGCTTGTCGTTGACGGCGTCGACGCTGGGCAGGTGCATGTGCTCAACCGTCTGGCGGGTGGCCTTCTCGATCGCACGCAGCAAGTACTTCTCGCGCGGGGTCATGAAAAGGATCGCGTCGCCCGAGCGGCCGGCACGGCCGGTGCGGCCGATGCGGTGGACGTAGGACTCGGTGTCGTGCGGGATATCGAAGTTGATCACGTGGGACACGCGCTCAACGTCGAGGCCGCGGGCCGCGACGTCGGTGGCGACCAGGATGTCGATCTTGCCATCGCGAAGGTTCTCGATGGTGCGCTCGCGCTGCTGCTGCGGGATGTCGCCGTTGATGGCGGCGGCCGTGAAGCCGCGGGACTTGAGCTTGTCGGCCAGGTCCTCGGTTGCCATCTTGGTGCGCACGAAGGCGATGACGCCTTCGGACTTTTCCGACTCAAGGATGCGGGTCATGGCATCGAGCTTGTGGGCTCCCATGACCTGCACGTAGCGCTGGCGGATGTTGGTGCCGGTCGAGGTGTTCGACTTGACCGAGACTTCCTGCGGGTTGCGCAGGTACTGCTTGGAGATGCGGCGGATCGAGGACGGCATGGTGGCCGAGAACAGCACCACCTGCTTCTCTTCCGGGGTGGCCTCGAGGATCTTGTCGACCTCTTCGGCGAAGCCCATGCGCAGCATCTCGTCGGCCTCGTCGAGCACGACGTACTGCAGGTCCGAGAGGTCCAGGGAACCCTTGTTGATGTGGTCGATGACGCGGCCCGGGGTGCCGACGACAACCTGGGCGCCGCGGCGCAGGCCTGCAAGCTGCGGGCCGTAGGCGGATCCGCCGTACACGGGCAGGACGGTGAAGTCGCCCATGTGCTTGGCGTAGGAGGTGAAGGCCTCGGCGACCTGGAGCGCGAGCTCGCGGGTCGGGGCCAGGACCAGGACCTGGGTGTTGCGGGCGGTGCCGTTGAGGTCGGCCAGTTCGGCCATCTTCGACAGGGCCGGAAGGGCGAACGCGGCGGTCTTGCCGGTGCCGGTCTGGGCAACGCCGACGACGTCGCGGCCTTCGAGCAGCAGCGGGATGGTGGCTGCCTGGATCGGGGAAGGCTTTTCGTAGCCCAGGTCGGAGACGGCGGCGAGAACGCGGCCGTCAAGACCCAGGTCGGTGAAGAGAATCGAATCTTCTTCGGTCTTGGCTTCGGCGGTGGGCTGGTTTTCGGACATGTCGGTAGACACGGAGAATTACCTCATTCATAGGGGCGGAATAGACCCCGTATCAACGAGGTTCCGCAGCACAATCGGACGCAATCACTTTGGTCCGGCGACTCCCCTATGAAAGCAACAACCCGCAAGTATTTGGCGGGCTCACACACGACGAGCTTCTGCCTCAAGAATTGGGCAGAATGCGAGGGAAGCCGGATACAGTGAACTCCCTAATACTATCGTCCCTCGCGCAACTTGGGGGACTTGAGCCCGGTGAGGTTGCGCACACGGGCCTTCCCTGCCGGTCGATGATGTGCCTGGCATGGCCCCCTTTCGGCTCCGCCGGTCACTGCCCCGGTTCTCTCCGCGGCAGTGCGCGCAGGACCTTGGCAGGTAGCTGGCTGCCGCTGGCCTGTTGGTGTTCCAACAGCCGCCGGGCCTGTTCCAGGGTGGGCCCGACGAAGATGTCGCGCACCCGCACCCCGTGTTCCGGACGCGAGATCACCGCGATGCCGTCCCCGGCGGCGATCTTCCCGGTCCTGACCACCTTCAGGAAACAGCCGACGTCGCCGCGATCGGTGAACCGGCGCACCCAATTCTCCTCCCCCAGGTGCCGGGCGAATGTCGAGCAGGGAATCCGCGGGCTGGTCACTTCCAGCACCACGGCCTTGCCGATGGCCCAGCGCTCCCCCACCACCGCGTCGGTGGTGTCGATCCCCGAGACCCGCAGGTTCTCACCGAACAGGCCCGCGGGGATGTCCCGGCCCAGCTCGCCGCCCCAGCGTTCGGCCTCGGTGCGCGAGTAGGCGTAGACCGCCTGGTCATGGCCGCCGTGGTGTTCGCGGTCCACCAGCACATCCGCATACAGGCCCATCTTGCGCACCTTGACCGGGCCGTCGATCGGGCGCTTGTCGATGGCGGTGGTGCCCACCGGCCCGGCATCTGACTTCAGGGCATGGACAACGCACACCGCCTCAAGCGTGCCGTGGGCAACGGGACCCGCTGCAAGGTCAGCGGATTCGGGGGAAACACTCATGGCATGAATCCTATAAGAAGTGCGGGAGATGGCCTTGTGGACCTTGCGCCGACCGGAAAGATGCGCGCCGCGAAATCCGCCGCGGGACAATCATCGGGTAACCTGCGGTGCATGGAGAAGCCTGAAAACCATTCCGTGGCCGCCGCGTGAAAAACACGAAACCCGTGCTCCCGCCCTCGTTGCGTGCCGCCCGCTGGTGGTGGAGCGCCGCGGCGATTTCCGCCCTGGCGTTCGCCGGCGGATTCTTCCTCAATGCCGCCACCCGCCCCGGGAACGAGGCCCCGGGCTTTTGGGGCGCGGGCATCGCCCTGGTGGGCCTGGGCCTGGTCATCGGATATTGCACGCTCCAGCTCTGGCGCGGGAAGCTGTCCGGCCGGATGTCGCTGATCTGGTGCGGGGTCATTGTGGGCATCCCGCTGCTGACCCGCGGGGTGCGCGTGGGGATCTTCGGCGCGCTGCTGCTGGTGGGCGTGGCCCTGCTCTTCAGCCCGGGCACGGTCAAGTACTTTGCCCCGCAGTCCAAGGCAGCCCGCGCGCAGCGCAAGGCCGAACGCCAGCGCCGCAAGCGGGAAAACGCCGGCTGACAACACGCGGGTGGGCGCCCGGCATATGAGGCGGCGGCAAACCATGGAAGAGTGCCATCATGAGTACCTTTGCCATCGCCAATGCATTCATCGTGCCCATCACCGGGGAGAAATTCACCGGCACCCTTCTGGTCAAGGACGGGCTGATCGCCGCCCTGGGTCCCGACCTGCAGGTCCCCGGGGACACCCCGGTCTTTGATGCCGAGGGCGCGTGGCTGCTGCCCGGCTTCATCGACGCGCATGTGCACCTGGGCATGCATCCAGAGGGCGAGCACGAGGCGGGGTCCGACGTGAACGAGATGACGGACCCGAACATGGCCGCGGTGCGGGCCATCGACGCCATCGACCCCTTCGACCCGGGCTTCGACGACGCGTTGGCCGGCGGGGTGACCACCGTGAACGTGAATCCCGGATCCGGGAACCCGATCGGCGGGCAGACCGTGGCGATCCACACGCACGGGCGCTACGTGGATGAGATGGTGCTGCGGGCCCCCAGCGGCATCAAGTCGGCCCTGGGTGAGAACCCCAAGCGCGTTCACGGCGCCAAGGACAAGACCCCCTCGACCCGGTTGGGCAACGCCATGGTGATCCGCCAGGCGTTCATCGAGGCACAGAACTACCTGGCCGCCAACGACCCGGCCAAGCGCGACGCAAAGCTGGAGGCCCTGGGGATGGTGCTGCGCCGCGAGATCCCGTGGCGCCAGCACTGCCACCGCGCGGACGACGTGGCCACCGCCCTGCGCCTGGCCGCGGAGTTCGGCTACGACCTGGTCCTTGACCACGGCACCGAGGCCCACGTGATCGCCGACGTGGTGGCCGGGCGCAAGGTGCCGGTGCTCATCGGCCCGCTGTTCACCACCAAGTCGAAGGTGGAGCTGCGCGGTCGCTCACTGGCCAACCCGCGGCGGCTGGCCGAGGCAGGGGTCGAGATCTCGATCATCACCGACCACCCGGTGGTCCCGATCAACTTCCTCATCCACCAGTGCACGCTGGCTGTAAAGGAGGGACTGGATGCGGACACCGCCCTGCGGGCAGTGACCCTGAACCCTGCCAAGGTGCTGGGCCTGGCCGGGAAGCTGGGCTCGCTCGAGGCCGGCAAGGACGCGGACCTGGTGCTGTGGAGCGGGGATCCGCTGGATGTCATGTCCCGGGCCGTGCGCGTGTGGATCGGCGGGAAACAGGTCATGGAGTACGACGCAGCCACCCGCACCCCGGTGGTGGCCTCCCGCAAGGTCGTGCCCGAGTAGGACCCAACAAAAACGGGCGGTGCCGCGGGGGAATCAATCCCTCCGCGGCACCGCCGGTCCCTTGTTGCCGTTCGGTTGCCGCCTAGAGCTTGGCGAAGGCCTGCTCAAGGTCGGCGATCAGGTCCTCGACGTCCTCAATGCCCACCGAGAGGCGCAGCAGGTTCACCGGAACCGCCAGCTCGGTGCCCTTCACCGAGGCGTGGGTCATTTCCGAGGGGTAGTTCATCAACGATTCGATGCCGCCCAGCGACTCGGCCAGGGTGAACACGCGGGTGGCCTCGGCCACGGTGCGTGCCGCGTCCTCGCCGCCGGTGAACTGCACCGAGACCATGCCGCCGAAGTCGCGCATCTGCGCCTTGGCCAGCTCGTGGCCCGGGTGGGTGGGCAGGCCCGGGTAGTGCACCGCCTGAACCTCGGGGCGCTTTTCCAGCCACAGGGCCACGGCCATCGCGTTTTCCGAGTGGGTGCGCATGCGCACGCCCAAAGTCTTCAGCCCGCGGGTGGTCAGGAACGCGTCCATCGGGCCGGAGACCGCGCCGACGGCGAACTGGATGAAGCCGATGGCCTCGGCCAGCACCGGGTCCTTGACCACGATGGCGCCGCCGACCACGTCGGAGTGCCCGCCGATGTACTTGGTGGTGGAGTGCACCACCACGTCGGCACCCAGGTCCAGCGGCTGCTGCAGGAACGGGGAGGCGAAGGTGTTGTCGACCACCAGCAGGGCGCCGGCGGCGTGGGTGATCTCCGCGATGGCCTTGATGTCGGAGATGCGCATCATCGGGTTCGACGGCGTCTCCACCCAGACCAGCTTGGTCTTGTTGGCGGCGATGGCAGCCTTCAGCGCCGCGTGGTCGGACATGTCCACCGGCGTGTTGCCGATGCCCCAGCCGCCCAGGACCTTGGAAATCAGCCGGTAGGTTCCGCCGTAGGCGTCGTTGCCCAGCACGATGTGGTCACCGGGTTCGGCCAGCGCGCGGATCAGCGAATCCTCGGCGGCCAGGCCGGAGGAGAAGGAGTAGGCGTGGGTGCCGTTTTCCAGCGCGGCGAGCTGCTCCTGCAGGGCGTCGCGGGTGGGGTTGCCGCCGCGGCCGTACTCGTAGCCCGCCCGCAGGTTCCCGATGCCGTCCTGGGCGTAGGTGGAGGAGAAGTGCAGCGGCGGGACCACTGCCCCGGTGCGCGGCTCGAATTCCTGCCCGGCATGCACGGCGCGGGTGTTGAATCCTTGGATGTTTTCAGTCATGTCTGGACGCAACTTTCTTAGTGGGTGAGGTAGGTCAGCAGGTCGTGCCGGGTGATGACCCCGACGGCCGCCCCGTCGTCGGTGACCAGCAGGGCGTCGTGCTCGGAGAGCCGTTCCTTGGCGCGGTCAATGGTTTCGTGGATGCCGATCAGCGGCAGCGCGGTGGTCACCAGCGGGCCCACCGGGTCGGTCAGGGAGATCTCGTTGCGGAACAGCTTCTCGGTCAGCGTGCGCTCGTCGATGTAGCCGCGCACCTCGCCCAGGCGGACCGGGGGCTCGGCCGAAAGCACCGGGAGTGCCGAGACGCCGTATTCGTTCATGACGCCGATGGCGTCGCGGACGGTTTCATTCAGGTGCGTGTGCACCAGGTCGGGCAGGTCGCCGGGCTTGGCGGAGAGCAGCTGGCCCACGGTGTCGGCGGAGTCGTCGCGCAGGAAGCCGTAGGAGCGCATCCAGGAGTCGTTGAAGATCTTGCCCAGGTAGCCGCGCCCGCCGTCGGGCAGGATCACCACGACGATGGCTTCGGCGGGGAGGTCCTTCGCCGCCTGCAGCGCCGCGACCACTGCCATGCCGGAAGAGCCGCCGACCAGCAGGCCCTCTTCCTTGGCCAGGCGGCGGGTCATGGCGAACGCGTCGGCGTCGGTCACCGCGATGATCTCGTCGGGCACCGCCGGGTCGTAGTTGCCCGGCCACATGTCCTCCCCGACGCCCTCGACGAAGTAGGGGCGGCCGGTGCCGCCGGAATAGACCGAGCCGTCCGGGTCCGCGCCGATGATCCTGACCGGGCCGGAGGCGCGGTCTGCGGAAACTTCCTTCAGGTAGCGGCCGGTGCCGGTGATGGTGCCGCCGGTGCCGGCGCTGATGACCACGTGGCTCAGCATGCCGTCGGTGTCGTTCCAGATTTCCGGGCCGGTGGTCTCGTAGTGGCTCTCCGGGGCGGCGGGGTTGGAGAACTGGTCGGGCTTGTACGCCCCGTCGATCTCGCGCACCAGGCGGTCCGAGACGCCGTAGTAGGACTCCGGGGAATCGGGGGCCACCGCGGTGGGGGTCACCACCACCTCGGCGCCATAGGCGCGCAGCACGTCGCGCTTTTCCTCGCCGACCTTGTCGGGGGTGACAAAGATGGTCTTGTAGCCCTTCAGCTGGCCGACCATGGCCAGTCCGACGCCGGTGTTGCCGCTGGTGGGCTCAACGATCGTTCCGCCCGGGAGCAACTTCCCGTCGGCCTCCGCGTTTTCCACCATTTTCAAGGCAATGCGGTCCTTGATGGACCCGCCGGGGTTCAGGTATTCGAGCTTGACGAGGATGGTTGCCTCGATGCCGTCCGTGACCGAATTGAGCTTGACCAGCGGGGTGTTCCCAATCAGGTCCAGGATTGTGCGCGCATACTTCATGGCGATCACTCTACCGGCGGCGCGTCACATTCCGGACGCCGTTCGTAGTGAATCTTCATGCGTTGGAGGCGGGGGCACCGATGAGAGTATTGAGGCATGCCCAATTCCCCTTCGACCCCGCTGCCGGCATGCGACGCACAGGCTTCATGGAAGCCGAACGGCCCGTATTCCCTGCGCCAGTCCCTGGGCATCCTGCAGCGCGGAGCCCGCGACCCCGCCACCCGGGTCTCGGAAAACGGCGCTTGGTTGTGCTTCCACACCCCGGTCGGTCCCGTTACCCTATTGGCCACCCGCACCGCCGGCATCGACGCCGAAGTCCTGCTCCGCGCCTGGGGACCGGGTGCCGCGCACGCGGTGGAGCGCGGACTGCATCTGTTGGGCGCGTACGACGACTGGAGTGCCTTCGACGCCGGGGAAACCCGGAACCTGCTGCACCCGATCGTGCTCCGGAGCCGAAAGTCGAATCCGGGGCTGCGGTTCCCGTCCACCGGGCGTATCTTCGATGCCCTGTTTCCGGCGATTCTCGAGCAAAAGGTCACGGTGATCGAGGCAAACTACGCCTGGCGCCACCTTTGCCTGGCCGTCGGCGACCTGCCGCCGGGTCCCGCGCCGGCGGGAATGCGCCTGCCGCCGACGCCGACTGCAGTCCGTTCGCTGCAGCCGTGGCAATGGCACCAGGCGCGCGTGGATTCGAAGCGCTCCGCGACAGCACGCCGGGCGGCGGCCGCGGCCAATGCCCTGGAGCGCTGGGCGTTGATGGATCTGGGTGCCAGGCGGGAGAACGCCATGGGCTCCGGGACCCTGCACGCCGCCCTTGAATCAATACCCGGAGTGGGTCCGTGGAGCATTGCCGAGGTACTGCAGCGCACCCATGGAGCTGCCGACCATGTTTCGGTGGGTGATTTCCACCTGGCTGCCTTCGTCGGGCAGGTACTCACCGGTCGCCGGGTCGACGATGCCGGGATGCTCGAATTGCTGGCGCCCTTCACCGGGCATCGCCAGCGCGTGGTGCGCCTGATCGGGCTTTCCGGGCAACGCAAGCAGGCGTTTGGCCCGCGCCTGGCGCCGATGGACCACCGGCGCCGCTAGGGCGCGGCGGAAGCCTACTGGGCCTGCGCCTCTTGCTCGGCGATCTGCGCGTGGACATGCTGCATGTCGATGCCTTTCACGGCCACGATGAGGTCGTCCAGCTGAGAGGCGTTCATCGCGCCGGGCTGCGAGAAGACCAGGACTTTGTCGCGGAACGCCATCAACGTGGGGATCGAGGTGATGTTCGCAGCGCGTGCCAGCCCCTGTTCGGCCTCGGTGTCCACCTTGGCGAACTTAACGTCGGGGTACTTCTCGGATATCTCGTCATAGACCGGGGCAAACTGGCGGCACGGTCCACACCACTCCGCCCAGAAATCTACGAAGACAATGTCATTCTCATCCAGCGTCGTCGTGAACTCAGACTCGGTGATATTGATAGTAGCCATATACCAACGGTACCGCGAGATGCCGAAGTCGCCGCAGTCGGCACCCCGTTTTTGGCTTTCCCTTGCTGTTTTCACGCCTCCGGATCCAGGTTATCCACAAGTTTGTCGGCCGGCGCCCGGCCGTGCGCACGCGGCCGTATGCTCGAGGAAATGCCACGGCCAACCCAGGAGGCAGCCATCCACCAAAGCATCGGGCGAAAGGCGGGCAGCTGTACTCCCGCCCGGTTCGCCGGCCAGTCCCGGTGTCCCGATCGGCGCACCGGGTTTCACGGATAACAGGAAGGATGCATCCTGACCCGGACCGCGTAGACGCGTTGCGGGTCGACTGCCAACACGGACATGACACGCTGCACCTTGTTGCTGATAACGACCGGGGAATCCGGGCGCAAGGCACTCTCCGAAGGAATGCTGCTGGCGGAGCGCTACGTCGACGCACTGCCCATGGATTTGGCCATCGTTGAATCCACGCCCTTCGCAGTTGCACCCGCGCTGCGGATCCAGGAAAAGGTTTCCCTTCCCGTCCCCTTGGAAGACACCACCTCTGCGGCAACGGCCGTTGGACCGCTACAGGCCATCTGGAACGGCACGCGGTGGCTGACTCCCGGTTCGTGCCCTCCCAAGCCGCTGGAAGACCATGGAGCCACAGAATGGCAGTGGGCGCACTACCACGCGGTGCTGTCCGCCCCGAGGGATTCAATCATGTTGCTCTGGGACATCTACGTAGTCCCGATGAACGAAAAGATGGCCGCTTGAAACTTGGGCGGCGGGAAATTTGCGTTGGATGTTGAGTGGGTCACGTCCAGTAAGGAATTCCCGCCGCCCGACCTCTTGATACGCCTCGCCCAATAATGGTCCCACCTGCACCATCGGGGGTTCAGGGCACGAAAAAGCCCGTGTCCAAATCTCTTGGATTTGAACACGGGCTTCATTCATTCGGTGGCAGATACTGGATTCGAACCAGTGAAGGCGTTGCCAGCTGATTTACAGTCAGCCCCCTTTGGCCGCTCGGGTAATCTGCCGAATTGTTCCCTTCGGAACGAGTAGAAACTCTACATGACGTTTTCCCAAGAGTGCAAATCGAGGGTTTCCCGGCGCGTCAGACCCCGGGTTTTCCGGGGTTTTGCGGTGCCCCGGTAGTCTTGTAGGCAAAGCACAATCACCACCCAAGGAGGCTCACATGGCGAGCGATTCAACTTTTGATGTTGTCAGCAAGGTCGACAGCCAGGAAGTGTCCAATGCACTGAACCAGGCGCAGAAGGAAATTGTCCAGCGCTACGACTTCAAGGGCATTGGAGCCGAGATCGACTTCAGCGGCGAGAAGATCCTGATGAAGGCCAACTCCGAGGAACGCGTCAAGGCGGTTCTCGACGTGTTCCAGTCCAAGCTGGTCAAGCGCAACATCTCGCTCAAGTCCCTGGAAGCGGGCGAACCCTTCCCCTCGGGCAAGGAATACCGCATCGAGGCCTCCATTGTGGAGGGCATTGCCCAGGACGTGGCGAAAAAGATCAACAAACTCATTCGTGACGAGGCACCCAAGGGCGTGAAGTCCACCATCCAGGGTGACGAGCTTCGCGTGTCTTCCAAGTCCCGCGACGACCTGCAGGCCACCATGACTCTGCTGCGCGGCTTTGAGGAAGCAGACCTGCAGTTTGTGAACTTCCGCTAAACGGACTTCACGGCGGCGAGATTCGGCCGCAGACAAAGGGAGGCTGTCATCACTCGCCGGTGATGACAGCCTCTCTTTGCGTTGACGCCCGGCATGGGAAAGGAAGCGGGCGATCGCCTAGTAGCCCAGCGAGCGGCCAGCCATCCTTTCCAGCCGGGCAACGCGGTCGTCCATCGGCGGGTGGGTGGCGAAGAGCTTCTTGGCCCCGCCAAGGAACGGGTTGGCGATCATGAGGTGCGAGGTGTTGACCAGGCGCTGGTCATCGGCCGGCAGCGGGGCGCGCTGCACCCCGCTCTCGAGCTTGCGCAGTGCCGAGGCCAGCGCCAGGGGGTCGTTGGTCAGCTTGGCGCCGTCCTCGTCCGCGTCGTATTCGCGGGTTCGGCTGATGGCCATCTGGATGACGGTGGAGGCCAAGGGCGCCAGCAATGCCAGGGCGATCATGGCCAGGGGGTTGGCATTACGGCGGTCGCCGCCGCCGAAGAAGAGCATCATTTGGGCCACGGACGTGATGACTCCGGCGACGGCCGCGGCCACCGAAGAGGTGAGGATGTCGCGGTTGTACACGTGCATGAGCTCGTGGCCCAGCACCCCGCGCAGCTCGCGTTCGTTCAGCAGCTGCAGGATGCCCTCGGTGCAGCACACCGCGGCATTTTCCGGGTTGCGCCCGGTGGCGAAGGCGTTTGGCGCTTGGGTCGGCGAAACATAGAGGCGCGGCATGGGCTGTTGGGCGGCAATGGAGAGCTCGCGCACGATCCGGTGCATCTCGGGCTGTTCTGCCTCGGTGACCGGGTAGGCCTGCATTGAGCGGATCGCCAGCTTGTCGCTGTTCCAGTATCCGTAGGCGGTGGTCGCCACGCCGATAAGGGCGAAGATCCAGATAAAACTGCTGCTTCCGGTCCCCGAAGCCAGCAGGGCGCCAATGGCCAGCAGCAGCGCGAACATGCCGCCGAGCAACCCCGCCGTCTTCAGGCCGTTGTTGTGATTGTGCACCGTGTTTCTCTCCTTGGGGTACGGTCCGGCCGCCGGGGGCCGGGTCTGGCATTCAGTCTAGTAAACGCACCTGAGAGCGTGCTTTGTTCCCGCCGGGGATTCGGTCTCAGGGAGCTGGGTGCCGCGCGTCGTACCGCAGGAATCCCGGCTCCCAGCGCATCAATGCGGCTGCTGCAACGATGCAGGCGATGCCGCCGGCCAGCAGGGTCCACCCCTCGCCGATGCCCCCTGCCACCGAACCGGAGAGCATTTCCCCCAGCCGTGGCCCGCCGGCAACCACGACGATGAATACACCCTGCAGGCGCCCGCGCAGGTGATCGGGGGTGGCGGTCTGCAGGATGGTGGTGCGAAAGACCGAGGAAACGGCGTCGGCGACGCCGGCCAGCGCCATGCAGGCGGCCGCGGGCCAGAGCCAGGCTCCGGCCGAGCCGTCGGACGGGACCGGGCTGCGTGCGGCCAGGATGACGACCATGCCGAAAAGCCCGATGCTCGCACCCCACGCGCAGACGCAGAGAAACACTGCCGCGCCCTGGCGGTGGATCCGTCCCACGGGCCCGGAAAACAGTCCCGCCAGGAACGCGCCCATGGCGGTTGCAGCCAGGAGAACGCCCATGGTCAGTTCACCGCCGCCAATGAGCACTGCGCCAATGGCGGGAAGCAGTGCCCGGGGTGCGGCCAGGACCATGGCCGCGATGTCGATCAGGAAGGTCATGCGCACATTGGGCTGGGTGCCCAGGAATCTGAAGCCCTCGATGACCGAACGCAGCCCTGCCCTGGCCGGCGTGCCCTCCGGGGGCAGTGCCGGCAGCTTGTAGACGGACCACACCGCGGCGCCATAGGTGAGCACGTCGATGGTGTAGGTCCAGCCGAAGCCAATCTGGGCCACCAGCAGCCCGCCGAGCAACGGGCCGATCATCTGGGCGATGCCGAAGGTGACCATGTTCAGCGAATTGGCCGCCGGCAGGAGCTTGAGCCCGACGATCGCCGGGATGATGGCTCCGCGGGTCGACTGGTTGATGCCCCCGGCACCGGAGTGGATGGCCACCAGCCCGTAGAGCACCCAGACGTTGTCCACGCCCAGCCAGGCCTGGGCTGCAATGGCAGCGGTGGTTGCCCACAGGACCATGGCGGAGGCCAACGCGACCTTGCGGCGATCGTGGGCGTCGGCGACGGAGCCGCCATACAGGCCCGTCAGCACCAGCGGCACCAGCGCGAAGGCGCCCAGCAGGCCGACGTAGAGGCTGGAGCCCGTCAGCGCGTAGACCTCGAGGCTGACCGCCACGAGGGTGAGTTGTCCGCCGACCGCCGAAAGCGTGTTGCCGATCCACAACCGCTTGAAGGCCGGGCTTTGGCGCAAAGGTGTCAGGTCGGCAAGGAGTCGGGCCACGGATTGAGTCTAGCGACATGCTCGGCGACTCTAGCGACATGCTCGACGACACGGTCCTCTTATCTTGACATATTCAAAATAAGACGGTGGAATGGATCACATGGACTATTCGGCACAGATGCGCGAGCTGGGGCTGCGGGTTACCCGCGGACGCCTTGCCGTGCTCGATGCCGTGGAGAGCCACCCACACTCCTCGGCGGAGAGAGTTGTCGCCGCGGTCCACCAGGCGTTGCCGGATGTTTCCATCCAGTCCGTCTACAACGTGCTTAATGATCTGACGGAACAAGGCATATTGCGGCGGTTCACTCCGCCGCACTCAGCGGCCCTCTATGAGACCCGCGTCAATGACAACCACCATCACGCCATTTGCACCAGTTGCGGCCGGATCGAAGACGTGGAATGCGCGGTGGGCCACGCCCCCTGCCTGACCCCTTCGGACAGCCACGGCATGGAAATCCAGATTGCCGATGTCCTTTACCAGGGCATCTGTGAAGACTGCAGGAAAACCGGCGCGGCCTAGCCGCCCGCCGGGGAAGCCGGCAGAAGAGTTACCAACCCACATGAAGAAGGAGAATCTCTTGAGCGAGAACTTCACCACCACCCAGAGCGGCGCCCCCGTTGCCAGCGATGCCCATTCGCTGACCTCCGGCCCGGACGGCATTACCGCCCTCCACGACCGCTACCTCGTCGAGAAGCTTGCCGCGTTCAACCGCGAGCGCGTGCCGGAGCGCAACCCGCACGCCAAGGGCGGCGGAGCCTTCGGTGAATTCACCGTCACCGAAGACGTCTCGAAGTACACCCGTGCAGCCGTCTTCCAGCCGGGCGCCAAGTCCGAGACGCTCTTGCGCTTCTCCTCGGTCGCCGGCGAACAGGGCTCCCCTGACACCTGGCGCGACGTGCGCGGCTTCGCACTTCGCTTCTACACCACCGAGGGCAACTACGACGTCGTGGGCAACAACACCCCGGTGTTCTTCATCCGCGACGGCCTCAAGTTCCCCGACTTCATCCACTCGCAGAAGCGCATGGGCGCCTCCGGGCTGCGCGATGCCGACATGCAGTGGGACTTCTGGACCCACTCCCCCGAGTCCGCACACCAGGTGACCTACCTGATGGGCGACCGCGGCCTGCCGACCTCCTGGCGCGAAATGAACGGCTACGGCTCGCACACCTACCAGTGGATCAACGCCGAGGGCGAGCGCTTCTGGGTGCAGTACCACTTCCACTCCCGCCAGGGCGTGCACAACATGTCCAACGAAGAGGCCGAGAAGCTTGCAGGCTCCGACGCCGACTTCTACCGGCGCGACCTGTTCGACAACATCGAGGCCGGCAACTTCCCGACCTGGGACGTCAAGGTCCAGATCATGCCGTACGAAGAGGGCAAGACCTACCGCTTCAACCCGTTCGACATGACCAAGGTCTGGCCGCACGCGGACTACCCGCTGATCCCGGTTGGCCACTTCACGCTGAACCGCAACCCGCGCAACTTCTTCGCCGAGATCGAGCAGGCAGCGTTCTCCCCGTCGAACCTGGTCCCGGGCATCGACATCAGCCCGGACAAGATGCTGATGGCCCGCGTGTTCTCCTACCCGGATGCACAGCGCAACCGCATCGGCACCAACTACAACCAGTTGCCGGTCAACCAGCCGCACGCTGCCACGGTCAACAACTACATGCATGAGGGCTCCATGCAGTACCACTTCAACGACGCAGACGCCCGCGTCTACACCCCGAACTCCTTCGGCGGCCCGGCTGCACAGCCCGAGCGCGCCGGCGAGGGCGGCTGGGAAACCGACGGCGAAATGGTCCGCTCCGCGCAGACCCTGCGCTCGGAGGACGACGACTTCGGCCAGGCAGGCACCCTGTACCGCGAGGTCTACGATGCAGCTGCCAAGGAGCGCTTCCACGCGACCCTGCTGGGCCAGTGCCAGGGCATCACCATCGAGTCCATCCGCGAAGGCTTCTTCCAGTACTGGACCAACGTCGATGCGAACCTCGGTTTGATCCTGCGCAACGCCTACGCTGCAGGCGTTGCCGGCTCCACCGACGGCGCCGCGGAAATGGCCGGCAAGGCCTAACCTGCCACCGTTGGCATCTCAACGACGACAAAGCGGCCCGTCCTCCTTCGGGAGGGCGGGCCGCTTTGTCGTCGATCCGGGACCGAAAGTTAAGAAGAACGAGGACCCGCCTTTTCCGCTACTTCGAAAAATACGGGTCCCTGCCCAGGTACAGCTTAGCCCGGCGAACTAGTCCCGGGAGATCCTGACCATTTCCTCGCGCTCCACGACCTTGATTCGGGCCCGGTCGACCGGTCCGTTGGAGGTCTGCGTGGGGGTCGCTGCGATGCCGAGGGAAATCTCGTGCGCGTCCAGCTTCTTCCAGCCTTCCCAGGTCGTGTAGTCAACACCGCGCGACTCCAGCAACTTGATGATCGCGTCCTCGTCGGGGTTGGACGCAACCGGCAACGACAGGCGGTCCTCCAACAGGTTCCCGATGGTCTCCAGGGCATCGCCCTTGGTGTGGCCGATCAGGCCCACGGGACCCCGCTTGATCCAACCCGTGGCGTAGAGCCCCGGCACGTGGGAGCCGGCGGCGTCCAGCACCCGGCCGCCCTCGTTGGGGATGACTCCGCGCTTGTCGTCGAACTCGATCTCCGCAAGTTCGGAGCCGAGGTAGCCGATGGCGCGGTAGACCGCCTGGACCGGGTACTCGACGATCTCGCCGGTGCCCCGCACATTGCCGGTGCCGTCGAGCTCCTGGCGCTCGAACTTGATGCCGGCGACCTTGCCGTCCTGGCCCAGCACCTCGATCGGGTTGTGCAGGAAGTGCAGGTGCAGGCGGCGCGAGGCGCCGGTGTCCTGTTCCTCCACGATCCAGTTGGTCAATGTGTTGACCATGGTCTTGACCTGGTTGTTTGACTTGATCAACGCATCGGAGGCCTCGTCGAACTCGAAGTCCTCCGGGTAGAGCACGATGTCGACATCACGGCTGTGGCTCAGTTCGCGCAGCTCCAACGGGGTGAACTTCACCTGGGCGGGCCCGCGGCGCCCGAAGATGTGGACATCGGTGACCGGGGAATCCTTCAGGCCCGCAAAGACGTTGTCCGGGATCTCGGTGACCAGGAGGTCCTCGGCGTGCTTGGAGAGCACGCGGGCCACGTCCAGGGCCACGTTGCCGTTGCCCAGGACGGCGATTTCCTTGGCCTCCAGCGGCCAGGTGCGCGGCACGTCGGGCTGCCCGTCGTACCAGGAAACGAAGTCCGCGGCCCCGAAGGACCCCTCCAGGTCGATGCCCGGGATGTCCATGCGGGCATCCTTGATGGCACCGGTGGCGAAGATGACCGCGTCGTACATGTCGCGGATGTCGTGCAACTTCAGGTCGCGTCCGTAGGTCACGTTCCCCAGGAAGCGGATGTCCCCCCGGTCCAGGACCTTGTGCAGCGCATTGACGATTCCCTTGATGCGCGGGTGGTCCGGGGCCACGCCGTAGCGGATCAGGCCGTAGGGCGCGGGGTAGGCATCGAGCAGGTCGATGCTCACCTCGAATTCGCGCTCCGCCTTGGTGAGAATGTCGGCAGCATAGACGCCAGCCGGACCTGCCCCGATAATGGCGACACGGAGCGGGCGAACTGCTGAATCGGACACGAGGGGTTCCTTCCGGAGAATGATCATGGGGCGCACAAATAGCGCACGCCACGCTAGTCTAATTGGCCACGGCCCCTAAACGTGAACCGGTGTGCGCATGCTCACGCTCCCCGGGACCGGATCCGCATGATGCAGGCCCCCGGCATGCCGGGCCCGAGCGGCCCGTCATCCGGGGAGTTCGGTCCCGCGATAGGCTCGGTTCGGTGCGCAGGCTGCGCACCGATCCCCGACCAGCGTGCACGCGCACCCGGAATGGAAACCATGCAATCCCGGTTGAAGAGACCATGACTCCTACGCCCTCCCCGGCCACGACGACCACCGCGGCTTCGAGCGCCCCCGCAAACGAACGCAACGCGGGATTGCTCCAGGGCCTGGGCGCCTACGGCCTGTGGGGAATGCTTCCGCTGTATTTCCTCACCATTGCCATCGCCTCCCCCGTGGAAATCGTCGCCGGCCGCATCGTCTTTTCGCTGGTTTTCTGCGCGGTCCTGCTGCTGGTGACCAGGAACTGGCGTCGGTTCATCGCTCTGGGCCGCGACCGCCGGGCCATGGCCCGCCTGAGCGTGGCTTCGGTCCTCATTGCGGTGAACTGGCTGACGTACACCTACGCGGTGCTCAACGGTCACGCGGCGGAAGCCGCGCTGGGGTACTTCATCAATCCCCTCGTGTCGATCGCCCTGGGTGTGCTCTTCCTGAAGGAAAGGCTGCGCCGGATGCAGTGGGTGGCCATCGGGTTCGGCCTTGCCGCCGTCACGACGCTGTCGTTCGCCTACGGCAACGTGCCCTGGGTTGCGCTGGTGCTGGCGTTCTCCTTCGGCCTGTACGGCTTCGTGAAGAACCGGGTGGGCCGCACCGCCACCGCGCTGACCTCACTGAGCATGGAGACCGCGATCCTGGCCCTCCCGGCTCTCGGGTTCATGGCCTGGCTGGTTGCCACGAACACCGACACGGTGCTTTCCTCCGGACCTGCGCACTTCTGGCTGATGGCCTCCAGCGGGATCATCACCGCTGTTCCGTTGCTGCTCTTCGGGGCTGCCGCTCGCCGCCTGCCCCTGACCGCCATCGGCACCCTGCAGTTCCTGGCCCCCATCCTGCAGTTCGTCGTGGCGCTGGTGGTCTTCAAGGAACCCATGCCGCCGGAGCGCCTCATCGGCTTCTCGCTGGTCTGGGTCGCGGTGATCCTGCTGTGCATCGACATGGCGCGCTTGCCCCGTCGCATCGTGCCCGTCAAGGTGGCATAGGGACTCCATTCCCGGGAGCGTCGACGTCGCAAGACGTGCCGGGCGCCCCTCCGTTTCCGAGCCGCCTCGGTTGTGTCCGCCGGGCCCGGGCACGAAGAAAGGAGCCGGTCGGTTGTCCACGTGAACTGGACAACTTTCCGGCTCCTTTCCCGGTCTTGCGCTAGCGCATGGGCTAGACGTTGGCGCGGATGGCCTTTTCGAGCACCTCGAACGCCTCGGCCAGCAACTCGTCGCCGATGACCAGCGGGGGAAGCAGGCGGATGACGTTGCCGTAGGTGCCGCAGGTGAGGATCAGCACGCCCTCGGCCAGGCAGTCGGCGGCAATCTTCTTGGTGATCTCCGCGTCCGGCTCGGTGCCTCCGGCCTTGACGAGCTCGATGGCCACCATGGCGCCGCGTCCGCGGACATCCCCGATGACCGATACCTCGGACTGGAGCTTGCGCATGCGGGTGAAGAACTGTTCCTCGATCTCACGGGCACGGGAAGCCAGGTCATGCTCTTCCATGTAGCGGATGGTCTCCAGCGCCGCCGCCACGGCAACCGGGTTGCCGCCGTAGGTGCCGCCCAGGCCGCCCGGGTGGACCGAGTCCAGCAGGTCGGCCCGGCCCACGATGCCCGAGAGCGGCATGCCGCCGGCAATGCCCTTGGCCACGGTGATGATGTCCGGGACGATGCCCTCGATGTCCGAGGCGAACCAGGCGCCGGCGCGGCAGAAGCCTGCCTGCACCTCGTCGGCGACGAAGACGATCCCCTGTTCCCTGGCCCACTCGGCCAGGCGCGGCAGGAAGCCCTCCGCCGGGACGATGAAGCCGCCCTCGCCCTGGATGGGCTCAATGATGATGGCGGCGATCTGGTCGCCGCCAATCTGCTTCTCCATGGCCAGGATGGCGCGCTCTGCGGCTTCCTTGCCGGAGATGTTCGGGTTTTCCTCGCGGAAGGGGTAGCTCATCGGCATGCGGTAGATTTCCGATGCCAGCGGGCCGAAGCCGCGCTTGTAGGGCGCTGCCTTGGCCGTCAGGCCCATCGTCAGGTTGGTGCGGCCATGGTACGCGTGGTCGAAGGCGACCACCGCGGTGCGGCCGGTGGCCACGCGGGCCACCTTGATGGCATTCTCCACGGCCTCGGAACCGGAGTTGAAGAAAACGGCCTTCTTGGCGTGGGTGCCCGGGCTGATCTCGGCAAGCTTCTCGGCCAGCTCCACGTAGCCCTCGTACGGGGTGACCATGAAGCAGGTGTGGGTGAAGCGGGCCGCCTGTGCGGCGACGGCTGCTGCGACCTTCTCGTTGGAGGCGCCGACGGACGTCACCGCGATGCCCGAACCCAGGTCGATGATCGCGTTGCCGTCGACGTCCACGATGATGCCGCCGTCGGCGTCCGCCACGTAAACGGGCATGGCCGATGCCACGCCCAGGGCGACGGCGTTGGTGCGGCGGGCCGCGAGCTCCACCGACTTGGGGCCGGGGAATGCGCCGTTGATGTGTCGCTTTTGCTCGATGCGGTAGGTGATGCCCATGAACGTTCGGTCCTTTCCCGGACCTGGCTCCCGGTGCCGGGACCACTGCGGTCCCGGCACCGGGGGCACCATGGAACCCGGTGTCTTGGTGGTCTTTACTACCCAGTAGCCTATGCCGCGCGCAACAGCGCCCGCCAGTGAATTTGGCACAGTCGGAATCCCGGATTCCAGTGCAAGTGCACAGGCGGGATCGGACTCTCCCCTTAAGCACGATCGGTCCGTTGCGGCTGCAGGAAAATCCTGCTGCCGCAACGGACCGATCAATGGATTGACGTATGGCTACACGTCGGAGTCCTTAGAGTTCCGGCGCGTTTTCCTGTGGCAGGCGGCCCTCGTCCTCGGGGTGCCTGGCCAGGTTGACCAGGGCGAGCCCCAGCCCGCCCCACACTGTCAGGATGGAGATCACCAGAAAGGTGATTGCGATGGGAGTCATCGTCCTTCCTCCTTTTCTTCCGCGGCGATCAGGGCCGCGTATTCGGGGTCGTGGTGCAGCTTGGATTTGGGGCTCCACGGGATGAGCGTGAGCACCACGGCCACGACAACCAGCGCGGCGGCCATGCCCCAGCCAAAGACGCCGACAAACCATGCCGGGTAGTCCTCGTAGGTTGTCCCGATCTTCGAAATGAACTCGTTGATCAGGATGTAGCCCAGCACCACCGGGGCCACCACTGCGACCAGGCCGATCCAGACGGTGCGCATGCGCACCGAGGAGACCTTGTTCAGGTGGTCCGAGAGCATGGGCAGCTTGCGCAGGACCCAGGCAACCAGGATGACGGCAACCAGCGCGCCGGCCAGGATGCCGAAGCTGTTCACGAAGGCGTCAAAGGTGTCAAGCAGATACAGGCCGGTGGCGGTCGGGAAGAGCAGCAGCGAAATGAACGCCACCGGGATGCTGACCGCCAGCGAGGCCTTCACTCGCGGCCAGCCCATCTTGTCCTGCACTGCGGCGACAATGACCTCGAGGATGGAGATCAGCGAGGTGATCCCGGCGAAGACCAGGGAACCGAAGAAGAGCACGCCCATCAGCCCACCCAGCGGTGCCTCCGAGACGATCGTCGGGAAGGCGATGAAGGCGAGCCCGATGCCGGGCACCGCGACGTCGCCCACGGCCGAGCCGGCGGTGAAAGCCATGAAGCCCAGCGCGGCGAAGACACCAATGCCGGCGAGGATCTCAAATGCCGAGTTGGAGAACGCGACGACCATGCCCGAACCGGTCAGGTCGGTCTTGCGCTTGAGGTAGGAGGAGTAGGTGACCATGATGCCGAAGGCCACCGAGAGCGAGAAGAAGATGTGGCCATAGGCTGCCGCCCACACGCCCGGGTCGCCCAGTGCGGCCCAGTCCGGGGTGAAGAAGGCGTTCAGTCCATCGATGGCACCAGGCAGGAACAGCGACTGGGCAACCAGCAACACGAACATCACGACGAGCAGCGGCAGGAAGAAGCCGTTGGCCCGCGAGATGCCCTTGCGCACGCCGGCGACCATGATGCCGATGACGGCGATCCAGGTGATCAGCAGCGGCCAGAAGACACCGGGCACGAAGTTGAAGCCGACGTTGACCGTCTCGGAGACCCCGAGGAATTCGCCGGTGAAGAAGGAGCCGGGATCGTCGCCCCAGGCCTGCGTCACCGAGAACCAGGTATACATCGCGGCCCAGGCAATGATGACCGCGTAGTAGATGGCGATGATGAAGCAGACGAGTACCTGCCACCATCCCAGGACCTCGGCGCCGCGGTGCATGCGTCGGTAGGCCAGCGGCGCGGAACCGCGGAACTTGTGCCCGATCGCGTAGTCGAGGAAGAGCAGCGGGATGCCCGCGCTCAGCAGTGCGGCAAGGTACGGAATCAGGAAGGCGCCACCGCCGTTTTCGTACGCGATGTACGGGAAGCGCCAGATGTTGCCGAGGCCGACGGCCGAGCCGATGGCGGAAAGAATGAAGAGTTTTCGCGAGGAGAAGGTTTCCCTGCCCACGGGTGCCGCCAGTGGCGTCCCGCCCGAAGATGCTGTGGTCATGCACCTACGTTAACCCAAAACTCGACCTGACTATAGCTGTTGGCCGTTTTCATATCCCGCTTCGGGTACTGCCCGTCGTACTAATGCACAAAATGTTTCATAGTATTGGTGCATGGCCATCACGCTGCTGAAACTTCTTGAGTCCCAAAACCTGGGCCTCAGGGCCCACACGGACTTTTCCGGCGTGGGCCAAACCCCCATAGAATGGGCGGCCGTCACCGAATTGCGCGACCCCTCGCCGTTCCTGACCACCGGGGCCATCGTGCTCACCACCGGCCTGCGGCAAACCACGATCGCCAACCAGGAATCCTTCGTCCAGACGGTGCACGGCGCCGGTGCCCTCGCCCTGGGCTACGGCACCGGCCTGAGCCACCGCAGCGTGCCCGCGGCGGTGATCCGCAGGGCCACCGAGCTGGGGCTGCCGGTCTTTGAGGTTCCCTACGAAACCCCGTTCATGGCCATCACCAAGCTCATTGCCGATGCGCTGAACGAAGACCACCTACAGCGGCTGGAACAGCTCCTCAAGGGCCACCAGAGACTGGCTTCCACGCTGCTCACCGGCGGGTTGCGGGCCATGTTGCGCGAGCTCTCCCGCATGCTGGGCACCGCTGTGGCACTGACGCAATTCGCCGCCCGGATCCACGGGCCGGAGCTGGGTGGCGAATCCTGGCACGAAGTGCCCATCGCGACCGGCCTTCGGGACAAGTGCACCCTGCATCTGGCCGAGCCCTGCGAACACGACGGACTCGTGGATTACGCCCAGGGCCTGATCGGGCTGGAATTGGCCAACCAGGCGCGGCTGCGCGAATCCACCCGGCTGGTCGCGGGGCTGGCGTTCTCGGACCTTTTGGCCGGAACCCTCACGGGTTCCGAGGCCAACGCCCGGCTGCAGGGAATCGGCATCGATCCCGGCCAGCCTCACTCGGTGGTGCTGGTGGCCGCGGCCCCGGGACAGGAAAAGGCACTGCGCACCCTGCCCATTCCGCCGCAATTCCAGCATGTCGTCTCGGCCGTCGTCGATGGCCGCCTCGCGCTGGTGGTGGCGCTGCAGGATGGTGCCGAGCTGGCCGACGGGATCGATAGGTACCTCCAAGGTGCCGGCATCGGGGCGCGCGTGGGCTTCGGCGGCGGTTACGCCCAACCCAACGGCCTGCGCTGGAGCTTTTTCGAGGCCATCGAGGCCCTGCGCCACGGAGACCGCATCAACACCCCCTCCAAGCTCTCGCTGACGTCCCTGCTGCTCGCTGCCCGCGACGTCCCGCTGCATGCCCTGGCGCAGGAAGCCCTGGAACCGCTGCAGATCTTCGACAAGAAGCACTCGGCCGAGTTGTTGGGCACATTGCGCAGCTACCTGGAACTCGACGGAAGCGTCGGAGCAGTGGCCGATGCCTTGGGTTTGCACCGCAATACCGTCCGATACCGGCTGCAGCAGATCAGTGAACTCTCCGGCTACGATCCAACGACCACCGCCGACCGCGTGCAATTGTGGCTCGCGCTCACTGCCATGGACTTGAACTAGCGGACCGCCCGATAGGATGGATGGCATGGCTGAAATGTTCCTTGAGAAGTTCCGTTCGCTGGTTCCGCTGTACCTTGAGGACGAGTGGCAAGTCGAGGACGGACTCACCGAGTCCGAGCTCGATGACGCACTGTCCGGGGTCCCCTCCCCGATCCCCCTGGTGCTGCGCGAGTTTTACCTGGCGCTGGGCGGCTGCGAGGACCTCATGGAGGCCTACCACTACTTCTTTGACCCGGACGAGCTGGAGATCGAGGACGGCTACCTCTTGTTCCTTGAGGACGAAGAGGAAAAATACGTGTGGGGCATCCGCGTGGACCAGCTCGAGGTCCCGGACCCGATCGTGTACCGCCGCCAGAACGCCCGCGGCATCTGGAAGTCCGAAGAAGGCACCTTCAGCGAATACGTCCTGGACATGTTCAGCTGGGTCTTTGACGAACTTTCCCCCGAGCTGAACAACTAACGCCGGTTTAATGGACGGGTTGTGGAAGTCGCACGCTCCGCAGGACTACCTCTGCCCGTTTTGCGAGCTGCTTGCCGGCGGCGACCTCTCCCCCGGCAACCGCTGCGTTCCAAGTGACCTGATCTACCGCACCGAGGCCGTCGCCGTCATCATGGCGTGCGACGGCTTTGGGCCCTACGGGGGCCACGCGATGGTCATCCCGGCGGACCACCATGAGGCGCTCTACGACCTTCCCGACGAGGTTGCAGCGCAGATCATGTTGGAAACCAGGCGCATTGCCCTGGCCATGAAGCTGGCGTGGAACCCCGAGGGAACCAGCACCCGGCAGCACAACGAACCTGCAGGGAACCAGCATGTGTGGCACTACCACCAGCACGTCTTCCCGCGCTTCCCCGACGACAACCTCTACGGCCACCTGCGCCATGCCGTCCCTCCGGCCGAACGCGCACAAAAGGCCGCCCAGTTGCGGGCGGCCCTTGGCGAGGGAGACCTGTGGGGCCAGGGCCCCGAACGGTTCCGTTTCTAGGTTTTTAGTGCGCGTGCCCTAAAGCTCGCGCGTCACCACGGCATCGGCAAACGCTGCCAGGGATTCCTTGACGGTACCCTCGGGCAACGGGGCCAGGGCCTCGATGGCGGCATCCGCCCACTGCCGGGCCACGCCCCACGCCTGGTTCGTGGCCGGATTGCCGGCAACGGCTTCCACTGCACGGGCCAGGGCCGCGTCCTCAGCCAGGTCGCCGTCAACCAGCTCCAGCACGGCGGCGGCATCCTTGTCGCCGGCGGCTGCGGCATCCCGCATGAGCAGGATCGGCAACGTCGGCACGCCCTCGCGCAGGTCGGTTCCCGGCGTCTTGCCGGAACGGATCTGCGCGCCGGTGACATCGATGACGTCGTCCGCCACCTGGAAGGCCACGCCTACCTTCTCGCCGTAGGAACGCAGTACCTCCACGAAGTTCTCCACCCCGCCGAAGAGCGCGCCGAAGGCACCGGAGGTCGCCAGCAGCGAGGCGGTCTTGTCGGAAATCACGTTCAGGTGGTGTTCGATCGGGTCTTCACCCTCGCGCGGTCCCACTGACTCGTGCAACTGGCCCAGGCACAGGCGTTCGAAGGTGCGTGCCTGCATGTGCACGGCCTCGGGGCCCAGCTCCGCGCCGAGCACCGAGGCGCGGGCAAAGATCAGGTCGCCGGTGAGGATCGCCACCGAGTTGCCCCAGACCTCGTGGGCCGTGGGTGCCCCGCGGCGCAGCGGCGCCGAATCCATGACGTCGTCGTGGTAAAGCGTGGCCAGGTGGGTCAATTCCACGATGGCCGCGGCCTTGATGACGTCCTCTGTCACGCCCTCGCCCAGCAGGGACGTGAGGATCACCAGCAGGGGCCGGATGCGCTTCCCCCCGGCCTCGACCAGGTGGCGGCTGGTGGCATCGATCAGCGGATCGGAGTTGGCGATGGCATCGCGCAACAGCTTTTCGACCTTGGCCAGGCCGGTGGCGATGGCCGGGCCGAACTCGGGATCCTGGGCAATCAGCCCAAAGCCGCCGGGGAGGTTGACGGCCGCAGCCAGCACGCCCGTCTCGGGGTTCAAATCAAAGGAGTCGTGCACGCCGTGTCCGGCAGCTGTCCAGTTTGTCTGGGAATCGGTCACTGTTCTAAGACTTACTATCTCTCGACGGTCGGCTCCAGCCGCGGCATGTGGCCGAATCTGGGTGCTGGTCGGTTTGCACCAGCTGCTCTAGTACATGGATCACTCTATCGCCATTCACTGCCCGGACGGCCTTTGTGCCCGGTGGTGGCAGGTCGGATGCCCCGTGCGGCGGCCCGGAGCGCGGGACTAGGCCAGTGGTTTGGTGGCCCGGTGCACTGCCACGATACCCCCGGAGAGGTTGCGGTAGCGGCATGCTTCCCAGCCGGCGTCCTCGATCCACGAAGCCAGCCCGTCCTGGGCTGGCCAGGCGCGAATGGATTCCGCCAGGTAGACGTAGGCGGTGGGGTTCGAAGAGATCTTCTTGGCCACCGGCGGAAGCGCCCGCATCAGGTACTCGGTGTACACGGTGCGGAACGGCGCAAAGGTGGGGTGTGAGAACTCGGCGATGACCAGGGTCCCGCCCGGCTTGGTGACGCGCAGCATCTCCGCCAGGGCCTTCTTGGGCTCATTGACATTGCGCAGGCCAAAGCTGATGGTGGAGGCATCGAAGCTGTTGTCCGCGAAGGGGAGGTTGGTGGCGTCCCCTGCCACGAAGTCGATGTCGGGGCGGCGGCGCTTGCCGACCTTGAGCATGCCCTGGGAGAAGTCGCACGCGACCACGCCGATGCCGGCGTCCGCGTATGGTTCCGAGGAGGTGCCCGTTCCGGCAGCGAGGTCAAGGACCCGCTGGCCGCGCTTGGCACCCACCGCGTCGACGACGATTTTTCGCCAGCGGCGGGTCTGGCCCATGGACAGGATGTCGTTCATCACGTCATAACGTGCGGCAACATCATCAAACATGGCTTGGACTTCTTCGGGGCGCTTTTCCAGCGATGCACGGCTCACCGTTTCATTGTCGCAAAGTTCGGCGGATAGGGGAAAACGCGCCTTCGAGCGCCAGCCGCGTGAGCAGCGACACGGTGCCTGCATGGAGGTCGTTTCCCGGCGGTAAGCTAGGCAGATCATGACTTCCCAACTTTCCGCCGTTCTGGGGGCACCTGCCCCGGGCGCAGTCCCGCAGTTGCGCTCGATCACCATCCAGCGACCGGCCATGAGCGAACACGGCCTGCTCGACTACGTCATCCGCGACGATTCCCTGGTGTGGTCCCGCCGGGGCGAGGGAACCGTTGGATTCGGCCAGGTCGCGCGTTTTGAGGCCTCCGGTCCCGAGCGCTTCGCCGAGGCACGTGCTTGGTGGGATGCCGTGGCAGCAGCCTCCGAGGTCGAGGACAATGTGAACCAGGCCGGCACCGGGTTAATCGCCTACGGCACCTTCGCCTTCTCGTTCAGCAGTTCCTACGTCTCCCGGCTGATCGTTCCCAGGATCGTGGTGGGCCGCAACGATGCCTGCAGCTGGATCACCTACACGGTTTCAGACCCCGCGGCCGAGCTGAGCGTGGAAGCGGCCGAGGCGGAACTGGCGGCGCTGTTGGAGGACTACTCCCCGGAACACGAACTGGGCACCGGCATCGACCGGCTCGTGGCCGGCCAGATTTCCGAGGAATCGTACCTGGAATCGGTGCGCAAGGGCGTCTCGGTCATCGAATCCGGCAGCATCACCAAGTTGGTCCTTGCCCGCGACGCCGTCGCCGAGCTTGGTTCGCCGATCGCCGTCGCCCAGGTATTGCGCCAACTGGCCCTTCGCTACAGCGATTGCTGGACCTATTCAGTGGACGGGCTCATTGGTGCGACACCGGAAATGCTGGTCCGGGTGCGCGGTGACATCGCCGAGGCCCGCGTGCTGGCCGGCACCCTGGATCGCGCCACCGCGCCGAGCGGAGACGCCGACTATGCCCACCGCATGCTCCTCGAGGACGAGAAACAGCGTCACGAGCACCAGCTCGCCATCGACTCGCTAACCGAGCAGCTTGGCCCGCTCTCCTCCGGCATGGACGCACCGGACGAGCCCTTCGTCCTGCAGCTTCCCAACGTCTGGCACCTGGCCTCGGATGTGAAGGCGACCTTGGCCGCCCGGGCGGACGGTTCGGTGCCGAGCATGCTGGATCTGGCGGAGGTCTTCCATCCCACCGCGGCGGTGTGCGGCACCCCCACCAAGGCAGCCGGGGTAATCCTGCGTGAACTCGAGGGCATGGACCGCGGACCGTATGCCGGCCCCGTGGGCTGGATCGACACGCGCGGCAACGGTGAATTCGGCATCGCCCTGCGTGGCGGGGTGATTGAATCCCCGACTTCCATCCGTCTCTATGCGGGTTGCGGCATCGTGGCTGCCTCGGATCCGGCGGCAGAGCTTGCCGAGTCCTGGGCCAAGATGCGTCCGATGCGCGAGGCCTTGGGTCTTTAGTGGGTCCGGGACGCCCAAGACAACAATTGCACAACGGCGCTTGTTTACCCACAGAAATAGTCTGTAGCCTGTGAGGCACATCTCATGGGTCTGCGCTTGCGGTTAGAATGATCTCCAACGCAAACCCTGCGAGCGATCACCTAGAGAAGGATCACACTCCAATGCGGATTTCATCAACCGTACTCAAGTCCCTGGCCGTGGCGGCAGTGGGCGCACTTGCCCTGACCGCCTGCGGCGGCAGCGAGACCCCCGCTGCTTCATCGGACGCCAACGCCCTGACCGTCCTCAACGCCGGCAAGCTGACCGTTTGCTCGGACATCCCCTACGAGCCATTCGAGTTCGTCAAGGACGGCAAGAACGTCGGCTTCGACATGGATATTGCCGCGGAAATCGCCAAGGACCTGGACCTTGAACTCAACGTGATCGATTCCAGCTTCGATTCCATCGAGTCGGGCCTCTTCCGCACCCAGTGCGACATTGCGATTTCCTCGCTGTCGATCACCGAGGCACGCAAGGGCAACATGGATTTCTCCACGCCGTACATGGATGACGACCTCACCCTGGTGGCCAAGGAAGGTTCCGGCGTGACCGACATTGAATCGGCCAAGGGCAAGAAGGTCGGCGTCCAGCAGGCCACCACGGGTGCGAAGTACGCCACGGACAACGGCCTTGACGCCATCGGCTACGAGGACTCGGGGCTTCAGATTGCATCCTTGAAGGCCGGCACCACGGTTGCCACCTTGGGGAACCAGTCGGTCCTGGGCTACGCCATCAAGGATGACCCGACGCTTAAGCGCGTCGCCGACTTCAAGACCGGTGAACAGCTCGGCATTGCCGTGCCCAAGGGTGGAACCGTGATGTTGGAGAAGGTCAACACCACCCTCAAGCGCCTGACCGATGACGGTTCGCTGGCTAGGTACCAGGAGACCTGGTTCGGCGCCACCAACTAACGTCAGCTACGTTTGACGCAAGCACTCACGCGAGGCCCCGGCTCCCGAACGGATCCAGGGCCTCGCTACCTTTCACGGAAGGCTTCAATCCCATGGCCATGACCACCCGTCAACGCGCCCGATTAAGCAAAATCATTCAGATCGTCATCTTTGTCGGCGTCATCGCGGCGGTGGTGCTGCAAGTCGATTGGAAGATCCTCGGCGAGAACTTCTTCGCATTCGACAAGCTCGGCCCGATCTTCCCCGACCTGATCACGGTCGGCCTCAAAAACACCCTGTACTACACCGTCATTTCCTTTGCCTTTGGCCTGGTCCTTGGGCTGCTCCTGGCACTGATGAAGATGGCCAGTTTCGCACCGTACCGTTGGTTCGCCACGGGATTCATTGAATTCTTCCGCGGGATTCCGGCGATCTTGGTCCTGATTACCTTCGGGTTCGGCGTTCCCACCGCTTTCCCCGGCACCAGCTGGCCGCAGCCCGTTGTTGTCATGGTGTCGCTGGGCCTGGTATCCGCAGCCTACATCGCAGAGACCCTTCGCGCGGGGCTCCAAGCTGTTCCCAAGGGACAGGTCGAGGCAGCCAGGTCACTCGGCATGCCCGCGTGGCGAGCCATGGTCACCATCGTGATCCCCCAGGCGTTCAAGATCGTTCTGCCTCCGATGACCAACGAGGTCATCTTACTGACCAAGGACTCGTCGCTGGCCTTCATTCTGGGCGCGAGCATGGCGCAGTACGAAATGACCAAGTTCGGTCGCGACGGCATCACCTCCCTCGGGGCCGGAATCACGCCGTTGATTGTGGCCGGCGCCCTGTACCTGGTGATCACCGTTCCCTTGAGCCTGATTGCCCGAAAGTTCGAATCCCGTTCTGCCCGGACGAAGCGATAGGGGAATTTCCTCATGACTGACAACAACACCCAAACCACGTTCAAGGCCTCAGGCGTGGATATCCGGGGCTTGCACAAGTCCTACGGCGACAACGAAGTCCTCAAGGGCATTGACCTGGAGGTCAAGCCCGGTGAGGTCGTGTGCCTCATTGGCCCCTCGGGCTCGGGGAAGTCGACGTTGCTGCGCTGCGTCAACGTCCTGGAACAGCCGAATGCCGGAGTCATCCACGTGGGTGGCTTCGAGGCCACCGACCTGGATGTGGATCTGGATCGGATGCGCCAAAAGGTCGGCATGGTCTTCCAGCAGTTCAACCTGTTCCCGCACCTGACCGTGATGCAGAACTGCACGGTGGCCCAGACCAAGGTCCTCAAGCGTTCCGCTTCAAAGGCGAAAGAAACCGCCCAGAAGAACCTCACCCGTGTGGGACTTGCCGACTTCGGAGACCGCTACCCGGACCAGCTCTCCGGGGGCCAGCAGCAGCGCGTGGCCATTGCCCGGGCACTGTCCATGGACCCGACGCTCATGCTCTTTGACGAGCCCACCTCGGCGCTTGACCCGGAGACGGTCGGTGAGGTGCTTGCCATCATGCGTTCGCTGGCCAAGGCCGGCATGACCATGCTGGTGGTGACCCACGAGATGTCCTTCGCCAAGGAGGTCGCCGACCGCGTGGTGTTCATGGACGGCGGGGTCGTGGTCGAAGAAGGTCCGGCTAAGGACGTCATCGGCAACCCGCAGCAGCCGCGCACCCAGGACTTCCTCAGGCGCGTGCTTGATCCCACCCACGTGGAGATTGCAGAGTAGGTCCTGCAGTAGTCGAAGGGCGGTTGGCATCCATGTGGATGCCAACCGCCCTTCGGTTCTTAATGCCCACCGCATTGGACGGCTTCGTGGCATTGGACCCGGCTTCGTGGCTTGCGCCTTGCCCCGGGCCCGGAACCCCGCCCCCGGGGACCGGAGCCTGCTGGGATGCCCTAGTGTGTTTCCGGCCAGTCCAGTTCGTTGATTCGGGCGGCAATGCCCGCGTGCATGGTGCGCAGTCCCGCACGTGGCACTGCGACCTCGATGATCCGCCGGATACCGGGGCTCTGCAGCACGTCCCTGAGTTCCTCGACGGTGTCCACGGACAGGTATTCCCAACCGTAGGCAGCGGCCAACGGCTGGATCCGGACCCGGTGCGGGGTGGCAAAGAGCCGTTCGACAGCATTGGCATAGCGTCCGGATTCCTCGACTGCACCGTGTTCGAGAGTCGAGAAGATGGCTCCGCCGGAGTCATTCAGGATCACCACGTCCATCTCTGGTTCAGGTTCACCCTCGCCGATCAGCAGACCTCCGACATCATGCAGGAACGTCACGTCCCCGACCAGTAGCGTGGTCTTTCGGCTCCCACGCGCCAGGGCGATACCCGTGGCGGTGGCGACGGTGCCGTCGATCCCGGCCAGGCCGCGATTCGCATACACCACGGCCGCGGCACCCTCCGCCGGTGATCCGCAAAGGTCTGCATCGCGGATGACATTTGAGGAGCCCAGAACCAGGTTTCCGCGGGACAGCTCCCAGACAACGCTGGCGACCAGGGGGCCATTCAGTCCACCGGTTGCGTCGATGGATTCCCTGATGCTCTTCTCCGCCTGCCGGCCCAGCTGCTGCCAATGCCCCAGCCAGCCTGCGGGAGGGAACCCGGCGAACTCCACCAGTTCGGCGGGGTCGGCGATGGGCTGCTCGCGCCTGCGCCCCGCTTCGAACCACGGGGCGGGGGCCGGCGACCACAGTGCCGAGGCGATCTCCGGGTTGCCCAGGAGCAGGCCCACCGGCCGGCTCAGCGTCGGTCGGCCGAAGAGGACCACACGTTCGATGCGTGCCAGGTGTTTGGCCAGCAGCGTTCGGTAGGGGCCAATGGCGTTGGGGCCGAAGCGTGCGTTGGAACTCGGCTCGGCAAAAAGCGGCAGGCCCAGGGCCCGTGCGAAGTCCTCGGCTTCTGCTCCTGCCCCGTGACCCGCAACCACCACGGTTCGATGTTCGGCCGCCGGCGCGTGGTTCCGCCACCCGTGGTCCAGATTCGCGGTGATGGCGACGGGCGGATGGGACACATTGGCAGCGAAATCCGGCAGCTTGTCCCCCGGGGCCGGAACCAGCGGATCGCGGAAGGCGACATTGATCTGCACCGGGCCAGGAGCAACCGTTTCGGATCCGCGCGCGGAAGCAAGGGCGGCCGCGAGCAGGGATTCCGGGTTCGCACCAGCCGGGATGGTGACGCTGCCGCGGACGTGGGCTCCGAACAGATCCACCTGGTTGGTGGTCTGGTTGGCACCGGTTCCATGCAATTCGGTGGGTCGGTCGGCCGAAAGCACCAGCAGCCTGGCTCCGACGTGGTTTGCCTCCATGACTGAGGGCAGCAGCTCCCCCACGGCGGTTCCCGAGGTCGTCACCACCGGCACCGGGGCACTGCTTGCCAGGCTGAGCCCCAGCGCGGTGAATCCTGCCCCGCGTTCGTCGATGCGCACATGCAGCCGAATGGTGCCCGCTGCCTCGGCCTCGGCAAGGGCGTAGGCCAGTGGGGCGCTGCGCGATCCGGGGCAGATCACCACATCGCGAACCCCGTGGTTCTGGAGTGCGGCCAGCAACAGACGGGCAACGTCAATGGAGGCGAGTTCGGGGACGGAATCAGTTGGCATGCCTTCCATCCTAATTCCGTCCCCGACCGGGCCTCGACCGGCTTCGAATGTCGGACAAGACAAAAGGCTCTCGGTCCAAACGGCGGCAAACCGTTGGGACCGAGAGCCTTTTGGGCCGAAGGGCTTCAGCTACCTACTTGTTCTTCCCGTTCCCCTTGGTCGAGGAGAAGACCTGGACCACCGAGGGACGCGGACCGTAGACCTCGCCGCGCTTGGCCTTGGAGGGGCTGAGCACGTAGTCGGGGAAGAAGGACGTCGGGTCCTGGAAGGTGCCGTTCTCGCCCGGGTGCTGGACGGCGACGAAGACCGAGCCGTCGCGGTCGTGGATCAGCGGTCCGCAGGTTTCCGCACCGGCCGGGACGGCCAGGAACTGCTCGACGCGTCCGCGCTCCGCGCCGGTCAACGTGACCTTGTGCAGGGCGTCGCAGTAGCCGATGGTGCCGGGCTGGCCGTCGGTGGAGATCCAAAGGTTGCCCTTGGAGTCGAATGCCAGGTTGTCCGGGCATGAGATCGGTGAGACCTTGTCCTTCGGGTAACCCGAGAAGTAGGTGCTTTCGTCCTTGGACGGGTCGCCGGCCACCAGCAGGATGTTCCAGGCGAATTCGGTGGCCGTCGCGTCGTTGTTGCGCTCGGTCAGTTCGATGACGTGGCCGTCGCGGTTCTTGGTCCGCGGGTTCGCCTCGTCGACTGTCGCCTTGCCGGTGGTGTCGCGCTGGGTGTTGTTGGTCAGCGCGATGTACAGCTTTCCGGTGACAGGGTTCGGCTCGACGTCCTCGGGACGGTCCATCTTGGTGGCACCGACCTTGTCGCCCGCCAGGCGGGTGTAGACGAGAACTTCCTCAACGCTCATGCCCGGAACCATGGAGGCGCCGTCCTTGACCAGCGGAATCCAGCTGCCCGAGCCGTCGAAGGCGCCATCGGTTGGCACTGCCGCCGAGCCGTCGATCTGGGCAGCCGGGGAATTGCCGGAGAACTTGGCAACGTAGAGGTTGCCCTCGGAGAGCAGCGTCATGTTGTGCTTGCGGTCCCCGCGGCGGTACTTGGCCTTGGAAACGAACTTGTAGACATAGTCGAAGCGCTCGTCGTCGCCCGAGTAGGCGACGACGCGTCCGTCATCGGCGATCCGCACGTTCGCACCCTCGTGCTTGAAGCGGCCCAGCGCGGTGTGCTTCACCGGGGTGGAGGTCGGGTTCTGCGGGTCGATCTCAACGATCCAGCCGAAGCGGTTGATCTCGTTCTCGTAGCCCGGGTTGTGGGCCGAGAAGCGAGGGTCCACGTCTTCCCAGCCGCGTTCGGTCGCCACATCGGACAGCCCGTAGCGCGCATCGGATGCCGAACCGGTGCCGCGGAAGTACTGGTTGAAGTTCTCCTCGCCGGAGAGCACGGTGCCCCACGGGGTGGTGCCGCCGGCGCAGTTGTTCAGGGTGCCCAGAACCGTGCGTCCTTCCGGGTCCGCAACGGTCTTGAGCAGGTCCGAGCCGGCCGCCGGGCCGTCGACCGCAAAGGGCGTGGTGGCGGTGATGCGGCGGTTGCGCTCGCCCCCGCGGACGTAGCTCCAGGGCGTGCCGCTCTTGACGCGCTTGACCTCGACCACGGAGAAGCCGTGGGCGGCCATGGCGATCTTCGCGGCCTCGGCCTTGTTGGCCGCGAACCAGGCGGGTTCGAACATCAGGTCTTCGTTGGTGTATTCGTGGTTTGCCACCAGCACGCCGGAGCGTCCCGAGTACTTGTCCACGATGATGTTCAGGTAGTCGTTGTTGTAGCCGAACTGGCCGGCCTGGCGCTTTTCGGTCTGCGCATTGATGTCGAATTGCGCGGTATTGTTGAACAGCGGGTCGCCCCAGCGGATGATCGTCGCCCAGTCGTAACCCTCGGGAACGGTGACGGCATCAACGGTGCGCGGCACCGGGGCAATGGCCTTGAACGCCAGCTTGCCGCCGCCCTTCGGGGCGACGAGGGTGTCGGCTTGGGCGGCGGTTGCGCCAACCGTTTCGACGCCGACGACCAGCGCCGCAGACGCCACGGCCCCAAGCCCCAAGATGGAGCGGCGGCTCAGTGCGGCATCGGCAATGTCCCGGAAGTAGCTGTTGTCACTGGTGTTGCAGACGTCCTTGGCGCACGCGTTGCCGCACTTGAAGTGGCAGGTTGCGGCATCGCGGTTGCCGCGGGTGTGGCCGAGCATGGGAAGGAAAGTACGTGTGAGGCTCATGGTTTTCTCCGTGCAACGCTATCGAGTGGATTACTTCGATTCCAGCGTTCCAGCGCCCGGTGAGCGGCTGGCCGCCGAAAGGTTAACGGCGGGCAACGGTCAGGCGTCGACTTCGACCCTTTGGGCTGAATTGTGAGGTGCGTCTCGCACAGGAGCCTTGCCGGGCTGCGTCCGCCTGTGGTTTGGTGCCGTGGCTAGTCGGTGCTCCGCTGCAGTTCCTCGAGGCAGCCGGCCAGCCGCTGGCGCCACCAGGTACGGCGTTCGGTTCCGACCGCATGCCTGCGCAGCAGCCGGGGGTCGGCGGCGATGTCCCGCAACTGCAGGGATCCGTTGACGGCGATGAACCTGTCGGTGGTGATGTCGGAGGAAAAGAGCGAGCCGGTTGCCAGCCCGCAGGCATAGGGCAGCTCCGGAAGCGCGGCCGCCAGGGCGGCACCCTGGCGCAATCCGATGGAAGTGTCCAGTGCCGAGGAAACCACCGCCGGCAGTCCGGCGTCCCGCACGATGTCGATGGCCCGGCGGACCCCGCCCAGCGGCTGCGCCTTGATGACGATCAGGTCCGCGGCCCCCGCCCGGGCCACCGCCAGCGGGTCGGATTCCTTGCGCACCGATTCATCCGCGGCAATCAGGATCCCGAGTCCGCGTCGCTGCACTTCTGCTCGCACGCGTGCCAATCCCCCGATGCCGGGAACCGGCTGCTCGGCGTATTGCAGCGAGAAGCCGGCCAGCGCCTCCAGCGCCTCCATCGCCGCTTCATGGTCCCACCCGGCGTTGGCATCGATGCGGATTGCCGCCTCGGGCAGCAACCGGCGGACCTCCGCCACGCGAGCTACATCCTGGGAGAGGTCCTGGCCCTTTTCGGCGACCTTGACCTTGATGGTGTGCGTTGCGTCGTAGGAGGCCAGGACGGCCTCTACCCGTTCCGGGCCCACTGCCGGAAGCGTGGCGTTGACCGGAACGCTTCCGCGCACCGGTTCCGGATAGCCTTCCCAGGCCGCTTCGATGGCCGAGCGCAGCCATGAAGATGCCTCCGGGGCCCCGTATTCCAGGAAGGGCGAGAACTCGCCCCAGCCGGCTGGCCCCTCAAACAGCATGGCCTCGCGGTGCCGCACCCCGCGGAATTGCACGGTCATGGGCAATGACACCACGTGCGAGGCGTCGAGGAGTTCGTCAAGGTCGGGCAGCTGGTTCATGGTTTCCAGCCTATCCGGCACAGCACCCGGGCAGTTCGCCGCCGTTTGCGCCCTCCGCCGTGGAACCCGGGCACCTGAAGGACCCATTTGGCCGGCGTCGCGGTGGGACAAAGCCCACGTTCCGGACCCACAGCGAGGAAATTGTGAAATCCTAATGACAATGAATCCCACCGCCCAGCAATCACCGACAGCCGCTCCGGGCCGTGCCTTGTGGCCCTGGTATGGCGCCCTGCTGCTTCTGGCTGCCGCATTTTGGGCGTGCTACAGCTTCTTCGTCACGACGAAATTGGGGCAGTGGATCGACGAAGCCGCGCTCCGGGGCGGAGAGGCATTCCTGGCTGCGGACAAGACCCGAGGCCCGGCACTGGCGTTCCTGGACCACATGCCCGCGGCATCGGCCCTTCTGGCCGCCGGGTTCATCCTCTTTGCCCTGGTGCGCCGGCACGACTTCGTCCGTCCGATCGTGGCCGGGGCGTTGTTGCTGGGCTCCGCAGGATCCACCCAGCTGCTCAAGCATGTGGTGCTGGAGCGGCCGGACCTGAACATCTCGGAGGCGTCGATGAATTCGTTCCCCTCCGGCCACACCACCTTTGCCGCCGCCGCCATGGCCACGATCTTCATTGTCACCCCGGTCGCGCACCGCCCCCTGCTGGCCTTGCTGGGATGGGGCTATGCCGCGGTTGCCGGGGCCTCCACCTTGGTGCTGGGCTGGCACCGTCCCAGCGACGTGATTGCGGCCTACCTGGTGGTGGCATGGTGGAGCGTGCTGGCGGGATTGTTCCTGCGCCACGCGCACGGCAGTTCCGCGGCACCGGCGACGACCGGCAACCAGACGCGTGCGGCGCCGGAGAGAATACTGCGCTTCCTGGCGATCCTCGGGATACCAATGGCAGCAGGTGCCCTGGCCCTGGCGGTGGCGATGCCGCACCCGGCCATCGGCACCGTGGGCAATGTGCAGCTACTGCTGTTCCTGGCTGTGGGACTGGCCCTGGTTCTGGGCACCGCCATGGTTGCGGGCCAGTTCGTCCACGTGCTCTTTGCGCGTTACGGGGCGCCCATTCGCCGGCGGTTCGTGCGCGGGATGAAGTAGCCGAAGATCCCTGCCCCCAGCAGCGCAACCCCGCCAATGGCCCAGATCCCGGCACCCAGGGTCGCAGAGGCCACGAGTGCCGCCAGCACCACCGGCCCGGCCATCGCCCCGGAGTCCGACATCAGTCGCCACAGCCCCAGGAACTTCGCCCTGCCGGCCACCGGAGAATAGTCGGCGCCGAGGGTCATGACGATGCCCGAACCGATCCCGTTGCCGAAACCCAGCAGCATGGCCACCGCCATCATCGCCGGCACGCCGTGGGTCATCGGCAGCAGGAACAAGGCCACTCCCATCACCACCATGCACGGCACCGCGATCCACACACGGCCTCGCTTGTCCATGACCTTGCCCGCGGGGTAGAAGATCAGCATGTCGATGGCTCCGGAGATCCCGTAGATCAGGGAGATGGTGGCGGCGTCCAACCCGAGGTTTTCACCCCACAGCGGGAGGACTACCTGGCGGGTTGAGCGCACCGCGGTGATGCACACGATGCCCAGCCCGATCCCCAACAGGATCCTCCATTGGTCCTTGGCGATGCTCCACATGGATCCGCCGGCGCGGCTTTGGCCGGCTTCCAACGGAGCGCGTGATGCCAGCTCCGGGATCCGGAAGCAGACGACCATCGCGATGAACATCGCTGCCATGCCCACCCAGTAGGCCCCCGCGATCCCCAGCCATTTCATGGCCAGCGTTGCAGCAAAGGGCCCGATGAACACACCGATGCGCATCACCCCGCCCAGTGTCGACATGGCCCTGGCCCGGAATGCCAAGGGGACCGCTTCGGCCAGATACGTTTGCCTGGCCAGATTGAAGACGGCACCGGCCATGCCCAGCATGGTGACGCCCACGGCAAACAAGCCAAGGTTGGAGGGCACGATGCCCAACACCATGCCCAGGGATGCCCAGCCTGCGGCAAAGACCATGGCCAGGCGCTCGCCGAATCTCGTCGTCAACATCGCGGCCGGGATGTTGGAGAGCAGGGCTCCGACGCCCACAAGGGTGACGATCAGGGCGGAAGTGGCCAGGTTGGCCCCGCGGTCCAGGGCCGACAGCGCAATGATGGGCGTGACGGCACCGAGTCCCAGCCCGTACAGCAGGGAAGGTGAGTACACTTTCACCGCGATCCGCCGCAGGTTGAAAGGTTCCTCACTCATACATTCATCCTACGCAACCGGCTATGGCAATAATTCACGCAGTCGTTGCAGGAAGATCGACGATTGTTCAGGTCCGTAGGGCATCCATTCCAACTGGAACGCGGTGGGATCAACCCGACCGGCCGGCCAGGACGCCACGATTTCCTCGCCCTCCCGGAGCGCGGCCCGCATTTCCCGCAGCTGCCTGCCGATGAAGTCCACATCCACCACATTGCCGTGGCCCGGAACGATCACCGTGTCTGGCCGGCATTCCCGTTCGAGCCGTTCCAGCAGCTCCGCCCAGAGAAACGGATCGGCGTCCTCGAAGTTTGGCGGGCCGCCCTCCTCCACCAGGTCGCCAGTGAACAGGATCCGGCCGCAGCGCACCAGCAGGTCCCCGGCGGTATGCCCGCGCCCCAGCCCGAAGACCTCCAGGCTCGTGCCGCCAAGATCCAGTGTCGCACCGGCTTCCCCGATGATCCGGGAGGGCACCACGATGTTTGAGTAGGGTCCTTGGCGCAGCGCCATTTCCGGTTCCAGGAAGCGCACGAGCTGGCGTTCCTCGTCGCCGTGTCCGCGCAGGTGCTCCGCCGCAGCTGCACTGGCGTGGAAATCCTCCACGCCGTGGGCGGCAAAGTAGCTGTTTCCGAAGACGTGGTCGCCGTGGGCATGGGTGTTGATCACGAGCAGCGGAAGGTCGGTGATCCGGCGAACCGCGGCATACAGCCCTGCGGCCTCGCGCGGACCGGAACCGGTGTCGATGACTACTGCCCGCTCCTCCCCCACGATGAGCCCGGAGTTCATGGAGAAGCCGTGGTTGAGAATCCGCCAGCAATGTGGATCGAGTTGTTCCACCTTGGGCGCTAGTGGTTTCATCATGGCGGGATCCACTTTCTCGGTGCCGGTCACAGCCGGTGTTTCGGTGCTATCCACATTCTGCACGAAAAGGCACCCGAGCAAAATCAAGTCCCCGGGGACCGATCGCCGGTTACCGGGGAACTCTGTTGCATGGCCCAAAGGGGCCGGTGCTAGGGGACGGTGATCTTGATCTTGCCGAAGGGGACGTTCTCGTCCACGAAGGCTTGTTCCGAGTGGCCCCCTAGCCCGCGGATGTGAACGCCGTATTTGCCTTCGGCCATTGATTCCTTGAAAATCGGCATCACGGTTTCCACGTGGAGTTCGTCTTTGCCTACAAGGTAGTGCTCGTATTCAGCAGGTAGCTTGTCCATGGCATCAGGATAGTAGGTCGACGCCCCTTTCAATAGGGGGGCGGGGAAACAGAACAACACGTCAGCCAGCCAAAGCGGGTTCGGAACGCTATCGCTCTCCCGGCATCCGCTTCCACTGGAGCAGCTGCACATGCACGAGGGCCCGCGGCAACAGGTTTATCAAGATCCTGTTGCCGCGGGCCCTCGTTTCGCCACAGGTTGCTGCACTCCCCCTTACAGGTCAGCGAGCACCGATGCCGGGTTTTCCATGGCGTCGGCTACGAAGCGCAGGAATCCTGCCGCGGTGCCCCCGTCGCAGACCCGGTGGTCGAAGGCCAGCGTCAGCTCGGTGACCTTGCGAACCGCCAGCTCGCCGTCAACGACCCACGGCTTGTCAATGATCCGTCCAACCCCCAGGATCGCGACCTCCGGGTAGTTGATGATGGCGGCCGAACCGTCGACCCCGAAGACCCCGTAGTTGTTGAGCGTGAACGTGCCGCTGGTGAGCTCGGCGACCGTGGCCTTGCCCGAACGAGTGACCTCGGTGAGCCGGGCCAGTTCGGCATGCAGGCCGCGGGCACTGAGCTGCTGGGCATTGCGGATGGCCGGAACCATCAGACCACGATCTGTCTGCGCCGCGATGCCCAGGTTGATCCCGTCAAAGCCGATGATCTCGGCGTCCCCTTGGGCGTTGTGCTCAAGACGGGTGTTCAGCGCAGGGTACTTTTGCAGTCCCGCCACCACGAAACGGGCAATGAATGCCAGGATTCCCGGGGTGTTCTCCGGGTCGGTGGACTTCATCGCCGCACGCATCTGCAGCAGGTTCGTCGCATCCACGTCCACCCACACCGTCGCCTCGGGAATTTCTCTCCGGGATCGGGCCATGGCCTGGGCGATGGTCTTGCGCACGCCGCTGATCGGGGTCCTGGAGGAAATTGCCAGGCCCGAACGCGCGTCGAGTTCGCCCCGGTTCGCGGGGGCGGCAGGAGCGGCCGCCACCGGTGCAGCGGCGGGCTCCGGGGTGGAACCGGGTTCCGGCACTGGCGCGGCCACGCCGGCTGCCTCGATGTCGGAGCGCAGGATCAGGCCGTTGGCACCGCTGCCGGTGACCGTGGCTATGTCGATGCCGCGGTCCCTGGCGAGCTTCCGGACCAAGGGTGAGATGACCAGCGGGGCTATTCTTGGCTCGGCAACCTCTGGCCGTTCCGGGATCGCAGGGGCGGTGGCTTCGGCCGGGCCGGAGCGCGGGCGGCGCTTGCGCGCCTTGGCGGAGAGTCCGTCCGGGGTTCCGTAGCCGATGAGCACGTTACCCGAGCCTTCGGCAGCGGGCTCCTTGGCGCCTGCCTGTTCTTCGTCCCTGTAGCTCTGGGCGACTTCGCGCACCGGCGTGGTGGGCCGCGGCGCAGGGGCGGCGGACGGCGCCGTGGCGCCTTCCTCGAGCACGGAGAACAGCGGGGCATCGACCAAGACCATCTCGCCGACCCTGCCGTGGAGCTCATGCACGGTTCCGGCGTAGGGGCTGGGCACTTCCACCATGGACTTCGCGGTTTCGACTTCCGCGATGGGCTGGTCGATGACGATGGTGTCTCCGACGGAGACCAGCCACTTCACCAGCTCGGCCTCGGCCAGGCCCTCGCCGAGGTCCGGCAGCAAAAAGGTTTTCACGCTCATGCCTTTTCCTCCCATTGCAACGCATCCACGGCATCCAGGATGCGGTCCACGGATGGCAAGTAGTACTTTTCCAGTTTTGGTGCAGGGTACGGGGTGTCGAACCCGGTCACGCGCAGCACCGGTGCCGCGAGCGAGTGGAAGCACCGTTCCTGGATCCGGGCGACGATTTCGCTGGATACCGAGGCGAAGCCAGGTGCCTCGGCGATGACCACCGCCCGTCCGGTCTTGCGCACCGATGCGCAGATCGTTGCGTCATCCAGCGGCACGATGGTGCGCACGTCGATGACCTCGAGGCTGCGGCCCTCCAATGCGGCGGCCTCCGCGGCGGCCATGGCGGTGGACACCGAGGGACCGTAGGCAATCAGTGTGGCGTCGGTTCCGGTGCGCGCGACGGCGGCCCGTCCCTCGGTCGGGGGTACTGCGGCGGTCTCGTGCGAGAGCCGCAGGGCGTCCAGGTCGACCTGTTCCTTGGTCCAGTACAGCTTCTTGGGTTCCATGAAGATGACCGGGTCCGGGGAGTCGATGGCTTCGCGCAGCATCAGGTACGCGTCCCCGACGGTGGCCGGGGTGAACACCTTCAGTCCAGGGGTGTGCGCGTAGTAGCTTTCGGAGGAGTCGCAGTGGTGCTCCACTCCTCCGATGCCGCCGGCGTAGGGGATGCGGATGACCATCGGCAGCGCCATCCTGCCCTTGGTCCGGTTGTGCATCTTGGCCACGTGCGAGGCGATCTGTTCGAAGGCCGGGTAGGCAAAGGCATCAAATTGCATCTCGATGACCGGGCGCATGCCGTTCATGGCCATGCCGATGGCCATGCCGACAATGCCCGATTCGGCCAGGGGCGTGTCGAAGCAGCGCTGGGTGCCGAAGCGCTTGGTCAGCCCGTCGGTGATGCGGAAGACCCCGCCGAGGACCCCGACGTCCTCGCCGAAGACCAGGACCGAATCCTCCCGTGCCATGGAGTCTGCCAGTGCGGTGTTCAGCGCCTTGGCGAAGGTCACCGGCTGGGTTCCGGTCTCTGCGGTGCGTGCAGCGGCGGCTGCCGTGGCAGCACTGACGTTGGCGGCCGAAGCCGTGGTTGCCGTGGCGCTCATTTTGCGTCCTCCTCGCGGGCGAGTTCGTCGGCGAGCAGTGCTGCCTGCTCGGACAATTGGGTGGTGGGCGTGGAATAGACGTGGGCGAAGAGGTCGGCCGGATCCGGAGTGTTTTCCGAGTTCATGCCGTCGCGCAGCGACTGCGCCACTGCTTCGGCACTTGCGGTGATCCGCGCTTCGGTGGCCTCGGGCAGCAGGCCTGCCTCCTGGAGATAGCTGCGCATCCGGGTGACCGGGTCCTTGGCCATCCAACCCTGGACCTCCGCGTCTTCGCGGTAGCGGGTGGCGTCGTCGGCGTTGGTGTGTGCCTGCATCCGGTAGGTGTGGGCCTCGACCAGCAGCGGGCCATTGCCCTCGCGGGCCAGGCGCACCGCGCGTCCCAGGACCGCCAACAGCGCCACCAGGTCGTTGCCGTCAACGCGCTCGCCGGCCATGCCGTAGCCGACCGCCTTGTGTGCCAGGGACGGCGCCACCGACTGCTGGGAGAGCGGAACGGAGATCGCGTATTGGTTGTTCTGCACGAAGAAAATGACGGGAAGGTTAAAGACCGCGGCAAAGTTCAGGGCCTCGTGGAAGTCGCCTTCGCTGGTTGCCCCGTCGCCGCACATGGCCATGACGACCGTGTCCTCGCCGCGCAGCTTGGCGGCGTGGGCGACGCCCACCGCGTGCAACAGTTGCGTGGTCAGCGGGGTGGACTGGATGGAGACCTTGTACTGCTTGGGGTCGTATCCGCTGTGCCAGTCCCCGCGGAACCCTGCCATCACCTCCATGGGCGCCACTCCCTTGGCCATGACGGCCACGGTGTCCCGGTAGGTGGGGAACATCCAGTCGTCCTCCCCGAGGCACAAGGCGGCGGCAACCTGGGCGGCTTCCTGACCATGGCTGGAAGGATAGACGGCCATGCGGCCTTGGCGCACCAGAGCGGAGTTCTGGTCATTGACGCGGCGTCCGATGACCAACTGTTCGTACGCATCCACCAAGGCCTTGGGGCTGGGCAACGGGTATTCGTGACCGGGCTCCGCACCCTGCTCCCCGGCCGGGTGCAGCTTGCCGTTGATGTCAAGCATGTGGATTTCGGTTCGCGCGGGCAGCATGTAGTCCTCGGGTGTAATCCCGAACTTGCTGCTCACCTGCTCAATTGCTTCGCGCGCTTCGGTGTTTGTCACGGGTCACGCCTTTCTGGTGTGCGGTGGGACGCGGGCGTCGGACCAGCCCGTCGTTGCGTCAGTTCTTGCCTTAAGTATCGGTATTTTCGATGAAATGTATCCAGCTTCTTGGACTATTCTGGAAAACTGCGCATGGGATCGTTATTCTTGGAGACGGATTGAAAGTGTGACCGTCGCTACATGCCGGTTTTTGGACAAAGTGGAAAGAGGCATTTGATGGAGACTCCCTCGGTTCGTCTGGATGAGGTGGATCGGCGCATTCTGGAGGAGCTCACCAAGGACGGACGCCAATCGGTGACCACTGTCGCGCAAAAGGTCCACGTCTCCCGCGCGCATGCCTATTCCCGAATCAACCGCCTGCAGGACGAAGGGGTCATCACCCGGTACACCGCGGTTGTCGACCCGCTTCGCGCGGGCCTGCGCGCCAGCGCCTACGTGACCCTGAAACTGCGCCAGCACTCTTGGCGGGAGATGCGCGAGCGGCTCGCCGCAATGCCCGAGGTGCACCACGTGGGCTTGGTCGGCGGCAACTTCGACGTAATTCTCTTGGTTAGGGCGCGGGACAATGTCGATCTGCGACGGGTTATCTTCGACCAGCTGCAATCCATGCCAGGGGTGCTGGACACCCAGACCTTCCTGATCTTCGAGGACGTCGACACCCGCTGATCCGCCCCGGGCACAATTCCCGGCCACCGGCCAATCCCCGCGCCCCACGCCCCGCGCCCCGCACCGGTGGTACGTTCGGTATGTCGGCTGTGACCGGCGCCGGACTGCGCTCCGGGAAGCAGCGAGGCAGCAGTTCCCCATCCCGCCAAGGAGTGCGCCGTGCCCAGTCTTGCCAGTCGGATGATGCCGCCGATCTTGACCGCGCTCGGATACCGGCGCCGCTTCGCCAGCGCCCAGGCGACTTCCGATCTGGTAGCAGCGCGGCGATTGCGCCCCCGCCCCTATGGACCCCCGCGCATTCTTCCCCGCGGCGTGGGCGTCAGTGTGGACCAAGATCACGGATGGCCCCTCTACACGGTTTTCCCCTCCGGTGCGGAGCCGCGGGGACAGATCGTTTATGTCCACGGAGGGGCCTGGATCAACCAGATTGCCCTTCAGCATTGGCAACTTGTCGCCGAACTCGCCGCCACCACCGGTTCCCGGGTGCTGGTCCCCATCTACCCGCTGGCGCCGCAGGGAACCGCCGCGACGGTGGTCCCGCAGGTCGCCGACCTGCTCAAGCGCCTCGCAGCCAGTGACGGAGCGGAAAACGTGTCGGTTGTCGGCGACTCTGCCGGCGGCCAAATTGCGCTTGCCGCCGCACTGCTGCTCCGCGATGCACACGTGGCCCTCGCCCACACGGTACTGATCGCCCCGGCCCTGGACCTGAGCCTGAGCAATCCGGTCATCGACGCACTCGAGCCGAACGACCCGTGGCTGGTCCGCCCCGGCCTGCGGGCCGCCGTGGAACTTTGGCGTGGAGAACTCCCGTTGGACAATCCCATCGTCTCTCCGTTGTTCGGTGAGATGGCCGGGCTCGGTCCGCTCGCGGTGTTTGCCGGCACCCGCGACATCACCCATCCGGACTGCGAGCTGCTGGTTTCCAAGGCGCGTGCGGCCGGTGTGGCCACCGAGTTCCACGAGGCACCGGGCATGGTGCATGTCTATCCATTGTTGCCAATCCCGGAGGGACGGCAGGCCAGGCGGATCATGGCACGGCTGTTGCGCGGCGGACAGGACATTCTCACGGCACCCGGCAGCGTTCCGCCGGCCGACTGACATCGGGATTCACGACTCCCTGCCCGCCGCGGCGGCGGAAATGCAAGGATGAAGCGATGGAACCAAACATTGACTCGTTTCTTGGCGGACCGAGGGCCACGCGCATGTGTCTCGAACTCGCGATGGAACTTGACCCGGAGATCCGGCATGCCGTGTTCGAGCTGGCCAATGTCCTTGACCCAGGGCGAGGGATTTCGTGGGTGATGTTGGCGGATGGTTCCAACAACATTGTCGTTCCCCTTTCTCCCGCCTCGCCCACTCGGCTGGCGGCAGCAATTGCCACCCTCGACCTCACCGATCTCGACGAGGCCCCCTTGCAGGCCGCCCTTGAGCGGGCGGTAGCCAACGCCAGGCACTGGCAGGAACCAGACGGGGAAGACAAGCTCGCCACGCTTCCAGCCGTCCGAGCCGCCTTCGAGTCCCTGGCGGAACATGTCCTGAAGGCACTGGCGCTGCAGTCCAACGGAGGACTTCGCCGGCGGGAACAGTGGGCCATCGACTGGCGATCGCCGGATGACCCAGCCCCGCTGGATAAGGACCCGCGCCAAGCCCTGGCAAAGTGGGCCTGCAACGCACGCGCCGAGGAGGAACGGGCCGCGCGCGAACGCCCGAGCGACCTGCAGGCCAACTGGTCCGGGGAGTGGTGGTCCATCCCGCAGGGGCTTGTCCACACCGTCGGGCAGGTCCCGGCGGGGTTCAACCTCGTGGAGGACTACTTTGGATGGGACGAGGCGACAGCCATCCCGGTTCGCGGAGTAGGGCGCACCTTCGAGATCCGCGCCGCGGATGACTGGGTATCCCTGTGTCGCATCCATCCACTCGAGGTCACCGCCTCCCGACGGCACGACTGGTTCCGCTGCACCGGACGCGACGGGCCCTGGGTGATCCCGGACTGGGAACGAGTCGCACAGGAGTGGGACGCCGTGCACCTGACGACCCAGGGCTATCTCGGCCTTGCGGGCCGTGCCCTGGACGTGGACACCGACACGGCGTCGGTCATCGCCGGCTGGGACCCCGACAGCACCTTCTGGCTCACGGATGTAGCGCGTGAATGGGACGGTCCACGGCAGTCGTGGCACCGCGCGCCCGGCGGCGCCGACTGGATCCGCGTTCCATAGCGGGCCGGCTTTGCCACGCCTGCGGGTCTCGACACCCATTGCCATACGTCCCGGCACCATGGCGCCCGCTGCCGGGAGCGTGGGAGGGCGAAGCGGAGTCGGCCACGGCGCGGCGGTTGGGCGGCGGGCATGGGTTCGCTGTACCCGGCAGGTAGCATCTGCAGGAAGATGCCCTGACAACAAAGGATGTTCCCCATGAGTGAGCGGCAGGTCCCGGAGACTGCCACGGCGTCGCTGTCCCGATTGCGGAACAAGCCCGGCTTTGGCGTGCTGATGCGATCGGTGGCGTTCGGCGCGTTCGCCACCGGCATCCTCAATGTCGCCGACGATCTGGTCGCCATCTACGCCCTGAACGCCACGGCAACCCAGATCGGCCTGCTCAATGCCGCGGGGGCCGCCGCCTTTTTGTTCCTGGCCATCCCGGCCGGGATCATGCTCGATCGCGTAGATCGGATCAAGGCCATGATGTGGGCCCAATTGGCGGCGGGGCCGGCGATTTTCTCGGTGCCGCTGAGCTGGTCGTTGGGTGCTTTGACCTACCCACAGTTGGTGCTGGTTTCATTCCTTGTCGGAGTGGCAGGCATGTTGTGGGGCATGGGCGCAGGATCCGCCCTACCGGGCATCGTGGGGCGAGACCTGGCATCGACGGCCTTTGCCCGCAAGGAAACCGTTGAAACCTCGATGGGGATCATTTCCCCCGGGTTGGCCGGTGTTCTGGTCGCTGTCATATCCGCACCGTTCACCCTGATCGTGGCCGGGGCAGCGAACCTGCTCGCCGCGGGAACCCTGCTTTGGGGCTTTCGCAAGAAGACGGGGAACACCTCTCCCCCTGCCGAAACGGCGGCGCGGGTCGGCTTCAGGGAGTCCTTCGGTGAGGGGCTTCACTTCACCCTCAAGCACCCCACCATACGTGCCCTCGTCGCCTCTTCCGCGATCAGCAGCATGGGCTTGGCGTTCGGGTCGGCGTTGGAGACGCTGTACTTCGTCAAGGTCCTGGGCTTCGGCCCCCAAACCATTGGGCTGGTCATCTCGACCATTGCCGTCGGTGGATTGCTGGGTTCCCTGGTGGTTCCAGTGCTCGTGGAAAAGCTGGGCGAGTACAGGGTCTTGGCGCTGTCCATCCTCTTCCTGCCGCTGGCCGTCGCGTTGATTCCCCTGGCTGGACTTGCCCCTGCCGGAGCCATCGTGCTGGTGATCTGCCACTCGGTGCTCTACAACGCGCTGATGGTTTCCTACAACGCAACCGCCTATGGCCTGCTGGCCAAGTTCACGCCGGAGGAGATGATGGGGCGACAGCAGGGATTTCGGCTGGTTTTCACCATGGGTCCGGTGCCGGTCCTTGGCATCGTGGGCGGTTTGGCGGGCGATGCCATCGGGCTTCAGCCGGCGATGTGGATCTGGGTGGGGTTGACGGCGTGTGCCGGCCTGCCGTTGCTCTCATTCTTGAAGAATCGGGGCCGACGGAACCAGGGATCGACCTAGGCATTGTCCCCGGGTTCAAAGGCAACAACATCGGTCAGCGGCACTCCGAGTGCCTCGGAAATCAGGAATGCCGTTTCCAGCGACGGCGAATACTTGGCCTGCTCGATTGCGATGATGGTTTGCCTGGTGACACCGACCTTTTCCGCAAGCTCCGCCTGGGTCATATTGTCGAGCCCCGCGCGCAGCGCCCGCATGGAATTATTCAGGCGACGGCGTCTCACCATGCCGGAATGCCGCGTCGGTAGCCGTTGATCTGGACGGCCGCGCCGCCGAGGAAGGAAAGCCCCAGCCCGGCAAAGACTGCCGAAGCGATCCAAAAATGATCGCTCCCGTTAAAGGCCAAGGCCAGGACGACCACGCAAGCCATCAGCAGGATCCCGAATTTGGTCTGGTCGGCGCGCCGGAGGATGTCGCGATCCCGCTCGTCCGGTCCCACATTTGTGCCGCCGTTCCTTTTCAACAGCACCGCGCGCGTCACCCAAATCGGAACGACGATCAGGAACATGCAGCCGATCATGGGAAATGAATAGGGCTGGTCGCCTGCAAGGGTACCGTCCAGGATCCGCGACAGCACGACAACGGCAAAAGCCAGCATGCCGAGCCCCGCAGAAGCCACCGTCACCCACGCGACCCTTTCTCCATCAGACACGTCTACCCGCTCCTCATTGTCAAAAATTCTTTACTTCGGAGCGTATGTCGGCGACTACCCCATGTAAAGCATTTTTGACATCTGCGGGCGAAAGAACCAGTTCGAACGCGGTCGCGATCGATCTGGTGGAAGGTATCGCCCGAATGCAGGCTGGAGCCAATACACGCGTGGGGCGTCCCCGCTTGGCGGGGACGCCCCACAAGGAATCCGGGGAGCTTAGCCCTTGAATGCAGGCTTCCGCTTTTCCTGGAAGGCCAGGAACCCCTCCGCGTAGTCCTCCGTCGCGCACAGATCCGCCTGGGCCTGGTTCTCATTGGCCATTGATTCCCACAGTCCCAGACGGGCGTCGCGGATCTCTGCCACGAGTTCCTTGGAGGCCCGGAAGGCGCCGGTGGCACCGGAGGCGACCTTGGCGACGATGCCGCGCGTGGTCTCGAGCAATTCATCGGCGGGCATGGCCCGGGAGAAGAGCCCGGAGGCCACCGCATCGGCGCCGCTGATCAGTTCCGCGGTGTAGATCAGATCCAGCGTGCGGTGCGTGCCCAGTCGCTCGGTGAACAGCCAGTGCCCGCCCGAGTCCAGGGTCGCCCCCAAGTTGGCGAAGGGCGAGCCGATCTTGGCGTTCTGCGCCACGTAGACCACGTCGGTGGCAATGGCCAGGCCCAGCCCGACCCCGAGGCAGGCCCCTTGCACCGCGGCGAAGGTGGGCGCAGGGAAGGAGGACATCTTGGCCAGCAGCGGCTGCACCGTGCCCCCGAGGTATCCCATGACATCATCGTCGGCCGGAACCACGCCCGAGATGTCACGTCCGGCGCAGAAGCCGCGGCCCTCGCCGCGCAGCAGCAGGGCGCGCACCTCGCCGGTCTCCACACCTTCGGCGGCCTTGTCGTAGGCCGCACCGAGTTCCGCCAGGGCGGCCTCGTTCAGGGAATTCATCTTCTCCGGGGCGTTAAGCACAATCTCTGCCACCCCGCCGGTGATGTTCAGTTCAATCATGTTGGTCCGTGTCTCTCCGGTTTTAGGTCCTATGCCAAGGATCCACCCGCTCCCGCGGATGGATCCTTGCGATGTGGTTTGCGTCTTAGGCGTCGTAGTCGACCAGGACGCGATCGGTGGTGGGCCGTGACTGGCAGGTGAGCACGTAGCCCCGCTCGATTTCGTCAGGTTCCAGGGCGTAGTTCTCGTCCATGTCCACGCTACCCTCGACGACCTTGGCGCGGCAGGTGCCGCAGACGCCACCGGCGCAGGCGAACGGGACGTCCGGGCGGACGCGCAGCGCGGCGTTGAGGATGGTCTCGCGGGCGTGAACGGGGCTCTTGACCTCGCCCTGCAGGCCATCGAGCTTGAACTCGATTTGGTAGGTCTCGTCGGATTCGTCGATGACGACAGGACGGCCGATGTTGCCTTCGGGGCGGGTGGGCTCCCCGGTGGTGAACAGCTCAAAGCGGACCTTGTCCGCCGGGACGCCCTGCGCGGCGAGGTTGTCGCGCACCAGCTGGACCAGCTCGAAGGGGCCACAGAGGAACCATTCATCGACCTGGTCGGTGCGGATGACCGAGCCCAGCAGCTTGTTCAGCTTCTCCGCGTCAATGCGGCCCGAGAGCAGCGGGGAGATCCGTTGTTCGCGGGAGAGCACGTGGTGCAGGGCAAAGCGTGCCGGGTAGCGGTCCTTGAGGTCCGCCAGCTCCTCCAGGAACATCACGTCCATGGCCGCCTTGTTCGCATAGACAAGGTCGAAGTGGACGTTCTGGTTGGCGGCCAGCACCGTGCGGGCGATGGCCATGACCGGGGTGATGCCCGATCCGGCGGCCACGGCCACGAAGGTGTCCTCGGTTTCCACATCGATGTCCTCGGGGTCGTTCAACCCGTTCATCTTGTGCTTGGAGATGAAGCCGCCGGTGGGGCTCATGACATCCATGGTGTCTCCGGCGGCCAGGGACTCGTTGGCCCAGGTGGAGAAGATGCCGCCGATGTCTCGCTTGATGGCGACGCGGATTTCCCCGGCGGTCGGTTCGGCGCAAATGGAGTAGCTGCGGCGCAGCTCCACGAGGTTGCCCTCGGCGTCCTCCAGTTCCTTGCGCAGGGCCACATACTGGCCCGGAAGGTAGTCGTATTGTCCGGCAAGGTCCGCGGGGACCTCGAAGGTGACCTCGATGGCGTCGGCGGTGAGCCTGCGGACCTCGGAGACCTCCAGGGTGTGGAACGTGGTCCGGCGGCGGCCCGGGATCTCGGGGTCAATGCCGTCGTTGGCCGGCAGGGCGGCAGTCGTGTCTGTCATGAGAGCACCTTGAAGTAGTCGAAGGGTTCCAGGCAGTCCTTGCATTGGTACATGGACTTGCACGAGGTGGAACCGAAGCGGGAAAGTTCCTTGGTATTGAGCGAGTGGCATTGCGGGCACTTCACGCCCAGGCCCAGAGTCACCGGCCCGCGGTGGCCGGTGCCCGTGGGCGGGGCAATGCCGTAGGCCTGGAGCTTGGCCTTGCCCGACTCGGTCATCCAGTCGGTGCTCCATGCCGGGGAAAGGACCAGGTTGACGCGGACCGAGTCGAATCCGGAATCCTTGAAGACGGTTCCGAGGTCCTCGGTGATTGCGTCCATCGCCGGGCATCCCGAATACGTGGGGGTGATGGTGACGACCACGGTGTCGCCCTGAAGCTCCACGTCCCGCAGGATCCCCAGGTCCGCGATGGTGAGCACCGGGATCTCGGGGTCGGTCACCCGTGCGGCGATCTCGCGCAGCTCGGTGATGGTGGCAATCATTTTCTCTCGTCCTTTGCTTACCAGGTGGCGCCGGGGTGCTTGCGCGCCAGGACCTGCATTTCGGCCAGAATGAAGCCGAGGTGTTCGGAGTGTTCGCCGCGCCGGCCGCGGGCCATGGCGAAGGGAACCGTGGGGAGCTCGAGTTCGGCGTCCTTCAAGACGGCGGTGATTTCTTCTTCCCACGCGGCGCGCAGCGAAGAGGGTGCCACTGCGACATCGCCCAGGGCTGCGTGCAGTTCCTCGTCCTCGAACATCTCCCCCACGTAGGGCCACAGCACCTCCAGGGCGTGGCGCATGCGGCGTGCCGATTCCTCGGTGCCGATGCCCAGGCGCAGGGTCCAGGCGATGGCGTGGTCGCGGTGGTAGTCGACCTCCTTGACGGCCTTGGCGGAAATTGCCGCGATCGTCGGATCGGCCGAGTCCAGCAGCGCCGTATAAAGCAGGTGCTGGTAGATGGAGATGATCAGCTGGCGCACGATGGTCACGCCGAAGTCGCCGTTGGGCTGCTCGACGATGTGCAGCGATCGGAAGTCCTCCTCCTCGCGCCAGTAGGCCAGGTCGTCCTCGGTCTTGCCCCAGGCCTTGGCGGCGTAGGAGAGGAAGGAGCGGGCGTGGCCCAGCTGATCCAGGGCGATATTGCCCAGGGCGATGTCTTCCTCGATCTCCGGTCCGCGGGAGATCCAGTGCGAGAGGCGCTGGGCGAGGATCAGGGCGTCGTCGCCCAGCCGCAGGGCGTATTCGGCGACCTGCTCGGATGGCTGGTCCTGAGCGATGGCGATGTCCTCGGGGCGCAGGGCGTTGCCCGGGGTGACGCGGGTGGCCGAGGCCGAGGTGTCGCCGAAGCTGTCCAGGGAGTGGTCTGTCTCGTGTGCGCTCACAGGTGCTTCACGCCCTCGGACTTGGTGTAGTACGTGGCATGGCGGTAGTCCTTGCCCTGCGGGGACTCAAAGTACATGCCCTTGGCGTCGGGGTCCGAGGCGATGATGTCGCTGCTGGCCACGACCCAGAGGGAGACGCCCTCGTTGCGTCGGGTGTACAGGTCGCGGGCGTTCTTTAGCGCCATCTCCGCATCCGGGGCGTGCAGGGATCCTGCATGGACGTGCGAGAGCCCGCGGGAGGAGCGGACAAATACTTCCCAGAGCGGCCAGGTGCCTTCTGTTTCGGTCATGAGTTATGCAACCTCGGTCTTTCGAGCCATCTTTGCCGCGTATGCCGCGGCAGCTTCGCGCACCCAGGCGCCTTCATTGTGTGCATCGCGGCGGCGCTGCAGGCGCTGCGCGTTGCAGGGCCCGTTGCCGGCGATGACTGCCTTGAACTCAACCCAGTCCAGGTCCATGTGCTTCCACGTCCCGGATTCCTCGTCAAAGCGCAGCTCGGGGTCCGGCAGGGTCAGACCCAGCACCTTGACCTGCTCGACGATCATGCCGACGAAGCGTTGGCGCAATTCGTCGTTGGAGAACCGCTTGATCTTCCACGCGGTGGACTGGCCCGAGTTCGGGGAGTCGGAATCCGGCGGACCGAACATCATCAGGGACGGGGCGTAGAACCGGTTGATGGCGTCCTGCGCCATCTTCTTCTGCGCTTCGGTGCCGTTGGCCAGCTCGAGCAGGATCTCAAAACCCTGGCGCTGGTGGAAGGATTCCTCCTTGCAGATGCGCACCATGGCCCGGCCGTAGGGGCCGTAGGAGGCGCGGCACAGCGGGACCTGGTTGGCGATGGCGGCGCCGTCGACCAGCCAGCCGATGGCGCCCATGTCGGCCCAGGAGCGTGCCGGGTAGTTGAAGATCGAGGAGTACTTGGCCTTGCCCGTCATCAACTGGTCGTTGAGCACATCGCGCGGGGTGCCGAGGGTCTCGGTGCCCGAATACAGGTAGAGGCCGTGACCGGCTTCGTCCTGCACCTTGGCCATGAGAATGGCCTTGCGTTTGAGCGAAGGGGCCCTGGTGATCCAGTTGGCCTCCGGCTGCATGCCAATGATTTCGGAGTGGGCGTGCTGTGACATCTGCCGCGTCAGGGTCTTGCGGTATGCCTCGGGCATCCAGTCGCGCGGTTCGATGCGGGAATCCTCGGCAATGATCGCGTTGAAGCGATCCTGCCCTGCTTGCTCCTCAGGAGAAAGTACCGCGGATAGCGATCCGCCGCTTTCTTGCTGTGCAGCCATAGTGCTCACCTCACTGTGACAAAAAGATTATTTACTGACCGTTCGTTCAGGATATGCGGACGAACGCCTTTTCGTCAATCGCCGCAGGACCGGAAGAAGACGCCGCAGCTCCCCGCAATGCCCGCGGCTCAGCGGACACCACCCTGCAAGCCGAGGACCGCCGCCGATCGAGCAGGGGAAGGCCGCTCGGCCGGAAAAGAGGTTTTCGGTCCACGGAGCTACCGAAGCGGCCGGCGTCACGTTTGTGACGCGACAAGTCGCCGGCACCGTTTCACGCGTCATGAAACGCAATGGACGACGCGCCGGGGCCCTCCTGCGTGACGCAACAAGTCGTTGCGTGCCCCGCCGTGACAGACCCATGGCCAGGGGCTATCCCCTCGACGCAGAATTGACCATCCCCGGAACCCCTCCCCCTGGCGGGGCAGGAAAACAGCGGCACCAGCAGGTGCCAAGCCAGCACGGAAAGCCATCGCATGATCAGCCTGAAAAACCTCACCAAGGTCTACGGACACCCAGACACGTCCGTCACCGTCCTGGACAACCTGGAGATCGACGTCGCCACCGGCGAGATCCTCGCCATCGTGGGCCCCTCGGGTGCCGGAAAATCCACTTTGGCCCAGTGCATCAATCTCCTGGAACGCCCCACCTCCGGACAGGTCATCGTCAACGGCGAAGACCTGGCCCGGCTTTCGGAACGCAAGCTACGGGTCGCCCGGCGCCGCATCGGCACCATCTTCCAGTCCGCGAGCCTGCTTTCACGCCGCACCGCCGCGGAGAACATTGCCCTGCCGCTGCAGTACCTGGGCGTGACCCCGGCCGAGACAAAGGCCCGGGTCGCCGAACTGCTCGAACGCGTCGGCCTCTCCCACCGCGCCAACCACTACCCCTTCGAACTTTCCGGCGGCCAGCTCCAGCGCGTGGGCATTGCCCGCGCGCTGGCCCTGCGTCCCTCTGTACTGCTCTCCGACGAGGCGACCTCGGGGCTGGACCCGGAAACCACGCGCTCGGTCGTCTCGCTCCTGCGCCAGCTGCGCGACGACCTGGACCTGGCGGTCGTGTTCATCACCCATGAAATGGACACCGTGCTGCACGTGGCCGATTCCGCTGCCCGGCTGGAAAACGGCCGCATCACCGAACAAGGGTCACTGGTGGACCTGCTCACCGACCACGACTCGGCCCTGGGCCGGGCGCTGCAGCCACGGCTGTCCCCCGCCGATCCCGGGGCAGGTTCGCGGGCATGGCACGTGACCTACGATTCACGCACCGTCCCGGCGGATTGGTTGCAACGCGTCTCTGCCGACCTCGGCGAGCCGGTGGCCTTGCTGGCCGCCACCATCCAAAGCATCGACGGGACCAGCACCGGCAACGCCACCGTGGGGCTGCGCGCCCCCGAGCCGCTGGCAGCCGCGGCGTTTACCCGCCACGGCCTGCGCGCGGTTCCCCGCGAAGCCGCCGCCCCCGCGGTCCAGCCCGCACCACGAATCACGGAGGAGCTCCAATGGGCCTAGGCATTCCTGCCGCGGTGCAGATCCGCGCACTGTCCGACACTCCCCTGCCCGAGCTTCCGGCGCTGCTGGTGCCGGCACTCGGCGAGACCCTGGCCATGGTCGGCATCGTCATGCTCATCGTCGTCGCCCTGGGCACGCCGATCGCCGTGGCGCTGCACAACATGGCACCCGGCGGGCTCTATGAGCACCGGGGCACCTACTCGGTGCTGAGCTGGATCGTGAACATCGGCAGGTCGCTGCCGTTCCTGGTGCTGATGGCCGCGATCGTCCCGTTCACCCGTTTCGTCACCGGCACCAACATCGGCATTGCCGCCGCCGTGGTGCCCATGTCATTGGCCGGCATCCCGTTCTTCGCCAGGCTCGTGGAGAACTGTTTGCGCGACGTCCCGCGCTCTGTCACCGCCGCGGCGCGCGCCTCGGGCGGCTCGCCGCTGCAGATCATCCGCAGCGCGCAGCTGGGCGAAGCCGTTCCCGCCATCCTGGGCGGGCTGACCATCAACACCATCGCCATGATCGAATACTCGGCCATCGCCGGCACCATCGGCGCCGGCGGGATTGGCTACGTCGCGGTCACCTATGGTTACCAGCGCTTCGACCAGACCGTCATGCTCGCCACGGTGATCCTGCTGATCGCGCTGGTCACCATCGTCCAGCTCACCGGCGACGCCCTGGTGCGGGCGACGACCCCGCACCTGCGCCGCCGGGCCTAGCCAATACGGCGCCCACCCACGCATTCCCCCTTTGTCTCTTCTAGCAACACTCATCCGTTCACTCCCGCGCCCGAAAGGCAGTTCCACATGACCATCACCGACCCCAAGACCGCCACCGGGCCCGAGTCCCACGGCTTCACCATCCAAAAGAAAAAGAAGTGGCCCTGGACCCTTGGCGCCATCGCCCTCGCCGGAGCCATTGCTGCCGCAGCGATCATCAGTTCCAACGCCGGGGACAAGTCGCCGAACACCGTTGCCGGAGCCACGCTCACGGTCGTCACAGCGGAAGGCAACCACGCCGAGCAGGCGCTGGTGAACTTCGTGGCGGAGGAAATCGCCCCCAAGTACGGCATCAAGGTGGCCTTCAAGGGATTGGCCGATTCGACCACGCTGAACCGCGCGGTATCCACCGGCGAGGTCGCCGGAACGATTTACCAGCACAAGCTTTGGCTCTCCCAGGTGCTCGAGGCCAATCCCGACTTCAAGCTCGCAGCGGCCACGCCGGTGTTCCGCTGGGGCTTCGGGATCTGGAGCGCGAAGTACCAGTCGATCGACGAGATCCCCAACGGGGCAACCATCTCCCTGTACTCCGACCCGGCCAACGAGGCCCAAGGCCTGTGGCTGCTGGAGCGCGCAGGGCTGATCAAGCTGGCCGACGGCGTGGACAAGTGGAAGGCAACCCAGAAGGACATTGCCGAAAACCCCAAGGACCTGAAGTTCAAGTTGCTCGACTTCGCCGCACAGTCCCGCTCCCTGCCGGACCTGGATGCCGCGGTGGGCTACACCGAGTACTACGTCGCGGCCAAGGTTCCGCTGGAGCAGCAGATCTACGCCCCGGCGGCCCCCGACGAATTCGCCGGTCAACTGACCATCGGCACCGACTTCCAAGACACCGAAAACGTGAAGAACCTCGTCAAGGCGTTCCAGGATCCCGCCGTACAGGAATTCCTTCGCACCGATCCGGCCGTGAAGGACCTGCTGGTGCCCATCGCCGCCGAATAGAACTCGCGGGAAAATGAGCAAACCCCCGTGGGCGCCGGATTCAACCGGTGCCCACGGGGGTTTGCTTCGTTGGTGCCCTGGAGACTAGGCGGCGATGCGGCCCGGGATGAAGCGGTCCACGGAGATGCGTCCGGCGCCCAGCAGTGCGATGGCTGCGGCACCTGCGGCCAGTGCCAACACCAGCTCGTAGCCACCGGCTTCAACGAAGACGCCGGCCGAGATGTGCACCAGGAAGATTGCCCCGAGCATGTTCGCGGTCAGCAGGACGGCGAAGATACGGGTGAGTACACCGAGGATCAAGGCGATGCCGCCAACGATTTCCAGCGTTGCCACCACGGGGGCCACCAGCCCGGCCGCGGGAATGCCCATCTGGCCAAATGCCGCGGTGGTGCCATCGAGTGTGAACTGGAAGTACTTCTGCCAGCCGTGGGCGGCGAAGAGGAAGCCGATGACGACGCGCAGGATGGTCTGTGCGGCGGTTGCCAAGGCGGGGTTCTTAATTGCGCTGTCCATGAAAAATCCTTTGGTCGTTTCGTCACGATGTCCCATCCGCTGGGGGGCTGGGGTCGTGGCGGGCCGGTTCATCCGTTCCGCAAGTTCCCCTTAACCATGACACAACATTAGTTGAATCTTCAAGCGATGTGAGCTATGCCTCGCGTCACAGAAGGAAAAACCCCCATCTTCCCGGTGCTGGACATCCCCCGGGAAACCCCAGTATCGCGGCCCAAACCAGCGGCCATTGAGGATTCTCGCAGGTTGGCTTGAGACGATGGCCAGCATGGTTTCCCGCTCCACGCTTCTTCGTTTCATTGCCGTCCCTACACTCGCCGTCCCCCTGGCAGGCTGCGGCGTTCCGCTGAGCACGCACTGGCAGGGGTACCCGGCGAACTCAAAGGCGGAGTCCCAGGACGCGCCAAGCGCCACGGCTGAACCCACGGGCCCCGACTGCGCCAAGGTCAAGTGCGTGGCGCTGACCTTTGACGACGGGCCCGGACCCCACACCGAGGCGCTGCTCGACATCCTCGATGAGCACAACGCCAAGGCGACGTTCTTCCTCATCGGCAAGGACGTCGCAAAGCATCCGGAAATCGTGCGTGACGAATTGGCCAGGGGGCATGAAATCGGAAACCACACATGGTCCCACCAAGACCTCGCGAAAATCTCCCCGGCCGCCGCCCAACGCGAATTGCAAGAGGGCCGCGAGGCCATTGAGAAGGCCACCGGAGCCGCCCCGACGGTGATGCGTCCCCCCTACGGCACGATCACGGAGAGCCTGAAAAAGGCGCAGACCGTACCCGTGGCCCTGTGGAGCGACGACACCCTGGACTGGAAGACGCGTGACGCCAAAAAAACCATCAAGGCGGCCCAAAGCGTCAAGCCCGGATCCATCGTCCTGATGCACGACATCCACAAATCCACCATCGATGCCATGCCGAAGATCCTTGAGGACCTCGATTCCCAGGGCTACCATTTCGTCACCGTCAGTGATCTTGTCGGCAAGCCCAATCCGGGGGTCGGATACAAGACCGGCCAGCAACCGCCGACGAAGGATTGACCCCTCCGGCCAACCGCGGTGAAAACACGAAAGCCCGCCTTGCCTCGCTGGACCCCGAAACGGGGACCGCAGGCAGCGCGGGCTTTCGCTGTAGTCAGGGAAACTTCCCCCCCTTAGAGGACCTTCGAGAGGAACTCCTTGGTGCGGTCCTGCTGCGGGTTGCCAAAGAGCTCGGCTGGCGGCCCCGACTCGCAGACGACGCCGGCGTCCATGAAGATCACCCGATCCCCGATTTCCTTGGCGAAGCCCATTTCGTGGGTCACCAGGACCATGGTCATGCCCTCCTTGGCCAGGTCGCGGATGACCTGCAGCACCTCGCCGACCATCTCCGGGTCCAGGGCGCTGGTTGCCTCGTCGAAGAGCATGATGCCGGGGTTCATGGCCAGCGCACGGGCAATGGCCACGCGCTGCTTCTGGCCGCCGGAGAGGGACGCCGGACGGGCGTCGGCCTTTTCCCGCAAGCCCACGCGGTCAAGCAACTTCAGTGCCTGCTCGCGGGCCTCGGCCTTGGTCGCCTTCTTCAGTTCCACCGGCGCCAGCATGATGTTCTCGGCCACCGTCATGTGCGGGAAGAGGTTGAAGTGCTGGAAGACCATGCCCACATGGCGGCGCACCTCGTTGATGTCGACCTTCGGGTCGGTAACATCGAAGCCGTCCACGATGACATGGCCGCCCGAGATTTCCTCGAGCTTGTTCAGGCAGCGCAACAGCGTTGACTTGCCCGAGCCCGAGGGCCCGATCACGCACACGACCTCGCCCTCGGCGATGTCCACGTCGATGCCCTTGAGCACCTCGTTGTGGCCGAAGGACTTGCGCAGCCCCTTGACCGCGATCTTCGCCTCGCGCGGCGAGGCGACGGTTGCTTCACTCATTTGTTGAACTTCCTATCCGCGAAGTTGGCCAGTTTGGTCAGCGCCATGATGGCGACGAAGTAGATGACGCCCACGATCAGCAGCGTCTCGGTGACCCGGAAGTTGGACGCGTAGATCTGCTGGCCCTGGTAGAGCAGCTCGGTGAAGCCGATGGCCAGCAACAGGGAGGAGTCCTTGAGCATGATGATCAACTGGTTGATCAATGAGGGGGTCATCATCTTGAAGGCCTGCGGGACCACGACCTTCTGCATGGACTTGCCGTAGCCCAAGCCCAGCGAACGGGAGGCCTCCAGCTGTCCGGGATCCACCGACTGGATGCCGCCGCGCACGATCTCCGCCACGTAGGCGCCGGAGTTCAGCGACAGGGTCAGCACGCCGGCAACCCAGATGCTCATCGGCTGACCGGTCAACTGAGGTACGCCGAAGTAGAACATGAAGGCCCAGAGCAGCAGCGGGGTGCCGCGGAAGACGTTCACGAACGTGGTGGCGATGCCGCGCAGCACGATGTTGTGGGAGATCTTCATGAATCCGGCCACCAGGCCCAGCACCATGGCGACGGCGAAGGAAATGGCAGTCACCAGAATGGTGTTGCCAAGGCCCTGCATCAACGCGGGGAACGACTCCGTGAGCAGCTCCCAGAAGGTGGTGGGAACCGCTGCGGTGGGATCGGCGAGGTACTTGTCCAGGATCTGGTCGTACTCGCCGCTGGCCTGCAGTTCGGCCAGGCCGTCGTTGAAGGCGGCCAGCAGGGCGGCGTTCTTGCCCTTGTCCACCGCGAAGCCGTAGGAGCCGCCGGGAACCTTGTCGGTCACCGTGGTCAGCCCGTTGTTCTGCGCCACGCCGTAAGCGAGCACCGGGTAGTCGTCGAAGACGGCCACGGCGGAACCCGACTTCACCGATTCGTACATGGTGGCCGACTGGTCCAACGACTTGACGGTGAAGCCGTACTGGTCCGCAATCGACTTGGCGTAGGTTTCGCCCTCGGACCCGGTCTTGGCGACCACGGTCTTGCCCTCAAGATCCTCGTAGCCCTTGATGGATTCATCGTTCTTGGCGATCGCCATCTGGATGCCCGACTCGAAGTACGGTTCGGAGAAGTCGTAGATGTTCTTGCGTTCATCGGTGATCGACATGCCGGCAATGACGCCGTCGACCTGGTCCGAGGACAGTGCCTGCAAGGCGGCATTGAACCCGAGGGAACGGATTTCGACCTCGAAGCCCTCCTTTTCGGCAATGGCGCGGATCAGGTCCATGTCGATGCCGGTCAGTTCGCCGTCTGCCCGGAACTCGAACGGGGCGAAGGTGGTGTCGGTGCCGATGACGAAGGTCTTGCCTTCGACTCCGGAGTCGGCGGGCGTTGCCAGGGCGGCACCGGCGCCCCCCAGCAGCAGGAACATGCCCACGAGCCCGGCAATCACCGCCCTGAACCAGGTCCGTGGACCTCGAGTCTTACTGGACGTCTTCAAGGGTCGTTCACTCTCCTTATGTTTGCAGTCTCCGCCCTCGGTGTATGAGGGCGCTAACACGGGTCATAGCCTAGGTGCTGGTGACCACCGGCGATACCACCCACGCGGCGCGGTGGCCACGTGGGTCGGGCATCGCGCGATGTGGGTTACATCGCGGCAATGCACAAAACCACACATCATATCGCTGCCCGCAGCACTCGCGGAATCCGGAAGTCCTCCCACCGCGTGAAGAGCATGCCTCCGGGCCCGCGCACGGACGCCGCCCCGCGCTCATCGATTTCGAAGGACATCTTTTCGCCGTACCCGGCGAAGCCGTTGGTGTCGGCGGACTTCAGGGTGTTCGAGTCCACGTATTCCAGCGGCCGTGCCGTCGCCGTCTTGGGTGTCTGACCGGGGGTGAGCCAATAGAGCTTGCCGCCAAGTTCGGCGATGTCGATAACGTCCCAGAGCGAAGCGAACCGTCCGGTAAAGCGCCGAAGCTCCGCAGTTTCGACCCCCGCCCAGGAAACCGGCACCGGAGCCTCTGCGAGCGCCGCGAGGGCAAAGAGCGCTTCGCCCCAGGCAGCGGCCGGACCGTCGACGGCGTTGGTGAGCATGCTGAGCACCACCCCGGTCTTGGGCACCGCCCAGGAACGGGTGATGTGCCCCGGGTAACCGCCGCTGTGGCCGAAGGACTGCCGTTCTGCGACCTGCTGCACGATGAAGCCCAGCCCGTAGCCGCGCCCCGGCGCCCCGGTGTCTTCGGCCTTGCGCTGCATGCGGCGCTTGGAGTCGTTGTCCAGCACGCTCGGGCTGGCATCCAGGAGATGGGAGCCGAGGTAGGCGGCCAGGTCCCTGGCCGTGGAATAGAAGCCGGTGGCCGGCGCAAGTGCATCGGTGGCGATGTGCTCGATTTCGGTTCGGTCCGCCAGCTCGTGGCTGCTTCCGGCGAGCGCCAGCGGCCCGTAGCCCGCGGCGAGCCCGGGTTCCCGTGCGTCGAGGTCGACGCCGGTGTCCAAAAGCCCCAGGGGTGCAAGGATGCGCTCGCCCACGACATCGGCGTAGCACTGTCCCGTTGCCGCCTCGATGACCAGTCCCAGCAACCCGTAGCCGATGTTGCTGTACTTGAAGTGTTCGTTGCGTTCGAGCACCTTGCCCCGCCGGGCGATCTCCAGCACCTCCGATGTGCCGGGAAAGGGGCGGTCGAGGGTCCAGAAGTCTGCATTGTCCCCGTCGCGGACGATGCCGGCGGAGTGGGACAGCAATTCACCCACCGTCACCTCTGCCACTTCGCTCCCGGCCAGGTCGGCGACCCACGTTCCCAGCCGGTCTTCCAGCGAGAGCTTCCCGTCCTGCTGCAGGATCATCACCGCGGTGGCGGTGAAGGTCTTGGAATGGGAGGCGACCCTGAACAGGTGCCCGTCGGTCATGGGTTCCGGCGGAGAAAGCCGTGCGTAGCCGCCGCTGAAGGAACCCACCAGTTCCCCGTGGACGGCCACTGCACCCTGGTACCCGGGCTGCCGGGACAGCGCGCGGTCGAACTCCAGGAAGTCCGGTGCGTATTCCAGCACGGATTCCCAGGTCTCCCTGGTCGATGGTGTCTCCCGCGCCGCATGCCCTGTGCCCATGAAGCCATCCTGCCACCCCATGCCAAGTGGCCGGTGTATTGACTCCCCCTGCCATGGCGCAGCCGCCGCCCGCCGCCCGCGGCCAACGGTTGGGCAGCCGTTAACCGCGGCGCAATGTTCCCGTTCCCGGGGTGGGCTTGGCTGGGTCCCATGGATATCTCCCCGCCCCGTCCCGATCGCCGCTCGCTGCTGAAGGGCGCAGCCGCGCTCTCCGCCCTCGCGGCGACAACCCTGGCCGCCCCTTCCGCCCTGGCCGCTCCGCGGCCCTCGGCCGTGCCCCTGGCAACCCGCCGGCTGGTGCTGCCCTCGGGCATCTCCACCGGGGACGTCTCCACCAACTCCGCCGTCCTGTGGTCCCGGGCCTCCGGGCCGGGGCGCCTGCACGCCGTCCTGCGAGCCGCGGACGAGCAGGGCAATCCGTTGAAGGGGCGCTTCGCCCGGAAGGTGGAGTTCATTGGTTCGCAGGCGCATGCGGGCACCGATTTCACGGCCAAGATCCATGCCCGGGGTCTGCCCGCGGGCACACGCTTTGACCTGGAGCTGTACTTTGAGGACGAAGCGGGCCGCCGCAGTGAACGCGGCAACGGTTCCTTCACCACCGCCCCGGCCCCCGGCAGGGGCAGGAACCGCGAAAGCGCGGCGCAGAGCTTCGTGTGGACAGCCGACACCGCGGGCCAGGGCTACGGCATCAACGAGGAGATCGGCGGGATGCGCGGCTATGCCGCCATGGCCGCGACGAAGCCCGACTTCTTCCTGCACTCGGGCGACACCATCTACGCCGACGGGCCCATGTCCGCCGAGATGACGGAGCCGGACGGGAACATCTGGCGCAACGTCATGACGGAGGAGGTCTCCAAGGTCGCCGAGACCCTGAACGAATACCGCGGCCGCCACCGCTACAACATGATGGACGCCAACCTGCGCACCATGTACGCGCACGTGCCGGTGATCGCCCAATGGGACGACCACGAGACCGTGAACAACTGGTACCCGGGCGAGAGGATCGACGATCCGCGCTACACGGTGCGCGACGTCGACACCCTGGCGGCGCGCGGCCGCCAGGCGTGGCAGGAGTACATGCCGATCGCCGATGCGCGCGCAATGCGCCCGGGTACCGGGTTCGAACCGGCGCGCATCTACCGCCACGTCCCGCGCGGCCCGCACCTGGATGTGTTCGCCCTGGACATGCGCTCGCACAAGGGAACGAACACCGCCGGCCTGGAAACCGAACCGACGTCGCTGCTGGGCGAGGAACAGCTGGCCTGGCTCATCCGTTCGCTGCGTGCCTCCGAGGCGACGTGGAAGGTCATCGGCAACGACCTGCCGCTGGGGCTCATCGTGCCCGACGGCAAGGCCCAGGAGTCGATCTCCAACGCCGAGCACGGCGCGCCGCTGGGCCGCGAGCTTGAACTGGCCCGCCTGCTCTCGGCGATCAAGGAACACGACATCAAGAACGTGGTGTTCCTGACCGGGGACGTGCACTATTGCGCGGCGCACCACTATTCCCCCGAACGCGCCGCATTCTCCGACTTCAACGAGTTCTGGGAATTCGTGGCCGGTCCCATCAACGCCGGCTCCTTTGGCCCCAATGCGCTGGATGGGACCTTCGGCCCGCGGGTCGACTTCCAGCAGGCAGGCACGACCATGGCTTCCCCGCGCTCGGGCGAGCACCAGTACTTCGGCCACGTGGACGTTGCCGGCGACGGCTCGGCCTTCACGGTCAAGCTAATCAACGCCAACGGCGAGGTGCAGTACACCAGGACCCTGAAGCCGCGGCGCTGATCCGTCGCCCTACCCACCCAGGGGGGATCGGACCGGGGCCATCCAGCCCCGGCCCGATCCCCCTGGCATTGGCGGCGGCGGGGTGGTTTTGTCCGCGTTGGGCGAAGCCGGACGGCGGTTCGGGGCTTGTTCGGATTGAATGGAGGCATGAGCCACGCCGAGCACGCACCCGCCGCACCGCAGACCCCCAAGGTCCCCACCGTCCGCACCCACCACGGGGATGCCTTCACCGACGACTACGAATGGCTGCGGGACAAGGACAGCCCCCAGGTCCGCGCCCACCTCGAGGCGGAGAACGCCTACGCGGAGGCAGTCACCGCCGACCAGGCACAGCTGCGCGAGGCGATCTTCAACGAGATCAAGGCACGCACCGTGGAAACCGACCTCTCGGTCCCTGCCCGCAAGCGCGGCTGGTGGTACTTCACCCGCACCGCCGAGGGCTCCCAGTACGCCATCCACTGCCGCGTTGCAGCCACCGACACCGGGGACCTGGCCGCGGACTGGACGCCGCCGGCCATCGAGGCCGGCGTCCCGATCGAGGGCGAGCAGGTACTGCTGGACGGCAACAAGGAGGCCGAGGGCAAGCCCTTCTTCTCCCTGGGCGGGATGGCCGTCACCGAGGACGGGAACCTGCTGGCCTACGCCCAGGACAACGCCGGGGACGAGCGCTTCACCCTGCGCATCAAGGACCTGGGCACCGGCGAGCTCCTTCCTGACTCCATCGAAAACGTGTTCTACGGCCTGGCGTTTTCCCCCGACGGAACCCGCGTCTTCTACACCGTGGTTGACGACTCGTGGCGCCCCCACCAGATCAAGGCACACACCCTGGGCACCGACCCGGCCACCGACACCGTGGTGTTCCAGGAGGATGACCCGGGCATGTGGCTGGGCTTCGACCTCGCGGCCGACCGCACCGAGCTGCTGATCTCCATCGGCAACTCCGAATACTCCGAGACCCTGACCCTTGACTTGCTCGATCCCCATGCGGTCCCGGTCATGCTCGTCTCCCGGGAACACCGCATCCTGCACTCGGCCGATCCGCTCACGCTCGACGGGCAGCGGGCCTATGTCATCACCCACGACCGCGACGCCCTGAACAACATGGTCTCGCTGCTGCGCATCGACCAGCTGGCCCTGCCCTTCGCCCAGCAGCGCTGGGAGACCGTGCTCGAGCACCGCGACACCGTCAAGGTCGAGGGCACCGCCGCCACTGCCACCCACCTGGTCGTTTCGGTGCGCAAGGACACCACCGAACGCGTCGTGGTCCTGCCACTGGAGGGCCTGGGCACCGCCGCCCAGCAACCGGCCGTGGAACCTGCCTTCGACGAGGAGCTCTACACCTGCTCGCTGGCCAATGCGGAACTCGAAGCACCCATGATCCGGCTGTCCTACACCTCGGACTTCACCCCGGCGCGCGTCTACGACTACACCCTGGCCGACGGCACCCTGTTGCTGCGCAAGCAAACCCAGGTCAACGACTACGACCCGGCCAAGTACCGCGCCACCCGCGAATGGGCCACAGCGGCGGACGGCACCAAGATCCCGCTGACCATCCTGCGCCGGGCCGATATCACCAACGAAACCCCCAACCCGGTGCTGGTCTACGGCTACGGCAGCTACGAGATGTCCATGGACCCCGGCTTCGGCATCCCCAGGCTCTCGCTGCTGGACCGCGGGGTCGTGTTCGTCATCGCCCACGTGCGCGGCGGCGGCGAGCTGGGCCGGTCCTGGTACCTGGAGGGCAAGAAGCTGGCCAAGAAGAACACCTTCACCGACTTCGTGGACGCCACCAAGCACCTGCTGGACACCGGCTGGGCGGACCCGAAGCGCATCGTCGCGATGGGTGGCTCGGCCGGCGGCCTGCTCATGGGTGCCGTGGCCAACTTGGCCCCGCAGCTCTACGCCGGCATCATCGCCCAGGTCCCGTTCGTCGATGCGCTGACCTCCATCCTGGACCCGGACCTGCCGCTCTCGGCCCTGGAATGGGAGGAGTGGGGAAACCCCATCGAGGATGCCGACGTGTACGAGTACATGAAGTCCTACAGCCCGTACGAGAACGTCGCGGCCCTGCCCTACCCGAAGATCGCCGCGGTCACCTCGCTGAACGACACCCGCGTGCTCTACGTCGAACCGGCCAAGTGGGTGGCGAAGCTGCGCGAGCAGACCACCGGCACAGCGCCCATCGTGATGAAGATTGAAATGGACGGCGGACACGGTGGGGCCTCGGGACGCTACGAGGGCTGGAAGACCCGCGCCTGGGACTATGCCTTCGCCCTCGACACCTTGGGACTGAACCCCGCGGGGGCATGAACACACCGGAGATAACCAGCGCCCGCAGCGCGGGGTTCGCCGCGAACCCCGCGTTCCGGGCGCTGCTCACCGCGGCTTCCGACGCCACCGGCGCGGACCTCGACGCCCTGATCGACGAGATCAAGGACCGGGAACTGCTGGTCGCCGTCGACGAACACGGAGTCCCGACGGCGCTGGCCGCGTACCGGCGCCTGGATCGGCACGCAGTGGAAATCGAATACCTCGCCGTCGCCCCGCAGCAGCGGCGCAGCGGGGTGGCAACCGCACTGGTGCACCGGGTCCGGGAGATTTCGGCCGCCATGGTCGTGGCACGCACCGACGAGGACGCCATCGGCTTTTACCGGGCCATCGGCTTTCACTGCACCGACACCCCGCCCGACCCCCGCCGGCCCGGTCGCCGCCGGCACCTTTGCGTTCTGCCCCACCCGCCGCTGGTGCGGGAGCCGGAACCCGATGACGGAAACGTCGAGTGGATCAGGGCGAAGCCCTCCCCTGTCCCGGTTGTGGTTCTCCCGCCGTCACCGACCTGGCCGCAGGACTTCGCTGCACTCGCCGGAGTGATCCGGCGCGCCCTCGGGGACCGAGCGCTGGCCATCGAGCACTTGGGATCCACTTCGGTGCCGGGACTTCCCGCCAAGCCGATCATCGACGTGGTGCTGACGGTTCAGGATCCGGACCGGGAATCGGACTATGTGCCTCTACTTGAGGCGGCGGGATTCATTTTCAGCCTGCGCGAGCCCGGCTGGTACCGCCACCGGCTCCTGGTGTCCGGCCCCGATGCGGGCCTTCCGGCCGCCAATGTCCACGTCCTGGCTCCGGGCTGCCCGGAGACCGCCCGGATGGTTGCCTTCCGCGACTGGCTGCGCACTCACGAGGCCGACCGCGCCGCCTATGCCCTCATCAAGCGGGCCACGGCAGCGGCAATCAATGAACGCGGCGGCGGCACCGGGCTGGTCATGGACTACAACAAGGCCAAGGAACCGTTCATCCGCGCCCTCTACGCCCGGATCCACCAGATCCCGGCCGCAAGCGGACCCGACCGGCCCACGCCAAGACCGGACAGGTAGTCGCGCCCCGGGGACCGGACCGCGGACTCGGTTGCATGCAGGTGCGGCGCCGCTTCACGGACCCGGCGACGCTACCCTTGCTGGTGCTGCAGCTTGTGCGAGGTTTCGATGCTCGGCTTCATCGCCAGCAACGTTGCAACCACGGCTATTCCGCCACCGATCCAGGCCGTGAGTGCCGGGACATTGGCCCCGGCAAAGGACCCCAGCCCGGGCAGGATGATGGCCACCATGGCCGCCAGCAGCTGCCCCACCTCGATCCCGTACAGGTTTGGCCCGCCCAGATTGACCATGCCGACGGCAAACAGCAGCGCCCCGGTGGTGATCAACAGCGGCACCGAATTCCCGATGCCCTCGGACCACAAGGGTGTCAATGCCATGACCAGGCCCACCACAACCACGACCCAGTCTTCCCAGCGCCTCCACCTACGCATCTACGCTCAACTCCTTCGGCACGGTGGATTCATTCCATCTCCCAGTCTCGCCCCGGTCCCCTGGCTGCGTGAAGGGGCTTTCGTCCCGTGGCACCGAGGGAAGGCGGTTGGACACCTGCGGCCGATTTGCCGAAATATGGCGACGACATGTCCCGCGGAAACTCGGGAATCCGGCCCTCCCGTCTTGACTTATCTCACATTTCAGGATTACCTAATGATCGTTCGGTAAATAACTGAGAGGTCCTTCATGAGCGACACTGGCATCGATGCACCGCTGATGCATCCCATCCTGAGAAACGACTATGCGGCCAAATGGTTGGGCATCGAGGTGCTGAAGGTTGCCGACGGGCACGCCACCATCTCCATGGAGTTGCGCCAGGAAATGCTCAACGGATTCGGCATCGCCCACGGCGGAATGATCTTCGCCCTCGCCGACACCGCATTCGCCATGTCATGCAACCCGCACACCGGCTCCACTGACACCATCACCGTGGCCGCCGGCGTCGACATCAACTTCCTCAAACCCGGCATCCCCGGCCGGACCCTGACTGCCGTGGCCAATCGCCGCCAGCAGTCCGGGCGCAGCGGCATCTACGACATCCAGATCCTCCAGTCCGTCCCCGGCGCAGAGGACGAGGTGTTGGCCGAATTCCGCGGCCGTTCCCGGACCATCCCCAAGCGCCCCTGAGCCCCCAAACACCCCCCACCTCCCACCTCCCACAACTTCGCACGTAAGGCCACATCATGACCCAGACTTCCACCCGGATCGAACTGCCCAACCCGTTGGATCCCGAAGAAACCATGAGCCGCGACCAGATCGAATCGATCCAGCTCACGCGGCTGCAGGACACGCTGGCCTACGCGTACGACAGGGTGCCGCTGTACAAGGAAAAGTACGACGGCGCGGGCGTTCACCCGAGCGACCTGAAGGAACTGGCCGACCTGGCCAAGTTCCCGTTCACCGAAAAGGAAGACCTGCGCAAGACCTACCCGTTCGGCATGTTCGCCGTGCCGCAGCACGAGGTCGCCCGCATCCACGCTTCCTCCGGCACCACCGGCCGGGCCACCGTCGTCGGCTACACCCAGTCCGACCTGGACGACTGGGCCAAGATGGGCGCGCGCTGCCTGCGCCTCTCGGGCGTAAAGCCGGGCTGGAAGGTCCACAACGCCTACGGCTACGGGCTGTTCACCGGCGGCCTCGGCGCCCATGCCGCCGCAGAGCGCCTCGGCACCACCGTGATCCCGATGTCCGGCGGCCAGACCGAGAAACAGATCACCATGATCAACGACTTCGAGCCGGACGCGATCCTGTGCACCCCGACCTACTTGTTGACCATTGGCGATGCCATGCAGCGGGCGGGCCTGGATCCGCGCAAGACCTCGCTGAAGACCGCGGTGCTCGGGGCCGAGCCGTGGACCGAGGAAATGCGCCACGAGCTCGAGGTCATGTTCAACATCGATGCCTGCGACATCTACGGCCTCTCCGAAGTCATGGGCCCGGGAGTGGCCGGGGAATCCAACGAGACCAAGGACGGAAGCCACATCTGGGAGGACCACTTCCGCCCGGAGATCATCGACGCCTTCGACGAGACCAAGGTGCTGGGCGACGGCGAGCACGGCGAGCTGGTGTTCACCTCGCTGACCAAGCAGGCACTGCCGATCATCCGCTACCGCACCCACGACCTCACCCGCCTGTTGCCCGGCACCGCACGGCCGGGCCACCGCCGCATGGGCCGGATCACCGGGCGCAGCGACGATATGATCATCCTGCGCGGGGTCAACCTCTTCCCGTCCCAGATCGAGGAGATCGCCCTGCGCATCGATGGGCTTTCCCCGCACTTCCAGCTGGAGATCACCCGTCCCGGGCGCATGGACCAGCTCGCAGTGAAGATCGAACGCCGCGAGGACTGCACCTCCGACCGTGCCGAGGCCGCCGGCAAGGAGCTCGCCCAGCAAATCAAGATCCACGTCGGGTCCTCCTGCGCCATCCAGGTCGTTGACCCCGGCACGCTCGCCCGCTCCTCGGGCAAGCTGCGCCGCATCTACGACCTGCGCAACAAGTAGGGCGCCATGGTGACGGGGACGGAGCGCGTCACAGCACTCCCGTCCCCGTCACCGTCATCCCGCCACCGATTTCCGGACCGACCGTTCGTGAGAGAATGAGGAATCATGACTGCCAGCATTGCAAGCTCCTCACCGATCAAACGCGGACGCCCCGGATACGACCAGGACTCCGTCCTGTCCATAGCGGTGGAAGTCTTCAACAAGCACGGCTATGACGCGACGTCGATGGGCAAGCTCGCGGAGAACCTGGGTATCAGCAAGTCCGCCATTTACCACCACGTCCCCTCCAAGGGCGATTTGCTGCGCTTGGCCCTTGACGAGGCGTTGGTGCCCCTCGAGGCCATTGCCGAGGACGAACGCGCAAGCGTGGGCACCGCCGAGGAGCGACTGAAGTTCTTCCTCCGCTCCACGATCCGGGTCCTGGTCAAGCGCCAGCAATACGTGACCCTGCTGCTGCGGTTGCGCGGCAACACCGAGATCGAGCGCGACGCGCTGCAGCGCCGCCGTGCCGTGGACCGCCGGGTATCGGACCTCGTGGTCGAGGCCCAGCGCGAGGGCTCCCTGCGCAACGACATCGATCCGCGCACCACCACTCGCCTGCTGTTCGGCACCATCAACTCGCTGGTCGAGTGGTTCCGGGAAGACGGAAACGTCACGGCCGAACAGGTCGAAGAGCATGCCATCACCATGATGTTCGATGGGTTACACAAGACCGACCGGTAGCCGCGCGCACAGCAAGACACGCTACGATCGATAGCTGAGGCATCGGACCGCCCCCATCGTTTTTCTTTGTGAATAGGCAGCATTCTTCGTGGACGAACTTTTCTATAATCTCTTCACCCAAGCCCCCGGAACGGATTCCGGAACCCAGGTGGCACTCTTTTCAGCTTCAGCGCTGCTCAGCTGCATTGCCATGGTGCTGTTGGCCCGGCGCAACGACCTGGGCTGGTGGGCCCAGATCCTGGCGGTCTTTGCCGGCCCCCTGGTCATCGCCCTGCAGTTCGAGGCTTCCATGCTCCTGTACGCGGTGCCTGCACTGCTGGCCGCGGCCTTTGGACTGTGGCGCTTCTCCCGCTTTGAAAACGCCGGCCGTTTTGGCCGCAAGGTCATCCAACGTGGCTTCAGCGTCAAGTCGTTGCTGATCGGCGCATTGCTCGTTGTGGTTTTCACTGCCTTGCGGATGGGCCGCATGCTGACAACCGGCTTCATCTTCACCGACGGCACGGCATCCTTGTGGATTTCCTTTGCCGCCGAGTCCGCCCTGGTCGTGGCGCTCATCGGCATTGCGTGCGGGTACCGCTGGGCATGGTTGGCCAGTACGGTCTCGGCAATTGTTTACGTCGCCCTGCTTTTCAACACGAACCCCGCCTTGGCCCTGCTCGGTGTCACGGTCTTCCAGGCCCTGGCCGGCTTCTACGGCTGGTTTGCCTGGCGAAACCTCCCCGGCGAACGGTCCATCAACGCCGACGAGCCGTCAAACGCGAAGTATCCGCCCAGCCCCTACGCGGCATAGCAAGAGCCCGGCTCCGCTACGCGTGGCAATGGCCCGGAACCCCCTTGGTTCCGGGCCATTGCCGTCTCCTTGCCGTGGCCGTATCCTAGGCGAGGATCTGCAGCGGCATCGCAGGCGCGGGGTCGTCGGTGAGCAGCCTGGCGCACGTCTGGACATCGAAGCGCTCCGGCCTGCCGAATTCGTCGAGGTACAGCAATTTCGCCCGCTCCAGGCCCTCCACCTTGAACCCGGCGTTCCTGGCCACCGCAGCCGAAGCCGGGTTGTTCATCCTGTAGGCCAACTCGAGCCGAAAGAGGCCAAGGGTTCCAAAACAGTGCACGGCCATTGCGGCTGTGGCGCGCGATGCCAATCCGGCGCCACGCGCCTCGGAAGCGACCCAATAGGAGATCCACGCCGTCTCGTGGCGGCGGTCAATGGCCGTAGCCATGACATGTCCCACCGCCAGGCCGTTCACGTCGATGGCGAATGCCAGCACCTGATCGTTCTCGCAGTCGATCCACGGCGCCACCCACCTCCGGGCCGCCGCTGCGGAATTCACCGGTTCCCCCGACTGGGCCGCCATGTCGTCGACCCCAAACGCCGCCAAGATCGATTCAATGTCCTCTTCCGAGTCTGTCCACGGCCGCAGGAAGGCTGTCGAATGGGAATCGGGTTTCGGGCTCATGCACCTACCTTAGGCCCAGTGGATCAAGTCCGGGTTCGGCCGGCTCCGCCCATCGAACCCAACGCGAAGCATGCCGCCGGGGATTGGGCGAAAAACAAGTCATTGTGATCAACAACCCAATGTGACAGATGCGTTTCGTTGCATTCTTCGGGCAAGTGGCGGACATCATGTACATTTGCTGAAACTTGAGATCTCGTTCGACCACGGCGCGGCACAAAGACGTGCCCGCTTAGCAACATTAGTCCCGTATGCCACGGTGACCACAAGGAGTAACTGCCATGAGCGCCCAAACACTAGAAGCACTCCCCGATGCCCAGGCCACGAACAAGAAGTCGGCCGGGCACATCATTGTCGACACCCTGGTCGCCCACGGCGTGGAACGCACCTATGTGATCCCCGGGGAAAGCTACCTTGATGTACTGGACGGACTGCACCACTCCCCCATTGAAACCGTCGTCTGCCGCCACGAAGGCGGCGCCGCATACATGGCCGAGGCCGACGGCAAGATGCACCAGCGTCCGGGCATCGCCATGGTCACCCGCGGACCCGGTGCCGCCAACGCACATGTTGGCCTGCACACCGCCTGGCAGGACTCCACACCGATGGTGCTCTTCGTTGGCCTGATCCCCTTTGCCCACCGTGACCGCGAAGCCTTCCAGGAATTCGACATCAAGGGCTGGTTCGACACCGGCGCCAAGCGCGTCATGGTCCTTGACCACGCAGAGCGGGCCTCGGAGATCGTCGCCGAAGCCATGTTCGCCGCCATGAGCGGTCGTCCCGGTCCAGTGGTTGTCGGGCTTCCCGAGGACATCATCCGTGAAATGGTCGAGCCCACCCTGCACCCGGTCATCCCGGTGGCCACCGGAGGCATGACGGTGACCGACTGGAAAGAACTCAAGTCGGCACTAGAGGAATCCTCCAAGCCGCTGTTCGTGCTCGGCGGCAACGACTGGACCCAGGAGGGTTCCACCGCCCTGACCGCTTGGCTGGAAGAGCACCACCTGCCGGCCGCCGTTGAATGGCGCTGCGAGGGCAACATTCCCTTCAGCTCCCCGTCCTACGTCGGGCCCATCGGCTACGGACGTCCCAAGCCCACCTATGACCTGCTCGAGGAAACCGACCTCCTGATCTTCGTCGGCACCGTCCCTGGCGACGTGATCACCGATGGCTTCCTGGTGCGCCAGGACTGGACCAAGAAGAACTTCCTGGTCACCATCGACCCGTCCCTGCGCGGCCGCTCGGGCCCGGTGTCGCACCAGATCGTGTCCAAGCCCGATGTCTTCGTCCGGGACCTGGTCATGATGGACTTCGCCGGCAAGCCGGAATGGAAGTCCTTCACCGATCGCATGCGGGCCGAGCAGGAAAATTTTGCAGCGTTGCCCGCCGCCACGCCGTCCGCAGGCCCTGCCCGCATGGACACCATGATGGCCAACCTGGTGGCGGGCTTGCCGCAGGACGCCATGATCACCCTTGGCGCCGGCGAGCACACCAACTGGGCACACCGCTACTTCCCCACCGAGGAATACGCCTCGATGATTTCGGCACGCAACGGATCCATGGGCTACTCGGTGCCCTCGGCCATTGCCGCATCGCTGAACTTCCCGGGCCGCCGCGTGGTCACCATTGCGGGCGACGGGGAGTTCCTGATGAACGGCCAAGAGCTGGCCACCGCCGCGCAGTACGGTGCCACCCCGCTGGTCATCGTGATGGACAACCAGGAGTACGGAACCATCCGCACGCACCAGGAACGCCACTACCCCGAACGCATCTCGGGCACCCAGCTCAAGAACCCGGACTTCGCTCTCATGGCCCAGGCCTTTGGCGGATTCGGTGTGCGGGTCGAAAACGACAGCGACATCCCGGCTGCACTTGAGGCCGCCCTGACGGCCATCGACGAGAAGGGCCAGTTCGCACTGATCCACCTGATCGTGGAACAGCGCGTCAAGGCCTACTAAACCGGCTTCGAATCAGCGGAGGCCCGTTTCCACCCCCCCTCGGGCGGAAACGGGCCTCCGCTGTCTTCGGTGGCGAGGCTCATGGCAAGGTGTCTTCCGGACGGGGCCCATTCAGCGCATCGAGCAGAAAAGCAGCCCAGTGCCCATAGCCGGCCACCGAGGGATGGAAGCGGTCGGCGGCAAAGAAGGCCTCCCCCAGCGGCGGATCGTCGGCGAAAGACACAAAGGCCAAGCCCAATTCGGCACATACCTGCGCCGACGCCGCGTCCAGGCGGCCGGCCCGGCGTTCAAGAAATGCGTTCAACGGCACCGGCAGCGCCGGAAAATACCTGAAGGGCGGCACTCCCGCGACGACGATTTCCCGGTGCCTGCCCGAATCCATGAAGACCTCCAGGACCCTGCGCAGGTCCCGGCGCCAGTGTGCGGAACTTCTCCCGGCCATGGCGTCATTTGCACCGGCAACCAACACCACGACGTCCGGGTCAGGTTGCCGAACCAGCTCCAGAAGTTCGCTGACGATGCGTTCCAAGGTGGCACCGTTGGCGCCCTGGGCTTCCCAGGCCACCGGCAGACGACGCCGGTCCGAGAGCCCCACGGCCAGCTGACCGGTCAGCGCGAGTGCGTGCGTGGGGGCACCGGTCCCGGCAACGGTGGATTCCCCGATGACCAGCAGACGACAGGGTTCCCCGCCGGTTCCGTGCACGTCAACAAAGCCGTTGTTGGGACCAATCGCCCCTTGAAGGCCAGGCAGGTTCTTGACGATGCGGTGGCCTTGGAACAACGAAGGTCCGGCCTGGACCATGTTCAGCCATCCGCGCCAAAACCAGTTGCCTCCGCCACAGGTGCTCATTCCACGGCCCGTCCACTCGCGCTGTGCATCGTCCAGCCCGTTCATCCGTGGCCTCGCGATACCCGGCGGTTCCCCATGCTTTAGGTTCGGCCTTCGAGGCACCACTGTCAAGGCGTCGCGTTGACTCACTAGTAATGCTCGCGAAATGAGGTGCGTGCCTCATTTAAGAATGCTCGCGAAACTCTGGCCACCAGGGCGGGCAGCAGGCTGTGCTGGGGAGATGAAACAGGGGATATCGATGCACACCCGGCGAGAGCTCGTCAGCGGCTTCGCCGCCGAGTATGCGAAAGGGACCAAGGGACAGAAGGGCGTGATGCTCGACTACCTGTGCGCATCGACCGGCTGGTCAAGGGCCAACGCCCGCCGGCGTCTGGCCACGGAACTGCGTAAGCCCGCACGCGGGATTCCGAAGCCCCTGCCGCGGCGCAGGCCCCGCAAGTACGGGCCGGCGGCCCTCAAGCTCCTGGAACGAATCTGGACGCTTTCCGGAGAGCCCTGCGGGAAATACTTGGCTCCGATCATGGCCGACGAGCTCGAGCGTTTGGAACGCTTCGACGAACTCGGGACAGTGGCGGGACTGCTGACCGACGAGGTCAGGGACGAGCTGCTATCCATGTCGGCCTCCACGATGGATCGGTATCTGAAGCCGTTGCGCGCCGCTCGATACCCCTCGGCACTGTCCTCGACCAAGCCCGGGGCGATGCTGCGTTCGGAGATCCCGGTGCGGTGGTCGGGCACGCCCATGGAGCAGGAACCGGGGTTCTTCGAGATCGACACCGTCGCCCACTGCGGACACAGCCTCAAGGGCGAGTTCCTGTATTCGATCACCCTGACAGATGTGTTCACCGGGTGGACCGTGAACACGTGTGTGAAAAACCGTGCGCACAGCCATGTCGTGGCCGGGGTCGACCTGCTGGTCCGGTCCCTGCCCTACCCGATGCGGGCCCTGGATTTCGACAATGGCGGTGAATTCATCAACACCCAGCTCATCGAGTGGGCGCAGGAACGAAACATTGATCTGACTAGGGCGCGGGCGTATAAGCATAACGACAATGCGCATGTCGAGCAGCGAAATCGGGATTGGGTCCGTCGCCATGCCTTCAGGTTCCGCTACGAGGGTCCGGAGGAGATGGCCCTGCTCAATGAGCTCTGGGCGCTGGTGAACCAGCGCAAGAACCACCTGCTGCCGATGGTCAAGGCCAACGGCTACGGCACCGCACGTTCGGGTCGCAGGAAGCGGACTTATGACCGGCCGCGGACCGCGTACCAGCGCATCATGGATCTGGAGGCCATGGACCCGGAACATGCCAAGGCCCTGGCGGGCATCCACGGGGACCTGAATCCGGCGGCCATCACTCGCCGCATCAATGCCATCCAGAACCATCTCATCAACCGGGCCAAGATGCGCGCGCAGTCCGGGGATGCCCTATTTGGCGAGCAAATTAGTTGAGGCATGCGGGATTATTTCGCGAGCATATTGACATGAGGCAAGGCGGCCCTCGGCGACGCGTCGCCAGATCTGATGCGAGATCTCTTGCAAACCATGATCAACGCGCTCCTGTCCGCCGACGCAGACGCCGTCGTCGGTGCCGAATGGGGCAAACCCAGCCCCGACCGTGTCACGCAGCGCAACGGCTACCGGCACCGCGACCTCGACACCCGCGTCGGCACCATCGATGTTGCGATCCCGAAGCTCCGCCAGGGCACCTATTTCCCAGAGTGGCTCATGGAACGACGCAAGCGCGCCGAGTCCGCGCTGATCACCGTTGTGGCCGACTGCTACCTCGCCGGAGTGAGCACCCGCCGGATGGACAAACTCGTCAAGACCCTCGGCATTCACTCGTTGTCGAAGTCGCAAGTCTCTCGCATGGCCGCCGAGCTCGACGAGCACGTCGAACAGTTCCGTCACCGGCCACTTGGCGACGCGGGTCCGTTCACGTTCGTCGCCGCTGACGCGCTGACGATGAAGGTCCGCGAGGGCGGCCGGGTGATCAATGCCGTCGTCCTGGTCGCCACTGGCGTCAACGCTGACGGGCGGCGGGAGGTCCTCGGGTTGCGGGTCGCGACCAGTGAGACCGGAGCGGCCTGGAACAGTTTCTTCGCTGATCTCGTCGCCCGCGGGCTGACTGGCGTTCGCCTCGTCACCAGTGACGCGCACCAAGGGCTCGTGGAAGCGATCGCCGCGAACCTGCCCGGCGCGTCTTGGCAGCGTTGCCGCACGCACTACGCCGCGAACCTCATGTCGGTGACGCCGAAGAGCATGTGGCCGGCAGTGAAGGCGATGCTCCATTCGGTCTACGACCAGCCCGACGCCGCGGCCGTGAACGCGCAGTTCGACCGTCTCCTGGACTATGTCAACGGAAAGCTCCCCGACGCGTATGAGCACCTCGACGCCGCCAGAGCCGACATCCTCGCCTTCACCCAGTTCCCCGAGGGGCTTTGGCAACAGATCTGGTCAAACAACCCGAACGAGAGGCTGAACCGGGAGATCCGTCGCCGCACCGACAGCGTCGGCATCTTCCCAAACCGCGACGCGATCATCCGACTCGTCGGGGCTGTTCTTGCTGAGCAGACCGACGAATGGGCCGAGGGCCGCCGCTACCTCGGACTCGACATCCTCGCTAGATCCCGGCTCTGCCTCGTCTCCGACACCGGAACTGAGGTGATCGCCGACACCGTCCTTCAACTCAGCGCCTAACCATCACAATCGAAGGACACTGCGCTACACCACTACCTGGGGCTTGACCTCGCCCTTCCCCACTACCTTGAAGAGGGCACACCGCTCAGGTGCCAGGTATCGGAGGACGACTACCGCATCGCTCTGTCATCGGCCCGACTCAGCTACGATCATGAAATTTACTCGGAGGTTGCCCCTTGAACCGTAATGCCCCACGACGAGGCGCATCAAAAGGCAGCCCTCTGAGGTCGATCAAGCGACCGCAGTCAGCTGGCAAGAAGGCCGGGGCCGCCTCGAAAAAGCAGGCCGCTGCCAAGGCAACGCCCAAACCGGAACGGGTGGAGCTGCCGACGCTGCAGCTCGGCTTCGTGCGCGGCGTGGCCCCAAGCAAGTGGGCCGAGCGTTGGGCGCGAGCAGTGCGAGAACAACCGTTGGAACTCGTGCCTGTGGACCTGCACGAGGTTGAGAACGCCCGCACAGAGTTCGATGTATTGCTAGAACGAGTTGCACCCGGAGCTATTCCCGCGGGAAGCGAGGCGGCAGCGCGCACCCGGCACGCGATGCACCTCTACAACGAGACCATCGCTCTTGTGGTTCCGGCAGATCACGAGCTCGCGAAGCTGGGAGAGATTGATCTCGAGGATCTCTCCTTATTGACGCTCCTCGCACACCCGGATCACTTCGCCGAGTGGCCCGAACCCCAGGAGTGGAAAGACCCTTCTTGGACGCCACGAAACGCCAAGGCAACACTCGAGCTCGTAGCGACTGGGCTCGGCGGCGCGCTCATGGCGCAGCCCCTGGCCAGGCACCTCTCTAACAAGCGTGTGCACGCCGTGATTCCGGTCACACACAATGGGGAAACGCTTCTGCCTGGAACTGAAATCTGGGCAAGCTGGCGCATTGAACGGGACGGACCTGACGTGCAGCACCTCGTCGGGGTGCTTCGTGGCCGCACTGCTCGAAGCAGCAGGTAGAAGCAATCCCGCCCACTGGGCATCTCTCTTGACTCGCTGCGTTCGGGCCGACGCGCGACTCCCCACCTGCAACCCCGACCATAACTGCCGCCAAAAGCAGCAACCCGAGCTGTAACCGTAATTGCGGTGAAACGAGACTGCGCGCGCCTCCTCGTCTAGTAAGTAGCAGCCATTTGTGCGCCCGAACGCGCAACATGGACTGCCTCTTACCCACTAAAGGAGGACTCTTTGGAGCACCAAACCATCTCAGAGCGTCAGACAAGGTGGTCTTCGCGCCACCGGATTTATCTTCGTTTCACCGCGCTGATCCTCGGCGCATTTCTCTTTGGAGGAGCGATCGCCACGACACCCTCGCCTTCTGATCTCACATCCCCAGCACACGCAATCGATAACCACCACGGCCCCGGCGTAAACTGGGGCAACGGGATTCATGTACACGGTGCCGGGGCGTTCGTGGTTGACGGCCGTTACGTGTATTGCGCAGAACCCTGGGTCCGATCTGGCCCCAAGGTCCCCGTCTTTGTAGGAAGCTCCACAATTCCCGGCAACAGCTCAGGCGGGGTGTCGGTCGCGACCACTGAGGGTGCGCCCCTACAACAGATCACGTTCGTGATTGCGCGCTATGGGCAGACAAACGACAACCTCCAGGCTGCTGCTGTGGCACTCGCCGTGTGGGAGATTCGAGGTGCCGACGGGCGGGGCAGCTCCGGATATGAGGCAGAACTTGCACGCGTGCGAAACTCTGTCGGCCCCGACGTAGTCGCCCTGTCGCAAAGGCTGATGGCCGAGGCCGCTTCGTGGACCTATGCCCGGCAAAGCCACGAGGTTGGTTCGAGTTCAACCGCCATCTCTGTGTCACCAACAAGCGCGTACTCCGGTTCCGTTTCTATTCCTGTCGGCACCCTGTCTCTGCAGATCGAGAGCGGTGAGTTTTCTGATGGCACCACTTCTCGGACGTGGGAAGGAAACGGCTCCCCCGCCGGCACGTCTCTTTCGTGGCAAGGTCTGCCTCCCGCTGAGAGTTGGGACCGGTATTACCGGGTGTCGTTTTCTGGTGAGTATCTCGAAATTCCTACCACCGTGCTTTGGGGCGACGGAGGCAACTCGCAATCCTCGGTGTCGGTCGAATCCTCACGGGCACGGCCATTTGAGGCCGTTACGGTTGAACTCGACACAACTTGGGCTCCTGAAGTGTCAAGCCTCGTGAGCAGCAAGTTCGTGAGTGTCGGCGAGCAGCACAGCGACGACATCACGTTCGCTGCTACCGCCGCTGATACCGGCACGAGCGGAGAATGGCGCTGGCGACTAGCTACGGATGGATCGCACGAATGGATGCCGGTCAAAGCCAAGGTTACGGCTTACGGTCCGTACCTCAGCGATCCCGCTCTGAACCCTTCATCTGAGGCGCCGGTAGGTGCACCCGTCGCTGCACGCGGGACGTTCACAACCGATCCAGCTCGGGATCAGTCAAGCCCACAAACCTACTCATTCCTTTTTGACGATGAGATCCTTGAACAGGGTTACTACACGTACAAGTGGGACATTGATGGCGCTGACCAAGATCCCTCGATCATCGGCGCCGATAACTGCCTAAAACCTAACGCGGAACTAGGCTGCCGCGTGCGCAGGGATTTTGGGAGGAGAGATGCGACGATTTCGGCATACCCGAAGAATCGGCGAGGATCGTGCACCCCGAGGTGCGCACGGAAGCGCAGCCACAAGCCACAGTAGGTGACACGATTACCGATGTCGCGATTGTAGATGGCTCGGTGCCGGCAGGCTCTGAACTCACCTTTGAGGTGTTCAAGTCGCCGGTGGCGGGAGACCTCAAACACGATCAAAATGGTGAGCTCACCGACACTGCCTGGACTCAGGCCGAGGTAGACGCGCTGAACGGTGAGGCGGTGTGCACGATGGAGAATCTTGCCGGCCGCACCGAACCAATTGCCGTAACTGCCGGACCTCACAGCGGCGAGCGCTACACCTCTCCCGGAGTCCAAGTAGACAGGGCCGGCACTTATTGGTGGATCGAATCACTGCTCCATCGCGACCCAGAGTCTGGCGCGGAGACGTTGATCATTTCCGGCACTTGCGGGTTGCTGCTTTTGGCGGCAGTTATGGTCGGGGTTGCAGGTGGGGAGTCGCGCGTCGGCCCGAACGCAGCGAGTCAAGAGAGATGCCCAGTGGGCGGGATTGCTTCTACCTGCTGCTTCGAGCAGTGCGGCCACGAAGCACCCCGACGAGGTGCTGCACGTCAGGTCCGTCCCGTTCAATGCGCCAGCTTGCCCAGATTTCAGTTCCAGGCAGAAGCGTTTCCCCATTGTGTGTGACCGGAATCACGGCGTGCACACGCTTGTTAGAGAGGTGCCTGGCCAGGGGCTGCGCCATGAGCGCGCCGCCGAGCCCAGTCGCTACGAGCTCGAGTGTTGCCTTGGCGTTTCGTGGCGTCCAAGAAGGGTCTTTCCACTCCTGGGGTTCGGGCCACTCGGCGAAGTGATCCGGGTGTGCGAGGAGCGTCAATAAGGAGAGATCCTCGAGATCAATCTCTCCCAGCTTCGCGAGCTCGTGATCTGCCGGAACCACAAGAGCGATGGTCTCGTTGTAGAGGTGCATCGCGTGCCGGGTGCGCGCTGCCGCCTCGCTTCCCGCGGGAATAGCTCCGGGTGCAACTCGTTCTAGCAATACATCGAACTCTGTGCGGGCGTTCTCAACCTCGTGCAGGTCCACAGGCACGAGTTCCAACGGTTGTTCTCGCACTGCTCGCGCCCAACGCTCGGCCCACTTGCTTGGGGCCACGCCGCGCACGAAGCCGAGCTGCAGCGTCGGCAGCTCCACCCGTTCCGGTTTGGGCGTTGCCTTGGCAGCGGCCTGCTTTTTCGAGGCGGCCCCGGCCTTCTTGCCAGCTGACTGCGGTCGCTTGATCGACCTCAGAGGGCTGCCTTTTGATGCGCCTCGTCGTGGGGCATTACGGTTCAAGGGGCAACCTCCGAGTAAATTTCATGATCGTAGCTGAGTCGGGCCGATGACAGAGCGATGCGGTAGTCGTCCTCCGATACCTGGCACCTGAGCGGTGTGCCCTCTTCAAGGTAGTGGGGAAGGGCGAGACGACTGTGTCCCTGCGGTGGCAGTCCACTCGCCGGCACGACTCGCCACCAGGTGACGGCGTGGCCGTAGTAGGCGAGCACTCGACCGACTGCCCGCGGAGCGTTGGACCCAAGTGCGTGCGCAATGTCACCGTATGTCATGACGCGCCCTGGCGGGATGCGCCTGATGACGTCGAGCACTGCGTCGACGAACTCCGGGCTTGGCATGCGTTAAGCCTACGGCCACAGCAGAGATTCGAATTGCGAGGATCGCGTGATTTTGAGGATCACCAAGCCAATTGGGCGCTGCTGAAGAGTGTGGGCTCGATCTTCGCCGATTAACCGAGTTGTGAGACCCCGAGGAGCGTACCAATGCCATAGGTGGCCGCGACGGCGATGCCGCCGAAGAGCAGCTGGCGGCCCGCGCTCGCGAAGGGGTTGCGGTCAGTGAACTTTGCGGCAGCGAAGCCCGCAGCGAGAAGACCCACTCCGCCGAAGAGGAGCCCCCACCCGAGGGTTCCGAAGCCGATCAGGAACGGAAGGACCGGGATAATCGCACCCACGCTAAAGGAGACAAGAGATGCGATTGCCGCCACCCTCGGCGATTGCTTTTCGTCGGGGCTCAAGCCAAGTTCGTGCGCGAGGTGCACTCTGAGCGCCTGTTCGGTGTTCGCGTGCACCTGTGAAGCGGCATCGCGAGCTGTACTAGGGTGCATGCCGAGCGACTCGAACATGATCGAGAGTTCGGCCTCCTCGCCTTCTGGATTGCGAGTGAGGGCGTCGCGCTCGGTGTCGATCTCAACTTGAAGCTGCTCGTTCTGCGTCCGCACGGAGGTGTATTCGCCAAGCGCCATTGAGATCGCGCCAGAGATGAGGCCCGAGATACCGGTGATCGCGATAATGCCAGGGGAAGCGCCTGCTGCGGCAATACCTGAAATGAGGCCGGTGTTTGAGACGAGGCCGTCCATCGCACCGAACACCGAAGCGCGAAGCCACCCAGACCCGGCGGAGGACGAGTGAGTGTGGTCGTACTCGTGTGGGTTTGCGATGTTGATTTCCTTCACGTGAGGCAACGTTAGCAATCATTCTCGATGCGTGAGAACCCGTTTTTGAAGGTGGTCGGGCCGCGCAAATCGACTGCGTCACGACGAAGATTTCCTCCGTGAATGGCCCAGTTTGTTACTCCGGGCGGGGGCTGCTGAGCTGAACGAGCACGTTGAGGTGCTGTTGGGCGATGACACGAACTCCCACAAGCAGAAGCGCAGAGAACAGGCACAATAGGCCGATCAAGATCAAAAACGTTCCGAGCATGGCTTGAAAGGGGGCTCCGGAGAAGAAATCACGGCTTGAGGTGCCCATGAAGATCATCCAGCCGAGAATCAAGAGGATCGGCGTGAGCGTAAAGAAGATTGCGGCGATACCGGGCAGGCCGATCCTCGGAGAAACTGAGCCGGATGCGTTCTGTGGTTGTGAATCGGTCATGGTTGAAGCTTATTCGGGAGGCCTGATGAGTGCCATGCCGTCTGGCTACGACTCCTTAGCTACAGTGCTGTCAGACGAGACGCTGAAATTGCTCCCCGCGAGCAAGGCTTCTAGTGCGGCCCGATGTTTTTCGTACGCGGTGCGACCTTGCTTGGTGATTCGAAATGTGGTCGTGCCGCCTCGCCCGCGGCCCGCCTTGGCGACCGTGATGTAGCTGGCCTCAGTCAGAGCAGTGGCCTGCTTGGAGAGGTCGGAATCGCTGACCCCCAATGCATCGCGCACAAACCCGAAATCTGCGTCTTGAGCGTGGGCAAGCAGTGCCATAAGCGCGAGCCGTTTGGGCGCGTGAATGACCGGGTCGAGGTCGGAAATCATGCCAGTCGAACCCGTACACGATCGGCAGCCCGCTCGTAGGCGATGCCGAACCAGGTCAGCCCACCCAGGCATGCCACGAAACTTACCGGAATGCTTACCCAGAGTGAACTCGTGACGGCCAGCGCGAAGACGCCTGCTATGAGTATGATCGTGCCGAGTAAGTACCAGTTGAAAACTCGGCGGATTTCTTGGGGAGCCTTGCCCTTTGGGGTGACGCCGCGGCGTTTTCTTTGGTCGAGGATCACGACAAGTGCAATGAGCACGATCGTAAGGGTCGGGATAGACCCCAAAGGGGTGCGCTCGGAAAACAATCCCTGCGTTTGCGTCACGAGCAGCACGAGGGCTGGACCCGTGAGGCTGATCAGGAGAGTGTGCCACCAGGGGGACCTGGGGAGAGCGATATGGGGCGCGGCGGCTGCCCGCTCGGCCTCGCGGAGCTGTTGTTGAATCTCATTACTTTCCATGTTGGAAAGATTAAGCTATCACTTTCCAGTCTGTCAAGTGATCGATTCTGTGGATCACTTCCTGCCTGCGCGCGAGTCTGCGGCGGATTTCAAGATCTACGGGTGAGGCGTCTCTCGGAGTACCCGGTATCGAATGCAAATGAAATCGCGATTGCGAGCGTGGTCAATGATTTCGAGTTGCAGATTTCGCGGAAGGAGAGGCTGGCCGGAACCAAGTGTTACCGGCGCGAACTGTACCCAGACTTCGTCGAGTAGCTCAGCATCTGCGAACTGGCCAGCAAGGTCGCCACCGCCCACCACCCAAATATCTTTTCCCTGCGCAGCTAGGACGGCCTCTGCGTGAGCCTGCGTCACTGAACCCTGAACAAAGCGGATATCTGCGCCTTCTGGAACGGGCAGGTCGCGATGAGTGAATACCCAGACCGGCTGCTCGTAGCCCCACTCATCTTGGTTGCTCAGTAGCCACTCATACGTGGAAGCACCCATGAAGAGAGCGCCAATTCCTTTCACGAACTCTGGGTATGCCATGGGGCCTTCGAAATCGAAGTCCTGCTTGAACAGCCACTCAAGGGAATGCTCGGGGGTGGCGATGAACCCGTCGAGGCTTGAAGCAGTATAGAAGTGGGTGGTCATGGGAGCGCACCTTTCTTGCGATGTTCTGGAAATCAGGGTCAGAGTTCTGCATCATTGAGCGCAAGCCGCAAGTTATATGGATTCCTCGTCCCTTCGATGCCAGGCAAACCAGGCGACCACACAGAAGGCTGCGAGCATGACGAGGTCAGCGATGAACGCAACTGGGACAGATCGAGATATCCGCGCAACCGGGAACGCAGCCGCCGCAAATACCAACAACACAGCGCTCCAGCGGGGCGTGAGCCCGGTCCACCAATGCATTGCGCCCAAGGACAAAAGCGCGACCGGAAAGAGCGGTCCGGCCAGAATCAGCACAATAGCCACCGGGAGTGGGTAGATGTCGAAAGTAGCTAGCGAGCGAAACTCGGTGATACCGAACACACTCTCAAACACGCCTTGCAGCCCGAACGCGACGGTGCCGAACATGCCGATCAGCACCAGAAGCATCCATAGCCCCGACAGAAGGGGAAACCGGGGGCGGAGGGCGTTGTATTCCCCAATGAGTCCGTACACCCAGGGCACGGCGGCTATGGCAATGAGAAGCCCGCCGGTCACTCCATAGTGTCCGTCGATCCAGAAGAGCGGTGACAGGGCGAACAGCAAGGGTCCGATAATCAGACCAAGGCTTTCCAAACGGCGTACCACCATGCCCAAAGAGTAACACTGCCAAAGCTCTGGCGCTTAGCGGGCGTAAAAATGCATGGTCACACCCCGTGCGCTGATGCCGGGCGCGGAGATCCAGCAATGGGCGTCCCGATGCCACGTGGTGAGTGATCCCTCCCGGTTCGACCCGGCCGTTTCACCCTTCTCATTTGGGTCTCATCATTCTCAGCCATACTAGTGGGCATGGGATTGGGAAAAACTGGCAAGATCGTGGCCTGGCTGGCGGTGTTCTTGACCTTGGGGCTGGGGACCTATGTGGTGGCGCTGGGACTCACTGCTCCCCCTGCTGTCAATCTGGGCCCGGCAATCACCGTCGAGGAGGGTCCGACACCGTCCAACCCGTCGTCCTCGTCCGTGGATCCCACTCCCAAGCCGAAGCCAACCGCTCCCTCGCCCACCAAATCGTCGAAGCCCCCGGCCAAGCCCTCCGTCAAGCCTTCGCCAAAGCCGCCGGTCCTGCCCAGCAAGTCGGCACCCGTCAAGCCGCTTCCCCCGTCCTCTGTGGACGACGACGACGATGACGACGATGATGACTTCGAAGAGCCGGATGACGACGATGACTAGGATCACCCGACTCGCCCGGCATCTGGCAAGGTTCTTCGCCAGCACACGCGTTGCCCGGCGAGGGTTCTCCGTGCGCACCCGCGTGCTTGCGGGCATGCTTGGACTGATCACCTTGGCGTTCGCCGTCACGGGCACCGTGGTCTATCTCCTGCAGGTTCGCACCATGGACGCCCGCATCGACGACTCGCTCAAGCGCAGCGTCCAGGAATTCCAGGTGCTGGCCGCCCGCAGTTCCGAATCGGCAACCGCTTCCGCACCGCTCACGGCCGAGGCCCTGCTGTACACCGCCATGCAGCAGACCCTGCCGGCCAAGCACGAGGGCATGCTGAGCATGGTCAACAACGACGTGCGGTGGACCGCCCCCGAGATCGTCCAGCTGCGCCCGGAAAACGACCCGGAATTCATCGCCTGGGCGGTGAACTCCGCCCCGGACGAAAGGGTCATGCTCCAAACGGTGCCCACTGCCAAGGCCACCTATCGCGTGGTGAGCATTCCGCTGACCCTCGCCCAGCCCCAACCACCTGCCCACCTGTTCCTTGCCTACGACTACACCGCCGAGCGGCAGGCCCTGAATCGCGGCTTCCTCATGTATGTGGCGGTCGGCCTTGCCATCTTGCTGGTGGCAGGAGCGGCCGGCTGGTTGCTGGTGGGCAGGTTCCTGCGCCCCGTGGCCCTGCTGCGCGACACCGCCCGGAAGATTTCCGAATCGGACCTGTCCCAGCGCATCAAAGTGGTCGGACGCGACGACCTCGCCGAACTCACGATGACGGTCAACGCCATGCTGGACCGCGTGGAGAACGCCATGGTTTCCCAGCGCCAGCTCCTTGACGACGTGGGCCACGAGCTCAGAACGCCGGTGACCATCGTGCAGGGGCACCTTGAGCTCATGGACCCCTTGGATCCAGAAGACGTCAACCAGTCACGGGACATCGCGCTGGCGGAACTGGACCGAATGTCCTTCCTCATCAACGACCTGGTCACCCTGGCGAACTCCAACAGGGTCGACTTCGTCCAGCCTGCCGCCACGAACATCGGCACCCTGCTCGACGACTTGTTGGACAAGGCGCGTCCGCTCGGCGACCGTGTCTGGAGGATCGGCCACAGGGTCGAGGCCACTGCCGATGTCGATCCACAGCGCATCACCCAGGCGATGCTGCAATTGTGCTCCAACGCCGTCAAGTTTTCCGCCGACGGGTCCACAATTACCATGGGAACCAACATCACGACGGACTCCGGCAACGAGGTCCTGCGGTTCTGGGTCCGCGACGAGGGAGTCGGGATCGCAGTGACTGACCAGGAGCGAATTTTCGAACGCTTTGGCCGTGGCCACAATTCCAAACGCACAGAGGGTTCCGGACTGGGACTGAACATCGTCTCGGCGATTGCCGGAGCACACGGAGGAAGCATCGGGGTCAGCTCCGATGTGGGCGTTGGCTCGACCTTCGTCATTGAAATCCCCATTGCCCCGGAGAAAGAAGAAGATGAGCCGAATACTGATCATTGAGGACGAGGACCGCATCAGTTCCTTTGTCGCCAAGGGCCTCAAGGCCGCTGGCTTCGCCCCGACCGTCGCCGACACAGGCAAGGAGGGCGGGTACCTTGCCCAGACCGGAGACTTCGAGCTGATCGTCCTGGATCTTGGATTGCCCGACGAGGACGGTTTCTCGGTTCTTGCGCGCATCCGCTCCACCAACGCCGATACCCCCGTCATCATTCTCACGGCGCGTTCGAGCATCGACGACACTGTTGCGGGGCTCGAAGGAGGCGCGGACGACTACATGGCCAAGCCCTTCCGGTTCGAGGAGCTCCTGGCCCGGGTGCGGCTGCGGCTGCGTCCGCAGGCGGCGGTGCACGAGGAGCAGGTGATTCGAGTCGGCCCGCTGGAACTCGATTTCGGGAGCCGCCGGACGCGTCTGCACGGTCGCGAGATCGACCTGTCGGCCAGGGAATTCGGGCTGGCCGAGGCCTTCATGCGAAACCCCGGGCAGGTGCTCAGCCGGGAGCAATTGCTATCCAGGGTGTGGGGCTATGACTTCGATCCCGGGTCAAACGTCGTTGACGTGTATGTGCGCTACTTGCGCAACAAATTGGGCGCTGAATGGTTCACCACGGTGCGTGGCATGGGGTACCGCTTCGAGGATCCGTCCTGAAGCGCTGCCGGGCATGCGACCCCTCACACCTGATGTGACAGTCCCCGCGGCCGCGGCAGCTCCTTCCGGTCCCTGATTGGAGATCAGGTGCAGTGGCGATGGTATCGGCGATTCGCCACTTGAGGGTCAGGGCCGCAATCCCACGTGCGCAGGCGGCCAAACCGGCACAAAGCGTTCGAACACGATCTCATCGTCCTCACTCCAGGTGCGGCCGCGGGCGGTTTCGGTACGCCGCCAGTATTTGCGGTGTTCGGTCCTCCAGCTCTCCAGTGACCTGTCGTCCTCGCCTTCATCCCTGGCGAAGTCGGCATCGGCGCTGTTGAAGTCGCCGATCCGAAACTCCACGCTTTTCAGGATGACCCGAGGTGTTCCCGACCCGTCGCAGGCGATCCAATGAGATCCGATGCGCGGAAGAGACTGGCCGTCATCCAGGAACTCCCGGGCTAGCGTCGAGGTGGCTCTTTTGCGACCATGGATCACTTCATGCAGCAGCGCGTCTGCCAGGTCCGCCGAATCACCGAAGCGTTCGACCGTGTACTCCGGGCAAAGACGAACTCTATCCGGGTTGGCATTTGAATACTCGGCCCACATCAGGGCAGCGGCTTCCCGGTCAATGAATGGCTCACCGGCGTCTTGTGGTTTCACAGACTCAGCATGCCATGGCGGTTCCACGTACGGCACATGTCTGGCCCGGAGCTGGACGTGGAACCTGCCGATGCTGCCGGTCCGGTGACGCACCTGCGGCGGGTACCGGTTCAGAAACCGGTACCCGCCGCATCCGCTGGGTCCGCGTCGGTTAGCTGGCGCTGGCCGCCGAAGGTGCGGTCTGCGGAGACAAAGGTGAGACCGGGGACTGGGCCGTAACCGGCGATACCGGAGAAACCGGGGACTGGGCCGTGACCGGGGAAACCGGAGAAACCGGCGACTGGGCCGTAACCGGCGACACCGGAGAAACCGGGGACTGTGCCGTAACCGGGGAAGCCGGTGTTTGTGCCGAAACCGGCGACGCTGCCGACTGTGCAGATGCGGCAGTTTGCGCGGAGACTTCGGCCGCAGCTGCGACCCGCTCTACCGAGGAGGAAGTCTGTTGCGATGCGCGCTCCTGCACCACGACCGATTCGTTGACGGCGACGGCAGGCTGGGCTACCGCGACACCGGCTCCAAGGGCAACTACGCCAAGAGCTCCGGTGATTGACCAAAATGTACGTGTCTTCTTCATGGTTCCGAACCTTCCGTTCATTGTTCAGCTGGTTGCTTGATTCCAGCATGACCTTTGAATGTGAGCCGTAGAGGAGAAAAGAATGAGAATGTTCTCATCTTGGCATCAGACCCCTACGAGGATTCCACGCAACCAGCCAAAGGTTCATCATTTTGGCCCAGCGACTATCCGGTTGGTTCGGTTCTCATGGCACTCTGGGCTAGGCCTGCAAGTTCTTCCACCCGACGCAATCGGTCCATCGCCGCCAAACGCCAGTCGGGGTTGGATTCATCCCGCGCGCCGGCCACGAGTGAAAGGACCACGCAAGCCGCCCGGGCATAGAGCCCGCTGGCAGACACCCCGCGGTTGCCCAATTCCGCTTCGAAGGCCTTGGCATACCGTTCGAGATAGTCCCCGACCCGTGCGTACCGCACGTCAAGACCCGGCAAGACCGCAAGGTGTCCGATAAAACAGGCAAGGTCGTCGACGAGATATCCGGGGCCGGCCGAATCAATATCCAACAACCCGGTGATGGTCCCGTCGGTGACGAAGATGTTGGCCTCGTAGAAATCCCCATGGCTAGGTACCAGCTCGCCGCGGCGGGAGTTCTCCAGGATGTGGGCAAGTCGCTGGATCAGGGCTGCGATGTTTTCGGCTTGGTCCGGCACGGCGGTCTGGGCCGCATGCCCGTACCAGCCCAGGCGGTCCGACCAGGCCGGCCTGGCGGGAAACTCCATCAGGGCCTGAGGCAGCGAGTCAAGAAGCCCGATGATCTGTTTCGGATCCAGGGGCAGGTCCGGGGCATGCATGAGGTCTTCGGCCAGCGGCACTCCCCTTGCCCGGTGAAATGCCAGCACACCATCCATCGGCGGACCTACTGGCGTGGGGGCCGGGACGCCTGCCTGCAGTAGGGCAAGGTGCTTGTCATGCAGAAGTTGCGCATCCTTCCTCAGGACCTTGAGGAACAGTTGGTTGCCGTCTCCAAAACGGGCCAGTAAAACCGCCCGACGCAGCGGGCGGTAGGCCAAGGTGCGCAGCTCCTCCAGCACGCGGCCGCCACCCCACTTTTCCTCGACCAATGCCGGAGTGGTCGCCAGCGGCAATCCGGGCAGCAGCGGATCTGCAGGATGCAGCCATACGACGACGGTGCCCTGGCCACTGTCCAGCCGCACGGCACCTTCCGGGACCTTCTCCAGTTTTTCCGCGGTGGCGCCAAGGTATAGGGTCGTCGATCCGTTGCTGGCCTCAAAGACTCCCGAGACCCCGGCACCGGGCCGATGGTGCAACTCCGCCAAGGAAACCTTGGCATGCTCAAGTCCCATCGGACGGACGACATCGGCCAGGATGTCCGTCAGTTCAGCCGATTCGAAGAAGTCCAGTTGCTCCCGTTCGGTCCATGCGTCGGCATCCTGAAGCACCGGTGAATTCATCGAGCCCTCGTTCCTCATCGTCACGGCAAGTCGCGCCGGCCGGGGGCAGCGCTGGCCTAATTCCCTTTGCCCGCTACCTTCTCACATCCGGTGCCACGCGGGCCACGGGAAGGTCGCCACGGGCGCGTCCCTTTGCCGGTGGCGCAGAAACCGATGGCCGACCGCCCGACTCCTTGAACGGGGAGTTGGGCGGTCGGCCATCGGTGCTTGTTCGCGTTGAGGTGAGTGCCAAGGAGTACTAGGCCCAGTTGGCGTAGGTGGCGTTTTCCTTCTCCACCAGGGTCAGCACGTCATAGGTGGCAACGATCTCGCCATCCTGGTTGTTGATGACAGCGTCCCAGGCGACTTCCCCGTATTCGTCGGTGACGCGCGGGGTGATCTTCTTGGCGGTCAGCGTGACCCGGATCGAGTCCCCGTCCGGCACCGGCGTGATGAAGCGCAGGTTCTCCAGGCCGTAGTTGGCCAGGACCGGTCCCGGTGCGGGCTGGACGAAGAGTCCCGCGGCCCAGGAGACCAGAAGGTAGCCGTGGGCCACGATGCCGGGGAAGAACGGGTTGGCCTCGGCCGCGGCACGGTCGGTGTGTGCGTAGAAGGTGTCCCCTGTTTCGTTGGCAAAGGCGGTGATTTCCTCCAGGCTGACCTTGCGCAGCGGCGAGGCAAAGGCATCGCCGATTTTCAGCTCGGCCAGCGACTTGCGGAACGGGTGGATCGCCCCCTCGACGGCGCCGAACTCGGCGTCGCCGGCAATGACTCGGTCGGCTCCCGTGTGCCATATGCCGGTGACTGCCGTGAGCATGTTCGGCGAGCCCTGGATGGCTGTGCGCTGCATGTGGTGCATGACCGAGCGGATGCCGCCGAGTTCTTCGCCACCGCCGGCACGGCCGGGGCCGCCGTGCACCAAGTGCGGAACCGGGGATCCGTGGCCGGTGGAGCTGCGCGCTGTCTCTCGGTTGAGCATGTGGACACGGCCGTGGTGCGAGGCGATGCCGGTGGTGAGGACGCGCGCGGTGTCGGGGTCATTGGTGCATACGGTGGCCACCAGGGACCCGGAGCCCTTTGCGGCGAGGCGTACGGCGTCGTCCAGGTCAGAGTAGCCGATCACCGAGGAAACCGGGCCAAAGGCCTCGCGGCTGTGCACCGACTCGTTCTCCACGTCGTCCCAGGTGAGCAACAGCGGGGACATGAAGGCCCCGGCATCGACGGTTCTCTCTTCGCCCTCGGTGGTGCGAACCACCGGTGCATCCAGGGTTCCGTAGGCGATTTCGCCGCCGGCGGCAATCATGTCCTCGACCGCGGCGCGTACGTCGCGCAACTGCTCCAGGGATGCGAGGGCCCCCATGGTGACGCCCTCGGCGCGCGGGTCGCCGATGACCACACGCTCATCGATGCGCTCGCCCACGGCCTTGACCACGTCGGCAACGAGGGCGGCGGGCACGATGTTGCGCCGGATGGCGGTGCACTTCTGGCCCGCCTTGGAGGTCATCTCCGTGGTGACTGCCTTGACGAAGGCGTCGAATTCCGGGGTGCCGACCACTGCGTCGGGACCGAGGATGGCGGCGTTGAGGGAGTCGGTTTCAGCGGTGAATCGCACGCCGCCCTCGATGACGTTCTTGTGGGATTTCAGCGAGAATGCAGTGGAGGCCGATCCGGTGAAGGACAGCATGTCGCGGTAGTCCAGCACGTCCAACAGCGTGCGGGCCGAGCCGGAGATCAGCTGGATGGATCCCTCGGGCAGGATGCCGGATTCGACCATCAGGCGCACCATGGCCTCGGCTACGTAGCCGGTGGGGGTGGCGGGCTTGGCAATGGTCGGCACACCGGCGATGAAGGCGGGCGCGAACTTCTCCAGCATTCCCCAAACCGGGAAGTTGAAGGCATTGATCTGTGCTGCAACACCGGGAATCCGGGTGTAGATGTGTTCGCCGGCGAAGGAACCGTCGCGCGAAAGGACCTCCATGGTCCCGTCGGTGATGACATTGGAGTTCGGCAATTCGCGCCGGCCCTTGGAGGAGAAGGTGAACAGCACGCCGATGCCGCCGTCGATGTCCACCATCGAGTCGATCTTGGTCGCACCGGTTTGGTAGGAGATTTCGTAAAGCACTTCGCGGCGGTCATTGAGGAATGTGGCAAGTTCCTTGAGCTTGAGGGCGCGCTCGTGCAAGGTGAGCTTGCCCAGTTCGGCCTGGCCGACGGTGCGTCCATACTCAACGACCTTGGCCAGATCCATCCCGTCGCTGTTGACCGTGGCCAGGGGCGCTCCTGTGTTGGCATCCAACACGGGGGTACCCCCAACCGGCTCGGACGGGGTCCACCAAGAGTTTTGAATGAAGCTCGGAACGAGTGGAGCCATGGGAGTAGTCGTCATCGACAAGGTCCTTCCTGAACGATCGGTCAGTATTAGCAACCACAGTACAGTATGGGGAAGAGCACCACGAGTCCCGGGCGCCAAACAAGCCCGCAAAACAGGAGATTGACATCCATGAGCGCAGAGCGCCCGACCGCCCCCACCCCCGAAACGTCGATTGGCGGAGTGTGGCAGATTGCCCTCGGCGAGCTGGATATCAAGATGGGCATCAAGATCCTCGAGGAGTCAGTCGAGAAGGTCGTGGCAACCATGCCGGTGGAGGGAAACCGCCAATCATTCGGCCTGCTACACGGAGGGGCGTCCCTGGCCGTGGGCGAGGCGGTGGGTTCCTGGGCAGCCGTCAAGCACGCCTCAACCATGGGCAAGTCCGCAGTGGGCGTGGACGTTTCGGCGACGCACCACAAGGGGGCCCGCAGCGGCTTGATCACGATCACAGCGACCCCGATCAGCCTGGGCCGCCGCGTGGCCAGCCACCAGGTTGTGATTGAGAACGAAGCCGGCGAGCGCCTCTGCACCCTGCGGATCACCAACCTGATCATCGACATCAGGAAGTAAGCCCGCGTACCCACGTTAGTTCTCGCAGCTTGATTCCGCGGTTCCCATCAGCGAGTAGACCGGGCCGCGGGGCGAAACGTCCCCGCCGAGCCCGAGTGCGGAGATCCTGAGGCTCGGGCTGTTGACCATGCTCTGGCTGCCCCCGGCACCCAGACAGCCGGGCATGGAACCAACCATCGCGGTGACGCGCGCGGCTTCACCGGCGGGCAGCGAATCGTTGATCTCGAAGCGGGCGTCGGCCTCCTGATTGTCCAGCGCTCGAAACGTGTTGCCGTTGAACTCGAGCGTTCCGATCTGGACTCCGGTTCCGTTGCCGGGGCCGGCGAGCTGGATGTCCACGGACTTCACCTTGACGTCGACGTTGCTGGTGTTGTGCACGATGAAAGTGAACCTGCAGTCCAGGTTTCTCGTGACGCTCAGCGCGGGGAGGGTCACGGCCACACCGTCGTCACTGCCCAGCTGCAAGTCGTTCGTGGTGACGGCTTCCGGATCCACGCATTCGAAGGGAGCGGAGCCCACGAGCACCTCGAGCCCGGAGCGGGCGGTTGCCGAACTGACACTCCACAGCGCCGCTCCGCCCAGCACCAGTGCCGCTCCGGCGCCGGCAAAAGCACGAGTCGATCGTCGCGATATCCAGGCCATGATCGGAGCATAGGGTGCAATGTCCCTACTGACAAGCAATCTCCTGCCTCGAGGCTGCCGCCTGCGCGGTGAACAACCGGATGTCTCGCCGCGTCCGACATTGAACCGTGCGATCCGGGACCGGAGCCGCACCCCCGCGGATAGGTCTCCCGTGACCGCAAGAGGAGCACGCCCGGCGGTCCCCGCGCGACCGCTTCAGTGACAGCGGTCGATTCGCGCCCTACCTTGGTGACCTTTCCGGCATCCCGCAAGAACCAAGCGCTTATCGCCATGGCGGTCGATCCTCCCACCCGCCAAACGTGCGCCAATTGGAAGTGATTGACAATCACCAATGACTATGGTGTGCTTGGTGAACCAACGCCAGTAACTACCGAAGGAGGAATCCGATGAGTGTCCCGACGATCACCCCGGAACAGATATTTCCTTCCCACAGGAGTTACTCCAGCGATGAAGAATTACGTAGAAAACAGCTTTCCAGACACCTTTGAACCACGCCTCTCCCCCGGCAAGACCAGGCCCGCAGATCGCGAGGTGGACTGGAACTACCTCGACGACCAACTCACCGAAGCCCAACGTTGGTCAACCTGGCCGGCAACCGAGAAATTGATGCGCGGCCCCCTGCCCTACCCCGAGTTCGTCATAGAGGATGCCGGTGCCATCGACACTGAACTCGGCGTCCTCAAGACCGGCAAGGAAGCAGATGTCTTCCTGATCGAACGGGCCACCGCCGACCAACGATCCTTGTTGGCTGCCAAACGCTATAGATCACCGGATCAGCGAACCTTCAACCGGTCCTCGACCTACACCCAGGGCCGCAGCGTCAAGCGTTCACGCGATGCCCGTGCCCTGAAAAGCGGCAGCACCTATGGGCGTCTCGTGGAGGCTTCGCGGTGGGCAAATTCAGAGTGGCAATACCTTCGTATGTGCTTTGAGGCCGGCGCTCCGGTCCCCTATCCGGTGCAGATCATGGGCACAGAGATCCTCATGGAGTTCATCGCAGATCCGGAATCCCAAGGCGCGGCAGCACCGCGGCTGCAGCATGTGCATCCAGACAAAGAACGGCTGGGCTATTACTGGGAGCAAATAGTTGGGGCCATGAAGGTTTTTGCCCAGCTGGGGTTTGCCCACGGCGACCTCTCTCCCTACAACGTCCTTGCTGCCGGCGAGAGGCTCGTGGTCATCGACCTGCCGCAATTTGTCGACCTCGCCGGGAACGAAGGCGGCGTCGGGTTCCTTCTACGGGACTGCCAGAACATCAGCGCATGGTTCCGGTCGCGGGGTCTGGATGTTGACGGCGACGAACTCCTGGCCGAGGTGATCGCAGAGGCTTGGTAGTTCCCGGATGTCGCTCGCGTTCTCGGACCAAGGACCGTCGAGTCCAATTGGTACGTCGACTGTGCTGGTTTCCGCCCGACATGCGGGCTATGGTTGGCCCACAAACTGCTTGGGCCGCACGAACGTAACGATCATTCTCGCATCTACCTGGTGAAAGCGTGGCCACGTGGCCACTACTGGCCTTCTTACTGAATTACCTTGAGCAATTTCCAGAAAGGACATTCACCTTGAGAACCGCATACAAGGTTGTTGCTCACATCATTGCCGCCGCCGTAGTGCTTCAGGCGGCCCTCATCGCCTGGGGAACATTTGACGTCATCAACATGCTGACTGCCGGAGATGTTCCCGAAGGCCCGCCACTGGCCGGAATAATGCACGGCATGATCGGGATGTACGCAGCCCCGGTTCTCGTGCTGGCGCTGTTGGTCATCGCGTTGCTGGCCCATGCCGGCCTGAAATGGGCATTGTGGCTCCTCTTGGCCGTGGCCGTCCAGATCACGCTGGCCTTCGTCGCATTCGGCGCTCCCCTGGTTGGATTGCTTCACGGAATCAACGCCTTTGCCATCATCGCGCTGGCGGAGCTCGGAGCCCGCGCTGTCGCCCATGCTCCTGCGCATGTGCCAAGCACCAGAAAGGTCATGCGCCCGGCGACATAGCACCGCGCCGCATTTCCCACTCACGGTCCGTGGCCAGCGCGGCGAGGAAATCCTCGTCGTGGCTGGCCACAACCATGGCGCCGCCGTATGACTCCAGGGCCGACAGCAGCTGCTCAACGGTGACCATGTCCAGGTTGTTCGTTGGCTCGTCGAGCAGCAGCAATTGCGGCGCGGGATTGGCCAGTAAGATCATCGCCAGCGCGACTCGAAACCTCTCGCCGCCCGACAACTGGGACACCGGCTCATCGACCCTGCTGCCGCGGAAATGAAAGGCCGCCAGTTGTTCCCGCAGGATCCCCGGTTCCACGCCCGGAGCCGCAAGCCGGAGGTTCTCCAGCATGCTCATTCGGTTCCTGAGCCCTGCCCAATCCTGCTCTTCGGCGGCTGAAAGCCTCTGGCGCAGGAATCCAACCGGCACCCTCGATCGCATCGCCAACGCGTCCATCAACGTGGTCTTCCCTACCCCGTTGCCTCCGACAAGGGCGATGCGTTCCGGGCCCCAGATTCCAAGTACCGAGTCTCCGGTCAGGGGCTCGCCGTGTTCGAGCACGATACCTCGGGAGATTTCGGCAACCGGTAATTCGAATACGCTGCGTCCGGCGGGGACGCGGGTCCGGGGCAAATCGATTCCGATCCTCAATTCCACCGGCAGCCTGTTGCGGGCATCTTCGAATTCCGCGCGCGCGTCGGCCTCGTGCGACTTCATGATGCCTCGGTTCTTTGCCGCCGAGACCTCGGCCTTGTTGCGCAGGGCGTTGGACAGGATCTTTGGCATGGACTCCGCAGCCTTTTGCCCTTGTTTGGACCGCCGGGCAATCTTGGTCTCCGCCTCGCGGCTCTGCCGTTTCTCAACCGCGAGCTTGCGTCGGGCATCGGCGAGCAACCGTTCCGCGCTGTCACGTTCGTGACCCAGCGACTCTTCCCTGGAATCCCAGTCCCCGAAGCGCACGAGATCTATTTTCTCGGCACGCAGGGCACGCACGTTGACCGGACGCAGCTCCGCCAGGGAATCGAGCATCTTCAACAGGGTCTTGTCGTGGGTGGAAACCAGCATGGTCCCGGCGAATTGACCCACCATGTCGTAGAGCCGGTGGCGGGCGGCCCGGTCAAGGTTGTTGGTCGGCTCGTCGAGCAAGGTGATTCCGCCACCGCGGATTTCGATGCCGGCAAGCGCAACTGCCATGGTTTCCCCGCCGGAGAGGTTGCCTACGGTGCGTTGCAGGAATTCGGGGGTGACCGCTGAGTTCAGGTAGCCGTCCAGCAGGGCCGCGGACCGTTCCTCAAGATCCCAGTCGTTGCCGACCAGGTCCATGTCCCGGGCCAGGTCTTCGCTGGTGTTGTCCAGGATGCGGTGGAGCGCAGCCAGGGTGTCGGTGATGCCCATCAGGCTTGCGACACTGCGCTTGGTGTCCAGCACAATGTCCTGCGCAAGGTAGGACAACCGTGCGTCCGTGTGGATGGTGCCGCGGGTGGGTTCGAGCTCCCCGGCGATCAGCCGCAGCAGCGTGGACTTGCCTGAGCCGTTGGGTCCGATCAGGCCCGTGGTCCCTCGCATGAATGTCGTTGAGACATCGTCGAAAACTGTTCCGCCATTTGGCCAGGAAAAGCCGAGGCGGTCAATGACGATGGGGGTTGGGTGCTGCATGGTGGTTCTCGATTCGACGAAGGAAGCGTCGAAACTTCACCATTTCCTCAGACTTCCCCGTTGGGCAGTGGAGGTTATGGCGTTTCCTTGGCGCGTTTAGGCGAAGGCGAGAACTGGCAACACGTCGTGGTCCTGACGTCGACAATGGGACACTTCAATCGTGCGGCCCGGCATCGCCGGCTGTCAAATGCCCGCGTTGACTCACTAGTAATGCTCGCGAAATGAGGTGCGTGCCTCATTTAAGAATGCTCGCGAAACTCTGGCCACCAGGGCGGGCAGCAGGCTGTGCTGGGGAGATGAAACAGGGGATATCGATGCACACCCGGCGAGAGCTCGTCAGCGGCTTCGCCGCCGAGTATGCGAAAGGGACCAAGGGACAGAAGGGCGTGATGCTCGACTACCTGTGCGCATCGACCGGCTGGTCAAGGGCCAACGCCCGCCGGCGTCTGGCCACGGAACTGCGTAAGCCCGCACGCGGGATTCCGAAGCCCCTGCCGCGGCGCAGGCCCCGCAAGTACGGGCCGGCGGCCCTCAAGCTCCTGGAACGAATCTGGACGCTTTCCGGAGAGCCCTGCGGGAAATACTTGGCTCCGATCATGGCCGACGAGCTCGAGCGTTTGGAACGCTTCGACGAACTCGGGACAGTGGCGGGACTGCTGACCGACGAGGTCAGGGACGAGCTGCTATCCATGTCGGCCTCCACGATGGATCGGTATCTGAAGCCGTTGCGCGCCGCTCGATACCCCTCGGCACTGTCCTCGACCAAGCCCGGGGCGATGCTGCGTTCGGAGATCCCGGTGCGGTGGTCGGGCACGCCCATGGAGCAGGAACCGGGGTTCTTCGAGATCGACACCGTCGCCCACTGCGGACACAGCCTCAAGGGCGAGTTCCTGTATTCGATCACCCTGACAGATGTGTTCACCGGGTGGACCGTGAACACGTGTGTGAAAAACCGTGCGCACAGCCATGTCGTGGCCGGGGTCGACCTGCTGGTCCGGTCCCTGCCCTACCCGATGCGGGCCCTGGATTTCGACAATGGCGGTGAATTCATCAACACCCAGCTCATCGAGTGGGCGCAGGAACGAAACATTGATCTGACTAGGGCGCGGGCGTATAAGCATAACGACAATGCGCATGTCGAGCAGCGAAATCGGGATTGGGTCCGTCGCCATGCCTTCAGGTTCCGCTACGAGGGTCCGGAGGAGATGGCCCTGCTCAATGAGCTCTGGGCGCTGGTGAACCAGCGCAAGAACCACCTGCTGCCGATGGTCAAGGCCAACGGCTACGGCACCGCACGTTCGGGTCGCAGGAAGCGGACTTATGACCGGCCGCGGACCGCGTACCAGCGCATCATGGATCTGGAGGCCATGGACCCGGAACATGCCAAGGCCCTGGCGGGCATCCACGGGGACCTGAATCCGGCGGCCATCACTCGCCGCATCAATGCCATCCAGAACCATCTCATCAACCGGGCCAAGATGCGCGCGCAGTCCGGGGATGCCCTATTTGGCGAGCAAATTAGTTGAGGCATGCGGGATTATTTCGCGAGCATATTGACATGAGGCAAGGCGATGCCCTGCTGGCGATCAAGTGTGCGCCCCGGGGGTCATCGGCCGGCGATGAGCGCCGACTCTTCCTCCGCGCTCAGGCCCAAGCGCAGCGATCGGATCCCACCGCCATCGTCCGCGCGTACAATGTCCTCAAAGCTCTCGCGCAGGCTGCGTCGGTGAAGGCCCATGGCCAGTGCACGGGCGTCCGATCGTCGCGCAAAGCCCTCGTGTTCGGTTCCCGGCGGCAGCACCAACGGCAACGACTTGGGACCTGCCCAGGGATTCACCCGATCCGTGGCCATCCGTGCCAGGTCGTATCCGTGGAGCGTGTGCCCGTCCTTGGTTGTCCCGGCTGCGCCGGCGGACGCGGCGGCGTCCCGGGCCAGCTGCAGGACCTGGACCAGCTGGTATTGTGCTCCCACGGCATTGACGTATCCATGGTGCCCGGCCAATCCGGCGTCAAGAATGAATGCCGCCAGGTCGCGCACGTCGATGACCTGCACCCATTGCAGCCCGTCCGGGTCGGCCGGGACCAGCACGGGATCCCGCGACTCGGCAAAACGCAGCGGCCAATAGCTGCTGCGGCCGCTCGGGTCTCCCGGACCGCCGATCAAGCCCGGACGGACCACGAGCGTCCGGCCTGCGCGGGTTTGCAGGCTCAAGCTCTCGCACGCAGACTTGGCCCGGCCATAATCCGATTCGGCTTCCTCGTCGTCGGCATCGAGGGGCTTGAGAACATCGGCACTCTCGTCGGCACCGGCCTCGGATTGCTCGGCGTACACCGAGCACGAGGAAACGAAAACCCAGTTGCGTGCCTTGCCGCCAAGCCGCTTGATTGCAGCGCGCGCAAACCGCGGCGAAGAAGTCAGCTCAACCACCAGATCCCAGTCGTGGTGCTCCACCCGGGCATAGGCTTCGGACATGGCGCGGTCGGAAAAGACCGCGTCGACACCCTCGACAAAGGGGTCGGTCCCACGTGCGAGCGCCGTGACTTGGTGACCCCTGTCCAAGGCGAGACCACTGAGCGTTTTTCCCAGCCAACCAGTGCCACCCAGCAGCAAAATATTAGTCATTCTTCGAGTCAACGACCCACTGGTCCGCAGGCACAAGTGAATTCTCAGTCGGCGTAGGAGAACGCGCGCGATCCCCCGCATCCCCATATTGTCATCTCAGGCGTGCCCCGGTGCCGAACTCACGTCGTCGGAGCAGGATTCACCGGCCGGGAGCTGAGGTTCGCGGCTTGGGACGAACGGACCGTCCCGCGTCCGGGAAATCCGCCCGCGTACACACACTCCATGCCCGGCCAGGGCCAGAACGGCTACCGGCACAAGACCGACTTTGCGAAGTGTGACGCGCACCCAAACCTTCCCCGCGGTCCATTGCGGGTACGACTTGGTGGGACGGGCACTATTGTCCGTCCGACTAGGTCTTTATTGGTTGTTTATTGAACTTAATTTGTATTAGAGCCCTCGCCCATGCCTTTAATATCTCGGTACGAGTTAGGCAAGCATAACCTTTGCTTACCATCTCGTGGCATTCCCCCGATATCAAAGGAGCCCCATGACGCCCCAACGTCCCCTGGCGCAAACCCTGTCCACCCCCACGCGATCCCTTGCGGGCACCGCCGCCGACCATCTGCTCGGCACTGACACTGCCGAACGCATGGCCGAGGAATTCGGCGCCGCCGCAAGGCTCGCGGCCCGATCCATCGCCGCCGCCGCGGGGCCGACCACCGGCCCCGGCCCGGCCGCGCTGCGCGCCCGGCTCGACGCGGTGGACCTGCGCACCCCGCTGGGCAACACCGCCGCCGCACTGGAGGAAGCCACCGAGCTGTACCTGCGCGACGCGGTCTATTTCCACCACCCGCGCTACGCCGCGCACCTGAACTGCCCCGTGGCGCTGCCCGCCATCGCCGCCGAGGCCCTGGTCACCACGGTGAACACCTCGATGGACACCTGGGACCAAAGCGCCGGCGCCACGCTCATTGAACAGCGGCTCATCGATTGGGCCGCGGATCTTGCCGGGCTCGGCCCGGACGCCGACGGGGTCTTCACCAGCGGCGGCACCGCCTCGAACCTGCAGGCGATGCTGCTGGCCCGCAACACGGCGGTTGCCGGCAAACCCGGAAGCCTGCCCGAACGCCTTGCCGGGCTGCGCATCTACGCCTCTGCGGACAGCCACTTCAGCATCTCCACCTCCGCGTCCCTGTTGGGGCTGGGCGCCGAGGCAGTTGTTGCAGTTCCCGTCGATGGCCTCCACCGGATGGATGCCGTGGCGCTTCAGGCCGCCCTGGCCGCCGACCGCGCGGCAGGGTTGCATGCGCTGGCCATCGTGGCCACCGCGGGCACCACCGATTTCGGGGCCATCGACCCGCTGCCGGGCATCGGGGCCCTGGCCGCCGAATACGGGGCCTGGTTCCACGTCGATGCCGCCTACGGCTGCGGGTTGCTCGGATCCCCGCGCCACCGTGGACTGCTCGCCGGAATCGAGGCCGCCGACTCGGTGACAGTGGATTTCCACAAGTCCTTCTTCCAGCCCATCGGCTCCAGCGCGATCCTCGTCCGCGACCGTGCCAGGCTCGCCCTGGTATCGCACCACGCCGAGTACCTGAACCCTGCCGCCGAGGCCGGGCGCGCACCCAACCAGGTCGACAAGTCCCTGGCCACCACGCGGCGCTTCGACGCGCTGAAGCTCTGGGTCACGCTGCGCTCGATCGGCGCCGAGGCCCTCGGGACGATGTTCGACACCGTGATGGACCTGGCCGCAGCGGCCGGCACCCTGGTGAAGGAGCACCCCGAACTCGAGCTCGCCGCAGAGGTCCAGCTCAGCACCGTCGTCTTCCGCTATGTTCCTGCCCTTCCCGTGCCCGACGGGGACCTCGAACCGCTGGCCAACGAAATCCGCAGGGCGCTCTACGAATCCGGGGAGGCCATGGTCGCTGCCACCACCATCGAGGGGGTCCGCCACCTCAAGCTCACGCTGCTGAACCCGCAGACCGGCATCGGAGACGTCGCCGCCATCCTGGAGGCCATCGTCGCCCACGGCCGCCGGATCTCCGGCGAGCGCACCCTGGGCCAGGTGCAGGCATGAGTAACGAACTCTTCGACACCACCCGCATTTACGACGCCGTCGGCATCGGCGCCGGGCCCTTCAACCTCGGCTTCGCCGCGCTGGCCAACCCCGTGCCCGGACTCGACGTGTTGGTGCTCGAGAGCTCCGAGGAGTTCGCCTGGCACCCGGGCATGATGCTTGAGGGCACCCACCTGCAGGTGCCCTTCATGGCCGACCTGGTCACCATGGCCGATCCCTCCCACCCGCTCTCCTTCTTGAACCACCTCAAGGACACCGGACGCCTCTACCCGTTCTACATCCGCGAGAACTTCTACCCGCTGCGCGAGGAGTACAACAACTACCTGCGTTGGGCGGCCGCGCGCCTGCCCTCGGTGCGTTTCGGCGCCCACGTCGCCGCCGCCCGCCACGCGAACGGGGTGTACGAACTCGACGTGCACAACGCCGAGGGGGTGCACACCGTGCGCACCCGGCGCCTGGTGCTCGGCACCGGGACCGTCCCCTATGTGCCCGCATCCGTGCCCGAATGCGTGCTGGCCTCCGGGTCCGTGGTGCACACCAGCGGCTACCGCTCCGCCCGCGAGGCCATCGCCTCTGGATCCCGCATCGCGGTGGTGGGCAGCGGACAAAGTGCCGCGGAGGTCTTCGCCGACCTGCTCGGTTCGCTGCGCCCGGACCAGCACCTTGAATGGGTGACCCGCTCCCCGCGCTTCTTCCCGCTCGAATACACCAAGCTGACCCTGGAAATGACCTCGCCCGAGTACATCGACCACTTCCATGGGCTGCCACAAGGCACCCGCGATGCGCTCTCTGCCCGCCAGAAGGGACTCTACAAGGGCATCAACGCGGATTTGATCGATGAAATCCACGAAATGCTCTACCGCCGCCAGGTCTCCGGCCACACCCCTGTCACCCTGCGCGCGGCGACCTCGCTCGAAGGCCTGGGGCACCGGGACGGTGCCCTGCAATTGCACCTGCGCAACCAGGACGACGGCGGCGGCTTCGACACCGTCGCGGACACCCTGGTGCTGGCCACCGGCTACACCTACCGCGAGCCGGCGTTCCTGGCCGACCTCGGGGCACGCATCAACCGGCTGCCCGACGGACGGCTCGACGTGGACCGCGGGTACGCCGTCAGCGACGATGCCGACGTGTTGGTGCAAAACGCCGAACTGCATACCCACGGCTTCACCGCCCCGGACCTGGGCATGGGCGCCTACCGCAACTCGGTGATCATCAACCGGATCCTGGGCCACGGGCACTACGCCGTCGAAAAACGCATCGGCTTCCAGTCCTTCGGCAGCCCCGCCCCCGGTTCCCCGGCACCCCTCACCCCCACACTCGAAGGAGCCCACGCATGATGTCCACCCCGGCCATTGTCCTGCCCGCGGCCCGCCGCACCGCACCGGAGGCCACCGAATTCAGCTTCCGCCGCTTCGACCCCGCCGCCGACGCCGAGCTGCTGCACGGCTGGGTCAACACCGAACGCGCCGGCTACTGGGGCATGCTCGGCTCCACCGTCCAGGAGGTCGGCAGCGCCTACCGGGAACTGAACGCCGATCCCCACCACCACGTGCTGCTGGGCCTGCTGCCCGCCGGGGACCTGTCAGCGGCACTCGAACCGGTGTTCCTGCTGGAGCACTACGCCCCGGAGCACTCGGTGCTCGCCGGCCGCTACGCGCACCGGCACGGGGATGCGGGCATGCACCTGCTGCTCGCCGGACCCGGCGACGGCAGGTCGCTGCCGGGCTTCAGCGCCGCTGCCATGGAGGCGGCGCTCGCCCACCTCTTCGCCGACCCCGCGGTGCTGCGCGTGGTGGTGGAGCCCGACGCCGCGAACACCGCCGTCCACTCGCTGAACTCGCGGCTCGGCTTCCGTCCGGCAGCCCGGATCCAGCTGCCCGCCGGTGCCGGGGCCCCGGCCAAGACCGCCCTGCTGTCCCACTGCACGCGGGCCGACTTTGCCGCAGCCACCGGGCGGCCCTCCACCGCAGCGGCGCACCTGTCCCCCGGACGCTGGGAGACGGCAAACCGGCACCTGCTGGCCAAGGCCATCGCCGAGTTCACCCACGAAAGACTGCTCGACCCGGTGCCCGGGGACGCAGGCTGGACGGTGTCCGCCGGCAACCACGAATACGGCTTCACCGCCACGGTGCACGGGCTCGAGCACTGGGTGATCGACCCCGACTCGCTGCACGTGTCCATCGACGGGGAACCCTCCGCCCCCGACGCCGCCGGCTTTGTGCTGGCCTTCAGCGACACCCTGGGCCTGTCCGCTACGCAGCTTCCGGTGTACCTCGAGGAGATCGGCAGCACGCTGGCTTCGCACTGCTACAAGCAGCTGCACTCCACCGCCAGCGCCGCCGAGCTGGCCGCCGGGACCGGGGACGCGGTGGGCGACTTCCAGCGGACCGAGGCGGCGATGACCGAGGGGCACCCCTGCTTCGTGGCCAACAACGGCCGCCTGGGCCTGGGTGCCAACGACTTCCTGTCCTACGCCCCGGAGACCGGGGGCGCGCTCGCGCTGCAGTGGCTGGCCGCGCACACTTCCCGCGCCAGCTACAGCTCCCTGCCGGGACTGGACGCCGAGTCCCTGCTGCTCTCCGAGCTCGGGGCGCGGCAGCTGGCCCGCTTCCGGGCGCGGATCGCCGAGTCCTGTGCCGGCAGCGGGCTGGATCCTGCCGACTTCCTGCTGTTGCCGATCCACCCCTGGCAGTGGGAACACAAGCTCGCGATCAGCTTCGCCGCCGACGTCGCCAGCGGGCACCTGGTGCACCTGGGTGCCGGGGATGACCTCTACCAGCCGCAGCAGTCGATCCGCACCTTCTTCAACCGCAGTGCACCGGCACGCCACTACGTGAAGACAGCGCTGTCGGTGCTGAACATGGGCTTCATGCGCGGGCTCTCGGCCGCCTACATGGAGGCGACCCCGGCCATCAACGCCTGGCTCACCTCGCTCTTCGAAAACGACGAGGAGCTGCGCCACGGCAACGTGGGGCTGTTGCGCGAGATCGCCGCCGTCGGCTATTCCAACCCGCTCTTCGAGGCGGCAGGGAAGGATACACCGCAGCGAAAGATGCTTGCCGCCCTCTGGCGCGAATCGCCCGCCGGACTCATCGAGCCCGGCCAGCAGCTGGCCACCATGGCTTCGCTGCTGCACCTGGATTCCGCCGGCGCGTCGCTGGCTGCGGCCCACATCCGCCGCTCGGGACTCGAAGCCACCGACTGGCTCGCCCGCTACTTCGACGCCTACCTCATCCCGCTGGTGCATTGCCTGTGCCGCTACGACCTGGCGTTCATGCCGCACGGGGAAAACGTCATCCTGGTGCTTCAGGACTCCGTGCCCGTCCGCGTGCTGCACAAGGACCTGGCCGAGGAGATCGCCATCCTCGGGGACAGGCAACCGCTGCCGCCGGAGGTCGAGCGGATCCGCGCCGCCGTCCCCGAGTCCGAGCGCAGACTGGTGGTCTTCACCGACATCGTCGACTGCTTCCTGCGCTTCCTTGCCCCGGCACTGGCCCGCGAAGGGGTTTGCAGCGAGGACGCGTTCTGGGCCACCGCGGCGCAGCGGCTGCTGGCCTACCGGGAACGCCACCCGGAAACGGCCGAAGCGTTCGACGCCCTGGAGCTCTTTGCCGAATCGTTCGAGCTCTCCTGCCTGAACCGGCTGCAGTTGCGCAACAACGCGCAGATGCTGGACCTCACCGACCAGTCCGGCGGGCTGATCTACGCCGGCACCCTGGCCAACCCGTTGGCCGGGCGCGGCGCCTAGCTGACCGCGGGGCGCCCGGGGCAAACACACCTATGCTGTCCCCGGCGCCCGCGGTATCCTCAAGGCATGCTGCATCCACGTGCCGCGTTGCCTGCCGGGCTTTGCCTGATGTTCCTGCTTGCCGGCTGCACCCCGCTGGTGGACGAACCCCTGCCCGCACCCACGGCAACCGCACCGGATTCCGGACCTTCCCTGATACCCGAGGTCAAGGTCTTCCGCATCGATCCCGCGCCGCGCGGGGAGGAATCCGGCCCAAGGCCGCCAACCCATGCCGACCTCCTTGAACAGGGCAAAAGCCCGCTGCCCGGCGCCCGGCCGGGCAGCGAAAAGGTCCTGATGCATTTCCACGGCAAGGGCGATGCCAGGATCATGCTGCCGCACCAACGATCCGGCGCGCTGCTGTGGCTGCTGGTGCATTGCGAGAGCCCCTCGCCGCTGACCGTGCAGTCCTTCGACCTGCGCGGCATCGCCGTGGTCCGCTATGACCTGGAGCCCTGTGGGATTGCCGAGGGCGGCGGGGGTGCCGAGGACGGCACCTCCACCTTCGTTCAGGTGTGGACCGGTCCGAACGTGGAATACGACCTCACGGTGATTTCCTCGGAACAGGGCACCGGGTGAACTACCGGGAGGGCTTCCCGGCGGATCCCAAGTGCCTCGATAGCCGGTGCTCAAGCCCCGCCCGGACCTGGGGCCATTCGGAGGCGATGATCGAATAGACACAGGTGTCGCGCAACGACCCGTCGGCCATGCGTCGATGCGAGCGCAGCACCCCGTCCAGCTTTGCGCCCAGGCGCTCGATGGCGGCGCGGGAGGGCATGTTCATCCAATGCGTGCGGAACTCGACGGCGGGGCAGCCAAGGACCTCGAAGGCATGTCTTAGCAGCAGGAGCTTGGAGTCGACGTTTGTGCCGGTCCCACTCACCGAGGCCCGGTTCCAGGTCGACCCGATCTCGAGCCTGGGCATTGTCGGGTCGATGTCCATGTAGGTGGTCATGCCCAGCACCACGGAATCGGCATTGCGCCGGGCGACGAACGGCAGCATCGCTCCCTGCCCCTGCAATTGAAGCCGGCGATCGATCTCGGCGCGCATCTGCCGCGGTTCCGGAACCGCCGTGTACCAAAGCTTCCAGGGTTCGCCGTCGCGAACCGCATCGAGCAGCTCGTCGTGGTGCCCGTGGCGCAGGGGTTCGAGCGTTACCAGGGGCCCGCGCAACGTCAGGGGCTCGATCCTTGTCAAGGGTCCATCCCGGGGTGCGGCCCGGTGTCCCCGCCCGCCGGGCCGGACGCCATCTTCTCCCTGATCGTTTCGAGCTCGGCGGTGCTCAGCCCGTGTTCGAGCAGGAACGATTCGACGCCCAGGGAATCAACGAATTGGCCCAGCGCCTCCAACCTCTCGTTCAGCGGCCCCACCAGGTCCCGTTCCTCGATGTAGGACTCGTGCGGGTGCTTCACGGGACTGACCTTGTGCCAGTCGTTGATCCCCCGGAGCGAGGCCTCGTATTGGGATTCGAGCAGGTCGGCCCGGTCGGCCAACTTGAGCAACATCGAGACGATCAACCCGGTGCGGTCGCGCCCGGCCGAGCAATGCAGCACGACCTTTCCGCGGGCCGCGGCAATCTGGTGGAACACATCGGCGATGCGGTCCGGGAAGAACTCGACGTTTCGCGGATACATCCGCGGATGGTTCATGTAAGGCACCGCGAGCTGCGTGAATTCCGGATGCCCTGGCTCCTCGGTGGGGGCGTTCACGATGGTGATTCCGGCCGTGGCCGCCTCGTCCACCTGGGGGTCCGTGGGGCGCCGGCGCACCTCATCGGGGTTGCGCAGGTCAATGACCGTGCGCACGCCGTCGGCGTGGGCCTGCTGCCATCCGGCACCAGTCAGCCACTCGCGCCTGCCCATGCGGTAAATGCTGCCCAGCACGACCCTGGCGTTGACTGCGCCTTCCCACTGCGGCTGGTCCATGGATTCCACCATCGCGCTTTTCCGCTCCCCCTACGCCCGGCCGCCCTCAAACGTTTCAATGCGGATGTGGTGCTCCGGACCCGTCACAGCACGCGGCGCAGCGGCCTGGGGATCCGCGGTTCCGGGTGCCTCGGCCTTCGGCGCCTCGGTTGCCGGGCCGCCGTTTCCGGGGGCCGCCGACGCGGGCCGGCCATGCGCGGAGCGGAATGCTTCGGAGTCGCGCCAGGTTTCGAAGTCCGACTCGGAGTCGAATTCCATGGTGACCTTGTACGGGGTGTTTTCATCCACCGGGCGGTCAAGCGTGGCGCGGGACAGGCCGGCAACCTTGGGCAGGTTGTTGCGCATGTTGCCGATGAAACGTTCCTCGAAGGCTGCTGCCCGTTCCGCCGGAACATCAATGCGGTTGGTGACGACGTACATGGTTGTATTCCTTCCCACGGTGGCCGCCAGTGTGCCTGGACGGCTCGGTTTCCAACCTACCCAAGAACTCCGCCGCTGCCCATTGTGTCCCGGCAATGTGGAGACACGAAAGCCGGTGGTGCCACGGATCAGCGATCCCCGGCACCACCGGCTTCGGTTACAGCCGGACTACTTGGAAGCGGCCCAGTCGTAGAAGCCCTTGCCGGTCTTGCGGCCCAGGTGGCCCTGCTCAACCAGGTCGCGCAGGATCTGCGGCGGGGCAAAGCGGTCGCCCAGGGTCTCGTGCAGGTACTCGGCAATGCCCAGGCGCACGTCAAGGCCCACAATGTCGGTGGTCTTCAGCGGGCCGGTGGGGTGCTTGTAACCCAGCACCATGGCGTTGTCGATGTCCTCGGCGCTGGCCACGCCCTCCTCGACCATGCGCATGGCTTCGAGCGCGATCGCTACACCGAGCCGGGATGAGGCGAAGCCGGGGGCGTCATTGACCACCACAGCAGTCTTGCCCAGCCCCTGGACCCAGCCGCGGGCCTTCTCGATGAGCGCCGGGGCACTCTGCTTGGCAATGACGACCTCGATGAGCGTGGAGGCCGGGACCGGGTTGAAGAAGTGCAGGCCCAGGAAGTTCGCCGGGCGAGCCAGCTCCTGGGCCAGGCCGCTCATGGACAGCGAGGAGGTGTTCGAGGCCAGGATCGCGTCCTCCGCGAGGTTTTCCTCGACCTTCTTGAGCGAGGAGACCTTCAGGTCCCAGATTTCCGGGACCGCCTCAACCACCAGCTCGCGGTCCGCGAAGGCCGCGTAGTCAACCGAGACGCTCAGGCGTGCGGTGACCTGCTCATAGGTTTCGTCCAACCCTCCGCGTTCGATGGACTTCGCCGCGGAGCCGGCAACGCGCTCGTAGGCGCCCTGGGCGGAATCCTCGTCGCGCTCGACGACCACCACGTCGCAGCCTTTGACCAGGAAGGCATGGGCAATGCCCGCGCCCATGCGGCCGCCGCCGAGGACGCCGACCTTGGCCGGAAGGGTGTTGGGTGTTTCACTCATTTACTTTTTCTTCCTGTCCAAGAAGGCTTGCATGCGGTCGAATTTTGCCTGGGATTCAAAGAGCATCCCCTGGGCAAGGGTGTCGATGACGGGGTGTGCCTCGCGCGGGGTGTGGAACACGGACTTGGTGATGCGCACGGCAAGGGCGTCCTGGGTGCCGATGCGGTCGGCCAAGGCCGAGGCGGCTGCCATCAAGTCGGGTCCCTCGACCAGCTCGGTGATGAGCCCGACGCGCAGGGCCTCCTCGCCCTTGAGCACCTTGCCCGCCAACAGGATCTCCTTGGCAACCGGTTCGCCCACAAGTTCCTTCAGGCGCCAGGTGGCACCCGCAGCGGCCATGATGCCGAGCCCGGTTTCCGGGTTGCCCATGCGCAATTCGGGGGTGCCGATGCGGAAGTCGGCCGCGTAGGCCAGCTCGGCGCCGCCGCCCAGGGCGAAGCCATCGAGGGCCGCGATGACGGGCATCGGCAGCTTGGCGATCCTGTCGAAAATGCCGGAGTTGATGCCGGCCAGCGCGTCATCCCGGCGGCGCTCGCGCAACTGGGCGATGTCGGCACCGGAGGCGAAGACGCCCTTGGCCCCGGTTTCCGGGTCCGCGGGGGTGCCGGAGAGCACCATGATCTTCGGCGTGCGCTCCAGGTAGGCGCAGACAGCGTGCAGCTCGTCGACCATCAGCTGGTCGATGGCATTCTTGACCTGGGGGCGGTCAAGCTGCACGTTCAGCCGGTCGGCGGACTCGGAGACCTTCAGGGTCTGGAATGCGGAGGCGTTCAGCGTCTCCCCCATCCCCCTAGACACCCTCGATGAGCAGGGCCGCGCCCTGGCCGACGCCCACGCACATGGTCGCCAGGCCCAGCTTGGATCCGCCGGCCTTCGCCTCGCGTTCCAGGCGTCCGAGCAGGGTGATGACGATGCGTGATCCCGAGGAGCCCAGCGGGTGGCCCAGGGCGATGGCGCCGCCGTCCCGGTTCACGATCTCCGGGTCGATGCCGAGCTCGCGCATGGAAGCCAGCGACTGCGAGGCGAAGGCCTCGTTGAGTTCCACGGCGGCCAGGTCATCGACCGAGTAACCGGAACGTTCCAGGACCTTGCGGCTGGCCGGAACCGGGCCCATGCCCATGATTTCCGGGGCCAGGCCGGCGGAAGCGCCGTCGATGATGCGGGCGCGCGGGGTCAGCCCGTATTTCTTGATGGCCGCTTCGGAGGCCACGATGATCGCCGAGGCACCGTCGTTGAGCGTGGAGGCGTTGCCCGCGGTGACCACGGTGCCGCCCTTGACGACCGGACGCAGCTTGGAGAGCACCTCGAAGGAGGTGCCGGGGCGCGGTCCCTCGTCGGTGTCGACGATGGTTTCGCCCTTGCGGGACTTGACGGTGACCGGGACGATTTCGTCCTTGAAGCGTCCGGCCTCGATGGCGGCGATGGCGCGTTCGTGCGAGCGCACGGCGAAGGCGTCGCAGTCCTCGCGGGAGGTGTTGTAAACACGGGCGACTTCCTCGGCCGTTTCCGGCATGGAGAAGGTGGCCTTGCCCTCGCGGGAAAGCTCACCGGAGAGGAATTCGGGGTTCGGGAAACGCCAGCCGATCGAGGTGTCGAAGGTGGCTCCCGGCTTGGCGAAGGCCTTGTCCGGCTTTTCCATCACCCACGGGGCGCGCGACATGGACTCCACGCCACCGGCGACGACGATGTCGGCGGCACCTGCCTTGATCATGTGGCTGGCCATGGTGATGGCGCTCATGCCCGAGGCGCAGAGGCGGTTGACGGTGATGCCCGGAACGCTGTCCTCGAAGCCTGCAAGCAGCCAGGCCATGCGTGCGACGTTGCGGTTTTCCTCGCCGGCGCCATTGGCGTTGCCGAAGATGACCTCGTCGACGTCTGCCGGGTCGATTCCGGCTCGCTCCACGGCGGCACGGATGGCCAGCGCGGCCAAGTCGTCCGGGCGCACGCTGCTCAATGCCCCGCCATAACGTCCTACCGGGGTGCGGGCTCCGCCCACCAAGAAAGCCTCGGTCATAACAACTCCTTTGTCATGGGGCACACGCCTGGATGGTTCCCACCGGAAACCCGGCGGGAAAGACCTGCAATGCTCCGTGGTTTGGCTTCGGCGACCGGCTCCGGGCGGAGCGCGGAAGAATTACCGACCATTCGTTCACTAATACAATCCCATCATGCCATAAGCGCGGTCAACCTCATGGTCGGCAAACTCTCCGGTTTGACCGACCCCAATCACTGCCGTATCGTCTTCCACTTGACCGACTCCGGACCCTGTCCGGATCGTGGACCGTCACCGTCCAAGGCCGTCAACATGGATTTGGACGGGCATCCGGTCGACGGAAAGCTGAATAGCAAACGGAGCAGTAATGCAGCCGGAAAACAGCCAACCCAACCAACTAAACAACCCCGCACCGGTGGCATCCCAGACCACCGACCCCGTGGATTTTGGCGAAGACATCGGCCCGGATCTATCCACCACCGCCGGCCGCAGCGAAATCCGCAAGGCAACTGCCGCCTCGGCCATGGGCAACCTCACCGAATGGTTTGATTACGGCGTCTACGCCGTGGCAGTCACCTACATTACGTTCCACTTTTTCCCCACCGAGGGCGGAACCCTCATGGCGTTGGGCACCTTCGCACTCTCCTTCCTGGTCAGGCCGCTCGGCGGCCTGGTCTGGGGACCGCTGGGCGACAAGTTGGGCCGCAAGCACATCTTGGCCCTCACCATCCTGATGATGTCCCTGGCTACATTCTTCATCGGCATCCTGCCGACCTTTGAGCAGGTCGGCGTCTTGGCACCGGTCCTGCTGGTGCTCCTGCGGATGATCCAGGGCTTCTCCACCGGCGGCGAGTACGGCGGCGCCGCAACGTTCATGGCCGAATACTCCCCCGACAAGAAGCGCGGCTTCTTTGGATCGTTCCTGGAGTTCGGGACCCTCGGCGGCTTCGCCCTGGGCACGGCCGTGATGCTGGGCTTCCAGGTCGCGCTGAGCGACGAGGCAATGATGGACTGGGGCTGGCGCGTGCCGTTCATGATGGCCCTGCCCATGGGCTTGATTGGCCTCCACCTGCGAAACAAGCTGGAAGACACCCCGGTCTTCCAGGAACTCGAGGAGCGGGGCGAGGTCCAGGAATCGAGCTCGCTGCGCACGCTTATCCGCGGCTACTGGCGCCCGATGCTCATCATGAGCGGCCTGGTGATCGCCCTGAACGTCGTGAACTACACGTTGCTGAGCTACATGCCGACCTATCTCGAGGGCCAGCTGGGCCTGGATCCGAAGGCGTCCCTGATGGTGATCCTGGTCGGCGAGGTCGCGATGATGGCCGTCATCCCCTTTGCCGGATCACTTTCGGACAGGGTGGGAAGAAAACCCCTGTGGTTCGCGTCGCTGATCGGCCTCTTCGTGCTGGCCCTGCCGCTGTTCTGGCTGATGGGCAAGAGTTTCCCGCTCGCGATCCTCGGGTTCGCCATCCTGGGTCTGCTCTACATCCCGCAGCTAGCCACGATCACGGCCACCTTCCCGGCCATGTTCCCGTCCCACGTCAGGTTTGCCGGTTTTGCGGTGACCTACAACGTGGCGACAGCGATCTTCGGCGGTACCGCGGCCATGGTCAACGAGGCCGTCATCAACGAGACCGATTTCCTGTTGTTCCCGGCCGTCTACATGATGGCAGCCTGCGCCATCGGCCTGGTGGCCACACGGTACCTGCCCGAGACCGCCGGGGCGTCGTTGCGCGGAACCGAGATTCCGGACGCCCACGAGACCGGCATCCTGGCCGACACCGACCCGGAAACGGACGCCGAGGTTCTCGTACCCCGATCCTAAAACGGCCCGAGAGCAGCCCCGCATGAGGCGACGGCCTGCATGAAGCGACGGCCTGCAAACGACGGTGGGTGGGTGGTTCCCAAGGAAATCTTGGGAACCACCCACCCACCGTTTTGTCGTTTGCAACGCCCGACCGGAATGAAGCCCTAGGAGTAGAGCTCGCTCTTGGCGGTGTTGTGCTTGGCCTTCTGCCAGCCGATCCAGAAGCCGACTGCAATCAGCGGGATGCAGGCAATGGTGTACAGGCCGAGCGGGAAGACTTCGCCGTCCGGTCCGGTGAGCGTGTCAAAGCCGATCAGCACCGTGATGATTGCCAGGGCGATCAGGCCCGCCCAGCTGGTGTAGGGCGCCCCCGGCATCGGCAGGGAAGAGACCTTGCCGCGCTTCTTGCGCAGCATCAGCTGGCAGGCGAAGATCGAGCCCCAGGTGAACAGGACACCGATCGATGCGGTGTTCAGGGCCAGGTCGAAGGCGTAGGTTCCGCCAAGCCAGACGTTGAGGATGATGCCCACGAAGTACACGCCGCCGATGGCCAGGATGCCGGCATAGGGGACGTAGCGCTTGTTCATCTTGGTCAACCACTGCGGGGCGTGGCCGTTGTTCGCCATCGCTCGGAAGACGCGGCCGATGGAGTACAGCCCCGAGTTGCAGGAGCTCAGCGCCGCGGTGATGACCACGAAGTTCATGACGCCGCCGATCCAGCCCCAGCCCAACTGGTCAAAGACGGTGACGAACGGGCTTTCCCCGGCCTTGTACTGGTTCCACGGCACGATCATGGCCAGCAGCGTCACCGAGCCGACGTAGAAGACGACGATGCGCACCACGACGGCGCGGATGGCTGCGGGGACTTCCCTGGCAGGGTCTTCCATCTCGCCAGCGGTGATGCCGACCAGTTCGATGGCGTTGTAGGCGAAGATGACGGCGTTGAGGACCAGGATGGTGATCATGAATCCGCGCGGGAACATGCCGCCCTCGCCGGCGAACAAGTTGGAGACCGAGGCGTGCCCGACCCCCACCTGCGCGTTGGTCACCACGAGGTAGGTGCCGATGCACAGGAAGAGCACGATGGCAGCGACCTTCAGGAACGATGCCCAGAACTCGAACTCGGCAAACGCCTTGGCGCTGAAGAGGTTCACGGCGATCAACAGGCCCAGCGCGCACAGCGCTGCGGCCTCCACCGGGACGCCCGGGAAGAAGTAGGTGAAGTACAGCCCGATGGCGATGAGCTCGGCAATGCCCGTCATGGCCCAGTTCAGCATGTACATCCAGCCCGAAAGGAAGGCTCCCTTGGCCCCGAAAAGCTCACCGGCATAGGAAACGAAGGACCCCGAGGACTGGCGGTACATGATGAGTTCGCCCAGCGCACGCATCAGGAAGTAGGCAATCACACCGGCAATGGCGTAGGAGAAGATCAAGGCGGGCCCGGTCGTGGCCAAACGGCCACCTGCCCCCATGAACAGGCCCACGCCGATGGCGCCACCCATGGCGATCATCTGGACGTGCCTGCGGGTGAGGGTCTTCTTGTAGCCCTCGGCCGTCACGTCGGCGTCTCTGGTGGAGGTATCGGGCTGGTGTTCTCGGACGTTGTGGGGTTCCACCGCGTAGCTCCTTTGGCGACTCAATCTACCCGCATCGATGCAACGGGGAAGGCACCAGGCCAGGCCCTTTTCAGGGGTGCCCGCTCACACATTTAGTGGAGGTGCAAACGGCAAACCTACCGCACTTTGCCATCCAACATGAAGTTGGGCAACCAGCCAAAACGCCGCTCAACTATGATCCGAGACACCATGCGTTTTGCAATCACCCTAGTGAGGTGAATATTTGACGTGGATCACAAGCCCAGGCAAAGAGCAATTATTAATTGTTCAACAGTTGCGCCAGAACTGAAGGCCATGGGTTTCCGCCGATCCACAAAGCCGGGGGCCCGAGCCGCTTTCGCCCCCGCGGCTACCGAACCTATAGCATTCATGGTTGTGAGCACCCTTGATTCCACCGAACAATTGCCAGCCAAGGTTTCCGACATTTTCGACCCCATGCAGTGGCGCGTGGTCGAGGGTTTCGACCTCGAGGACATGACCTACCACCGCCAGGTCGAGCGTGATTCCGCCGGCACGGTCGTGCGCGACCTGCCGACCGTGCGCATCGCCTTCAACCGCCCGGAGGTCCGCAACGCGTTCCGCCCCGGCACCGTGGACGAGCTGTACCGCATCATGGACCACGCCCGCATGAGCTCGGACGTGGCAACCGTGCTGCTGACCGGCAACGGCCCCTCCCCCAAGGACGGCGGGCATTCCTTCTGCTCCGGCGGGGACCAGCGCATCCGCGGCCGCGACGGCTACCGCTACGCCGAGGGAGAGACCGCCGACTCGATCGACCCCGCCCGCGCCGGACGCCTGCACATCCTTGAGGTCCAGCGCCTGATGCGCACCATGCCCAAGGTCGTCATTGCAGTGGTCAACGGCTGGGCCGCCGGCGGCGGGCACTCGCTGCACGTGGTCTCGGACCTCACCATCGCCTCCCGCGAGCACGGCAAGTTCAAGCAGACCGACGCCACCGTCGGCTCCTTCGACGCAGGCTACGGTTCGGCGCTCCTGGCCCGCCAGGTCGGGCAAAAGAACGCCCGCTCGATCTTCTTCCTGGCCCGCGAGCACTCCGCAGAGGACATGGTCTCCATGGGCGCGGTCAACGAGGCCGTGGACCACGCGCGCCTCGAGGAAGTCGCCCTGGAATATGCAGCGGACATCGCCAAGCAATCCCCCCAGGCCATCCGCATGCTCAAGTTCGCGTTCAACCTGGCCGATGACGGGCTGGCCGGGCAGCAGGTCTTCGCCGGCGAAGCCACCCGCATGGCCTACATGACCGACGAGGCCGTGGAGGGCCGCGACGCCTTCCTCCAAAAACGCGACCCCGACTGGTCAGCCCACCCGTACTACTTCTAGGCCCAAGGAACCCCGGCACCATGAATCCAGATTCCGCGCTCGTTGCCCTTTCAGCATCCCTGAACGAGGAAGGGCCGGCCGTGGAGATCCTCCCGGGCACCACGAACAACGAGTACGTCGTGAACCCGGTGGCCGGGGCGGAGCTGGAGGGACTCGAGGGAATCGCGGCGGTGGTGCGCACCTCGGGGTCCACGGGGACCCCGAAGCGCACCGCGCTGTCGATCGATGCACTGGCCTCCTCTTCGATGGCCACGGCCGAATACCTCGGATTCGAGGGCCAGTGGCTGCTCCCGTTGCCGATCCACTTCGTGGCAGGCCTGGCCGTGTTGACCCGCAGCCTGTATGCCGGAACCCGACCGTGGGCGATGGACCTGGAGCAGAGCTTTACCGCCGGGGCTTCAATGAGGCCGCCTCGGCCCTGACCGACCGCAAACGCCTGGTCTCCCTGGTCCCCACCCAGCTGCAGCGACTGTTGGAAGATCCGGACGCGGAGACCATTTCCACGCTGCAACGCTTCGACGCCATCCTGCTGGGCGGGGCACGTGCCCCGCGCGCGGTCCTGAAGGAGGCAGCAAGGCATTCGCTCAAGCTGCACCTCACCTACGGTTCCAGCGAGACCGCCGGTGGCTGCGTCTACGATGCCCGGGCCCTGCCTGGAGTGCAGGTCAAGGTCGTCGACGGACGGATCATGCTGGGCGGGCCAACCATCGCCTCCGGCTACCTCGGGGACGCCGGCCTGACCGCCAGGCACTTCAGCGTAGACGGGTCGGGGGTGCGCTGGTACGCGACCGACGATCTGGGAAGCTACGCCGACGGCATGCTTTCGGTGTCCGGGAGGGCCGACGACGTCATCATCACCGGCGGTGTCAAGGTTTCGGCGGCCCAGGTCCAGCGCGTCCTCGAGGCCCTGCCCGGTGTCTCGGAGGCGGCGGTGGTTCCCGTGCCGGATGCGCAATGGGGCCAGCAGATCGCCGCCGCCTATGTGGGAAGCGCCGCCCCCGAGGCCCTGTCAGCGGCCGTGCGCGCATCGCTCGGTGCCGCCGCGGTGCCGCGCCGCCTGCAGGCGCTCGAGGCGCTGCCGCTGCTGCCCAATGGCAAGGTCGACAGGATGTCGCTCGCCGCCTGGCTGGCTGAAACACCACGCTGACCTGCCGGCCGCGGATCCTGGCAGCGCGCCGAACCGTCGATACGCGCCGGGCTTGGCCTGACGCGGGTGATCCTGACGTATGGTGGGCATTATCACTGGCCAGCTTCGCTTTTGCTGCCCAGGCCAACTGTCGGATCAGCACAAAGAGGTGTTATTTCATGAGCAAAACAGCCGCACCGCAAGGTGGAACAGCTATTTCCCGGGCCATGCGGCCCGTCAACAACCTTGTCGAACGATTCATCCCCTCGGCCCTGGTCTTCGCCATTGCCCTCACCTTCATCGTGGCGCTGCTGGCGGTGGTCGTCACCCGTTCCAGCCCGCTGCTCATCGTCCAAAGCTGGGGCGACGGGCTGGCGGGCCTGTTGGCCTTCATCACCCAGATGGCCCTGGTGCTGATGCTGGGATTCATCCTCGCCAACACCCGGCCGGTGCGAAGGCTCCTGCGCTTTCTGGGACGCGTCCCGCAGACCGCCCTGGCCGGCTACGTGTTTGTCTTCCTGGTGGCCGCCGTGGCTTCGCTGATCACCTGGGGGCTGGGCCTGGTGGTCGGCGGGCTACTGGCCCGGGAGGTCGCTGCCCAGGGCCGCGAACGCGGCATCGCCTTCCATTTCCCGATGCTGGTTGCCTCCGGGTTTGCCGGTTTTGTCGTCTGGCACATGGGCTATTCGGGTTCCGGTCCGCTGACCGCGGCGACGCCCGACTCGTTCATCGCCAAGCAGCTCGGCGGCCCGCTGTCGATTTCCGAGACCACTTTCTCCTCCTGGAACATGATCGCCGCCGTTGCCGCCATCGTCATGGTTGCCCTGTCCCTGTACCTGGTGGCCCCGCGCGGGAACGACAAGATCGTGGAACTGGTCCAGGACGCCCGTGAGGAACTCGTGGCCGTCGACGACGAGGTCACCACGCCCGCCGACAGGCTGGACGCCAGCCGCCTGCCCACGCTGCTGCTCGGGGCGATGCTGCTGGCCTACCTCGTCATCCACTTCTCCACCGGCGGCACGCTGACCCTGGACATCGTCAACTGGTCCTTCCTGGCCCTGATCCTGCTGCTGGTGCGCAGCCCGTTCGAGCTGATGGCGCTGACCAAGCACGCGGCATCGAATGTCGGGGAGATCCTGCTGCAGTTCCCGCTCTACGCCGGAATCCTGGGCATCATGACCGGGACCGGGCTGATCCAGGTGCTCTCGGATGTGTTCGTGTCGATCTCCACGCCGCAGACCTTCGGCGTGCTGGCGTTTCTCTCGGCCGGGTTGGTGAACTTCTTTGTTCCCTCGGGCGGTGGGCAGTTTGCCGTGCAGGCGCCGATCATGCTCACCGCGGCGGCGGAACTGGGCGTGGACCCGTCCATCCCGATCATGGCTGTGGCCTACGGCGACCAGTGGACCAACATGATCCAGCCGTTCTGGGCCTTGCCACTGCTGGCAATTGCCGGGTTGAAGATGCGTGACATCCTGGGATACACCACGATTGTGCTGGTCGCCTCCGGGATTGTTTTTGCCGCGACCTTGCTGATCGTCTCGTTCTAGGTACGTCCCGGGCGCCGCCGGAATTTCTCCCCTGCCACCGCGCGGGAGAGAATGGTAGCTGCATGTTTTTCCCGGCAGCGAGAGGATTGATGGTGGCTACGATTGCCCAATGGGTTGAGGGCGCACGCTTGCGGACCCTGCCCATTGTGATTGCGCCGGTGATTATTGGCACGGCGGCCGCCGTGGACACCACCGGAAAACCTGCCTGGCTCGAAGCCATCCTGGCCCTGGTGGTCGGGCTGCTGCTCCAGGTCGGGGTGAACTATGCCAACGACTACTCCGACGGCATCCGCGGCACCGACGATGTCCGCGTGGGGCCGTTGCGACTGACCGGCTCCGGCCTGGCAAAACCCACCACGGTCCGCAACGCTGCCTTTGCCTGTTTCGGGCTCGCCGGGATCGTGGGAGCGTTCCTGGTGGTGTCCACGGCATCCTGGCCGCTGCTATTGGTCGGCCTGGCGGCCATCTTCGCCGCGTGGGGTTACACCGGCGGCAAGAACCCCTATGGCTATCGGGGGCTGGGCGAGGTATTCGTGTTCATCTTCTTCGGCCTCGTGGCCACGCTGGGGACGGCGTATACCCAGGCACACCAGTTGACGCTGCCTGCCTACATCGGAGCCGTGGGAACCGGCCTCATCGCCACCGCACTATTGATGGCCAACAACATCCGTGACATCCCCACCGACAAGGAAGTCGGAAAGATGACTCTGGCAGTGCGGCTGGGAGACCCTGCCGCGCGCATCAGCTACGTCATGATGCTGACCCTGGCCATCCTGTTGCCGCTGGTCATGGTGTCCACGCACGCATGGATGTGGCTCGTCCTGCTGACGGTACCGTTGTGTGTGCTGCCAAGCTGGACGGTGTTGCGCAATCACGAGCCCGGCGCACTGATCCCGGTGCTCAAGCAGACGGGCATCATCAACCTCGTCTACGCGGCGCTTTTCACAGTGGCAATCGTGATGGAGCTGGCTCTGGCCTAGCGCTTCCGTCCGCGACCATCGCGTCGGGAAAATTCGTGCCCAGGGGCCCGGTCATCTCCATGACCGGGCCCCTGGGTGTTACGGATAGGTACGACTACCAAGGCTTCGTCAGGCCTCATGGTGTTCCAGCCAAGAACACACCTGCGATGGGACGCCGCTCCACGGTCCGTCGACAGGCCTGTAAACATCATTGGGGGCTGGCGGTGGCACCTGGTCCGGTTGCGTCCGCCAGCCCACCGCCGAGACACGAATCCGTTGGGTTACTGCTCGCCGTCCAGGAACCGGTCTTCGGCTGCCTCGTCGTCAAGGTCTTGCCGGGACTTCTTGGGCCCCTTGGAGTTGAACATTTTTTGCACGTCGGCGTTGGCCGCCACGCGCAAGTTGTTCAGGAACAGGTAGCTCAGGGCAAACGCGATCACCAGCGCGACTAGGCCCGCGGTGAATATGGGCCACATCAGGAGATAAGCCAGTGGTAGGAATACTGCGAAAAAGAGGGCCAACCGAATCACGGTGTACTTGAAGAACTGCACCCGTACAGTCTAGACGCAGCCAGAACACAGATAAATTCACTAGACTGTATCTATGGTCCGGAACTTTATTTTTATGGCATTGGTTGCACTCGCGATAACCATCTATGCCTTGATCGAATGCGTGCGCACTCCCTCGAGCGAGGTCCGTTCACTGCCCAAGAGTGGCTGGTTCGCTGCCATCATTTTGCTGCCGCTGATCGGGGCGGGGCTGTGGTTCTGGCTGGGACGACCCAAGTCGGTTTCCGACGAACGGCCGTCACAGACACGCAGGGGCGCAACCGGAGCGCCCGACGATGATCCCGAGTTCCTTCGCAACCTGGAAATCCAGCGGCGCAACAAGGCCCGCGAGGAGGAAATGCGCCGCAAGGAAGCCGAATTGAAAGCGCTCGAAAGCAAATTGCGCGAAGACGGCAAGCCCGGCGACGAAAACGGCAAGCCGCGCGATGAAGGCGGCAATCCCACGGAAGACACCCCGCGACACACGCCGTAGGGAATATTCCATCGGCATCACCCCATGGTCGGATGGCCCACGAATTTCGTGGGCCATCCGACCATTTGCTTATTTTCCACTGACGGTAATGATCCAGCCCAGCTTGTGCAGCACACTCGCCCATCGCGCGGCGCCTTCCATTGTCCGCACAGAGGGCATGCCTGCTCCTGGAGTTTCATTAATGACGGTATTGGTGTCGCGACAATCGGCCCAATACTTCGCTTCACGCAACTGCTAGCGGCTGGTGACCCTGCGCGGTGGCGAACTCGAGCATGTGGGTCCGGCACCTTGTGGTGGGGATTCCAAAGTTCGGGACGTTCTCGTTGCCCGCGATGACTTACGAAGCGGCGCCCGTTGACCAAGCGGCCCCTATAATTTTGGTCCGCGAGAGGCTTATAGGTCAGAAAGTGTGTCCGTGAGGGGCCTGCTTCCCAACGATGGCGCGGTAGAACGGGGTTTCTTATAGCCTTGGGCCATTAACCGTGAATGGTTCTGGAAATTCGAGGCACTGTGAAGTATGTGGATCTCGTCTGAAGCGCAATGGAAAGACAACGGCCGGGACCCAGCGCTGGAGGTGCATTGACTGCGGGGCCAGCAGCGTGCGCAAGCGTGCGGACCTGGCCCGCAAGGCCGAGCTGGACCGGTTCGTGCAGTGGCTGATGGGCAAGGATTCCCAGGCCGAGATCGGACCCGGTGGCGGGCGGACCTTCCGCCGCTCCACGCAGTGGTGCTGGAACATCGAACCCGCGGTCGCGGTGACCGGCGAGATCCACGGCCAGGTCCAGATGGACGGCATCTACCTGGGCCGGGGCTGGTGCTGCCTGATAGCGATCGCCAACGGGCACGTCATCGGCTGGCAGTGGTGCGACACGGAAAAGTCGGCAGCCTGGCTGGCCCTGATGGAACTGATCCCCGCCCCGCGCGCGGTGGTCATCGACGGCGGCTCGGGACTGGCATCGGCCCTGTCTCGGGCCTGGCCCGAAACCCGGATCCAGCGCTGCCTCGTCCACGTCCAGCGCAACGTGCGCACCTACCTGACCCTGCGGCCGCGCACCGATGCCGGGAGGGCCCTGCGCCGCATCTCCCTGGCCCTGACGCGGCTCAAGACCACCGAGGAGGCCGCCGCCTGGGTCCAGGTGCTGAACCAGTGGAACACCGAGCACGGGGACCTGATCAAGCAACGCACCTACCAGCAGGGGCCCACGGGATTCCGTCCGGCCGGTGTCCGCTCGGGCCAGGCCTGGTGGTACACCCACGACCGACTGCGCAAGGCCTACCGGCTGATGGAACGCCTGGCCAAGAACGGTCACCTGTTCACGTACCTGCATCCGGAGCTCAGCGACGTCGGCGTCGACCCGACGACCAACAGGATCGAGGGCGGGGTCAACACGCACCTGCGCGCCCTGCTGCGCAACCATCGAGGGATGCCGCCGGCCCACGCCAAACGCGCCGTCGAATGGTGGCTGTACACCCACACCGAAAACCCTGCCGCGCCGCACACCCTCATCCGTCCCGAACACCTGAAGCCGGCACCCAAGGCAGTGCACCGGGAAGAACGGGTCGGACCGGAAACCCTGGGCACGGGATACAGCGCAGAGGAAGGGCTTTGGGCCAGGAAGGGATGGGCCGGCAGACCCTGCTAAAACCCAAGCCAGACCGTGGAAACCCCGGGTGACACACCCGGGGCAGACACACTGTGAGTATTGGAAGTGGCTGGTCTGGGATTGGCTGGCAGAGTAGGTACTGGCCGTTCCGCCTCGTGGTTGTGGCTCACAGACACACTGGCCCCATCTGGGTGTCTTGAAAAAGACCTGTCCAACCATGGGGTGGTCGGCCGGCACCTGCTGTTGACCGTCGCGTAATTTGACGATGAAGCCGCCACCGAGTTTGACGACGAACCTGCCATAGAAACGCCTCGCCAGGATGATCTTGGCGAGGCGTTCGTGGTCATGCCGGCGGGCTGGTCGGCAGGGGTGCCGGTTGGGTTATTCGCTGAATTCGCTCACCGCCGACTGCGCCGCGGATTGGTCCACGATCGCGCCTTTGGCCGAGCGGGTGGCCATGAGTGCGGCCAGGGCCAGGTTGTTCACGGTGCGCGGGTAGCCACGGGACGCCTGATGGATGACGGTGATCGCATCTTCGGAGAACAAGGGATCAGTTCGGCCTGCGAATCCAAGATGTCCCTTGATGTAGTCGCTGGTGTCCTCCAGATTCATCCCGTTGATGGTGAACCGGGTCCCGATCCGTTGGTCCAGGGCGGCCAGCACCGCCAGTTTCAACCGGCGCCGCAGGGTGGGTTGACCGATGAGCAACAACGCGAAATGCGACTCCGTATCCATGCTGACGTTTGAGAGCATCCTCAATGATTCGAGGTCTTCGTTGGTCAGCAGGTGTGCTTCATCGATGACAATCACCGGCAGGCGAGAGCGTTCGTCGAGTTCGCCGGCGAGCAGGGCCGCGGCCTGCGCGGCCAGGGCTCCGGAGAAGAAGGAGGGCGTGGCCCCCAGCGCGGTCACAATCGCTGCACGGATCCCGCGGATCCCGATGGTCGGATCCGGGACATAGATGATTTGGTGGCGGGATGGTTCCAGGTGCGCCAGTGCGGCGCGGGCCGCCACGGTCTTCCCGGCCCCGACTTCCCCGGCGATCACTCCCATGCGGCGCTGGTCGATGCACCAGGAGATGCGGGCGACCGCCTCGCGGTGCCCGGGGTGCTGGTTCAGCGCCGCCGGCGGGATATCACGGCCAAAAGGAAGCCGGGAAAAACCAAAATAGCTTTGCAGGCTATCGATCTGGCTCAACGGGCACGCTCCTGGATCTCGGCGAAGCTGATCGGTGCGGCCGTGAGGGATTCGCGGTGCCGGGTGGCGACCAGGTCCAGGTAGTTGATCCCGGTGCTGATGTTGGTTGCGGAGTCGTTGTCCTTCACGGCGTTGGTGACCTTGGAATGCACGTGCCGTCCGATATCCAGTGGCCGGGCCGTCCCCGCCGGGTTTCCCTCGTGGTTGTTCACGGTGATTTCCCCGTCCAGGTCGAAGGGGTCATAGATCAGTTCCACCTTGGTGCCGGCCAGCAGCGGGTCGACCTCGTAGGTGTTTGAGTGCAGGGATACGGTCCCGGTCTTGGTCACCGTGCGGACATCTGACCAGAGGAACGCCTCACGGATCTCGGCCAGGGATTTGCGCACCGGGGTGCGGTGTTCCCAGGATGCTTCCCATCGGGCCAGGGGCGTTTGCCCGATGCTGGTGTGTTGTTGGTGGTGATAGACCATGTTCACCCATGCGGTGAACAGCGTGTTCAACTCGTGAAGGGAGCTGATCTGCGAGCCGGCCTCCGGGTCGGTGCCCGGGAGCATGGGTGTGTCGGTGACCGTGATTTCACCGAGGAACTGGCTGGTGACCGTGTTGAAGAAGCGTTCGATCTTGCCCCGTCCCTGGGGCCGGTAGGGGGCCGAATGCACCAGCCTGATCCCGAGTTTGGCGCACGTGCGCGCCAGCGACTTGTCACTCATGGCGGCCCCGTTGTCCAGGTAGGCGACCTCGGGGATGCCGTGGGTTTGCAGGGCCGGACGCAGGACCGCCGAAAGCCGGATGGCATCCTCGGCATAGGCCCAGCGGGCGGCGGTGACCATGCGGGAGTGATCATCAAGGAACGCGAACAGAAACGTCTTTCGCCCACCGATCCGTGGCCCGTGCAGGGCATCACCGACCCAGATCTCGTTGGATTTCTCGGTCTCGAAGCGACCGGTGGCGACCGGGCGGGTGCCGGTGGAAATGTTCCGGGCACGGAAGTAGCGCAGCAGCGTGGTCTCCGAGGGTGCCTGGCCCATGGCTTCGGTGATGATCCGCTTCACCTGCGCGGCGGTGCGGTTGGGTTTCTCCCGTTTGAGGGTTTCGGCCAGGCTCAGCACGGTCGAATCGATGTAGGGGGCGCAGGCTCGTTCGTCCGGTTTCAGCCCGTCAAACCCGTGGTCCCACCACGCTTTGATCCAGCGGTCCAGGGTTTCGCGGGAGAAGCGGCGGGTGCCACCGAAGGGCCAGGGATGATCAACCTCGGCCAGGGCCCGGACCAGGGGTCCGCGCTGGCGGGAGCTCAACGACCGATCCGCCGCGGCCCGCACGATTTGGTAGCGGAACAGGGCGATCTTCTCACGGTGCTCCTTGCGCATCAAGGGGGTGTTGGCCCGCGGGGCAGGGTTGGCCGGCACCGGGGAAACGACCACCGCCGGCTGCGGCAAGGCATCCTCGCCACCGGTGCTCTCCATGGGGGCCTGCGGCGGCACGGCGGGTGGTCTCGGCGGGGCAGGGACAAGCTGATCGGGTAGGTGAAGCGAGGCACTGATCATCGAAAAGGTTCCTTCCGGCGGGGTGAAACATGGACCCATGTCCTCGCCGGAGATCCGGAAACGACACGTGAACCCCACCTTGGCCCAGTTAGGCTTCCTGCGGCAGGGCGGGCTGGTGTTGCACCGCCTCGAGACGCTGGCGACCGCTGAAGAACCATGGGCCATGCCCGGCCAGGGCGGCAACAGGCCACGTCACGTTGGCGACCGGGGCTTGGCCGGGGATTGCCCCGTGGTGGTGGGCCAGCACCCGGGCATGGGCCATGAGCATGCCCAGCGCGTTGGCCGCGGCCGTGGGCGCCGGAGTCGGCCAGAATCCCAGGGACTCGGCGGTGGCGCGGTGCACCCGTGCGGTGAATTCCGTCAGGATCGCCGGGGCGTTGGCCCTGAAATCCCGGATCCATCCGCGGACGGTGGTCTGCGGGCGGCCCAGCTGCGCGGCGATTTTCCGGTGCCCCGCTCCGGAGACAATGCTCGATTCCACGGCGTGCGCGATCACCGCAGCCGCATCGGCTCGACGGGCGGTCAACGCCACCGGCAGCAGGATATGGGTGCTCTGGCACTGATGGCAGCGGGCCCTGCGTGGCAGAACCCGGCGGTTCACGACCGGCACCTGGTATCTGATGATCCGCTCCCGCCCAAACCCCCACGGCTTCAAGGATCCACTGCACCGGGGGCAGCTCAGCGTGCGGGAGAAGAGCTGGAATTCGACAGCGGCGGGATCGTGGCTTACGGTGAGCACAGCGCGACTCGTTTCGCGTCAGAACGACCTGGTGCGGCTTCGAAACTGGCACCGGGTCGTTCGTCTTTAAGATCTGGATCCAAAAATCCAAGAACTAGGGTCTGTCGTCAGCCTGACGCCGCCGACGAAGAAGGTCAAGGGACAGATCCGGGAACGTTGAAGAAACCGTCTCATGGTCAGGCAACGCGACTACCCACGGTCATCCACTGCGACGCGCAACACCTGCCCGGCCCACCTCGGTGACTTGATCAGAAGGTTGTCCGTCCCTAAGGGGTCGTGACTCGTCACAGTGTTGTTCCGAAGTGACCTCTACCCGGACCGGTGGCGGCCGACAGCGGCCATGACCACATCCGTGAAGAGGAAGGTTCGAATGACCGCCATGTCTATAGTCGCGCATTCACATGCGTTTGTCGTCGGTGTTGACACTCACGCACGCAACCACGTCTATGCCATCATCAGCGCCAGCACCGGTGAACTAGTCGACACTAGGGAATTCCCCACCACAGGTGCCGGCATCAACCGAGCCATTGCTTGGGCGGCCCGCCGCACGGGCGCCGACCTCGCCACGCTCTGGGCGATCGAAGGCGCAGCATCCTTTGGGGCCGTCCTCGCCGGTGCCGTAGCCTCCGAGGGCTACCAGGTTGCAGAGGCGCCTCGGATGGACGCCCGGGCCAACCGCGGCGTCGGCAAATCCGACGAACTCGATGCCCAGCGAATCGCCCGGGCAGTGCTCCCGTTGGAGGAAAAGCAGTTGCGCCGACCCCGGCTGAACGACGGCATCCGCGCGGCCCTGCGGGTTTTGGTTTCCGCGCGTGATTCCATGACCGGGGCGCGCACGCGGGCCGTAAATGCGCTGACAGCATTGGTGCGTGTCAACGAGCTGGGCGTGGACGCCCGCAAGTCGCTGACCGGCGAGCAGATCACCGAGGTCTCGCGGTGGCGTGAGAGAGATGAGAATCTGGCGCTGTCGGTGGCCCGCAAGGAAGCGGTCCGGCTGGCAAAGCACATCGGTGAGCTCGACAAGGACCTGGCCGGTAACTCCCAGCAGATCACCGCTCTGGTCAAGGTCAGCGAGGCCGCGCCGTTGCTTGAGGTGAAGGGATTCGGTGCCATCACCGCTGCCACCTGTTTGACCGTATGGTCCCATCGGGGTCGGGTCCATTCGGAGGCCGCATTCGCTTCCCTCGCCGGGGTGAACCCGATCCCCGCCTCATCGGGGAACACCGTCCGTCACCGCCTCAACCGAGGCGGCGACAGGAAGCTGAACAGTGCACTGCACATGGTCGCAGTCACCCGAATGACCCACGACGAGGAAACCCGCCAATACGTCATCAAACGCGCGGCCGAAGGCCTGTCAACCAAGGAAATTCGCCGGTGTCTCAAGCGATATCTCGCCCGGCGGGTTTATCGCGTCTTCAACGCACATGAAGAGGCCCTAAGGAACGCTTGACAGACATAGAAGGGTCATTTTGTCCTATAGGCCCCGCGAGACGGGATCCTCGTTAAAGCAAACAGCCTCTGCTCCCATTCGGGAACAAAGGCTGTTTCTTTGTGGCGGGGACAGGATTTGAACCTGTGACCTCCGGGTTATGAGCCCGGCGAGCTACCGAACTGCTCCACCCCGCGTCGGTAGATACAACAATAACAGTGGATGACCCAGCCACCTAATCGAGCGGTCAATTAGGTGAATTTACCTAGAATTGCGGCATATTCAGGCCATCGACGGTCACGTTCAGCCACTTTCATTGCCTAAAGACCGGCGAACACAGAATATTGCACAGTGAACTCGGTCACCTTCGCCATGGAGTGGGCGCTTCCGGCAGTCTCCCCTGCGGCAGATCCGCACCGGTGTAGCCGAGCCCCGCCCCTCCGGCGGCTTGGGGCTGCTGCATCCGCCCGCGAGGCCTCTCCCCCGGCACATTAACGCCGGTGGCCCCGTACCCGTCATTTGACGCGTACGGGGCCACCGGGCTCCAAGGGCTGGCCTTAGATGCCGGCGTACGAGTGCAGGCCGTTGAAGTAAATGTTCACGATGGTGAAGTTGAAGACGATGCAGAGGTAACCAATGATGCTCAGCCAGGCCGAACGGGCACCTGTCCAACCGCCCGTTGCCCGGGCGTGCAGGTAGCCTGCGTAGACAACCCAGATGACGAAGCTCCAGACTTCCTTGGTGTCCCAGCCCCAGTAACGGCCCCAGGCTGCCTCGGCCCAGATCGCTCCGGCCATGACTGTGAAGGTCCACATCACGAAGGCAACCGCATTGATGCGGTAAGCAAAGTTTTCCAGAGGTGCTGCGCCGGGGACCAACCGCATGAACGGCATCTTGTCCTTCTTGCCTGCGGCAAGTGCATCCATTCGGGCATGTTGCACGAGTTGGAGCACGTTCATGGCGAAGGTGATCGTGAAGAGGGCCGAGGCAAGTACCGCGATGGAGACGTGAATGATCAACCAGTAGCTCTGCAGAGCGGGCACCAAGTGGGCCACGGGAGTCGGGAAGCCCATGGTGGCGCCGCACAGCATCACGGTGACCAGGCCGATGACGAAGGTGCCCATGAAGCGAAGGTCCTTTTTCAGCAACACGATCGAAAACACGAGGGCCACCAGGAAGGATCCTGTGGAGAGGAACTCGTACATGTTGCCCCAGGGCACGCGAGCGGCCGCAATGCCACGGGCAACCACGGCGAAGCCCTGCAACAGCACGCCCAGCCAAGTCAGGGAAACGGCAACCTTCGCTGCCATGCGCTTTGCGGAGGCTGCTGTGTAGTCCATGGATTCATTGACCAACGGGTTCGACGAACCGTCCGCCGGAGGGGCATCCCGGACACCGGCCGCAACCAAGGTCTTCTGTTCCGATGCGAGCGTTGCTGCATCGATCTCCTGGATCATCTTGCTGGACTTGGCAAGGTCCCATGCGAAGGCGATAAAAGCCGAGGCGTAGACAATTGCCGCCAGCAACATGAACAAGTCGCTGTACTGTCCCAGGGCCACGTTGATCGTGGGCATGTCGTTTTCCAAAGGGTCTCCTAGACTCCGGCTCGCGCATTCGCGGGCCACTGCTGCTCAAGAAGCTTACGCAGCTCCTTGGCTTCGGATTCAAGTCGGTGGTCTTCACCACGGGCCAGCAATCCGTATTCGATTATCCGCTCTTCGCGGCCCGAGCCGTCAACGGAGTTCTTGATTTTCACCCAGGCACGGCGGCGCGGGGTAAAGAGCGAGATGGCCAATCCCAACAAGGCAAGCGCCGCAAAGATTGCCACCGGGCGCTTGCTGGGGTCATAGGCGATATCCACGCCAATGAAACGCTTGAGCCCGTCAAAGGAAATGCTGCCCTTTCCATCGGGCAATTCGTACGTCTGCCCGGCACCCAAGACAATTCCGCCTGCATCAAGGTTTCTACTGTTGAGTTCGGTGAGCTCGTCAGTTTCAAGCACGTACACATTCTGTGGCGTACCGTCATCCAGTCCCAGGTTCCCGTAGTAGGAGTTCAGCTGCAGCTGCGGGTTGATCGCGTTCGGGTCGCCGGATATTGCAAACCCAGTCTCATCGGTCATGGCCGTGGGCAGAAGGAATCCCTGGAATCCAAGTTGCTCGGGATTCGCGTCGGGGACCTTGACGACCATCAACGAGGTGTACATGCCATCCTGGGGCACCGAGACCACGGGACCGCTGAAGGAGATGTCTCCGTTGCCGTCACGTACTGTAACGACGGGGGCGTAGCCGTTGCCAACCAGGTACATGTCAGCGCCATCGATGCGCAACGGATGGTTGACCCGAAGTTTTTCCTTCTCAGGTTCGGCATCCGGACTGCGCCGGGTCTCGACCTCGGCCGTGAAATCGATTGGCTGGCCGAAGTGTGTCGTGGATTCGCGGTCAAAGGTGATATTGAACTTGTCGAGCTTTACCGAATATGGATCCAGGGAGTCTTCCTGGAACCAGGTTCCGGGCTTGAAGGAATCGTAGGACACCAAGGAATTCACGAAGGTCTCCCCCTCGACAAGTACCCGCTGTCCGTTGTACCCGAAGGCGCCACCGACTCCAACCGAGGCCAATAGGCCAACGAGGGAGATGTGAAAGAGCAGGTTGCCGATTTCACGACTGTATCCACGTTCCGCGCCTACTGATGGGCTGGCGCCCTCTGGCCTGGCTTCGGAGCGGTACCCACGCTTCTTGAGAAGCCCGGTGATATCCCGTACGACTTGTTCGTCGCTGATTCCCGACTCGTCAGCAGTCTGGATCTCGATGGTGCCGTTCTGGGGCAACCGGTTAAGTCGTGACGGGGTTCTGGGTGGCGGTGTGCGAAGCGCCTGCGCGTGCTTTTTTACGCGCGGCAGGATGCACCCGACCAGGGAGATGAACAGCAATAGGTAGATCGCCGAGAACCACACCGAAGAATAGACGTCGAAGAGCTGGAAACGGTCGAGCCATTCCCCGGTCGTCGGCTTATTGGTCAGGTAGGTTGTCACCTGCTCCGGGTTGATGGAGCGCTGGGGGAAAAGCGACCCGGGTACTGCTGCCACGGCCAAAAGCAGAAGCAGGAAGAGCGCCGTGCGCATGCTGGTGAGCTGGGTCCAGCCCCATCGGAGCATGCCCTTGAAACCGAGGGCCGGGACCGCTACATCTTTTTTAGAATCTCTTTTTGCCATTAGATGGGCAACCTGACCTCATTGGTGAACCAATCCTGTAATTGCGTAACCCAGGAACCCCATAGGCCGGTGGCCATCAAGATTCCCAGAAGTATCAACATGCCGCCGCCGAAGCGCATGATCGCCAACTGGTGCCGACGGAAGAACTTCATGGCCCCCATGCCACGCCGAAGCGCCGTGGCGATGAAGAGAAACGGGAGCCCCAGACCCATGCAGTAGAAGAACGTCAACAAGGCACCCTTGGCGGGGTTTGGGTCGATTCCTGTGCTCATGGCCAGCACCGCAGCCAACGTAGGGCCGATACATGGCGCCCATCCCAGGCCGAAAGTGACTCCCAGAACCGGAGCACCCCAAAGGCCGGCAGGTGGTTTCCGATGGATCTTCGCATCGCGTTGCATGAAGGAAAAGCCACCCATGAAAACGACACCCATGAGAATCACTACCGCGCCCAAGACCTGGATGATCCAGGCACCCTCGAATTGCATCCACGCAGCGATTTGCGAAAAGACCACGCCCGCCAGGACAAAGACGGCAGTGAAGCCCAGGATAAACAGGCCGATGCCTGTGACCATACGGCCGCGCTTTTGATCTGCGAGGTCGGCACCGGACAGGCCAGTGACGTACCCCAAATAGCCGGGAACCAAAGGCAACACGCAAGGCGACAGAAAGGAGACGAGCCCTGCAAGGATGGCAACGGGAACCGCGAGAATCAGTGAACCGTCCTGGATGATCTCAGCAAATTGGTTGCCTTGGGCCGGTAGCGTCAAGGCGCCGGCCAGCACGGAGTCGATCACAACGACTCGGTGAGAGCCGTGGTTATCAGGGCCTTGAGTGTGGGTTTGTCGGCAACACCAAGAATGCGGGCAGAAACGCGCCCCTGCTTGTCCAGCACCAACGTGGTCGGTACGGCCTTAAGCGGAACGTATTTGGTCATGGCGAGTTGGATCGTCCCCTGAGTGTCCTGCACAGAGGGGTATTTGATTCCGAAGGTGCGCTCAAAGGCTTCTGCCGCTTCCTTCTCATCCCGCACGTTGATGCCGATGAATTCCGCTTTGCCCTTGAACTCCTCATTGAGTTCGACCATGTGCGGGGCTTCGATCCGGCATGGAGCACAAGCCGCATACCAAAAATTCAAGACAGTAGCCTGCCCGGCCCAAGTGGCCGAATCGATAGTGGTTCCGTCATAGGCCACCGCGTTGATCTTTACGGGTTCGGTGCGTGAAGCTGGACCGTATTCCTCCACAGAACCGTCACCGGCAATGTAATTCTTGTTGTTGCCTTCCCTTGCCTGCTTGGCTAGGGGATCTTCGTCCCCCACACACGCTGCCAGCGGCAGCACGGCGGCACCAAGCAGTGCTGCGCGCAAGAATGTACGTCGTCCCAAGCGCTGTGCTCGGGACGAGATGGGATCGATCATGATCTCAAGCTCCAGGGATGTTCGCAGCGTTCGCCAGAAGGTCCACGCTAGGTTCTGCATATCGGACTGCGACCAGACTTTCACCATCAAAGTCCAGGCTAGTCACGGAGGTGAGAGTGCACTCGCGTTTCCGCGGGTCGTGCCATAGGGCTCTGCCCTCGGCGGAGCGGCGTGTCACCCAGATGGGCAGCTGATGGCTGACCAAAATGGCTTGCGCCCCCCGTCCGCCAAGTTCGACCGCGCGATCACGGTGTTCAACAATGGCGGTCATCATTCGTTCCACCTGGTCCCGGTAGGGTTCCCCCCAGGATGGACGAAATGGATTGACGACATAGGACCAATATTTTGGTTCCCTCAGTCGATTCTTGATCTGGGAAAGTCCTTGGAAGCGGTTCTCCGCTTCGATAATGCGATCATCTGTCATGATTTCCAGGCCCAAAGCCTGCGATGTCGGCATTGCCGTTTCCTGAGCCCGAACGAGCGGAGACGACACCAAGTAGGTGATATTGGCACCCGCGTTCCGTTGCTCCGTGAAGTATTCCGCGGCGCGCTCGGCCATTTGGTTGCCTAGATCGGAAAGGTGAAATTCCGGTAGTCGACCGTAGAGGACCCTGTCCGGGTTATACACTTCGCCGTGACGAAGCAGGTGAACGGTGGCAGTCGACATAGTTTAAGTGTCTCAAATCTTTGTACCGTTACCTAAACCGGACACTTGATTTTGCCCACGCACGAGGCTCATGGCGAGCACCGAAAGCGCAATTGCTGAACCGGAAACGACATCGCGTCCTCGTCGGCGGCGTGCGATCCCTGTCCCGAGGAAGGACTTCGGCGAGTGTCCCGATCCAATCGGAAAACCATCCTTTCGGAGGGGTGAAAAGCAATCTTCAACCGATATCGTGAGGGTAAGCCGTAGTTCGTCAAACTAAAGGAGCAGGTCATGTCAACCCCTGAGAATGATCCCGTGAACCCAGAGAAGCCATCGCAGGAACCGGCACCCCCGCAGTACGGACAGCGCGCACCGCAGGATCCGAATGCCGCCGGACAACCTCCCTACGGCCAACCTCCACAGAACGGGACTCCGCCAACTAATCCGTACGGCCAGCACCCCAACCCGTACGGCCAGCCCGCCCCAGCAAACAACCCATACGGTCAGCAGCCGCCGCAGACGCCCTACGGCCAGCAGCCATACGGCGGCTTCCCCGTTCCGCCGCAAGGCAACTTTGCTCCGCCCCAGATGCCGACCCATCGACCCAAGGAACTGGACACCTCCTTCTGGGCAATCATCGCGGCCGGCGTCGCATTCCTGCTGAGCTCGGTGTTCGGTTTGAGCACCACCGCGATCATGGAGCAGCTTCGGGCAGTCCCCGAATTGGAGGAACAGCTTTCGGCTGCTGGCATGAGCGTCTCCGACGCAATTCCCATGATCCAGACCACCGCAATCGTGTTCGCCGTGATCGGCTTGTTGATTTACGTTCTGATCGCGTTCATGATCCGCAAGGGAAGCGGCGTTGCACGCATCTTCGCGACGATTCTGGCTGTCCTGTCGTTGTTCAGCATTGCCAGCGGGGTCCTGACGGCCCTTTCCGTCGTCCTGGGAGTGGTTGGCGTCGTGTTTGCCTGGTTGCGTCCCTCCAGCCAGTACATTGCCGCTCGTCGGGCAGCACGTAAAGCCGGATACCGCTAATCATCAAAACGCTAAGAAGTGGTCCGTGGGATTCAGCCGTTGCCGGTGGAATCCCACGGACCATTTGAGTTTAAGACCGGTTCCCGTGGGCGATTTCTAGGAGTCGAGGTTTTGTGCGTGGTAGGCAAGGATTTGCAGTTCGGTGGCCAAATCAACCTTCCGCAGCACGACCCCTGCCGGGACTTGCAACACCACGGGTGCGAAGCTCAATATGCTTCGAACACCACATTGAACCAGCATGTCGCACAAATCTTGCGCCGCTGCCCCAGGCACGGATAGGACGCCAATATTGGCATTCGTGGCCGCAACGATTTCGTCCAAGTCGGAAATGTCTTGGACCTGCAGGTCCCCCACCGTCGTGCCAACCACATCTGGCGATGAATCCAGCAGCGCGACAACTTCAAATCCCCGGCTTCGGAATCCGCCGTATCCGGAAAGTGCGCGACCCAGGTTACCGGCACCGATGATCGCCACGCGCCATTGCCTCAAAAGCCCCATGGCCTTGGAGATCTGTTCGACCAGGTCGGTCACCGCGTATCCCACCCCACGGGTTCCATAGGACCCAAGCAAAGACAGGTCCTTGCGAAGGATCGCAGGATTGACCCCTGCCTCGGTGGCCAGCACACCAGACGAGGTTCGCGCTTCACCGCGCGCCTGCATGGCACCGAGCGCACGCAGGTACTGGGTCAATCGCGCCAGGGTCGCTTCAGGGAGAATCCTGCCCAGTGAACCCGCGGGTGTTTGCTCAACCGATGCGCCGGGATCCAGGTCGTGCTCAATCGGAATTTCGGCAGCAGGGAGCTTCGCTTCGTTGCTTGCTGGTTGGTGTTCGGTGGGCATTCTGCTTTGACTCAATTCCTTGGATACCTTCATGTCTTTCCAACCAGTTCTGCCGATGCCACCGCATCACCCTTGGTGTCGCGGACAGGCGGCGGCTTCGTTGCCCCTAGCTGCTCAACAATGCCTCAAGGCGCTGGGCATCAATCACCCAAAAATCCCGTACCCGTCCGTCTACCAACAGCACCGGGACTTCTTCCGAATGTCGCGCCAAGAGTTCCGGGTCCTGATCGATGTCAACGCTTTGCCAGGTGTAATCCAACCTGCTGGTGACCTCGTCGAGTGTTTCGGCCGCGGCCTTGCAAAGGTGGCATCCGGAACGAACCAACAAAGTAATTTCCCGCGGGGTCTGCACGCTGCTCATGACCCAACGCTACAGCTCCGGCGAAAAAAGATTGCAATAGACTGGTTGGATGCCCTCCAACCTTTCCCCCGTGACATTTGCTGGGCACGAGTCGGCGCCATCGGGCACGTCTGCCGCCTTCTTCGATGTAGACAACACCATGATGCGCGGTGCTTCGCTCTTTGCAGTGGCCCGAAAAATGTATCAAAGACGGGCATTTACGCTGCGTGAGGTGGCGTGGTTTGCCGTTCGACAGTTGCGGTTCGTCGCCCGGGGAGAGAACCTCGGTGACATCCACGCCATCCGTGACCGTGCGCTATTGCTGTCCGCAGGCTTCTCCGTGGCCGACATGGTTGCGCTCGGGGATGAAATTTATGACGAATTCATTGAGTCGAAAATCTGGCCAGGCACCCGCGCGATCGCCGAACAGCACCTTCACGCCGGGCGTCGGGTGTGGCTAGTCACCGCCACGCCGCTGGAGGTTGCCGCGGTTATGTCAAGGCGGCTCGGGCTCAGTGGAGCGCTCGGGACGACCGTGGAGCACATCGAAGGCCTCTACACCGGCCAACTGGTCGGCGAAATCCTCCACGGATCGGCGAAGGCCGGAGCTGTCCGGATCTTGGCCCGGGACCAAGGGCTGGATCTTGCCGAATGCTGGGGGTACAGCGATTCCCACAACGACATTCCGATGCTTGAGGCCGTGGGTCATCCCGTGGCAATTAATCCCGACCGCAGATTGCGACGCCACGCCAAGGACCGCAACTGGCCGGTCTACGACTTCCGAACCGGGCGCAGGGCGGCTGCCTTCGGCCTGAAGGCAGCCGGCGTCTCGGGAGTCCTCTGGGGCCTGTGGCGCAGCTTCGGTGCATTGCGCCGCCGTCCCTGACTCCGGGCAACGGCCGGCACGCCCGCCGCAAACATGCAAAAAGGTGCGTTCCCCATTGCGGGAAACGCACCTTCTTACATACTCAATTCCGGGCAACCCCGGAACTGGTATTTACTTCTTATTACGACGCTGGTGGCGGGTCTTACGAAGCAATTTACGGTGCTTCTTCTTGGCCATACGCTTGCGGCGCTTCTTAATAACAGAGCCCATAATGGTTCCTCACAAACTGATTCGATTGCCGACTACTATTTCTTCGGCACCAAAGCACCAGAATAGCCAACTGGACGTTAAACGTTCCTTAACAGATTACCTGCTTCTAGAGCAGATTCTGACCACTCGTGAAAATCGGCGGCGTTAGCCGGTGTTGAAGTCGCGCCCGAACCCGGCAGCCCGCAAGTACTCCTGTACGGCGTTTTCGGGTACACGGTAGGAGCGGCCGAACCTCACGGCCGGCAATTCGCCGGAATGGACGAGTCGGTAAACCGTCATCTTTGACACACGCATCACATCGGCGACCTCGGCGACCGTCATGAAACGCGCGCTGGCAAAGTTTTGCGATTCGACCATTCCCTGTTTCTCCTGACAATTTCACATAGCAATCGTGCCGTGGCGCTGACCGAGGAACGTACCCGGTCCGCACCAACACCTCAAGATACCCTATGCCCTTGTGATTCACTTTAGTGGCTCGTGGGGCCAATGTGAACGAAAGCCGGCGTCGTGGGCTGCCCCATCTCGCCGCCGACACACGGTTGGGGGGCTTAGCGCGCGGTCCGTACCGCTTCGGCCAGGGTCGCTAGCATTTCGGCACTCGTGTCCCAGTCCATGCACGCGTCGGTGACGGACTGCCCGTAGGTCAACCCCGCCAGGACGTCGGATCCTTGCGCGACGGCATCAGGGTCATGTTTCTGCGCACCGGCCACCAAGAAACTTTCAGCCATGATTCCGGCAATCATTTGGTCCCCGTCCGCTATGCGGGCGGCCAGCTCGGCGATGACCTCCCGCTGGCGCACGTGGGACTTGCCCGAGTTCGCATGTGAGGCATCGACGATCACCCGCGGGTTCATGCCGGCGTTGCCCATGGCGGCCGATGCCGCGCCAACAGACTCGGCCGCGAAGTTCGGTCCGTCGGTGCCGCCACGCAGGATCAGGTGGGCGTCGTCGTTTCCTGCGGTCCTGACTACTGCCGTACGACCATCCTCGCTAATGCCCAGGAAGGACTGTGGTGCGGAAGCCGCTTGGCAGGCATCGATCGCCACCTGCACCGAGCCGTCGGTCCCGTTTTTGAATCCAACGGGCATGGATAGCCCGGATACCAGCTGCCGGTGCGTCTGGCTTTCGGTGGTGCGTGCCCCGATGGCGCCCCAGCTGACCAGGTCCGAGAGGTACTGGGCGCTGAGCGGCTCGAGGAATTCGGTGGCCAGTGGCAGGCCCAGGTTGCTGGCCGCCAACATGAATTCGCGTGCGGCTCGCAGCCCGGCGGACATGTCATGGCTGCCGTCCAGGTGCGGATCGTTGACCAGGCCCTTCCAGCCCACGGTGGTGCGTGGCTTCTCGAAGTAGCTGCGCATGACCACGAGCAGTTCACCCTCGTGCTGCTTCGCGGCCGCGGCGAGCCTGGTGGCGTATTCCAGCCCGGCTGCAGGGTCGTGGATAGAGCAAGGGCCCACGATGACCAGCAGACGCTCGTCAAGCCCGGAGAGCACGGCACGGACTTCCTGGCGGGCCCGCATGATCCGGTAGCCCTGGGCATCGCCCACTGGCAATTCGGCAGTCAGTTCCGCGGGGGTGGGCAGCTCGGTGATTGCCAGCACCCGTTCATTGGTGTTGACGCGGGCCTGTGTCTCGGCGGCGATGGCGGTGCTCATGGTTTGGGGCCTTTCGGTTTCGGCCCCGCGCCGTGCAGTGGGGGGCCTCATGGTTTCAATGCGGCCCCGGCGATCACGCTGCGTATTCCTCCAGGGCCGCTATCTTGGAAATAGCGAAGGGCCGGCAAGCATAGCTTGCGGCCCTTGTCGGCTCTGAAGGTGGGTATGCGAAATTATCGCGTCTTAGGCCCCTCCAGAGCCGACACAAAATACGCATACCAACGATTAGTCATGGATGAGAATCTACAGCCGCGCCACGCGAATCACAAATGGGTTTCCATTCCCGGGCGACACAGTACGTCATGAAGCACGGCAAAGGGCGGGCCGGGACAGGCGGGTCCATAATTGTTCCCGTCTGTCCCTGCCCGCCCTCTTGAGGCGTAATTCGGCTGGAGGCCTGTCTGCCTAGATGAGGCCCTGGGCCAGCATGGCGTCGGCAACCTTCACGAAGCCGGCGATGTTGGCACCGGCCACGTAGTTGCCCGGCACACCGTATTCGTCGGCGGTGGAGGCGCAACGGTCGTGGATGCCGACCATGATCTCGGTCAGGCGCTCCTCGGTGTGGGCGAAGGTCCACGAGTCACGGCTGGCGTTCTGCTGCATTTCCAGCGCCGAGGTGGCAACGCCACCGGCGTTCGCGGCCTTGCCCGGGGCAAAGAGCACCCCTGCATCCTGGAACAGCGAGGTCGCTGCGGCGGTGCACGGCATGTTGGCGCCTTCGGCCACTGCGACGACACCGGAGGAAATCAACTTCTTTGCGTCCTTGGCATCCAGCTCGTTCTGCGTGGCGCACGGCAGCGCCACGGTGGCCTCTACGTCCCAGACGTTTCCGCCTTCGACGAAGTGCACCTTCTTGGAATTGGCACGCTCGGCGTACTCGTTGATGCGTCCGCGTTCGACTTCCTTGATCTGGCGCAGCAGTTCAACGTCGATGCCGCGCTCGTCAACGATGTAGCCGGAGGAATCCGAGGCGGTCACCACGCGGGCACCGAGAGCCTGGGCCTTCTCGATGGCGTTGATGGCCACGTTGCCCGAGCCGGACACCGAGACGCGCTGGCCGTCGAAGCTGGCGCCACGGGTCTTGAGCATTTCGTCGGTGAAAATCACTGCGCCGTAGCCGGTGGCCTCGGGGCGCACCAGGGATCCGCCCCAGCTGATGCCCTTGCCGGTGAGCACACCGGACTCGTAGCGGTTGGTGATGCGCTTGTACTGGCCAAAGAGGTAGCCGATTTCACGGCCGCCCACGCCGATGTCGCCGGCCGGCACATCGGTGTATTCGCCGATGTGGCGGTAGAGCTCCGTCATGAACGACTGGCAGAAGCGCATGACCTCGGCATCGGACTTGCCGCGCGGATCAAAGTCCGAACCGCCCTTGCCGCCACCGATGGGCATGCCGGTGAGCGAGTTCTTGAAGATCTGCTCGAAGCCCAGGAACTTGACGATGCCCAGGTACACCGAGGGGTGGAAGCGCAGCCCGCCCTTGAACGGGCCCAGGGCGGAGTTGAATTCAACGCGGAAACCGCGGTTGATCTGTACCCGGCCTTCGTCATCCATCCACGGGACGCGGAAGATGATTTGGCGTTCGGGCTCACACATACGCTGCAGGATCGCAGCTTCGGCATATTCAGGATGCTTGCGCGAGACCGCTTCGAGGCTTTCGAAAACCTCGGTCACCGCCTGGTGGAATTCTGCTTCACCGGGGTTGCGACGGAACACTTCGTCGCGAATGGTCGCTAGATGCTGGTCCAAGTCTTATCTCCTCATCACTTGGGGCAGGCACGAGGGCACGCTGCCGCCATGTCTGGCGACACTGCCCCAGACGTCGAGAATGTCACGGCCGGGCACCGCCGACCCAACCGGGCGTCATCAATCGGGCACGGACGCGTAATCTTTTTGTGCTGCCGTGTATGCTTTTGCGCCGCACTTTCTGCGGGTGGAACGCCTGGGTACGGCTACCGTTTCCTGCCGAATTTCGGCTTGGGCAGGCGATCCAGGAAGTCATGGGCGCGGCCGGTCACCTGTTCCAGTCCGCGACCCACGGTGCGGCCCAGTTGCGCGGCGGCCACCGTGGCCTGGCTGGTCCCCTCGTGCGATGCCAACTGCGGATCGGCGTACGGTTCCGCGACCAGGTCGAATGCCGGGGCCGGGGGAACGAAGCCGTGCACCCAGGTCTGCAGGTTCAGGAACGTTGCGGATTCCAGGGCATAGTAACGGCGCTGTCCGTCGGCGCGCATGGAGACCATGCCCGCCTCGCGCAGGACCTTGAGGTGCTTGGAAACGGTCGGCTGGGAAACGCCCAGCGCCTCGACCAGGGAACCGACCGAACACGGCTCCTCACGCAGGGAGTCGAGCAACCTGCGTCGGGTGGGGTCGGCCAGGGCGGAAAAGATATCATCATGAGCCACCGCATAACCCTATCCGCATATACGCGCATTGGCATCTTTGCCCGGCTAGTCGAACCAGGGGTCGAGTCCGAATAGGGGGAATATTTCCTTGCGGGTGGCCATGACCGTGCGGTCCACCGGGTCCGCCGGGTCGTAGCCGACCTCCCAGCTGCGCCACCACAATTCTGCGTTGTCGCCCATGGACTCGGGGGTGCGGATGCCGTAGCGCTCGAGCACGTAGTCGCGCCAGCTGCGGGGAACGGGAGTCGCCAGCGGGACCGGCTTGCCCGAGGCCACTGCCACCAGATGGCTCCACGTGCGCGGCACCACCGAGGCGGTGTTGTAGCCGCCCCCGCCGGTGGCGATCCACCGGCCGCCGCAGAGCCTGCGCGCCAGCTCGGCGATGTCCAGCGCATTCTGGCGCTGTGCATCGACGGTCAGCCGCAGGTTGGACAGGTCGTCGTCCCGGTGCCCGTCGCAACCGTGCTGGGAGACGATCACCTCCGGTTCGAAGGCCTCCGCCAGCTGCGGGACCACAGCGTGGAAGGCACGCAGCCAGGCGGCGTCCCCCGTGCGCGGGGGCACCGCGATGTTCACCGCGGTGCCCAGCGCGTTGGGCCCGCCGATCTCGTTGGCGAAACCGGTGCCGGGGAACAGCGACATACCCGTTTCGTGGATGGAGATGGTCATCACCCGCGGGTCGTCCCAGAAGATCGACTCGGTCCCGTCGCCGTGGTGCGCGTCCACGTCGATGTACAGGACCTTCTTCACTCCCCCGTCCAGCAATCGCCGGATCGCCAGGGCCGCGTCGTTGTAGATGCAGAAGCCGCTGGCCTTGGATGCGGAGGCATGGTGCATGCCCCCGCCGAAGTTGACCACGTGCAGGGCGCGCTCGCCCAGGATGGCATCGGCGGCCAGCAGCGATCCTCCGGCCAGCCGTGCGCTGGCCTCGTGCATCCCTGCATAGGCGGGGTTGTCCTCGGTGCCCAGGCCGCGCGCCTCATCGGGGATATCGGGGTTGGCACTGACTTCCCGGACGGCGGCGATGTACCGGGGCTCGTGGACTGCAGCCAGCTCCGCGTCGGTGGCCACCGGCGGGGCTGCCAGGGTGAGATTGGCACGCTCAAAAAGGGCCAGGTCCTTGCAGAGGCGGGCGGTAAGCTCCAGCCGGATCGGATGCATCGGATGGGTCTCGCTGAAGCGGTACTCCATCATCTGCTCGCTCCAGATCACCTGGGTCGTGGGCAGGGGCTCATTTACGGCAAACACCCCTTCAGGCTACGCGATCGGCACCTACAGTGTGTGCCAAGACACCACCGGCGGCCCGGGCCAACGCCCGCGGAAACCGGCAACGCATGCCCGCACGGCCGCGAGTCGGCGGGCCAACGGCGAATCCCGAGGTGGCATGGTTTATTGTGGGAGCTTGCGGGGCAGGGCTTCCGCACCGAACTTTTCCACGTCTTGGAGCCGAGCAAAAACATGGGATCGTCCCCCTCTGCAGAGTCTGTGCGACGGCCGGGCACCGATAGCGGCGCCCCGGCCCGATGGCGCACACGCCTGGGACTGTGGCGCCGGATCGCCTCCGACTTCACCGTCCGCTCCCCCGCGCGTCTGGCGCTGGTCACCTTCGCCCTGGTGATCTCCTTGTTCACGTCCGTGCTGGCGCTTCCGGTGTCATCGGCCAGCGGCGAACCCACGGCCTTTTACGACGCGCTGTTCACCGCCGTCTCCGCGGTGTGCGTCACGGGCCTGACGGTTGTCTCCACCGCCACCCACTGGTCCTTCTTCGGGCAACTGGTGATGATCATCGCGGTGTTCGTCGGCGGACTGGGCATCCTGACGCTGGCATCGCTGCTCTCGCTGGCGGTGTCCAAGCGCCTGGGCGTGCGCGGCAAGCTCCTGGCGCAAAGCTCCATGAACACCTCGGCCGCCTCCACCCTGGGCGAGGTGGGTTCGCTGCTGCGCATCGTGATCACCACCTCGGTGGCGATCGAGGTGGCCCTGGCGCTGATGCTCATCCCGCGCTTCCTGATCCTGGGCGAACCGGTCAACGAGGCCATCTGGCACGGCATCTTCTACTCGATCTCCTCCTTCAACAACGCCGGGTTCACCCCGCACTCCGACGGGCTGGTCCCCTACGAGACCGACCTGTGGATCCTGGTGCCGCTGATGCTCGGGGTGTTCCTGGGCTCGCTGGGGTTCCCGGTGCTGATGGTGTTGCTGGCGCAGCGCTTCAACACCAAGAAGTGGACGCTGCACGCCAAGCTCACGTTGCTGGTCACCGCCATCCTGCTGGTGGCGGGCGCGCTGCTGTGGGCGGTGGCGGAGTGGTCCAACCCCGAAACCATCGGCACCATGAACAACTCGGACAAGGTCATCCACTCGGTCTTCGCCTCGGTGATGACCCGCTCGGGCGGCTTCAACCTGGTGGAGCAGGGCGAGATGAACCAGGTGACAATGCTGCTCTCCAACGCGCTGATGTTCGCCGGCGGCGGCTCGGCCTCCACGGCCGGAGGCATCAAGGTCACCACCATCGCGGTGATGTTCCTGGCGATCTTCGCCGAGGCCCGCGGCGACACCGATGTGCGCGCCTTCGGCCGCCGCATCCCCGAGGGCACCATGCGGGTGGCCATCTCGGTCATCGTCCTGGGAGCCACCCTGGTGATGCTGGCCACGGCCGCACTGCTGGTGATCAGCGGCACCTCGCTCTCCCGTGCGCTGTTCGAGTCGATTTCCGCCTTCGCCACCGTGGGGTTGAGCACCAACCTGTCGGGCGAATTGCCGCCGGCGGGCAAGTACGTGCTCTCCGCACTGATGTTTGCCGGCCGAATCGGTACGATTACCCTTGCCGCGGCATTGACCTTGCGCCAACGCAACCAGCTCTACCACTTCCCCGAAGAGAGGCCGATCATTGGCTGACAAGAACACCGACCACAACGCCGCGGTGCTGGTCATCGGCCTGGGCCGCTTCGGCGCCTCCGTGGCCGAGCAACTGGTGAAGCAGGGCCGCGAGGTGCTGGCCATCGAGCGCAACCAGGAACTGGTCCAAAAGTGGGCATCGGTGCTGACCCACGTGGTGGAGGCCGACGCCACCAACATCGATGCGCTGCGCCAGCTCGGCGCCCAGGACTTCACCTCGGCGGTGGTCGGGGTCGGAACCTCCATCGAATCCTCGGTGCTGATCACCGTGAACCTGGTGGACCTGGGCATCGAGCACCTGTGGGTCAAGGCGATCACGCCCTCGCACGGCAAGATCCTCACGCGCATCGGCGCCAACCACGTGATCTACCCGGAGGCAGATGCCGGGGTGCGCGCCGCGCACCTGGTCGGCGGGCGCATGCTTGACTTCATCGAATTCGACGACGGGTTCGCCATCGTGAAGATGTACCCGCCCAAGGAGACCCAGGGCTTCACCCTGGCCGAGTCCCAGGTCCGTTCCAAGTACGGGATCACGGTGGTGGGCGTGAAGTCCCCCGGCGAGGACTTTACCTATGCCCAGCCCGACACCAAGGTCACCCGGCGCGACGTACTGATCGTCTCCGGGCATGTGGATCTGCTCGAACGCTTCGCCGCCAGGCCCTAGATGAGTCAGTCCTAATTGACGCTTGGAACGAGACAGGGTCCGGGAACTTGTTCCCGGACCCTGTTAATCGCTGGCGGAGAGTGCTAAGTCTCGTATGTGAACCCAAAACTGAACACTCTCCTGACCACACTCTACGTCTTACTTACCGATCGTGTCCTGCCGGATTTGGGATATGACCGGACGAGCAAACCCGGCCGCAAGGCCATCTTGAGCGATGCCGAGCTGCTGTGCCTGGTCGTGGCCCAGCACCTGCTGCACGGGCACTCCTCCGAATCGCGATGGGTCCGCTATGCGCGCACCCACCTGAGCGGGCTATTCCCCGGAATCCCGCAGCAATCGGGATACAACAAGCGCGTGCGCGCCGCCGGAACACTGATCAGTGCAGTGATCACCGCACTGGCCAAAGACACCGAATCCTGGCACGAGATCCTCCGCCTGCTGGATTCGACCCCCGTCCCGTGCGGCACCAGCCGCGAAACAGTCAAGCGCTCGGACCTGGCCGGGCACGCCGGCTACGGATACTGCGCCTCGCATTCGCGCTACTTCTGGGGCTTTCGCCTGTACCTGGTCAGCACCCCCGAGGGCATGCCGGTGATCTGGGGACTGGCCAACCCGAAACTCGGGGAACGCGAGGTCACCGAGGCCCTGCTGCGCCACGACCACCATCTGGTCCGCGACAGGCAGGTCATCCTTGCCGACAAGGGCTTCGCCGGAAGGGACTTCGAGCGGTTCATCGCCGAGGACCTCGGCGCCCACCTGGTGCGGCCGGACCGCAAGGACGAAAAGCCCAGGTTCGGGAAGTTCGGCGGCATCCGCCAGTGGATCGAGTCCGTCTTCGACAGCCTCAAGGGCCAGCTCGGGCTCGAACACCACGGCGCCAGAACCCTCGAAGGTCTCTACGCACGCGTCGCGTCAAAGCTCCTGGCCCTCGCGGCAGGAATCTGGCACAACTGGAAAACCAACGCACCCCGCAAACGCTCCCTAACCGCCTACGACCACTGAAATGATTAGGACTTAATCATCTAGGGCCCGCCCGGGTACGCACGCAGGGGGGTCCCACACCCGCAGCGTGACGCCGCGGCCCGAGGGACCCCGCCCCTTGCGTTTGCTAGGCCAGTTCCCGGGTGATCTGCGCGGCACGGGCCGCTGCGGCCGCGGCCCCGCGGGCGATGACCTGCGGAAGGCCTTCGGCATCGAAGGTGGCAATGGCCTGTTCGGTGGTGCCGTTGGGGCTGGTCACGCCCTGGCGCAGCGCCGAGGGATCAACCTGCGGGTCGGCAAGCATCTTGCCCGCCCCGGCCACGGTGGCACGGGCCAGATCGGTGGCCAGCGCCGGATCCAGGCCCAGCTCAACCCCGGCAGCGGCCATGGCCTCGACCAGGTAGAACACGTAGGCGGGTCCGGAGCCGCTGACCGCCGAGACGGCATCCTGCTGGGATTCGGGGACGACGTGCACCACGCCGGAACCGGCGAACAGGTCCACGACGGCTGCCAGCGCCGCCGGGGAGACCGTTTCACCGGCACTGAGACCCACCGCGCCGGCGCCGACCTTCAGCGGGGTGTTGGGCATGGAGCGCACCACCGGCTGGCCCGGGTTCAGGTGTGCCGCAATCATGTCGATGGTGATGGCCGCCGCCACCGAGACCACCACGGCGGAGGGCTTGAGCACGTCCTTGATCTCGTCGCACAGGGCCGTGATGCCCACGGGCTTGACGCCCAGGAAGACGATGTCCGCGTCCTTGGCCGCCTTGAGGTTGGATTCGGGGTCGTGCTCGCCGATGAGCACCGTGACACCGGTCTCGGCGCGCAGGTCGTGCGCCTTCGCGTCGCTGCGCAGGGTAGCGACGATCGCCGCCGGGTCGTAGCCGGCGGCGATGATGCCGCGCAGCACCGCCCCGTTCATGGAACCGGTTCCCAGGAAGGCAAGTCTGTTCTCGGCAAGGGACGAAGTCGAAAGCACTGAAGTCATGTGCACCATTCTTCCACGCCGCTCCCTTCGCGGGCCGGGACGTGCACGGGTGCGGCTAGATCGAGTGGCTTCCGGCTTCCGCATCCTCGTTCACCGGGGCCAGGTACCGCCGGGCGAACTCAAGGGTCTCGCCCAGCCATGCCTCGCGCTCCCCCGCGCCGCGGGCCTTGCGCGTGGAGACCTCCACCGCCACCACGCCGTCCCAGGCAGAGTCCCGCAGGTACTCGATGGCCTCGATCACCGGCTGGGTGCCGCGGCCCGGCACCAGGTGCTCGTCCTTGCCGTTGTTCATCCCGTCGCACAGGTGCACATGGCTCAGCCGCGTCCCCAGGTCGCGGAAGGCCACCGCCGAGTCCATGTCGGCGATCGCCGAATGCGAGAAGTCCCAGGTCACGAACTCGTAGGGTTCGGGGACGGGGTTCCAGTGCGGCAGGTACATCTTTGCCTCGCGTCCCCGCGCACGCCACGGGTACATGTTCTCCACCGCGATCTTCACCCCGTATTCCTCCATGATGCGGCGGATGCCGGTGGCGAACTCGGTGGCATAGGTGCCCTGCCAGCGGAACGGCGGGTGTGCAACCACCACGTCGCACCCCACGTCCACCGCCATCGCGGCGGCGGATTCGATCTTGTTCCAGGCGGTTCCCCAGACCTGCTGGGTCAGCAGCAGCGTGGGCGCGTGAATGGCCATGATGGGCTGTTCATAGCGTTCGGCCAGCCGGTTCAGCTGCCGCGCATCCTGGGAGATCTGGTTGCCGGTGACCAGCACCTCGACCCCGTCGTAGCCCAGGTCGTGGGACACCGCAAAGGCGTCGTGGACGTTCAGCGGGTAGACCGAAGCGCTGGACAGCGCGACGGGGATCGGGGCGTTGCCGCCCGGTGAAGACTCGACCATGGAACGTGCCCCTTGTCTTTTCGCTACAGAACGATGCTGCCCTGGGACATCGACATTACCGAGGAACGGCCCAAGGCTACCTCTCCGACACCCACGCTACTACTGAGCGGGGCGGTCGAGTCAAAAAGTACGTGGTCAAAACGGCGCAGCATCAGGCCCTCGCGCAGCGCCCACGGGCAGATGCGCAGGGACTTGACCTTCAGCGCGCTCATGGCCTCCAGTGCCACGATGGCGCCGGCCAGCAGCTGCGGGGCGCGGATCGCCGAGACCCCCGGAAGCTCGGCACGCTCCTCCCAGTTCATCGCGGTGAGCCGGTTGGTCCAGAGCTTGAGCGACTCGGCACGCAGCACCCGCTTGACGTAGGGACCCTCGGCGCTGGGTGCGGCGCCGGTGATCCTTGCCAGCGAGCGGAAGGTCTTGGAGGTGCCGGTGACCACGGTGGGCCGCCCGAACTCGGCCAGCTCGGCCACCGGCTCGGCGAGCACCTCGCGCACGTGGTGGCGCAGCGCCTTGACCTGCTTGATCGAGGGCGGGTCCTCCGGCAGCCATTCGCGCGTCAGCCGCCCGGCGCCCAGCGGCACCGAGTGCGCGGTGGTGGGGAACTCGTCCACGCCCAGGGCGAGCTCGAAGGAGCCGCCGCCCATGTCCAGGTTCAGGATCCTATCCGAGCTCCAGCCGAACCAGCGGCGCACCGCGTAGTAGGTCATCCCGGCTTCCTGCTCGCCGGTCAGCTCCGTGAGGTGGACGCCGGTTTCCGCCACGACCCTGGCCAGGACCTCGGCGCCGTTGGCCGATTCGCGGATCGCCGAGGTGCAGAAGGCCAAAAGGTCCTCGGCATGGTGGTTGATGGCGAATTGCGCGGCCTCGTGCACGAAGTCCAGCAACTCCGCCTGCCCGGCTTCGTTGATGGCCCCGTGCTCGTCCAGGTATGCGACGAGCGAGAGCGCCCGCTTGTGCGATGCAAAGGGCACCGGGCGGGCGCCCGGATATGCGTCGACCAGCAACAGGTGAACAGTGTTCGACCCGATATCCAGTACGCCCAGCCTCATGGTGTCATCCTCATGTGTGTGGCCTTCTTGCCGCGTGCGGCTAGTTGCCGGTCTTCTTGGCAGCGGGCTTCTTGGCAGGTGCCTTTTTCGCGGGTGCCTTCTTGGCAGGGGCCTTGGCAGCGGTCTTGCGCTTGACCGGGCCGCGGGCCCGCTTGTCGGCCAGCAACTCGATGGCCTTCTCGCGGGTCAGTTCCTCGAGCGTGGTGTCGCGCGGGATCGTGATGTTGGTGACCCCGTCGGTGATGTAGGCACCGAAGCGTCCCTCCTTGACCACGATGTTCTTCTCCGAGACCGGGTCCGGGCCGAATTCGGCCAGCGGCGGCACCGCTGCGCGGGCGCCGCGGACCTTGGGCTGCGAGTAGATCTCCAGCGCCTGCTCGAGGGTGATCGTGAAGATCTCCTCCTCCGAGCCGATCGAGCGCGAATCGGTGCCCTTCTTCAGGTAGGGCCCGAAGCGGCCGTTCTGCACGGTGATCTCCACGCCCTCGGCGTCAACGCCGAGCACGCGCGGCAGCGAAATCAGCCGCAGGGCCTCTTCCAGCGTGACGGACTCCACCGTCATCGACTTGAACAGCGAACCGGTGCGCGGCTTGGCCTTGACCGGCTTCTTCGGCGGCTTCGGCTTGCCGTTCTTGTAGTACTCCACCGGCATGGCGGCCAGTTCCTCGGCCGTGGGCTCCACGATGACCTCGGTGACGTAGGCGCCGTAGCGCCCGTCCCTGGCCACGATGGTGCGTCCGGTCTCCGGGTCCACGCCCAGCACGTTCTCGCTCGGGCCCTGGTGTTCCATGAGCTCGATGGCCTTCTCGGCGGTGAGCTCGTCCGGTGCCAGGTCCTCGGGGACGTTGGCGCGCTGCGGGTCGGTGCCCTCGGGGGCGTCTGCAGGCAGCGGCTTTTCCAGGTACGGGCCGAACTTGCCCACGCGCAGCACGATGCCCGGGGCGATGTCGATGGAGTTGATGGCGCGGGCGTCGATGTCGCCCAGGTTGTTGACCACCGATTCAAGGCCGGCCTCCCCGCTGTCCTTGGACCCGAAGTAGAAGTCCTTGAGCCAGGCGGTGCGGCCCTTCTGCCCGTGGGCGATCTCGTCGAGGTCGTCCTCCAGGCGTGCGGTGAAGTCGTAGTCCACGTACTTGCCGAAGTGCTCCTCCAGCAGGCGCACCACGGAGAACGCGATCCAGCTGGGCACCAGGGCGCCTCCGCGCTTGGTCACGTAGCCGCGGTCCATGATGGTGGAGATGGTCGGGGCGAAGGTGGAGGGGCGCCCGATTTCGCGGGCCTCCAGCTCGGCGACGATCGAGGCCTCGGTGTAGCGTGCCGGCGGGGAGGTGGTGTGCGGAATCGCGTCGATGCCGGTGCCTGCCAGCGGGTCGGAAACCTTTAGCTGCGGCAGGCGCGCCTCCTCGGCGGCCTCGGCTGCCTCTGCCTCGCGGGCTGCGTCGCGGCCCTCCTCGTAGGCGGCCATGAAGCCGCGGAAGGTGATCACGGTGCCGGAGGCGGAGAACTCGGCTACCTGCCCGGTGGCGGACTCGCCGGCGAGCTTGATGGTCGCGGTGAAGCCCTTGGCGTCGGCCATCTGCGAGGCCACGGTGCGCTTCCAGATCAGCTCGTAGAGCTTGAACTCGTCGGCCGAAAGCTGGGCGCGGACGGTGGCCGGGCGGCGGAAGGAGTCCCCGGCCGGGCGGATGGCCTCGTGGGCCTCCTGCGCGTTGTCGCTCTTGCCCTTGTAGGCGCGCATCTTTGCCGGCACCGAGTCGGCGCCGTAGAGTTCGGCGGCCTGCTTGCGGGCGGCGTTCACGGCCTCGTTGGAGAGGAACACCGAGTCGGTACGCATGTAGGTGATGTAGCCGTTTTCATACAGCCGCTGGGCGACCTGCATGGTGGACTTCGAGCTCCAGCGCAGCTTGCGGGAAGCTTCCTGCTGCAGCGTCGAGGTGGTAAACGGCGCGGCCGGGCGGCGGGTGTAGGGCTTCTCGTCGACCGAGGTGACGGCGAAGTCGGCGTCCTTCAGGCCTTCGGCCAGGGCTGCGGCCTTGGCCTCGTCCAGGTGCGCCACTGCACCGGACTTCGGCGTCTTCAACTCGCCGCGGTCGGTGAAGTCGCGGCCGGTGGCAACGCGTGCCCCGTCGACCGAAGAGAGCTTGGCGCCGAAGCTTTCACCCGCTGCGGTGGCGAAGGTTCCGGTCAGGTCCCAGTAGGAGGCGGTGCGGAAGGCCATGCGTTCGCGTTCGCGCTCGACGACCAGGCGCGTGGCCACCGACTGCACGCGGCCGGCGGACAGGCCGCGGGCCACCTTGCGCCAGAGCACCGGGGAGATCTCGTAGCCGTAGAGGCGATCCAGCACCCGGCGGGTTTCCTGGGCGTTGACCAAGTCGGTGTCCAGCTCGCGGATGTTCTCCATCGCGCGGTTGATGCCCTCTTGGGTGATCTCGGTGAAGGCCATGCGGTAGACCGGGACCTTGGGCTTGAGCACCTCGAGCAGGTGCCACGCGATGGCTTCGCCTTCGCGGTCCGCATCGGTTGCGAGATAGAGCGCATCGGCGCCCTTGAGCTTGGCCTTGAGTTCGGCCACCCGCTTCTTCTTGTCCGGGTACACGACGTAGTAGGGGTCGAAGTCGTTCTCGACGTCCACGGCGAACTTGCCGTAGGGACCCTTCTTCATTTCCGCCGGAAGATCGGCGGGTTGCGCCAAATCGCGGATATGCCCCACCGAGGCGTCGACTTCAAAACCCTCGCCCAGGTACTTGGCGATGGACTTGCTCTTTGCCGGGGACTCCACGATCACGAGCTTCATTCCGGTCTTTTCCTTGGCCTTGGCGGGCACAACACTCCTATTAGCAACCAGTGGTGCACCAAAGTGGGCGCACAGCACATTCCCTGCTCTAGGTTAGCCGCATTTTTACGCGCCGCGGCAAGCAGCGGGTCCAAGACGCCGTTTTGCGCTACCCGCTGCGGGGCCTCAGGGGCCTTGCTCGCCGCGGATTTCGGGCAGGAAGGAAAGCATGTAGTACAGTCGATCGCCGTCGACGCCGCGCTGCTCGGGTTCGGCCAGGGCCTCGTATTCGTAGAGCAGTCCGTAGACCTTGGCGATGAACTCCTTGCGCTGGGACTCGGAGAGGAACACCACGCCCGTGGTCGCCGAGGCCCTGTCGGGTTCCGGTTCCTTGCCGGCCTTGCGTTCTTTGTCACGGCGCGCGATTTCAGCCGAGAGCCGATCGCGGAAGGCATTGAGCTGGACGTTGAGGTAGGCATTCTTCGCGCTGGTCGAATCCGAGAGCGAACCCAGGACGAGCTGTCCGCCGGCGGCCTTCCAGCGACGCTCGCGCCCGTCGCCCTCGCTGGCGGCGCGGACCACGTAGCCGTATTTTTCCAGGGCGCGCAGGTGGTAGCTCATGGCGCTGGGCGTCAGTTCACAGCGCGTGGCGAGCTCGGTGGCCGTGCGCGTGGACTGCGAGGCGAAGAGTTCCTCGAGGACCGTCAGGCGCGCCTCGTGGGCGAGCGCGCGAATAGCTTGCGGGTCGCTGATCGACACCGAAGTGACGGGCATCGGCGACAGGCCGGCGCTCTTGGCGCCGGGTCCCGAGGAAGTGTTCTGGCTCATATGAAAAAACTTTAGCGGTTGTTTCGCATCTCCAAAAGGAAGCCACGCTTAATAAGCCTGAGAACCCCCTCGTGAAGTCGGTTGGAAAAGTCAGGATCGTCGCCTCCCACCAGCGATTCGAGGGCACCGACTAGGGACGATACGCTCAAATCGCCGTCGCAGGCGGAGACGAAACCGGCGAGCGCGGTGTCCAGAATTTCGGTTCGCCGCAAACCGGCTCCTTGCCGTAACAAGATCACCCCGGGGTGCTCCGCGCCCGGGCGCTGGTGCCGTTCCTCGGTGACATCCTCGGCCACCACCAGGTGCAGCTGGCCCGCCTCCCGGGAATCCAGCTCGTCGGCCACGGCGATGTCCCGAGCCAGGTACGGGCCGATGGGCTGTTCGATGGGGTAGCTGATCGATTCGAAGAGCCTGCCGATGCCCGGGTGCTCCGCTGCCGGGCGCCGCAGCCACACCATGCCGAAGCCGATGGCGGCGACGTTGCGGGAGGCGAAGTCGTCGAGGTAGGCACCGTACTGCGCGGCGAAGGCCTCCGGGTCCCGCCCCTGCGAGGCATCGCGCAACCAGGTCTCGGCGTACCCGGTGGGGCTGACGACCTCGCGCTGGATGAACCAGGCCTCGGTGTCGCCGGTAAGCCAGGAGCGCGGCCCGGCGCTCCAGTCGGGTTCCTCCTCGGGGTTCTCCGCGGCGGTGATTTCCCAGTTGGCCAGCATCTGCGCACAGCCCCCGGGCTTCAGGACCCCGGGCAGGGTGCGCACGAGGGTGGCCACCAGGGAATCCCCCGGCATCCCGCCGTCGCGGTAGGTGAAGCGCTCGGAATCGTCCTGGCCGGCGGTGCGCGGGGTGATGACGAAGGGCGGGTTGGAAACCACCAGGTCAAAGCGCTCCCCCGCCACCGGTTCGAGCAGGGAACCCAGGCGCAGGTCCACACGGGCCGAAAGGTCCCCGGGATCGATGTCCAGGGCCTGGTGGTTTAGCAGCAGGTTGAAGCGCGTGAACCCCAGCGCGCGGACCGAGATGTCGGTGGCGACGACGCGGCGTGCGTGGGAAAGCAGGTGGAAGGCCTGGATGCCGCAGCCGGTGCCCAGGTCCAGGGCGCTGTCGACCTGCGGGCGGACCGTGGTCTGGGCGAGTGTCAGGGAGGCCTGCCCGATGCCCAGCACGTGGTCGTGGCGCAGCACGCCGGGCCGCTGGTGGGCACCCAGGTCGCTGGCCACCCAGATCTCCGCGTCGGCATCCGAGGCGTGCGGACGCAGGTCGATCCGGGCCCGGCGGTTCCGGCTGCCGTCGGCATCCTCGATCAGGCCCAGCGCGCGCAACCCCTCGATCCCGGTGGCGGGGAAAGCGGCGGCGACCTCGTCGTCCCCGACATCGGTGCCCAGCATGAACATCCCGAGGATGGTTCCCAGCGCGGTTGGCTCGGGCTGGGCCGCGATGCGGCGCAGTGCGGGGATGAGCTGGTTGCGCATCAGCGCCTCGTGGGCGCTGTCCCCCAGGAACTCCGTGATGGCTTCGTGCGCGTATTCCGCCCGCCGCAGGTCCCCGGCGAGTTGTTCAAGAAGACGGACGTCGTCGCTGCGCGGCGCATCGGGAACCTGGGAAAAGTTTTCGGTGGAAGTCACGTCCCACAGTCTAGCGATCCGGGGAAAACGGGGCTCCGTCCTGCCTATGATGGAATCCATGATCGAGATCACCACCACACACCTGCAGCAGCTCTCTGCCGGGGAGCTTCGCCCCTCGTCCCGTGCCCTCCCGGCCGATGCCCGGATCGAGCGGGTCGCGGAGATCACCCCGGAGTTCAGCAAGTTCCTGTACCAGGGCGTGGGCAGCGGCTGGAATTGGTCCGACAGGCTCTCCCTCACCCGCAGCGCCTGGGAGTCGCTTCTTCGCGCCCCGGGATCCGAGACCCACGTGCTTTACGTCGACGGGGCACCGGGCGGATACGTCGAATTGAGCGGACGGATCGAGGATTCCGGCACCGAGGTCGAGATCATGTACTTCGGCCTTTTCCCGCAGTGCATCGGGCGCGGCCTGGGCGGGGCCCTGTTGACGGAGGGTCTATCGCGGGCCTGGGACCTCGACGCCCGGGTCGGGGGCTTCCCGCCGGTGAGCCGGGTCTGGGTGCACACCTGTTCGCTGGATGGACCGGCGGCCCTGGCCAATTACGAGGCCCGCGGGTTGCGGATCTTCCACACAGAAACCGAGCTGGTCGAGCCCGGCGACGGGGCGGCCGGGCTGTGGCCGGGGGAATCACTGGCCTCTTAAGCGGCGCGCCAGGGGGGCTGCGCCTCACCTGCATCCCTGCTGCGTAGTTGTCCACAGTTTCCGAATCCCGCGCCCGCCAATCGCCAGCGGGGTGCATGCTGGTGGACATGGACACCGACCGGTTCATCGCACTGGCCACGGGCACCCGTGGCAATCCGGGGCACTCCTTGGCCCCGGACGATGAGCTGCGCGCCCTGCTGGAGGCCCAGCGCATCATCCGGGACCTGTCCCGACGCGTTGCCGCCAGCACCACCTCCCCCACCGCCGCGTTGCTCTTCGCCCACGCCGCCGAGGACGGACACCGCGCAGCCGCACACGCGCAACTGCTGGCCGCCGACACCGCCAGGCGCACCCTGGCCCACGAACTGCCCGAGGCCACTTTCGACGCCATCGCCGCCATCCACCGCGACCCGGCAGCATACAACGACGGCACCCTGGAATTGCCGGCGGACCCGGCCACCGTACCCACCGGGCGCCTCGTCTTCCGGGACACCGCCGAACTGCTCGCCGGGACCCTGAACGTGGGATATTTCCAGGCCCGCGAGCGTGTCAACAGCATCGACCTCCTGCTGCCGGGCACCGACATCCACGGCATTGAGCAGCCACCCCGCTTCCCGCTCCTGGCGGAAGACTTCGCCAACGGCACCGCCGACCCGAAGGAAATTAGCGCCGCCGCCCGCAGGCTCGAAAAACTCACGCCCCACATCAACCAGCAACCAGACCCTGCCGTGCTGTCCGGGCAGCTGGAGGCACAGGTCGCCGAATCCGTCCGCCGCGAGGATCCCCGCACCACCGCCAAGCTTCTCGCCGGCATCCGGACCGCGCTCGAACACGGCATCAAGGACGTCCCCGCGGAAATCCTGCGCACCAAGGTCGGGCTCTTCTACCGTGGGACCACCGGCGGCATCGGCGAATTCCTGCTCCGTACCCTCCCGGCCGACACCGCTACCCTTCTGGCCCTCTGCGCACAAACCGACAATCCCCGGACCAAGGCCGGGGACCGCGACGGGCTGCTCCAACAAGCCCTCGCCACGGCCGAAGACGCCAATGGCCATGGCGGCACTTCCAGTGAATCCACCGACCAGTCGACGAACGCTGGCGCCGGTGCCGGTGCCGGTGCCGGTGCGAGCTTCCCGGACTTTCTCGTCGACGCCGCCACCGGCCAACCATTGACCGACCAGGCGATCGTCAACTCCCTTTCCTTGGACTCCCTCGAGATCAACCCGAACAATCTGTTCTCCGGCAACTCAGATGGAGCCACCCGAACCAAGGGAAACGGCTTGGGGGCCGGTGATCCGGTCACCATGAACTCGACGTCCTTGGGAACAGACGGACTGACGCCGCCCCAACGACATCTTCAAGGCCTGATGAACCTCATCAAGACCGCCGGCAAACCGAGCAACGGGAAGAAGACCACAGGTCTGCCCTCACCCAAGACCCTCATCATTGCAACCCTTGCCGAACTCCAGGGCCTGGCCGACACCCACGGCCTCACCAACCACGGCCAACAACTTTCCCCCGCGGAATTGCGCCAGGCCCTATGCAACGGCGGAGCCATCCCCGCGGTCATGGGCGGTGACAGCCAGATCCTGGATCTCGGGCAGGAGCAACGCTTCTTCCCCGACTACATGCGCGAAATCATCCTCGGCATCTACGGCGGATGCATCGTGCCAGGCTGCACCGTGCCTCCCGAGCATTGTGAAATCCACCATTTCCAACCATTCGCCACGGGCGGGAAGACTGAGGTCAATTCGGGCGTCCCGGCATGCACCTCGGCCCATCACGGCTTCCACACCGGACTCATGACAGTCGTCCGCGACACCGACGGACTCTTCAGCGTCATCCTGCCCAAGTTCATGGACCCCGAACAGAAGCCCCGGCGCAACAACTACTGGCGAAGCAACAGCCCCACCCCGCCGCTGTTCTAGGATTCGGTTCCCTGAATTGTGGCCCATCGACGGAGCCGTTTTCAGCAGGACCGAGAGCCGGGATTCGGGCATGAAAAAGGACGACTCGCCCAGCACTGGCTGGAAGCGAGCCGCCCCATGAGGAGCCGAGGAGTTCGGGACCTGTCACCGCGTGATCCCGGAATTCGCAAACCGTTTACTACACCTCGATGCGGTCCTTGGCTTCCGCGACACATTCCGGACACTGGCGCAGCTTCTCATCGGCAGCGCAGTCGGCGCAGAACAGCCGTAGGTTGCGGCAGGACAAGTTGGAGCAGTTCTCGAATTTGTTCGTGGGGGCCGAACAGCCCACGCACTGCCCAATGGTCACTGCGTCCTCACTGAACTCCATGTGCATGCGCTTGTCGAACACGTATAGTGATCCTTCCCATAGGCCCTTGTCGCCGTAGGTCTCCCCGTAGCGCACGATGCCGCCCTGCATCTGGTAGACCTCCGTGAAGCCGCGCTTGACCATGAGCGAGGACAACACCTCGCAGCGGATGCCGCCGGTGCAATAGGTGACGATCGGCTGGTCCTTCATGTCGTCGTACTTGCCCGATTCGATCTCGGCAATGAAGTCATGGGTCGTATCGACGTCGGGCACAATGGCGTTCTTGAACTTGCCGATCTGTGCTTCGAAGGCGTTGCGTCCGTCAAAGAAGAGCACGTCCTGGCCCGCGGCCTTCTTGGTTTCAACAAGTTCGTGCAGGGCCTCGGGCTTCAGGTGGATTCCGCCGCCCACCACACCGTTTTCGTCGACTTCCAATTCACCCGGGGCACCAAAGGAAACCACTTCGTCGCGGACCTTTACGGAAATCCGGGGGAAGTCCTCAGCCGAGCCTTCCGACCACTTGATGTCCATTTTCTTGAAGGCCGGATACTCCCGGGTGGCCTTGACGTAGGCCTTGACGTTCTTGATCTCACCGCCGACAGTTCCATTGATGCCGTGGCTGGAAATGATGATGCGGCCTCGCAGGCCCCACCTCTCAAGCAGGGCTCGCTGCCAAAGGCGCACGGCCTCGGGGTCGGCTAGCGGGGTAAAGGCGTAATACAAGACAATTCGGTTCTGCGACACGCTATTAAGGGTATGGCCTAGAATCCACGTGGCGCACGTGAAGTGGCAACCATCACCGGGTGAACGCTGTGTTTCAAGGTTGCAACAGTTCGCCTAAATGCACGGCATGTAGGCAGTTCACGGGGTAGGGTCTGAATATGGGATCTTCTGCAAGCGATGAATTAATCGGCACATGGGTTACGGGCTGGGCTGGTGCACGAGGCTACGAGAGCAGGCACGAGGGCCGCGTCCATGCCGCCCTGCGCCACGACACCTCGGGCGACTGGGAGTACGTCATTTTCGAGCCATCCAATGAGGAATTGGTGGCTGTTGCCGAGACGCTGCACAAGCACCCCAAGCGTCGGCTGACTGCGTTCGCCAACGAGACCACCACACTGGTTGACGCTGCCCGGGCGGCCGGACTCAAGGTACTCAATGCCGATGAGGTCCTGATGGTCACGGAAATGGGCGGCCACGATGTCGAGGAGCCCCGTCCCTACGACGGCTTCTCGTTCCAGATCGAACGCGACCAGGCCCACGCCTACGTCTCCATCCACCCTGACGAAGACCCCGAGGTGGTGGCCGCCAGTGGCCACGTGTCGGCCGTGAACGGCTACGCGATCTTTGACCGCATCATCACGGCGCCGGATTTCCGCCGTCGCGGCCTGGGCAGCCTGACGATGCGCGCATTGGTCTCCCTGGCGCTGGAGCACGATGTCGAGGAGGGTCTGCTGATCGCCAGCATCGACGGGCAGCAGCTCTACAAGTCCCTCGGCTGGACCGATCTGGGCAACGTCGTACTCTTTGAAGGAACCCAGGAAGCCTAACCTGCTCGGGTGCCTGGAAGTGGTGGGTCTCGCTGATGCGAGGCCCGCCACTTTTTTGTGGCCTGGCTGCCGGAGCTTCCCAGCGATGCCACAATGAATCAGTGAATGCTTACTCGGAACAGATCGCCCAGCTCGGCCACGGGCCAACACCCCAGGCACTGCTCCATTCCCGAATCATCGAGGCCAGGGAGGCTTTGCCCGGCCCATGGCCGGAGTGGGTACACCCGGACGTCAGGACCGCCTTTGAACGCACCGGCGTGTCATCCCCATGGCTGCACCAGGTACAGGCCGCGACCCTCGCCCAAGAAGGCCATCACACTATCGTTGCGACGGGCACCGCCTCGGGCAAATCGTTGGCCTACCAGCTTCCCGCCCTCAATGCGATCCACACCTCGTCCTTGGAAAACCAGGCCAGCTTGGTGCCGAACGATGCCACCGTGCTCTATCTGGCACCCACGAAGGCCTTGGCCGCCGATCAGCTCACGGCCATCGAGGGCTACCGGCTGCCCACGGTGCGGGCCGCCGGCTATGACGGAGACACCGAAATATCGGCCCGTCGCTGGATCCGTGACCACTCGAACTTCATTCTCTCCAACCCCGACATGCTGCACTTCGGAATTCTTCCCAACCACACCTGGTGGGCACGGGTGTTGCGCCGGCTCAAATTCGTCATCATCGACGAGGCACATTCCTACCGGGGTGTCTTCGGTTCCAACATCGCAAACTTGCTGCGCCGACTGCGCAGGATCTGCGCGCACTACGGGGCCGACCCCGTGTTCATCGGTGCCTCCGCAACCAGCGCGGATCCGGCCGAGTCCTTCTCCCGGCTCATCGGCGCCCCAGCCAGGGAGGTCACCAACGACTTCTCCCCCAAGGGCTCGGTCACCATTGCCCTGTGGGAGCCGCCCCTGACCGAGCTACATGGGGAAAACGGAGCACCAACCCGCCGCACGGTGATTGCCGAAACATCAAACTTGCTGGCCAACCTTGTCTGTTCCCAGGTGCGGACACTGGCGTTCATCAAGTCCCGACGCGGCGCGGAAACCATTGCCACCATTACCCGCTCCATGGTGGACCAGGTCCATCCTTCCCTTCCCGACCGGGTGGCCGCCTACCGATCCGGGTACCTGCCCGCCGAGCGCAGGGAGCTCGAAAACGCGCTCCGCAACGGGACCCTGCTCGGCGTTGCCTCGACATCCGCCCTCGAACTGGGCATCGACGTCGCGGGACTCGACGCAGTGCTGGTGGCCGGCTGGCCAGGGACCAGGGCCTCGTTCTTCCAACAGATCGGCCGGGCCGGACGCGCCGGGCAAGATTCGCTTGCTGTCCTGGTGGCCAGCGACGACCCGCTGGACACATATTTGGTCAACCACCCCGAAGCCATTTTTGAGGCCGGCGTGGAAGCCACGGTCTTCGACCCGGAGAATCCCTATGTCCTATCCGGACATCTGTGCGCCGCAGCAGAGGAACTCCCGCTGCGGGTCGAGGACCTTGCCGCCTTCGGGCCCTCCGCGCAGGGCCTGCTCGAATCCCTGGTGCAGCGCGGCTTCCTGCGCCGTCGCCCGGCCGGCTGGTTCTGGACGCACCCCGAACATGCAGCTTCCATGGTGAATCTGCGCGCCGATGGCGGCGGGCCGGTGAGCATCATCGAGTCGGACACCGGTGCCCTGCTGGGAACCATGGACTCGCCGCAGACCCACTACCAGGCGCACAACGGTGCCATCTACGTGCACCAGGGAGCCACCTATGTGGTTGACGAGCTCAACGAAACCGACCATTGCGTCATGGTCACCCGCGCCAACCCGGACTTCTACACCCAGGCCCGGGACATCACCACGGTCGAGGTCATCGAGACCGACCGTTCCGAGGCGTGGGGCCCAATCACCGCGAACTTCGGCGACGTGGTGGTGACCACCCAGGTGGTTTCCTTCCAACGCAAGTCGGTCATGAGCAACGAAATCCTCTCCGAGGAACCACTTGAATTGGAGGCGCGGGACCTGCACACCAAGTCGGTGTGGTTCACCATCCCGGAGAAAAGGTTGTTGGCGGCCGGGATCAGCCCGGAGGAATTCCCCGGCTCACTGCATGCGGCCGAACATGCCGCCATCGGGTTGCTCCCACTGGTGGCATCGAGCGACAGGTGGGACATCGGCGGCGTGTCAACGGCGTTGCACATGGACACCGGCATGCCAACGATTTTCGTGTACGACGGGCACCCCGGCGGCGCCGGATTCGCCGAGCGCGGATTCGACAAGGCGCGGACCTGGATCCGCGCCACCCGCGACGCGATCGCCGCCTGCGAATGCGCCACCGGATGCCCCTCGTGCGTGCAGTCCCCCAAGTGCGGCAACAAGAACAACCCGCTGGACAAGGCAGGTGCCGTGCGCCTGCTCACGGCCCTCCTGCAGGAAGCCCAAGGGGCGGCCGGGCCAGTCCCGAAAGGATAGGCCCGTACCGCCCGCGGGGTTTCTCCGACGCGCGGTCAGGGACCGCGCCAGGGTTGCGGCGGCGGTCCCGCCCGTGCCACCGAGGTGGCGCGGGTCACCGGCGGCAGCCAGCCAACCGGCGAGACCGACACGTGGACTTCCACCGTCACCACTTCCCCACCCTTTCCCTGACGGTTGCAGCTGGTCAGGGTGGCCGCATTGGCAGCGGCTGTGCTGGCGGCGACCCCGCACGGATCACCCGGAAGCAGGCGGCGGGCGGCGTCCGCTGCGGCCAGGGCCGCCAGATCGGCCGCTGTGCCCGCCTTGGCCCCGGCTTGGGCCACCGCGGTGAACATCAGCACCACCACCAGCCCGAGCGCGGCCAGGCACACCACGGACAGCATGAGAACGGTTCCGCTGCCGCGTTGCGCTTGGTTCGTCGCCTGGCTCATGACTGCTGCTCCGTGCGCGCGCTGGCCTCGGCCCGGAGTTCGACCTCGCCAAGCAGTGGCAAGTGAACCCCGGACCGAACCACGACATGGCCGTATCCGCCGGATTGGCCACAGCTCACGCTAATCTGGCCACCGGCAATGCGGTGCGCGGTGCCCGTGGCCGTCCCGGAGTCGGAGCCGCGAGCCAGTTCCCTGGCCGCGGCACTGGCGGCCTGCTGGATGCGCACCTGCTCGCCTCCCACGGCTCCTGCCCCCGCGACCACGGCCAGCAAGATGGCCACGGCGGGCAGCAGCACTGCCACTTCGGCTGTGCTGCTGCCGGTCTCTGATTGCCTGGCCATGGCGCCTGCTCCTTTTTCCCTAGAAGGACAGGGCCTGGCGAATCAGGCCCATCAGCAGTCCGCGTACGTCGCCGCTGGAGAGAATGCTCACCAGCAGGCCGGCGAAGGCCACCGCGGCCAGCGTGACGATGGCGAATTCAGCGGTGGTGCTGCCTTCCTCGTCGTTCAGCAGGCCGGCGGGCGGCTCGGTGCGATCGTGCAGGTCGATGTGGCCCGGGGCGTTGTTGTTGTTGTCCATGGTCTTGTCCTTTGCTTGTGCTTGTTGATCGGTTGCTCCTGGAAGGGGATGGGGCTGGCCGGTGGCCCTGATGGCGGGCGATGGGCGGCTCCCGATTAGAGTCTGTGCCTTGGCTGGCGGCACGGGGACGGGCCGGGCACTTGCTGGGGATAACCGCGGCCGGGTCTCGGCACCCGGACAGGTCCGGACCGGGTGCGGGGAAGCACCTGACGTTAGAAGTGCGGCATCAGGGAAATCACGACGGGCACCACGCCCAGGGCAATGAAGGCCGGCAGTGCGCACACCCCCAGCGGGATCACCAGCTTGATGCCGAATTCCGCTCCCCGTGCCTCGGCTTCCCTGACGGCACGCTTGCGCGCGGCGGCTGCGGACGAACGCAGCAGGGCGGCCGCCGGCGCGCCGGAAAGCTGGGTGAAGCGCAGCGTCTGCTCGAGTTCCCCGGCCGGTCCGGTGCCCTGGCTCCAAGCCCTGTCCCATCCGACGTTCAGGTCCATCGCGCGCGAGACCCGCAACAGGGACCCGTACCCCGGGACGTTGGCGCCGATGATCCGCAGCACGGCCCGGACCGGCAGCCCCGATTCCAGCAGCGTGGCACACATTTCCAGCACCAGCGGCACAGGTTCGGACGGGGGCGTCGGCCGGCCGCGGACGGTGGCGGCCTTGCCGCCGCCGCCCGCGACACGGAAACCGCCGGGTGCTGAAATCGCCATCCACACCGCCGCCCCGGCCAGGAGCACCGCGGCCAGGGACCCGATCACGAGGGCACCTTGTTGGTGATGGAGCGCAGCATCCGTGCGCACCAGATTCGGTTGCCCAGCCACAATGCCGCACCACAGACCAGCGCCACCCGGCCCACCGAATGCGTCGTGAGAACCGCCAGCGGGTTGATGCCGAGCAGTTGTCCCAGCCCCAGCCCGATCCCGGGCAGGTAGGTCAGCAGCCGGCTAGTGGCCCGTGGTCCGGCGAGAGCCGCCTCGAGGGCGCGATGCATGTCAGCGGCGGTCTCCGCTTCCTCGGCCAGGGTGTCAAGGAGGTCGGCGAGCGCCGCCCCCGATTCCTCGCTGATGGCAAAGCACCAGGCCAGACGTGTCCAGAGCCGTCCGTGGCCGGGGTATGCCGCCGCGTGGGCCGCCAGTCCGTCTTGAAGGGTCCCGCCGGTGTGCCATTGGGCCAGGGCCCGGGTGCAGCCGGCGTGGATGTCGGTGGCGGTCCGGGTGGAGTCCACGACCCAGATGGTTTGCAGCAGCCCGAAGGCGGAGGCGGGGCTGGTGCCGGCGCGCAGCATGGCAGCGAGCTGGCGGACCAGCTTGGCATAGTCCTCGGCGTCGGTGGCGAGGTTGGCCCGCCGCCGACGCTTTCTTTCAGGGCGGGCGATAGCGCCAATCGGCCCGCTGCGGCGATGTCCGGGGGCCGGCCATAGCCAGGTTGCGGCCCCCAGCAGGAGCACGGCACAGGCGAGGGTCACCATGGGCTGGACTCCCCCGCTGCCTGCAGTCGGGTCCTGAACCAGTCAATGGCTTCGGCGTCGCAGTTCCCCGGCCCGGTTTCCCGGATCATGCGCACCGCCAGGTTCCCGGCGTCGGTGAGCACCACCCTGCCCAGCTGCACGGGTCCGCGGGTGCCGGTGGCAGGGTCCCGCCAGACGTGGATGAGCACGTCCAGGGCACTGGCTGCCTGCAGCGCGGTGGCGGCCGCGTCCATGTTCGCCAGTGCCCCCATGGCGGCAAGCCGTGCCGGCACGGCGGTAACGCTGTTTGCGTGTACGGTGCCTGCGGCCCCCTCGTGGCCGGTGTTCATGGCGCCGAGGAACTCGCGCACCTCCGCTCCCCGGCATTCGCCGACCACCAAACGGTCGGGGCGCATGCGCAGTGCCTGGCGCACCAGGGTGTCCATCCCGATTTCCCCTGCCCCCTCGACGTTCCCGCCGCGGCTTTGCAGGCCCACCAGGTGCGGGTGCGCCGGGGCGAGTTCCTGGGAGTCCTCGACCACGAGGATCCGTTCGTCGCCGGGCACCCGGGCCAGCATGGCAGCCAGCAGCGTGGTCTTGCCCGCCCCCGTGCCACCGGAGACCAGGAAATTCAGTTTCGCCGCCACGATGGCCCCCAGCGCCGCGAGCCAACCGGGGTCCGCAACCAGCGTCTCCAGCCGCTGGTTCCGGTTGCCCTTGATGCGGATGGACAGCAGCGGCCCGCCGGTGGAGATCGGGGGCAGCACCGCGTGGATGCGGTAGTTGCCCAAGGAGACGTCGACGAAGGGCTGGGCGTCATCCAGCCGCCGTCCCCCTGCCGCTGCAAGGCGCACGGCCAGGGCGCGGATCTGCCCGGGCTCGGTGAAGCCAAGGTCGGAGGCGTGCAGCCCGGCGCTGCCGTCCACCCAGACCCTGCCGTTGGCGTCGATGAGGATGTCGGTGGTCCCGGGGACCTGGGCCAGGCGTTCAAGGATGCCCAGCCCGTGGATGTCGTCGCTCAGGCTGCGCAGCATCTCGGTGCTGCTGGCCGCGCCCATGACGCGTCCCGATGCCCGCACCGCCGATGCCAGGTCCACTTCGCTCAGGCCGCCTCCCTGTCCCATGGCCCGCAGCCTGACCTCCTCCAGCACCCGGTCGGGCGCGGCAGCGCCCTGGGCAGGGGCCGGGGAGCCGGCTTCCCAGCGCCTGCGTCCGCGGCGTTCACCGCCGACGGCCGGCCCGCCGGTTGTTCCGGGTGCGTCCGCGGTCATGCCGCCTGCCCCGCTTCGGTTGCAGGTCCCTGGCCCAACATGGCCACGGTGCGCCGCAGCGAGCGGCGCACCAACACGTTCATCAGCGATCCGTCCGCGGCGCCGCGTGCGATGGCCCGGCTGGGTGCGAAGTATCCGCCGAGCCCGATGCCGGCGCGTTGCGCCAGCGCGCGGGTGTCGGTCCCGGAGGCGAGCTTGCCGGTGAGGACCAGGTTCCAGTCCCCCGCACGCTCTCCCAGGCGATCGGCCAGCCGCCGCCCGGTGCCGGCCACCGCGTTGGAGGACCGGGCCGCGAGCAGCAGCAATCGGGTGTTGGCCAGCGCCGCCACGGATGCCGGGACCCCGGTGACATGTCCGGCATCGATCACGATGTGGTCGTAGATCCGCCGGGAAGCTGCCAGCACCTCGGCCAGCAGCGCCTCGGAGGGCACGAAGCTCCCGGGATTCCGCACCCAGGACAGCACCGCGGTGCCTTGGGCCAGCGGCAGGATCTCGGCCAGTTGGCCCGGGGAGAGCTGGCCCCGTGAGCTTTCCAGGTCCTCCCAGCCCAGCCCGTCCGGATCCCGGGGCTTGAGCATGGGCCACAGCCCTGCCGAATGCGGGTCGGCATCGAGCAGCAGCGTGCGTGATCCTTCCAGTGTCGCGGTGGCAGCCAGCAGGGAGGCAAACGTGCTGGTCCCTGCCCCTCCGCCGGCCCCGGCGACAAGGGTGATGCGGGCGCGCCCGGAGTGCAGCCCCAGTTCGCCCAGGTATTCCCCGAGCCAGGCCGCGGCCGCCGGAAGCACCGCGACGCGGGCGCCGGGGCTGGTGGCGGCAGCTCGCCAGAGCACGTCCTGGTGTTCCTCGGTCCCGACGAGAATCAGCGTGGAGGCCGCCAGCCGTGAGCCGATCTCCCCCACGGCGTCCTGCCCCACCAGGATCACCTCGTCGCGGTAGGCGGCTGCCTGTTCCACCTCCCGGCAGGGCAGCAGCTGGACTCCGGCACCCACGGCAACCGAGGCCAGCGCCTGGGCGAGCTCCACGTCGCGGCTGAGCAGGATGCACCTGGCCAATTCCGCCGGCCTGGACCCCGCGCGCATCCGGGGAACCTCCACGGGATGCGTGCGCGGCGCATCGGCCGGTTCCGGGGTCCCGCCCATTTCCTGCTCCCCTTCCCGTGCGGGGACGCGTTCAGGTTCCAGCTCCCGCTCCCGCTCCCGCTCCCGCGCATCTTGTCGCGCCCGGGCTGCCCGCAGTGCCGGAAGCTGCAGGGTTCGCTGGCCGGGACCGGGCAGCCGGGCCACAAATCGCATCTCTTCGTTCATGCCTTCCAGCGTGTGCCCGCCCGGTCCCGGGGTGAAGCCCCTTGGGCGCCGGCGGAGGACAACCGGCCGCCGGGCCGGATGCCAGGTGTGAGGGAAAGCGGGAAGGCCCGCGCCGCGGGCAAGGGCGGAGGGCAAGCACAGGGGGAAGTCGTGGGGACCGGGGCGGGTGGGGAAACTGCGAGAATGGAGCGTGCAGCAATTTGCGGTAGTGGCCACCCACTCCATCTCCCAGCCCGAGTCCGAAGCCGGTTCGGCCACCGCCGTGGTGCAGCTCGTCGATGCGGCGGGCACCGCCCTGATGCCCCCGGTGCAGGTGTACGGCAATTCCCTGCCCGCCGTGGTGGCGGAGCTGGAGGCCTCGCGCAGGCCGCGCTGGGTCTTCGACTCGGTGCACGACTGGTACCCGGGATTGTTGTCCGCCGGGGTGCGGATCGAGCGGGTCCACGACCTGGGCCTGGTCCGCGCCATCCTGCGCAACGCGCCCTACGCGGAGCCGGGCGGCTACATCGATTCCGTCCGTGCCCTGGCCGATCCCTCCACCGCGGCCCCCGCGCACCTGCTGCCCCCGGCCCGGGTCTCGGAGAACCAGGGAGAGCTGTTTTCCGAACCCAAGGACCAGGCAGGGGCGCTGGAGAACGTGCTGGAGGAGTTCCGGGCCCAGCGCGCCGCGGTTCCCGAGACGGAACGCGGGGCCCGGCTGGGGTTGCTGCTGGCGGCCGAGTCGGCAGGGGCCCTCATCGGCGCAGAAATGACCCATGCGGGGGTGCCCTGGGACGTGGCGGAGCACCACCGGCTGCTGGCCGAGGCGCTGGGCGAGCGTGTTCCGGCCGGGGTGCGCCCGCCACGCATGGAGGAACTGGCCGCGCAGCTGCGCGCCCTGCTCGATGCCCCGGGGCTGAACCCGGATTCGCCCGCCGAACTGCTCAAGGCCATGAACCGGGCCGGCATCGCGGTGTCCAACACCCGTGCCTGGGAGCTGACGGAGATCAAGCACCCGGTGATCGAGCCGCTGCTGGCCTACAAGAAGATCGCGCGGCTGGCAACCGCCAACGGCTACGCGTGGGTGGACCGCTGGGTGCATGAGGGGCGCTTCCGCCCCGAATACATCGTCGGCGGGGTGGTCACCGGGCGCTGGGCCTCCCACGGCGGCGGGGCGCTGCAGATCCCGCACCAGGTCCGTTCGGCCGTGCGCGCCGATGCGGGCAAGGTGCTGGTGGTGGCCGATGCCGCGCAGCTGGAGCCGCGCATCCTGGCAGCGCTTTCCCGGGACGACGCGCTGGCCACCGCCGCCCGGGGACAGGACCTGTACCAGGGCATCGCCGATGCCGGGTTCGGCGGTGACCGCGCGCATGCGAAGATCGCCATGCTCGGGGCGATGTATGGGGCGACCACGGGGGAATCGGGACGACTGATGCCCAAGCTCAAGGCCACCTACCCGCGCGCCGTGGGCCTGGTGGAGTGGGCGGCCGCGCAGGGCGAGGCGGGGGCGCCGGTGGCCACCTACCTGGGCCGGGGCACCCCCGAGGTGCCGGCTGCCTGGCGCCAGGCCAAGTCGCGGGCCTCATCGGAGTCCGAGCAGCGCGCAGTGGAGACGGAAGGGCGTTCCCGCGGGCGCTTCACGCGCAACTTCATCGTCCAGGGCACCGCCGCCGAGTGGGCGCTGTGCTGGATGGGCGAGCTGCGCAGGCGCCTGAACGCCGGAAGGACGGCGGGCATCGAAACAGGCGAGCTGGTGTTCTTCCTGCACGACGAGATCATGCTCCATGTCCCGGCCGAGCAGGCAGAGACCGTGGTGGAGCTGGTGCATGCCTCGGCCAGGGCGGCCTCGGAACTGCTCTTCGGGCAGATCCCGGTGGATTTCCCCGTCACCGCCGTGGTCGTGGATTCCTACGACCAGGCCAAGTAGCGGGCATCAGGCTGCGGGGAGGGTCGGGCTAGGGTCGGGCTAGCGTGCGCGCCGGTCGCCGACGGCCACCGACACCTCGCGCTCCGCATCCCAGGGCAGCGTCCAGCCCAGGTCGTTGAAGATCCTGTCCAGCAGGATGCCGGTGAAGCCCCAGATGAAGCCGCCGGCCACGTCGAAGGCAGGGGCGCAAAAGCGCTGCCCGTCGCGCTCCACGACGGCCGAGACCCGGTTTGCGGGGTCCAGCAGGTCGGCGACCGGGGCGCGGAAGACGGCGGATGATTCCGCCACGTCCACCACGAACACCTCCGAGGTCTGCTGCCACCAGCCGATGACCGGGGTGACGACGAAGTTGGTGATGGGCAGCTCCGCATCGGGCAGCACCCCGAGGATCTCCACGCCCGCCGGATCCAGTCCGGTCTCCTCGCGGGCCTCGCGCAGGGCCGCGGCGATCGCGTCCTCGTCCTCCGGGTCCACCTTCCCGCCGGGAAAGGCGACCTGGCCGGCGTGCTTGCGCAGCGTGTCGGCGCGCGTCACGAAGAGCACGTCAAGGTCGTCGGGGACCGACCTCACCCCGCTGGCAGCCGGCACGTCGTCAAGCCGGCCGAAGAGGATCAGCACCGCCGCGTGCCGTGCGCTGGCCGGATCCAGCGGGTTGAACACCCAGCTTTTGGGCATCTTGGTCGCCTGTTCCGGGCCGCGGCCGGCAAGGTGCGCCTTCGCCTGGATCATGGCCAGCAATTCCTCGCGTACGCTCATGCCTCCAAACCGTACCCTTCGGCGCGCAGCTCGCGGCGGGTGGCCCCTGCACGCATCCGCTCCAACAGTTCCTCGCGCCCCGGAGCCAGTTCGTACTTGAGCAACTTGGCGGCCTTCGCCTCATCGGTCTCGCCCTCCCCATAGGAAGGGCAGAGCGTGGTCAGCGGGCAGGCGCCGCAGGCGGGTTTGCGGGCGTGGCACACCCGGCGGCCGTGAAACACCACGCGGTGGCTGAGCATGGTCCAGTCCTTCGGGTCGAAGAGCTCGCCGACCGCGTGCTCGATCTTCACCGGGTCGCTCTCCCTGGTCCAGCCGAAGCGGCGGGCCAGGCGCATGAAATGGGTGTCGACGGTGATGCCCGGGACCCCGAAGGCGTTGCCCAGCACCACGTTCGCGGTCTTTCGCCCCACCCCGGCCAGGGTCACCAGGTCCTCGAGCCGCCCGGGAACCACTCCGTCGTACTCGTCGACGATGCGCGTGGACAGGGCCAGCAGCGAGTTGGACTTGGCGCGGAAGAACCCGGTGGGACGGATCAGCTCCTGCAGGACCTCGGGCTCCGCCTGGCTCATCGCCAGGGCGTCGGGGTAGACGGCAAAGAGCGCCGGGGTGACCGCGTTGACCCGCACGTCGGTGGTCTGGGCGGAAAGCACCGTGGCCACCAGCAGTTCGAAGGCGTTGGTGAAGTCCAGTTCCGGGACCGCATACGGGTAGGCCTGCGCCAGGACGCGGTTGATCTTGCGCGCCCGGCGTTTGCGCCCCAGCGGGGTTTCGTCGCCCTGCATGGCTATTTGTCCGGGAATTGCAGGTCGTCCAGGTTGCGCAGCACTGCCTGCCTGCCGTCGGCGAGGCTGATGAGGTACTCGGTGCCGCGATCCTCCAGGCACAGGATCCAGACCCCGGGGTGCGCGGTGGAAAGCATCGTGCCGTTGGCCGGATGGAAGACCGGGCGCGGGTGATTCAGTGCAAACCAGAAGCTGGCGGCTTCCCCGTCGTGGCCGTCGTGGTCGTGGACCTCGGCCTTGGCCCCGAAGGAGGACTCGGACTCGGCCTTGGCGCGTTCCACGGCAGCTTGGTGGGCGGCGATGTCGGCCCGCGAGAGAGCTGCGGTGGCCTTGATGTCGGCGCCGGTCAGGGGCGTGGCCATGGTCGACGGGTGTGCGGATTGATTCGACCCGGCGTCCGCACCCGTGGCAGCGGGTGGCTCGGGCTCGGGGGCCTTGTCTGCGGCAGCGGGCTTGGGATCCCGACCTGACGTGGCATCGGCATCGGTGCTGCCGCTGCGTCCGGCACCCTGCACCGCCGCGATCCCGCTGGCGGCTCCAGCCACCTCGGGCTTCGAGGGGTTTTCGGCGGCGGAGTCCGTCGCGGCGTCCTGGGGTTCCGCGTCCTGGGTCGAGGGCAGGCTGTCGGCGTAGGCTGCCTGCGCATCGGTGCGCGTCCCGGCACCGGTCTCCGCAGCGGAAGCGGACTCGGACTGGTGGCCGGCCTTGGCTTCGGCGACCGACTTCCATTCCGTGAGCGGGTGCGCGGCATTCGCCTGGTCCTGGTTGACATCGTCCGACGTACCGTGGGCTTGTTGCCCGTCGCGGGCTTCCGCCTTTTGTGCGTGGGGTGCCTCCGGCTTCACCGATGCCGGCTCAGCCGAGTCGGCATCTTTGTCAGCTGTAACTGAGGCAGCGGCCTCGGAACCCCGGCGCTGCGTGGCGGCAGGTGTCGATTCCTGCTCCGGGGCGGGGGAATCCTTCACGGGGGCCGGTGCGGGCACCGCAACCCCGGCGGCCGCTGCGGCGGCCCCCGCGCCGGCCACGGCGACGGGTGCGGAAGCCGAGGCTGACTCCCGGTGGCCTTCGGACCTGTTGGGCCCGGGCGTGCCGGGTCGTCGGGCGGAAGCTGTCCCGGCGCCGCCGGCACTGCTTGCGCCGAAGCTTTCGGATTCGGCCTCGGCGGCCTGCCCGTCGGTGGACTCGGCCTTCTTCACCGCAGACTCCTTGGGGGCCAGCGCCACCGGGTGCACATCGGCACCGAGCACCGAGTCGCCGCCGGACACGAAGTCGCGGCGGAAGATTCCCAGGTAGGTGGCAAGAGTGGTGCCGGCGATCATGGCCAACGCACCGAGAAGCCCGATCAGGTAGGCCGGGGACATGGAGGCCACGTAGGAGTTGAAGAAGTAGGCGGCAGCGAACAGGGCCACCACCGAACCTGCCTGGTCGAGGCTCAGCGAGGCAACGCGCACGCGGGTGCGGCCGGTGAGCCGGCGCCACAGGAACCCGGCGGCGATCCCCAGCGGCAGCAGCAGCGAGACAAAGAGGTGGAAGGGCAGTCCCGGGAAGATCCACATGTTCACCGAGACGGACCTGTTCCACGGGATCGGGATCAACGACCCCACGAGCACCAACACCCCGCCGAGAATGACGAGGGCGTCGCGCATCGACAGCGGCCCGAGGACCGGCTTGAGCGTGTGCCCGGGTTGCGAACCCTGTGCCTTGGCGTGCACCTTATCCATATGAAGACCCCGCTTCTGCTATGTGTTGCGTTCTGTCCCTGCGCCGGCACCGGCATGTGATCCCGCGGCACACCCGTGATCCGGGCGGCCGTTGTCCGGGTTGGCCGGAAAGGCAAAGGCTACTGACAACACTATCCGCGCAGCGGCACAACCGGCGCGTTTCGGCACACCGGGTCGCCTTTCGGCTCGCATCTGCCGGCGCGGTGCGGCAGGTTGATGCCCGCCGCACCGGACTGCGGTCAAGCGGCGCTCCAAGACGGCCCGCCCGGGACCGCTGAACGCCATCGGGATGCCGCTCGGCGCACAATCGCCACCCTCCACTGTCATACTTGTGACGGGCCACACCCCGTCGGGCCGCGCGGCTGTAACCTGAATCACAAGACCCATTTGTTTGTTATCGGAAGGACCAAAACCCGTGTCGGATACCCACACCCCCACGCTTGACAACCTCTCGCATGAAACCCGCTCCTTCGCCCCGAGCGCGGAGTTCGCGGCCAATGCCATTGGATCGTCCGCGCAATACGAGGCCGCCACGGCGGACCGCCTGGGCTACTGGGCCGACCAGGCACGCAAGACACTGACCTGGGACACCGACTTCACCGAAGTCCTCGACTGGTCGGGCGCCCCGGTGGCCAAGTGGTTCGCCGACGGCAAGGTCAACGCCGCATACAACGCGCTGGACCGCCACGTCGAAAGCGGGCTCGGCGACCGCGTCGCCATCCACTTCGAGGGTGAGCCGGGCGACACCCGCACTTACACCTACGCACAGCTGACGACGGCAGTGAAGCAGGCCGCCAACGCCTTCGAGTCCCTCGGCGTGGCCAAGGGCGACCGCGTCGCCGTCTACCTGCCGATGATCCCGGAGGCCGTGATCACCATGCTGGCCTGCGCCCGCATCGGCGCCATCCACTCGGTGGTCTTCGGCGGCTTCTCCGCCGACGCCCTGCGCAGCCGCATCGACGATGCGCAGGCCAAGCTCGTGGTCACCGCCGACGGCACCTGGCGCCGCGGCAAGCCCTCGGCGCTCAAGCCCGCCGTCGACGAGGCCCTGGCCAAGGAAGGCCACACCGTTGAGAACGTGCTGGTGGTCAAGCGCAACGGACAGGACGTCGCCTGGAACGACGGCCTGGACAAGTGGTGGTCCGAGACGATCGACACCGCCGACGTCGAGCACACCGCGGTGGGACATGAGGCCGAGCACCCGCTCTTCGTGCTCTACACCTCCGGCACCACCGGCAAGCCCAAGGGCATCATCCACACCACCGGCGGCTACCTCACCCAGGCCGCCGCCACCCACCGCGACACCTTCGACCTGCACCCCGAGTCGGACGTGTTCTGGTGCACCGCGGACATCGGCTGGGTCACCGGCCACTCCTACGTCACCTACGCCCCGCTGATCAACGGCGCCACCCAGGTCATGTACGAGGGCACCCCTGATTCCCCGCACCAGGGCCGCTGGTGGGAGATCATCGAAAAGTACGGGGTCACCATCCTGTACACGGCCCCCACCGCCATCCGCACCTTCATGAAGTGGGGGCGGCAGATCCCGGATTCCTACGATCTCTCGTCCCTGCGCGTGCTCGGATCGGTGGGCGAACCCATCAACCCCGAGGCGTGGATGTGGTATCGCGACGTCATCGGCACCAACAACGGGAAAAACGGGGAACGCAAGGATCACCCGACCCCGATCGTCGACACCTGGTGGCAGACCGAAACCGGCGCGCACATGATCGCCCCGCTCCCGGGCGTCACCGCCACCAAGCCCGGCTCCGCGCAGACCCCGGTCCCCGGCATCACCGTGGACGTGGTCGATGAGATGGGCGTTTCCGTGGGCAACGGCGAGGGCGGCTTCCTGGTCATCCGCGACCCGTGGCCGGGCATGCTGCGCGGCATCTGGGGCGACATGGACCGCTACAAGGACACCTACTGGTCGCGGTTCGAGGGCATGTACTTCGCCGGCGACGGCGCCAAGAAAGACGAGGACGGCGACATCTGGCTGCTGGGCCGGGTGGACGACGTCATGAACGTCTCCGGGCACCGCCTGTCCACCACCGAGATCGAATCCTCCCTGGTCGCCCACCCCTACGTGGCCGAGGCAGCGGTCGTCGGGGCCAAGGACGAGACCACCGGCGAGGCAGTCGTCGCGTTCGTGATCCTGCAGATCGAGCCGGAAGCAGGCGAGGACGTCGTGGCCACGCTGCGCAACCACGTCGGCAAGGACATCGGCCCGATCGCCAAGCCGCGCCACATCCTGGTGGTCCCGGAGCTGCCCAAGACCCGTTCGGGCAAGATCATGCGCCGCCTGCTCAAGGACGTCGCCGAGGGGCGCGAGGTCGGGGACGCGACCACGCTGGCCGACAACACCGTGATGACGCAGATCGCCGAATCGATGCGCAAGTAGCACCTGCACCGGCGGGCGGGGGGAAGGGCTTCGGCTCCTCCCCCTCTCGTCATTTAACGCAAGAACGGCTTGCCGCCACGGCCCGAACCACGCTGACTGCCTACAGTGGATCCATGAGTGAAAACAACACCCCGCGCATCCTGGTCCTCAACGGCCCGAACCTCAACCTCCTGGGCACCCGGGAGCCGGAGATCTACGGCCACGAGACCCTGAACGATGTCGAGGAGCTCTGCCGTGCCGCCGCCGGGACGGCGGGCTACGAGGTCGAGTTCCTGCAGTCAAACCACGAGGGCGTGCTCATCGACGCGATCCATGCGGCCCGGGGCGCCGTGGCGGGCATCGTGTTCAACCCGGGTGCGTTCACCCACACCTCCGTGGCCCTGGCCGACGCGATCTCCGGCGTCCAGCTGCCGGTGATCGAGGTCCACATCTCCAATGTGCACCGCCGCGAGGCCTTCCGCCACCATTCCTATATTTCCCCGGTGGCGGCCTCCATCATTGTGGGCGCGGGCGTCAACGGGTATGTCCTGGGCGTCCAGCAGCTCATCCACCTCGCCGGGAAGTAGCCCCCGGCGCCCGTGGCCCCTGTGCCGCGGCGGGCCGGATCGGTATCGTGGGGCCATGAGCACCGAAGACGACGTCCGCAGGCTGTGCCTGGCCCTTCCAGGGGTCGTCGAAAGACCCAGCTGGCAACGCCCGGCGTGGTTCGCCAAGACCCTGATGGCCCGCATGTGGGAAGACGATGTGCTCACGGTGAAAACCACTGAGCGCGAGGCCCTGGCGGCCATGGACCCCGGCACCTACTTCTGGACACCGCACCATGGGCGCTCGCCAATGCTGCTGCTGGTCAGGCTCGAGCGCATCAACCTCGCCGAGCTCGAAGAGCTGCTGCTCGAATCGCACCGGCTGGCAGGCGGCACCGTTTCAGCAGACCTGCCGGGACACGACACCTCGGAGGCGGGCTGATGGGCAACGAACCCACGCAGGCCGCCGCGGAGCTGTACCTCGACTACGCCCGGCACTGGTTCACCGGGCACAGCGAGCTGTACAGCCAGTGGGCCGGAGGGGTCGCCGGCAGCAAGGCACTGCTGGAACTCATCGCGGACCTGCCCGCGCCCAAGCGCCAGCCCAACCTCGTCTTTGCCGCTGCGCGCTTCCACGGGTGCCACGACGAACCATTTCCAGTCCTGGAGAGCTACCTCGGCCGTCATTGGCCGGAGGTCCGCCGGATCATCATGGGCCGCGCCACGCAGACCAACGAGGCCGGGCGCTGCGCCACGCTGCTGCCGGCCCTGGCGATGGTGGAGGAGCAGGAAAAACGCCCCCTGGCGTTGATTGAGGTGGGTCCGTCCGCGGGCCTGTGCCTGCTGCCGGATCTCTATTCCTACTCCTACGACGGAGCGCCGCGGCTGGGCACCGGTTCCCCGTTGCTGCGCTGCACCACAACCGGCAATCCGCCGATCCCCCCGGCCCTGCCCGACATCGCCTGGCGGGCAGGGGTCGACCTGAACCCGTTGGACGGCACCGATCCTGACACCGTGGCGTGGCTCCGGGCCCTGGTCTGGCCCGGGCAGGAGGCACGCCTCGAGCAGCTGGATGCCGCCCTGGCCACCTTGGCCACGCTGAAGTCGGGTGAACTGCAAGGGGTCGCGGGACCGCCGCTGATCCTGGCCGGGGACCTGAACGAACGCATTGTCGAGCTGGTCGAGGCGGCGCCGAAACATGCAGTGCCGGTGGTCATGCACTCGGCGGTGCTGGCCTACTTGGACGAGCCGCGGCGGACCCGCTTTGCAGAAACCATCGCCACTCTGGGCTGCCGCTGGATTTCCAACGAGGCGTTCTTCATGGATGAATCGAACCAGACCCGGGAGAATTCCGAGGGCAACCACTTCACGCTGGCACTGGACAAAGTTCCCCTGGCCCGCACCGGGCAGCATGGGGCACAGCTCGATTGGCTCTAAGCCAGGTGGCGGCAGCAGCGGGCCCGTGCGCTTAGTGCGGCGAGCAAGCGCCCGTGGGAACCGCTTCCCTGGATCCTTCGGACTTCTCCAATGCCGCATCGAGCTCTTCAAGGGCCAGTGCGTAGCCGACGTCTGCGGCGCCCTTGGCCTTGGCGAAGACCATGCCCACCACGCGGCCCTGGGAATCGAGCACCGGTCCGCCGGAGTTGCCCTGCTCGACCTTGGCGGCCAGCTGGTAGATGCGCAGCGGCGTCGGTTCGGCGCCGTAGATGTTCTGGATCGAGACGGTGCTCAGGGACTCGACCACCGCTCCCATGGCGCGGAACGACCCGCCCCCGGGGTAGCCCAGGAATGCCGCGGTGTCACCGCGCTCCAGGTCCTCACCGCGCTCCAGAGGCTTCAAGCCAAGTCCCGGCACCTCCAGGACGGCAATGTCGGCAACGGAGTCGAAGTACACGACGCTTCCCGAGAGCACTTGCCCATCCTGAGTGGTCACGGACGGCTCGGTGATCCCGGCAACCACGTGCGCGTTGGTCATCACCCGGTCCGATGCATAGACAAAGCCGGATCCGGACTGGTTCACGCCGCAGGCGTAGGCAGTGCCAATGATCTTGACGACCGATCCCTCGGCCGCCTCGACGCCACTGCCAAGGTCCTCCGGCTCGGGAACGTCGATGGCGACCTTTGGGGCAAAAGGCTCAAAAAGTTCCGGAAGCGTCTGGCCCATGACCTGGGCGCGGGCCTCGGTGACAAAATTGGTGATCGGCTTCGGCGTCCAGGCCTGGATCGTGGTCAGAACCCGTGAGTCTGCCACTTGCTGGGAAACCCAGGGCACGCCCATCGTCGCTGCCGAAAGTGCGATTGCGGAGATCACCAGGGCGGCCATGACGGTGTTGGCAACGCCGCCAAGCAACCTGTCAAAGGTCTTCAGCACCGGGAAGTTCAGCCATAAGCGGATTCGGGAGCCGATGGCCATCCCGATTCCCTGGCCAATCAAGATGAAAATCAACCCGGCGGCAACAATCCAGAAGATTCGCCATCCCGGGTTCGTCACCCACGTCGATACGAGCGGGATTCCGTAGAACGCGGCTATTCCACCGGCGAGGAAACCAACGATCGCCCCAAGCGTGACAAAGAAGCCTTTACGCAGGCCAGAGGCCAAAAAGCTGATCAAGGAGATGATGAGTAGCAGGTCCAGCCATGTCAATCCCAACATTCAGTGTGGACTCCTGCCCCTCATACCGTGTTGCACGACCCAAAATGGGGCCCAAAACACTATTCGTTGCCACGAGTCTAGACCGGCCGCCTGTGTGAAGCCCGCGATTCTAACCACATTTAGCCTGATTTGGCGTGTGGAAGCTGTCACATGGGCCAACCGTACGGCACAATTAGGTGAGCGCTAACGACAGTTGACAGGAGATTTTATGGACATCGAGGTACTGCGCCGAGCACCACTCTTCGCTTCATTGAGCGACGAGGTGTTCTCTGCACTGACTGAAGAACTATCTGAAGTGGATCTGTCCCGTGGCGCCTCGGTCTTCCGCGAGGGCGACCAGGGCGACCAGCTCTACTTCATCGTTTCGGGCAAGATCAAGCTGGGGCGCACTTCCACGGACGGTCGTGAAAACCTCATTGCCGTTCTCGGCCCGGGCGAATTGTTCGGCGAAATGGCCTTGTTCGACCCAAGCCCGCGCAACGCCACCGCTACCGCCGTCTCCGAGACGCGTCTGGCCGGCCTTCGCCACGAAAACCTGCGCAAGGTCATCCTGACCAGCCCGGAGGTTTCGGTCCAGTTGCTGCAGGCCCTGGCTTCGCGCCTGCGCCGCACGAACGAGTCCCTGGCCGACTTGGTCTTCTCGGATGTTCCGGGCCGTGTCGCCAAGGCACTGCTGGACTTGGCCGACCGCTTCGGTCGTCCGGCCACCGACGGCATCCTGGTTGCACACGAGCTGACGCAGGAAGAACTGGCGCAGCTGGTGGGTGCCTCGCGCGAAACCGTGAACAAGGCCCTGGCCGAGTTCGTGCAGCGCGGTTGGCTGCGTCTTGAGGCACGCGCCGTCGTGATCCTCGACATCCAGCGTCTGCGCCAGCGTTCACGCTAAAGCGCACCATGCAGGAACAGGTGTGGCGGGGTTCCTCCTTGGGGAACCCCGCCACACCTGTTTAAGCCGAATCACGGCCGGGGCGGCGTTGGCCGGCCCACGGCGGTTCGACGTCAGCGACCGCGTCCCAGCCCGCCGCCCTCCGCAGCGGTCGCGGTGGTGACGTCCAAGTAGAATTCCCCGCCCACCTGGACAAGTTCGGGATGGTAGCTTTTCAGTTCCCGGCGAACAGAAAGATAGGCGACGGTCCCGCGGGTGGAAGCGATCTTTTCCAGAATGACCTCGACTGCGGGGGTCGTGATCTTGCTCAGAGACAGGCCCTTGGTGTCCGGGGCGCCGACCTCATCGCCCAGGGACGTGGTGTTGCGTTGTTCGATGACCTCCGCAGCCACCTTCCAGGCGGCCCAGATGCCCTTGCCGCGCAGGAGCGACGGTTCCTGGCGAACCGGGAGTGCCGCGGCAAAGTACCGTGTGTCGAAGCGCCGCAAAGCAAAGTTTGGGGAGATCCAGTGCGAAAGCGGTCGCAGAAGGTCGGTGCGCAGGCCCAGCCCGCGCTTCCTGAGCACATCCTCCAGGGACTTGTCCTGGACGGCAACGGCCTCGCGCACGGCCATCCAGTCTTCACTGTCGCAGTTTTCCACCACGGACAACTCGTCGGTCCCGGCCAGCAGCACGCCCGTTTCCTCGAACAGTTCCCGGATGGCGCACACGATATGTGCCCTGACCACTCGCTGGTCAAGGATGCCCAGCCGTTTGGACCACTCTGACAGGCTGGGTCCGTACCAGGGTATTTCGCGTTCGTCGTCGTCTTCAAGGCTTCCGCCAGGGAAGGCGACACTCCCGAGCGGTGAACCGCCCGGACGATATCCAAGGTAAGTTTCAACACCTTTTGGGGAGTCGCGAATCAGCACCACCGATGATGCAGGGCGGGTCGCCCGGGGTGTGCGGTTTCCGTAGGAAACCCAGTTTTCCGCAGCGTCATACTGCGCTGGCGGAAGGTCGCAAAGACGGCGCAGCAGCCCCGTGGACGGATTCCGTGGTGTCGCCAGGGAATTCTCGTTCACGGGGCCGCCGGAATCGGATGGGTTACGCAAACTCGACAATCAGTTCAACCTCGACAGGTGCGTCCAGCGGCAGTGCCGCAACACCGACGGCCGAGCGGGCGTGCACGCCCTTGTCGCCAAGAGCGGCCCCGAGGAATTCGGAGGCCCCATTAATGACTGCGGGCTGGCCGGTGAAGGACGGATCGGAGGCCACGAAGCCCACGACCTTGACCACGCGGACAATGCGGTCCAGGTCGCCGATGACATCCTTGATGGCTGCCAGGGCATTCAGTGCACAGGCCTGGGCCTGGCCCGCTGCGGCTTCGGCGGAAACAGCCGCGCCGACCTTGCCCGTGACTGTGAGTTCCCCGTTAATAAACGGCAGTTGACCCGAGGTGTAAACCAGGTTGCCGGTGATGGTGGCCGGTACGTAGGCGGCCACAGGTGCGACGACTGCGGGGAGGCTGTGGCCGAGTTCGGCCAGGCGTGCCTCGATGGCTGAAGAAGTCTCTTGTTGCATGGGTTTTCTCGTTTCTGTCGTTAGGCCTTGGGACGCTTAAGGTAAGCGACCGGTGCATTTCCATTGGGTCCGGGAACGACGGCAACTAGCTCCCAACCGTCGTCTCCCCACTGATCCAGGATCTGCTTCGTGGCGTGAATAATAAGTGGCAAAGTGGCGTACTCCCATTTGGTCATAACCGATACGTTAGCGCGTCCTTGTAAACTAGTAGGTATGGCAGCTAAAAAGTCCCCGTTTTTTGATACGGCTACCACCCTCGGCAAGATCGTTGCCTTCTTTGGGGTGAGCGCCTTAAGTGGCGTCCTTGCGGCAGGGCTCATGGTCCCCATTGCGTCCCTTGCCGGCAGCAGTGCGAACGCCGGAACCGAAATCTTTGATGCCCTCCCGGCCAGTTTCAAGGGCGAGCCCATCGCGCAGCCCTCGAAGATCTTGGCCAAGGACGGTTCCACGATTGCGACGTTCTACTCGGAAAACCGGCAGCCGGTAAAGCTCAAGAACATTTCCAAGGTCATGCAGAGTGCCATCATCTCCATCGAGGACGAGCGCTTCTACGAGCACAACGGCATCGATGTCCGCGGCATCGCCCGCGCCGCGGTGAACAACTTCACTTCCTCGTCGCAGCAGGGCGCCTCGACCCTGACCCAGCAGTACGTCAACAACCTGCTGGTGAACGCCGACGTCGTCAACGGCGTGGACCGCTCCGAGATGACGATCTCCGGCTCCAAGGACATCGCCGACAAGGCACGCGAAGCCAAGCTGGCCATTTCCATCGAAAAGGAAATGACCAAGGACGAAATCCTCGAGGGCTACCTGAACCTCGTGCTGTTCTCCGGCCGCAACTACGGCATCCAGGCCGCAGCCCAGCGCTTCTACTCGGTGGACGCCAAGGACCTGAACCTGCAGCAGTCCGCGATGCTCGCCGGAATGGTCCAGCTGCCCAACGCCTACAACCCGGAGAAGTACCCGGAACGTAGCCTCAAGCGTCGAAACACCGTGCTGGCTGCCATGCTGCGCACCGGTGCCATCGACAAGAACGAATACGACAAGGCAGTGAAGTCCAAGCTGGGCGTCAAGCCGAAAGAGGTCAAGTCCGGTTGCATCGCCGCCGAGGATTCCGCCTACTTCTGTGACTACGTCACGAGGCTCATCACCACCGATGAGGCTTACGGCAAGACCCGTAAGGATCGCGAAAACCTGCTGTACCGCGGTGGCCTGACCATCAAGACGACGTTGGACCCGCGCCTGCAGAAGGAAGCGGCGAAGCAGTCCAGGGCCATGATCCCTGCCGACGACAAGTCGAACATCGGCGCGGCCATCGTGACGGTCGAACCGGGCACCGGCAACATCCTGGCCATGGGCCAGAACAAGGACTACGTCCCAACGGACAAAAACACCGGCCCGAACACCACCATCAACTTTGCCGTCGAGAAAGCACTGGGCGGGGCCGGCGGCTTCCAGGGTGGTTCAACGATGAAGCCCTACACCACGATGGCCTGGCTCGAATCGGGTCGCAACATGTGGGACCGGATCAGCGCACCCAATAAGAAGAACTACCCGGCTTCATTCCGTTGGAAGGCCTCATGCCTACCGCGCGGATACACCACCGTTGGCGGCGGCTGGGATCCAGCCAACGCGGTGAGCGGCTATCCCTCGTCGATGACGGTGGACTATGGCCTGTTCAACTCCGTGAACTCCGCCACCGTGGCCGAGGCCTCCAAACTTGACCTCTGCGACATTGCCGAGGGCACCGAACGCTTGGGCCTGATCGACTACGACAACGACATCGATCCGGCCACGGGTAAAAAATCAACCCTGGGACAGCCGATATCGCCGGCCAACCCGGCCTTCGTGATTGGTTCTGCCCGCATCACCCCTCTGGCCCAGGCCACCGCGTTTGCGACCTTTGCCAATAACGGCGAGTTCTGCGACAACCGTGCCCTGACCTCGGTCACCGATGCCAAAGGCACCGCATACAAGGTCAAGCCGGTCACTTGCGAGCAGGCAGTCAGCCCCCAGGTCGTCGCCGATATGAACGGCACCATGACAAAGATTGCCAAACAAAAGGTCACCAAGGGCGCCATCGACTACCCGATCTCCGGCAAGACCGGTACGAACAACAAGGCCAACTCGACCTGGTTCGTCGGTTACACCACCGGCATGGCCTCCGCCGCATGGGTCGGCCGTTACGACAAGCAACAGAACCTGGAGACCAAGAACAAGGTGATCGACGGCATCGCCCGTCGCTGGGTCGACTCCGGAACCTGGGCTTCCCCGCTGTGGACCAACTACATGAAGAAGGTCGGCGATCTCTACCCGACCGAATCCTTCGGCAAGGCCAAGTCCGCGCCCAAGCCTCCGGCCCCGAAGAAGGTGGAAGCCGACGACGATGACACAGCGGATTCGGCAAGCTCCGAAACCTCGGATTCAAAGGAAACCAAGGAGCCCAAGGAATCGGAAGCCCCGAAGGCGACCGCAACCCCCAAGCCCAAGGGAAACAGCGGAAACACGCCCAACCCTCCCAAGAAGACCGAAGATGACTAGTTCCCTCGCGACTTCATCATCGCTGGCCGAAGCGGTCTCACGCACTGTGCGTGGGGCCGCTTTGGCGGCTGGTGCGGCAACCGCCGGCGCCGGCATCCTTTTCGGATACGGATTGGGCCAGACCACGCGCTTCGGCGTCCGCGAGGAGACCCTGGCACTGCTGCCCCCGGGCTCCTCCCCGATCCGGATGCTCCACCTTTCGGACATCCACATGGTGCCCGGCCAGGAGCTCAAGCGCCGCTGGCTGCAGTCCCTGGCGGACCTGAAACCAGACCTCGTGATCAACACCGGCGACAATCTGGGACACCTTGAAGGCCTGGACGCCTTGCTGGAGGCGTTGGACCCGCTGATGGCGTTCCCCGGGGCCTTCGTACCCGGGTCAAATTGCTACTTCGGGCCACGGCCAAAGAATCCGTTCCGCTATCTCGCCAAGCGCTCGGACACGCCGCGGAACTCCCCCAAGTACCAATTGCCCTGGCAGGAAATGCACCGCGCCTTCGGTGCCGCCGGCTGGGTCAACCTGACCAACCGGAACCATTCCTTGGCAGTGAACGGGACCCGCCTGGATTTCACGGGCGTGGACGACCCGCACCTGGACCTGGACCGCTTTGCCGGGTGGCCGGCCGGTTCCGCCACCTCCGGCTCGGCACCGCACCTTCGCATCGCGCTGGCCCATGCGCCGTACCAGCGCGTCCTGGACAGGTTCACTGCCGCCGGCACCGACCTGATCCTGGCCGGGCACACCCATGGGGGCCAGGTCTGCATCCCGGGCTACGGCGCCCTGGTGACGAATTGTGATCTGCCGACCTGGCGGGCCAGCGGGCTGACCCAATGGGACTTCGCCGGCAAGAGCACGCCGCTGAACGTGTCCGCCGGCATCGGGACCTCGCGCTTCGCCCCGGTGCGGATCGCCTGCCCGCCGGAGGCCATCCTGCTCACGTTGACGGCACAGGGGTAGCCCGACCCATCCGATTGATGAATCCCAACCCCACACTGTAGGGTATTCGCAGAAGCACAACCATGCGCGGGGATAGAGGTCGGACACCGGTGGCAGTACAACAAGGACACGCCCCCGCGGCGGGCACGCCCACGCTGGGCAGGACCTTTGCCCGGCTCATTCCCTTCGTCAAGCCCATCCTCCCCCGGCTGTTTTTCGGGTTCCTGTGCGCGCTGTTGGCCGGCGTCGTCGCCCTGACCATTCCCCAGGTCCTGGCATGGCTGGTGAACAATGTGCTGCACCCGGAAGGAAGGGGTTCAGAGGTCTGGCTGGCCGTGGGCCTGGTGGCCGCCCTCGGCGCCCTCGAGGCATTGCTGGTGTTCCTGCGCCGGCAATTCGTGATCACCCCCGCGGCCCGCCTGGAAACCCAGATGAGGGTGCGCCTGTACGCCCACCTCCAGCAGCTTCCCGTGGCCTTCCACGAGCGCTGGGGCTCCGGCCAGTTGCTCTCCAGGTCCATGGGCGACCTGAGCCTGCTGCGCCGGTGGCTCGCCTTCGGCGCGATGATGCTGGTGGTTTCCACCGTCACCGTGATCGCCGGGCTGACCCTGATGTTCAGTTCCAGCTGGGTGCTGGGCACCATCTACCTGGCCGGGGCCATCCCCATCTCCATCAAGGCGTTCCACTTCCGCAACAACTACCGGGCAGCCAGCCGGCTGAGCCAGGACCAGGCCGGGGACCTGGCCACGGCCGTGGAGGAATCGGTCCACGGCATCCGCGTCATCAAGGCCTTTGGCCGAGGCCGCCACATGTACGACGGCTTCAACACCCGGGCCGAGCAGCTTCGCGACACCGAGGTTTCCAAGGCCAAGACCCTGGCCAGCTTCATCCTCTACGTGGTGGCCATCCCCGAAACCACGCTGGGCCTGGGCCTGGTGGCGGGGCTGTGGCTCACCGCGCAGGGCGAACTGAGCGTCGGGGCGCTGGTTGCCTTCTTCGCCACCGCCACGGTGCTGGCCGGGCCGGTTGAACACATGGGCATGCTCATGGGCATGACCCTCACGACCAAGACCGCCCTGGACCGCCACTTCGAGGTCATGGACACCAACAACACCATCACCTCCCCCGGCTCGCCCGTTTCCCCTACGGACCCGCGCGGGGAACTTGAGTTGCGCAACGTCCTCTTCCGCTTCCCCGACACCCCGGCCACCGCCGCACCGCTGTTGCGCGGCGTCAACCTGCACGTGGCCCCCGGGGAGACCATGGCACTGGTCGGGATGACCGGCACCGGAAAGTCCACGCTGCTCCAGCTCGTTCCCCGGCTCTACGAAGCCACCGGTGGCCAGGTCCTCATCGACGGCGTCGACGTGCGCGATCGGGACCTGGTCGAACTGCGCCGCGACGTGGCGGTCGCCTTCGAGGACACCATCCTGTTTTCCTCCTCGATCCGGGACAACGTGCTGTTGGGAGCCACCGGGCTCGACGGACCGGAACTGGACGCGCTGCTGGAGGATGCCATCGACACCGCCCAGGCCGGCTTCGCCCGCACGCTGCCCCAAGGCCTGGACACCGTCATCGGCGAAGAAGGCCTGTCCCTTTCCGGAGGCCAGCGCCAGCGCATCGCCCTGGCCCGGGCCATAGCGGCCAGGCCGCGCGTGCTGGTGCTCGACGACCCGCTCTCGGCCCTGGACGTACGCACCGAGGAAGCGGTGACACAGCGGCTGCGCACCACCCTGGCCGGGACCACCACGCTGATCGTGGCCCACCGGCCCTCCACCGTGGCCTTGGCCGACAAGGTTGCGCTGCTGAGGGACGGGCTCATCGACGACGTGGGCACGCACTCGGAACTGCTGGCACGCAACGAGCACTACCGCTTCGTCATTGCCAGCCTCGTGGACGAGGAATCCGACATCATTCCCCTTCAAGGCGGTCCGCTAGCATGAGCCAGAACATCGGTGTCGCCAACGAGGACGCCATCACCCTGTCCAAGGACGAACGCAAGCGAGTGCGCGCTCGCTCCTGGAGACTGCTGGCCACCCTGGCCAGGACACAAAAGCGCATGCTGGCGCTCACCGTGGTGCTCGTGGTCATCTCCAACGCCGCCCGCGTCGCCTTCCCGCTGATCATCGCCTGGGCCATCGACTGGGGCCTGCCGCAGGTCGCCGCCGGCAACTGGGCGCCCCTGGGCATCACCGGCGGCGCCTACGTGCTCTCGGCCATCGCCGCCGGCACGCTGCTGGGCTGGTACATCCTGTGCACCGCGAAGATCTCCCAGGCCATGCTGCTGGATCTGCGCCTGCGCGTCTTTCGCCACACCCAGCGCCTGAGCCTGGAGTTCCACGAAAAATACACCTCCGGGCGCATCATCTCCAGGCAGACCTCGGACCTGGAGACGCTGCGCGAACTGCTGGACCAGGGCATTTCCGAACTCGCCTCGGCCGCCGTCTTCGTGACCTTCACCCTGGTGTCCATCTTCGTCCTCGACTGGCGCTCGGGGCTCGTGGTCGTCATCGCCGCCCTGCCCATCTGGCTGCTCTTTGGCTGGTACCAGAAACGCTCGGAACTGGTCTACCGCGAATCCCGGGTGGTCTCGGCCCGGGTCATCGGCAGCTTCGTGGAAACCATGACCGGCATTCGCGCCGTGAAAGCCTTCCGCAAGGAACGAGCCAACGACGCCACCTACGCGCAGGTCGCCGGCCAATACCGGGACAACTCGATCCGCTCCATCAACCTCTTCGGCGTGCTCCAGCCCTCGCTGGTGCTCATCGGCAACCTGTCGGTGGCGGCGGTGCTTGCCTGGGGCGGGTTCCGCATCCTTGACGGGGAGCTGGGGGTGGGCGTGCTGGTGGCCCTGCTGCTGGCCACCAAGCGGGTGTTCCAGCCGGTGGAAAACATCGCGATGTTCTACCAGTCGCTGCAATCGGCAACCGCGGCGCTGGAAAAGGTCTCCGGGCTGCTCGAGGAGGAACCCACCGTGGTGGAACCCGCCAAGCCGCAGCCGCTGGAACAGGTCGCAGGTGCCGTGGCATTCAAGGACGCGGTCTTCGGGTACGGGGACGGGCCCGTCGTCATGGACAGGTTCGACCTGGCCATCCCGGCGGGGCAGACCGTTGCCGTGGTCGGGCAGACAGGCGCCGGCAAGTCCACCTTGGCCAAGCTGATCGCCAGGTTCTACGACCTGCGCTCCGGGTCACTGACCCTTGATGGGGTGCCGATCGAGCAGATCGCCAACAACGACCTGCGGCGGCATGTGGTGATGGTGACCCAGGAGGCCTTCCTCTTCTCCGGGACCGTGGCCGAGAACATCTCCCTGGGCAAGCCCGGCGCCAGCATCGAGGAGATCATCCTGGCCGCGCGCGCCGTGGGTGCCCACGAATTCATCACGGCCCTGCCCGAGGGCTACGACACCGACGTGAACAAGCGCGGCGGTCGCGTCTCCTCCGGCCAGCGCCAGCTCATCTCCTTCGCCCGGGCGTTCCTGGCGGACCCGGCGGTGCTGATCCTCGACGAGGCGACCAGCTCGCTGGACATCCCCTCCGAACGCGCCGTGCAGCGCGGGCTACAGACCCTGCTGGGCAACCGGACCGCGCTGATCATCGCGCACCGGCTCTCCACGGTGCAGATCGCCGACCGGGTGTTGGTGGTCCACGACGGACGAATCGTCGAGGACGGCACCCCGGCCGAGCTCATCGGGGCCGAAGGCCGCTTTGCCGCCCTGCACAAGGCCTGGCTCGACTCGCTGGTCTGATCCCGCCCCTGCCGCGCCCCCTGCGGATCCCGGACACGACAAAGGCCCTGGCCCCCCGTCCTGCATGGAGGGGGGCAGGGCCTTTGTCGGTGGCGCGGATCAGGCGCTGAAGGTAAGTCCCGTCAGCCGCTCGTAGGCATCGATGTAGCGCGCACGGGTACGTTCGATGATCTCCGCCGGCAGCGCCGGGGGTTCCTCGCCGGAGTTCTTGTCCCAGCCGGAGGCCTCGGAGGTGAGCCAGTCGCGGACGAACTGCTTGTCGAAGGACGGCTGCGCCTGCCCCGGGGAGTAGGTCTCCGCGTCCCAAAAGCGCGAGGAATCCGGGGTCAGCACCTCATCGCCCAGGGTGATCTCGCCGTTGGACGGATCGATCCCGAACTCGACCTTGGTGTCGGCCAGGATGATGCCGCGGGTGCGGGCAATTTCCTCGGCGCGGGTGTACAAGGCCAAGGTGGCGTCGCGCAGGTCGGCGGCCTGCTGGCCGCCGATGCGGGCAGCGGTTTCCTCGAAGGTGATGTTTTCGTCGTGCTCGCCGACCTCGGCCTTGGCCGAGGGCGTGAAGATGGCAGGTTCCAGCTTGGAGCCATCGACCATGCCGGCCTTCAGCGGAAGCGCGCAGACCGTCTGGCGGTCCTTGTATTCGGCCAGCCCGGAGCCGGTCAGGTAGCCGCGGGCGATGCACTCAATGGGGAACATGTCCAGCTTCTTGCAGACCATGGCCCGGCCGGCAACGGCGTCCGGCACGTCGGTGGAGATGACGTGGTTGGGGATTCCGGCCAGCTTGTCGAACCACCACAGGCTCAACTGGGTCAGCACCTTGCCCTTGTCCGGGATCTCGGATTCCAGCACGAAGTCAAAAGCACTAATCCTGTCGCTGGCAACCACCAGGACGCGGTCGGTTTCCTCGAAGGAGGAACCGGCCGGAACGTAGAGGTCGCGGACCTTGCCCGAGTAGTGGTGGGTCCACCCCGGCAGGTCCAGGGTTTCGGTTTGCAGGCCTGACATCTAGTGTGTTCCTTCCGAGACGCTGATCTGGCCGTTGGCGGCCTTCAGCGCAATGTCGGTGCGGTGCTGGGCACCGTCCCAGGAGATGGCAGCGACGCCTTCGTAGGCCTTGTCGCGCGCGGCGTGCAGGTCGGCACCGAGGCCCACGACTGCCAGCACGCGGCCGCCGTCGACGATGGTTTCGCCTGCCTCGTTGCGGGTGGTTCCGGCGTGCAGCACCGAGACGTCCTCGATGGCCTCTGCCGCTTCAATCCCCTGGATCGCCGCTCCCTTGACGGGGGCATCGGGATAGTTTTCGGCTGCCAGGACCACTCCGACGGCGGTCTCGGGGCGCCAGTGCAGCAACTCGGCGTCATCGAGTTCGCCCTTGGCGGCTGCCATCAGCAGTCCGCCCAGCGGGGTCTTCAGGCGTGCGAGCACTGCCTGGGTCTCGGGGTCGCCGAAGCGTGCGTTGAATTCAATGACGCGGATGCCGCGGCCGGTGATGGCCAGGCCGCAGTACAGCACCCCGGTGAAGGGGGTGCCGCGGGAGGCCATGTCGCGCAGCGTCGGGTAGGCGACGCGGTCCATGACCTCGTCGACGAAGCCGGCGGGCAGCCAGGGCAGCGGCGAGTAGGCGCCCATGCCGCCGGTGTTCGGTCCCTCGTCGCCATCAAAGATGCGCTTGAAGTCCTGGGCGGGTGCCAGCGGGACGGCGTGGGTGCCGTCGCAGATGACAAAGAGGGAGACCTCCGGGCCGTCGAGGAACTCCTCGATGACCACGGTGCCGCCCGCGGCGAAGCAGGCCTCTGCGTGGGCCAGGGCCTCTGCGCGGTCGGACGTGACCACGACGCCCTTGCCTGCTGCCAGTCCATCGTCTTTGACCACATAGGGGGCGCCGAAGGCATCGAGCGCCTCGGCCGCTTCCTCGGAGTTGGTGGCGACCTTGGCCATGGCGGTGGGCACGCCTGCCTCGGCCATGACCGTCTTGGCGAAGGCCTTGGAGGCCTCCAGCTGGGCAGCCGCTTGCGTGGGGCCAAAGACGGGGATGTTCGCGGAGATCAGTGCGTCGGCAACACCTGCCGCCAGTGGCGCCTCGGGACCAACCACCACCAGATCCGAGCCCAGTTCGCGGGCAAGTGCCACCACTGCCGCGGGATCCTGGGCATCGATTTGGTGGGTGGTGACGTCACGCGATATCCCGGCATTGCCGGGTGCGCAATGCAGGTCGGTGACGTAGGGATCCGAAGCCAAAGCTCGGATCAGTGCATGTTCGCGGCCGCCGGGGCCAATAACCAGTACCTTCACGAGGCTTAAGCCTACCGGCTCCGGTCCCCTCAGTGCCCACCCGGGTCGCAGGACCGACGCATTTGCGCCAACTTCGCACCGGGTCCGCCGTCCTCCCCGGGCGGTGCGCCCGATCCCGACCCCGCAGGCAAGCGGTGGCTGCGCCTATGCTCGTGTACATGGAGAAGGAAACCTTGTGGCAGCAGCAGGCCCGCCAAGATCCGAAGCAGGCCAAGAACTACATCGACCGCTTTGCTCAACTGCGCGAATCCGGCGCAGACCTCGACGGCGAGGCGAGGTTCGTTGATGCGTTGCTCCCGCGGGACGCGCGCGTGCTCGATGCCGGCTGCGGGACCGGGCGGGTGGGCGGGGCGCTTGCCGCTCGCGGACACCGGGTCACCGGAGTGGACCTGGACGAGGAGCTCTTGGCCGCCGCCCAACGCGATTTCCCCGGCTCCCGGTGGCTGCCCGGTAACCTGGCATCGCTGGACCTGCGGGATGCCTCCGGGACCCGCGAAACCTTCGACGTGGTCGTCTCCCCCGGAAACGTCCTGGCCTTCGTGGCACCGGGCACCGCCGGCGCCGTGTTGTCGTCGCTGGCCGCGCATCTGGCGCCCCGCGGCCGACTGGTCGTGGGCTTCTCCCTGCTCAAGGACTACGCCTTCGGAACGTTCGAGGCCGACGTGGCAGCGGCCGGCCTGCGGATCGCTTCCAGCTTTTCCACCTGGGACATGCGTCCGCTGCGCCCCGACTCGGACTTCGTCGTTGCACTGATGGAGAGCACGCAGACCGTAAACTAGGTCACATGCCCGAAACGCTGATTGCCTCCGAAACCGTCGACCTTGTGGTGCTCGAGCGCAACGGCTTCGTTGAATCCCGCCACCGCGGTTCCGCGGTGGTCGTTGATGCCGCGGGCGAGGTGCTCACCGCGCTGGGAAACCCGAACACCTTGGTGTACCCGCGCTCCGCCCTCAAGCCCTTCCAGGCCCTTGCCTCCATGCAGTGCGGAGTTCCGCTGCGCGGCGCCCAGGTGGCCCTGGCCTGCGCCAGCCACGTGGGGAGCACTGAACACACCGACGTCGTTGAATCCATGCTGGCCAAGGCCGGCCTGGACGAATCCGACCTGCTGTGCCCCGCCGCCTGGCCGGCAGACCCCGAAACACGCGCCGAACGGTTGCGGGCGGGACTTCAGAAGTCGGCGCTGTCGTTCAACTGCTCGGGCAAGCACGCGGCATTCCTGTGGGCCTGCACGGAAAACGGCTGGGACACCAAGACCTATCTCTCCGCGGACCACCCCCTGCAGCAAAGGGTCATCGAGGTCATCGAGGATTATGCCGGGGAGAAAATCTCCCACCTGGGCGTGGACGGATGCGGGGCGCCGGTACCGGTCATCTCCCTGGCCGGACTTGCCCGGGCCGCTTCCAAGCTGGCCCAGGCCCCGGGGAACAAGCATGCCGAGGCGCGGGCGGCAACCATTGCCACGGCAATGCTGGACTACCCGTGGGCGGTCCAGGGACATGGCCTGCCCAACTCCTTGGTGATGGAGGACCTGGGGGTCATCGCCAAGCTCGGCGCCGAGGGCGTGTTGATGCTCGCAGCCCCCAACGGAACGGCCGTGGCCGTGAAGATGCAGGACGGATCGGGCCGTGGAACCGACCTGCTGGGCCTGACGCTGCTGGCCAACGCCGGCGCCATTACCACCGGCCAACTGGCCGATACCCTGGCCAAGCTGACCCGTCCGGTGCTCGGCGGGGATGCCCCCGTGGGTTCGGTGCGCCTGGCAACCCCGGTCATGGACCTGTTGGATTCCTGATATCCCGTGGCCATCAAGCGACGCATTGATCCGGCAGAGGGGGCCCGTGCCCTCGGCCGGTGGATCGAGGCCGAAGAAGCGGAAGCCGCGGCGCTGCCCCGCCCGGTCATAGCCCTGGCCGTGCGCTACACGCTGGAGGAGCTGGCCAGCCGCGCCGAGGGCAACTCCGTGGAGGTGCGCGTTCCGCCGTTCGGGGTGACCCAATGCATCGCGGGTCCGCGGCACACCCGCGGCACTCCCCCGAACGTCATCGAGCTTCCCGCCCAGCTCTGGCTGGCGCTGGCCTCCGGCAAGATCGGCTGGGACGCGGCGCTGGCCACCGGAAAGGTCTCCGCCTCCGGGTTGCGCGCCGACCTGTCCGCCGAACTGCCCCTGGTTTAGTACCCTAGAGGGTATGGAATCCAGCCAGAACCCCACCAATCCCACCCCCGCCGACGAGCCAGGCACCCAGGTCGAGGTGGAGGTCTACGCGGCGCCAAGGTTCTGGCCGTTCGTGGGCATTGGCGCCCTGGTGGGCGTCGTCGTTGCCCTCGTGTCCGCGTACACCGGCGAGGAATCGGCGAACTTCACGCGCGCCTCCGTGGCAGGATTCCTGTCCGTCGGCTTTGCCTTCTTCGGCGTCCTGCTCGCCAGCATCGTATTCCTGGTTGTGGATCGCATCACACGCAAGAAGGCACGTCGCGCGCTTGCCGTGCCGATGGGTGATCCAGAACACCGCTAGAACCGTCCCTGTGGGTGACTTCACGCCCCATCGTGCCCCTTGCTCGTGAGAGAATAATTCCTATGGCGCGTGGTGACGGAAACCTAAATCATGATCTTTTGCCCAACGAGAAGGGCCCGCAGGATGAATGCGGTGTCTTCGGTGTTTGGGCTCCCGGCGAAGAAGTGGCGAAACTGACCTATTACGGTCTGTATGCGCTTCAGCATCGCGGGCAGGAATCGGCCGGATTGGCCACGAGTGACGGACAGCGGATCAATGTCTACAAGGACATGGGTCTGGTCTCCCAGGTGTTCGACGAGAACACCCTCAATTCCATGCCCGGGCACCTGGCCATTGGCCACTGCCGCTACTCCACAACCGGGGCAAGCCACTGGGCCAACGCCCAGCCGACGCTCGGCCCCACCGCTGCGGGCACCGTGGCGCTGGCGCACAACGGCAACCTGACCAACTCGGCCGAGCTCATGGAAATGGTCAACGACCTCCATGCAGAGTCCGAGGAAAAGGTCCGCGGCGAAATCGCCCAGGGCAACACCACCGACACCGCACTGGTGACGGCACTGCTCAACGGCTCCAACGGCGAAACCCTGGAAGAGTCGGCGCTGCGCCTGCTGCCCAAGCTCAGCGGCGCCTTCTGCTTCGTCTTCATGGACGAGCACACCCTCTACGCCGCACGCGACACCTACGGCGTACGCCCGCTGGTGCTGGGCCGTCTCGAGCGCGGATGGGTAGTGGCCTCCGAACAGGCAGCCTTGGCCACCGTGGGTGCAAGCTTCATCCGCGAAATCGAACCCGGCGAGTTCATCGCCATCGACGCGGAAGGCGTGCGCTCACAGCGTTTCGGCGCCGCCACTCCGGCCGCCTGCGTCTTCGAGTACGTGTACCTTGCCCGCCCGGATGCCTCGATCAACGGCCGTTCGGTTTACGAGTCCCGCGTGGAAATGGGCCGCCAGCTGGCCCGCGAAAACGCCGCCGAGGCCGACATCGTCATCCCCGTTCCCGAATCCGGCACCCCTGCCGCCATCGGCTACGCCGAGCAGTCGGGCATCCCCTTCGCCCACGGCTTCGTGAAGAACGCCTACGTGGGACGAACCTTCATCCAGCCGTCCCAGACGCTGCGCCAGCTCGGCATCAAGCTTAAGCTCAACGCCCTGGAGCCCGTTATCAAGGGCAAGCGCGTTGTCGTCGTCGATGACTCGATCGTCCGTGGCAACACCCAGCGCGCCGTGGTGCGCATGCTGCGCGAGGCCGGCGCCGCGGAGATCCATGTGAAGATCTCCTCCCCGCCCATCAAGTGGCCCTGCTTCTACGGCATCGACTTCGCCACCCGCGCCGAGCTCATTGCCAACGGCGCTGCAGTGGACGAGATCAGCCAGTCCATCGGGGCCGACTCGCTCGCCTACATTTCCGAGGACGGCATGATCGACGCCACCCTCCAAAAACGCGAACGCCTGTGCACCGCATGCTTCACCGGGGACTACCCGATCGCATTGCCGGGTTCGGACCGCATCGGCAAGAACCTACTTGAACGAAGCAACCAGGCGGGATGTGAGCCGGGCCCGGATGCCGAATTCGAGTCGGCACTCACCGCCGCAGACAAAACACCGCGCAACTAAGCAAAGGACAGTTTCAGAGATGACAAGTGCCACCCCTGAGAATTCCGGAATCACCTATGCTTCGGCCGGTGTCGATGTCGAGGCCGGTGACCGCGCCGTTGAATTGATGAAGGGCGCCATCAAGGCCACCCACAACGCCAACGTCCTGGGCGGGGTGGGGGGCTTCGCAGGCCTCTACGATGCCTCGAAGTTCCTTTCCTACAAGAAGCCGCTGCTGGCCACCTCCACCGACGGCGTCGGCACCAAGGTCGCCATTGCCCAGGCCATGGACATCCACCACACCATCGGCCACGACCTGGTCGGCATGGTCGTCGATGACATCGTCGTCGTGGGTGCCGAACCGCTGTTCATGACCGACTACATTGCCTGCGGCAAGGTCGTGCCCGAGCGCATCGCCGACATCGTCCGCGGCATCGCCGAAGGTTGCCAGATTGCCGGCACCGCTCTGGTCGGCGGCGAAACCGCCGAGCACCCGGGCCTGCTGGGCGAGCACGAATACGATGTCGCCGGTGCCGCCACCGGCATCGTCGAGGCCGACGGCCTGCTCGGCCCGGAACGCGTCAAGGACGGCGATGTCATCATCGGCATGTCGGCCTCCGGCATCCACTCCAACGGCTACTCGCTGGTGCGCAGCATCGTCGCCCACGCAGGCTGGGCCCTGGATCGCCACGTGCCGGAATTCGGCCGCACCCTGGGCGAGGAACTGCTGGAACCGACCCGCATCTACACCATGGACTGCCTGGATTTGGTCCGCGCGTTCAACGTCGACGGCGCCATCAAGGTGCACGGCTTCAGCCACGTCACCGGCGGCGGCCTGGCCGCCAACCTGGCCCGAGTGCTGCCGCAGGGCCTGATGGCCACCGTGGAACGCTCCAGCTGGGCACTGCCGGCCGTCTTCAAGGTCATGGCCGAGCTCGGTTCCGTGCCGCAGCCGGACCTGGAGCGCACGCTCAACCTGGGTGTCGGCATGGTTGCCATCGTCGACGCCGAGATCGCCGACGCGGCACTGGCCCGCCTGAACGCCCGCGGCATGAACTCGTGGGTGATGGGCACCGTTGGCGCGGTGACCGAGGAAGCCAAGACCGCAGGTCAGGACTACGTCCAGGGTGCCAAGGGTGTTGACGGCGGTGCCGTGCTCATGCGCGGCAACTTCGCCGGCTAACTGCCAGGAGCCTTGATCCGTTGAGGGACCGCGCCCATTGGGCACGGTCCCTCAACTGATTAACCGCCCGGGCCGGACACGAGGCTCAAAGGCATGGGCCACGGCTACATGGGCCGGCGCACGGCCCCGTCGCCAGATGATTCCAGGACGGCAATGGCCTCGGCGATGTTGCTGCGCCACCTGTAGTCGGCCTTGGAGTCGCCGCGGGTGGGACCGCCGTTGATCAGGCCGACCGGTTTGCCGGAGCTGCGGGCGTCCAGCAGTAGCTTGTAGCCGCTCATGACGGCAAGCGAAGAGCCGATGACCAGCAGGGAAGCCGATTGGGCCTCGAGTTCCTTGAGCCGAACCTTGCGCTCGGGTGGGACGTTCTCGCCGAAGTAGACCACATTGGGCTTCAACTTCTTCGATCCGCACACCAGGCAACCAATCATGTGGAACTCGGCCACATGGGCCTCGTCGAGGGTCACGTCGCCGTCGGGATTCACCAGCGAGGGATCCAGGTCGATGCGCTCCAGGTAGCCGGGATTCGCCTCGTGCAGCCTGACATCGAGGTTCTCCCGGTTCTCCAGTGCTCCGCAGTTCAGGCAACTGATCTGTTGCAAGTCACCGTGAAGGGGGATGACGTTCAGGGAACCCGCGGCCACATGTAGCCCGTCGACGTTTTGCGTGACGATGCCGCTGATTTTTCCCGTTGCTTCCCACTGGGCCAAGCTGCGGTGGATGGAGTTCGGCGCCGCCTGGGCCATGTGCCTCCAACCCACGAAGCTGCGTGCCCAATACCGGTGCCGGACGCTGGGCTCGTGCAGGAATTCCTGGTAGGTCATGGGCCGGTGGCGCAGCAGCGAGCCCTTCGGCCCCCTGTAGTCGGGGATCCCCGAATCGGTGGACACCCCGGCACCGGTGAGCACCAGCACGGACCCTGCCTCCAGCATCCTGCGGATGCCGGCGGCGGCAATGGCAGCATCCTGCAACGGGGCATTCTCGCCAACCACGCGTTCGATCGAACGAATGGCTGCGCGGTGCGCCATCTGGATCCCGAGCCGACCCTCATGAAGCATGTTAGATTACCTCGGCTCCCCGGGCATGGCAAAGGCCGCGGTCACCGACGCAGTTACTGCGCGGTGGCCACGGCTGCCGTTTTCACGTACTGGAAAAACCATAACCGCCTATTTTCCGACGGTCACTTCAGGGAGTCGGCGCATCAGCTGATGCGCCGTTGGTCGTCCTCGTCGTCATCGTCTGCGTACTTGTCTTCGTAATCCGAATAATTGGATTCGTAAGGTACGTCGACAGGGCTTGGTGTCGAGGTACTGTGACCACGATTCTTTCCAAGCTCGCGTTCCAAGGCGGACAAATCAGTGGCCGGGGAGAAATATTTCATGTCCCTGGCCTGTCGTGTCGCTTTTGCCTTCTGACGGCCGCGCCCCATGGCGTGACCCCCTTTTTTCAGTAGATCTGGAGGTGGTCCACCCGTGTCAGGTGGAGGCCCCAGAATATGTGACTAATTCTTTCGTATTTCAAGGTTAACATGATTCGGCGGCGAGTGCCTGCCCGGAACCTCCGTTCCGCCGGTAGAGTATTATTTTGTCCACCAAGTCGACTGCCAACCGCCCGGGAGCTTGCTTGCCTGATCCGCCACAGCCAGAGCCGAGAGCCGCGCTTCCTGCTCTAAGTGCCAAGTCACAGACGCGTTCTTGGTGGCGTGCCCCGGCCCTTTGGGCGTTGCTCGGCGCACTGGGAATCATGTTGATTGTGATCTACGGGGCCGACAGGTTTTTCGGCCAGGAAGACGCCCCGGAACCGGTTGCGGAAGTGACGCGAAACGCATCCCCGGGCCTCGACGGGATCATCGCATCCGACGTCCCTGCGGATCAATTCCGGGACGGCGATTGCCTTCAGGGATTTACCGGCCCGCTCGAACCGTCAACCGTCGTCACCTGCGAGACCGCCCACAACGCACAACTCATCGGGACCTTCACGATCGAAGGGGATGCATTCCCCGGACCCGAGGCAATCCTTGCGCAATCCGAGGAGCTTTGTAAATCCGTCCCCTTGGATCCGACCAGCCCCCTGGACACCGGCTGGTCCTATCATTTCTCCCGCCCCTCCGAAGCAACATGGCAGACCGGCGACAGAGCGGTTGCCTGTTTTCTGGCCCTGAACGAGGGAACCGTGCGGGTGTCCATGCTTCCGGCCGAAACCTCCGCCCTGAACACCTGATCCCCCGGGCCTGAAAAGCCTCGCCGGTGCCCGGGAGTGGCAACAACCACTCCCGGGCACCGGCGTGATGCGGTCGGCCGTTATCCTCGGCGCGAGGAGACGATGAGCCCATCTGCGGACGCATTGACGCCGACCACGACGGTGTCGCCGTCCTGGATGCTTCCGGCCAGCAATTCGCGAGCCAGCCTGTCCCCGATTTCGCGCTGCACGAGCCGACGCAGTGGCCGGGCGCCGAAGGCGGGATCGAAGCCGGTCAGGGCCAGCCAGTCACGGGCTTGGTCGTCCACCTCGAGCTGCAGGCGGCGTCCGGCGAGACGCCGGGCCAGAGTGTCGACCTGCAGGGCCACAATCGAACCCAGCTCCTCCAGCGAGAGCGCGTCGAACATGATCACGTCATCCAGCCGGTTCAGGAACTCGGGCTTGAACGAGGAGTTCACCAGATTCATCACGGCCTCCCGCTTGGTGTCCTCGGGCAACGTCTGGTCGACCATGAACTGCGAACCCAGGTTCGAGGTCATGATCAGGATGACATTGCGGAAATCGACCGTGCGTCCCTGCCCGTCGGTGAGACGCCCGTCGTCCAGGACCTGCAGCAGGATGTCGAAGGCCTCGGGGTGGGCCTTCTCGACCTCGTCGAGCAGCACCACCGAGTAGGGCCGCCGACGCACGGCCTCGGTGAGCTGGCCGCCTTCCTCATAGCCGACGTATCCCGGAGGGGCGCCGACAAGCCGCGCGACCGCGTGCTTCTCCGAATACTCGCTCATGTCGATGCGAACCATGGCGCGTTCATCGTCGAAAAGGAAGTCGGCCAGGGCCTTGGCCAATTCGGTCTTGCCCACGCCCGTGGGGCCAAGGAACAAGAACGAACCTGTCGGGCGGTCGGGGTCGGAGATCCCTGCCCGGGCCCGGCGCACCGCGTCGGACACCGAGACGACAGCCTTCTGCTGTCCGATCAGCCGGTGGCCAAGGAAATCCTCCATGTGCAGCAGCTTCTGGCTTTCGCCCTGCAGCATGCGGCCCGCCGGGATGCCCGTCCACGCGGAGATGACCTCCGCAATGTCGTCGGCGGTGACCTCATCGGCCACCATCAATTCCTGGTCGCCGCCGGAGGCTTCCGCGCGTGCAGCATCGTCCATGTCCTTTTCCAGCGCCGGGATCTCCCCGTAGAGCAGCCGCGAGGCGCCCTCCAGGTCGCCCTCGCGCTGCAGTTTCTCGGCACGCGAGCGCAGATCGTCCAGGCGCACCTTGAGGTCGCCGACCCGGTTCAGGCCCGCCTTCTCCGACTCCCAGCGCGCGTTGAGCGCATCGAGCTCTTCCTTCTTGTCCGCCATGTCGGCGCGCAACGCCTCGAGCCGTTCGCGGGATCCGGGATCGGTTTCATCCTTGAGGGCCAGCTCCTCCATGGTCAGGCGGTCCACCGACCGACGCAGCTGGTCGATTTCCTCGGGATACGAGTCGATTTCCATGCGCAGCCGGCTGGCCGCCTCGTCGACCAGGTCGATGGCCTTGTCCGGAAGCTGGCGCCCGGCGATGTAGCGGTCGGAGAGGCTCGCCGCGGCCACTAGCGCCGAGTCGGCGATCGTGACCTTGTGGTGCGCCTCGTAGCGCTGTTTGAGCCCGCGCAGGATGGCAATGGTGTCATTGACGCTCGGCTCCCCCACGTACACCTGCGCGAAGCGGCGTTCGAGGGCCGGGTCCTTCTCGATGTTCTGGCGATACTCGTCGAGCGTTGTGGCGCCAATCAGGCGCAACTCGCCGCGGGCCAGCATGGGCTTGAGCATGTTGCCGGCATCCATGGCACCCTCGGATGCTCCTGCACCCACGACAGTGTGGATCTCGTCGATGAACGTGACGATCTGCCCGTCGGAGGCCTTGATCTCTTCGAGGACGGCCTTGAGGCGTTCCTCGAATTCGCCGCGGTATTTCGCCCCGGCAACCATGGCGCCGAGGTCCAGGGAAATCAGCGTCTTGCCGCGCAGCGATTCGGGAACGTCCCCGGCAACCATGCGCTGGGCCAGGCCTTCGACCACTGCGGTCTTGCCCACCCCGGGTTCCCCGATGAGCACCGGGTTGTTCTTGGTGCGACGCGAAAGAACCTGCACGAGGCGGCGGATCTCGGTGTCGCGCCCGATCACCGGATCAAGCTTGCCCGAACGGGCAATGGCCGTCATGTCGGTGCCGAACTTTTCCAGTGCCTGGAAGGTGTTTTCGGGATCGGGGTTGTTGACCTTGCGGTCGCCGCGGATCGAGGGCAGGGCGCTGGCAAGGGCCTTGCGCGTGGCTCCGGACTCGCGCAGGGCCTTGCCGGCGGCGCCGGTGTCTTCGCTCAGGCCCAGCATCAGATGCTCGGTGGAGACGTATGCGTCACCCATGGCCGCCGCGGCCTGCTGGGCGGCGGTGATGGCTTGCAGGATGCCGCGCGAGTACTGGGCTTGGGCCACGCTGTTCCCGGATGAAGTGGGCAAGGCCTTGATGGCGGCACTGGCCTGGACCGAAACCTGGTCCGGGTCGATCCCGGCGGCCTTCAGCATTGCCACGGCCACCGATTCGCGTTGGTCAACAAGCGCCTTGAGCAGGTGCGCGGGCTCCACCTGCGGGTTTCCCGCCGTGGAGGCGTTCATTCCCGAAGCGGAAAGGGCTTCCTGGCTCTTGGTCGTCAACTTCGTGTCCATACTCATCCCTTCGTCGTTGGTTGATCACTCAAACTTGAGTCTACATCACTCAACTATGGACAGCTGAAGAATATTCCTGCCCAAACGCCGAAACGTCGGCGACCCCCAAGGGGTTGCCGACGTTCGGTCATGCGGAGGCCGGCACACTCGCGCACCGACCCGCCCTAGACTTCCTTGATCGCCGAGACCTCGAACTCAAGCAGCACTCGTTCGGATACCAGGACGCCCCCTGAATCGAGCGCCTTGTTCCAACTCACGCCGTACTCGCGGCGGTCAATGCGGCGGCTGCCCTCGAAGCCCGCACGGAGGTTGCCGAACGGGTCGGTCTCAACGCCGGTGAATTCCATGGGGACGGCAATCTCGCGCGTGGTGTCCTTGATGGTCAGTTCGCCGTTGACGATGAAGCTGTTCTCATCCACTTGGTCGATGCGCGTGGACCGGAAGACGATTTTGGGGTATTTCGGAGCATCGAAGAAGTCGTTGGTCCGCAGGTGCTTGTCGCGGTCTGCGTTGCGCGTGTCGACACTGGCCACCTTCACCGACATCTCGACAGTGCTTTTACCGACATCCTCCACGTCGACATGAATGGTTCCCTCGACTTCGTTGAAGGCACCCCGCACCTTCGTCACCATCGCGTGGCGGGCGTTGAAGCCGATACGAGTGTGGCCTGGATCGAATCGCCACGTCCCCGCGTAGGCTGGATCGAGCTGGGTCATTGTTCCCCCTTGGTTGCGGTGCAGCAGAGTTAGTCCCCCCCGACTGCTGCTCACATTACCAACGCAATGGACGAACGTCTCCGGTTACCCGCTACTTTTTGCCGGGATCCACGAGACTTTCGAAGGGCACGGCCGGAGTCGCGCTATCCGGTGGGGACCGGCCATGCCCTTGGCTCGGATGCCACCGGTCCGCCGCTGAAAACGCGGACAGGGCAGGAAGTGGGTCGGCAGGCCCAGGGCAAGGTGCCCGTGCCGGATAAAACGCGGACCTGTTCAAGACGACCGTGCCCCTGGGCCCACGGTAGCGATCACGCAGAGGAGCGCCTCCGCTGCACCCGGCCCCCGCGCAGAGGCACCTGAAAGGTCAGCCGTCCACTTATCCCTTGGCAGCGGCCTCCAGAACCGCGATATCAAGTTTCCTCATGGGCATGAACGCTTCGACTACCCTTCGGGCGACCTCCGGATCCGGGTCGCTAAGCAACTCGACCATGCGAACCGGGACGACCTGCCAGGACATGCCAAAGCGGTCCTTGAGCCAACCGCACTGGCTTTCTTCCCCACCGTCGGTGAGCTTGTCCCAGAAGTAGTCGACCTCGGTCTGGTCCTCGCACATGATTTGGAAGGAAATGGCTTCGTTGAACTTGAAGAGCGGGCCACCGTTTAGTGCAACGAAGGGACGTCCATCGAGATTGAATTCGACTGTCAGCGGCTCGTTCACCGGATTCCCCTGCGTGTCCATGTCGAGTTGTGAAACGATCCGGGAATTCGGGAAAATGCCGGTGTAGAACCGGGCTGCTTCCAGCCCTTGTCCATCGAACCACAGGCAGTTAATCAGGTCTTTCATCGGTCTTGGCCTCATCCAGTCGACAATTGGCGTTGCTTCTCACAACCACAGACTAGAAATCGCTTCTTCGAGATACAAGGGGCGGCGCCGATATCCGTCGTTGAAGTTTGATACTCCTCTCCGCCGCCATACGGCGGTCGCGGGCCTCAGCGGGACATCGGCATGTATCGGGCGCTCGGAACGATTTCCTTGCCCAGGGGCATGAGGGATATCGGGATCATCTTCAGATTCGCGAGACCCAGCGGAATGCCGACGATGCTCACGAACATCGGGATCGCCGTCACGACGTGCCCGATGGCGATCCAGATGCCGGCCACCAGCACCCAGATGACATTTCCTATGGTTGAAAATGCACCTACTTGGCCACGGTCCACCACGGTGCGCCCGAAGGGCCACAGCGCATACAGCGCAATGCGGAAGGACGCGATGCCAAAGGGAATCGTCACGATGAGCAGGCAGCAAATGATCCCGGCCAGGACGTAGCCCAGCGCCAGCCAGATGCCGCCGAAAACGAGCCAGATGATATTCAGGATCACGGAAAGAGTGTTTCGCATGATTCAAGTTTCTCCCTGGAGGCCGGGGCACACCATGGGGTAACACCCTGAGCCATCCCCCATTGTTCGGTGACGCTTTCCAATGATCCGGAAGGAAGCCCCCTGGGTATTCGACAATCACGGGCCACGCGTAGGAGATTGTTGGATGCCGCCTGTGTTGGCTATGGGCACGGATCCAAGACCGGGCAGGTGTTCGACCCCTTGGAACCATCGCCCTCATACCTGGTTGTCCTCGTCCCGGATCCGACGTGAGATTGACCGCACCAATGACATGATCTTCCAGGCCGTCGTCCCATCCGCGACGTTGCTGCGCCCGCCTTGCGGTGCGTGCCATTCCATCTGCGACAGGCCCGCGGGCGCCCCCGGGGCCTCTTTGTATGTCGACACGTTTGGCTGGAAACACCGCAACACTGCCGCCGTACCGAGGATCCTTCCCGGTTTGCGCTCCAAGGAGTACGCCTTTGTCGCCATCACCGAGCTCATGGGCCCCGCGGGGCTTGGTGCCGGTGAGACCTACGCCCACGCCGCGGCGGGAGAAGCCCGGCCAGTGGAAGTCCGGGAAAGTGGGACACTGAAGTTCGCTACCCTTAACTACATGAGCATTCCCCCAGAACGCAAGGCGCCGGTCAGCGGCCGCGCCGTCGACGACCTCAGCTTTTACCAAACCGAACCAGTGTCGTTTGTCCGCCGCGGCAGCCGCTTGCACGGGCGCCGAGCCGATGCCTGGGAACGCACTGCGCAAAAGTACATCATCGAGCCACCCCGCAACCAGGCCGACACGTCTGTGGCCGAAGGCTACGAATTCGACCAGCAGGCCCTCTACGGCCGTACGGCACCGCTCATTGTCGAGATCGGTTCGGGTCTGGGCGAGGCAATGGCATTTGCCGCCAGCGAGAACCGCAACAAGGACTTCCTGGCAGTGGAGGTCTACCGGCCCGGACTGGCTGCGCTCATGGTCCGGGTGGAAAACAACGAACTGACAAACGTGCGTGCGGTGCAGGCCAACGCCCCGGAGGTCCTGGACTCCATGCTCCCGGCAGCCTCGGCCGACGAGATCTGGGTGTTCTTCTCCGATCCGTGGCACAAGATCCGCCACCACAAGCGCCGACTCATCAAGGACACCTTCGTCCAGAAGCTCGAACGTGTCCTGGTTCCCGGAGGCGTTGTCCGTCTTGCGACCGACTGGTCCAACTATGCCGAGCAGATACGGGATGTCTTCGACGCTGCCCCTGCATTCACCAACCTCCACCCGGGCGAGTTGTCCGGCGAAGACAGCAACCTCACCAGGGTCCGCCGCCTCGGCCTGGAAAACGAGGACCGGGATCCCGGCTTCACGGATGGGCGCGGTGGCTGGGCCCCGCGCTTTGAGGGCCGCACGCTGACCAGCTTCGAGGGCAAGGCGTTGAAGGCCGGTCGGCTAATCTTCGACCTGGCATACCGCAAGGATCTTTAGGACCATCGCCATGCCGGGGCGGTGCGGGGTTTGGGCCCTGCACCGCCCTCCCGTGTTTAAGGCAGGGGTGCCTGTCCGGTGGTGATCAGCGCTAGGTTCCGCAGCGAAAGCGTGTCGGGATCCCGATAACCCCTCGTCGAGGACGGCTTGTCGTCCCGGAATTGGGAGGTATTGTGGCCCTGGGCCGCGTGCAACCCCAGCCCCAGCTTCGGTCCGACGTTGAATTCATGGCCAGCAAGCAATGTGCGACCCGAGAAGGTGCGCCCCAGCCATGCCAGGTAGTCCCCCTCGGCGATCGCCTCGTAGATGTTGGCCGATGGCACGTTGAGCCGGCCCGGATCCCGCGAAAAGTGCCGGGGAATCCCGGCCGAACCGATCATGGCCAGCGCCTGGGCCCCAAGCCCGCGCCCGGATTCCGCGTCCAGCACCTGTGCCGCAAGGGTCGCCGCATAGGAGTGCGCCTCCACAGCCATGTGCGGCTTGTCGGGACGCAGCCGGACGAAAGTAGCCAGGTCCTGGCCCAGCCGTTGCAGGCCGCGCCGCGCCGCGGTGTTCAGCAGTGCGCCGGCCAGATTGGGTGTTCGATATCCCAGCCAGGCCACGACCGCGGGTTCGGCGACCCCTACCTTTTGTTGTTCCAGGTACAGCTGTCCGGCCTCCCGCACGCTGCCCCACAACGCGTTGCGTGCCCGGATCCCGGTCCCCGAGAGCTGGAAGGTGACGTGGGTGGCGGTGTCCAGGTCGCCCACGGCGACGGCCGCCAGTGGTTCCCTGGCGGAGAGATCAAGGTACAGCAGGTGGCGGGACGGAATGGCCGGGTCCATGGACCCTCGGCGCAAGGCATGGGCGGTGCCGTCCAGGCCCTGGCGATGGGACGTGCCCAGCCGGCCGCGGATCGCGCACAACGCCTCGAACCGGTCGTGGGCAGCGGCGGAGAGCCGCGCATAGCTCTCACCCGAAGTCAGTGGCGAATCATCGCTGCTGTTCACGGAAGCTGCTTGCCCCGCGGCTTCCACACCACCACGGCTTGGCTGCGGCCGCGCGGCCGTTGGCCCCGCGCCAGCGACACCACGTCGCCGGTGCTGCCGGCGGCAAAGACGCGTCCGAGTCCGGACGCCTGGCGGGCGCTGCGCAGGGCGAAGACCTCGTTGCTCAGTTCACCGACCCGCGATCTCAGTGCGGCAACCTGGTTTTCCAGGGCCATGATGCGCTTGATGCCCTCCAGGGACACCCCGTCCTTGGAGAGCCGCTGGATCTCCCGCAGCAAGTCCACATCGTGTTCGGAGTACCTGCGCTGCTTGCCGCCTTGGCGGGAGGGCGAAACCAGACCCAGCCGGTCGTATTGGCGCAGCGTCTGGGGGTGCATGTCGGCCAGGTCCGCCGCCACAGAAATGACGAAGATCGGCCTTAGTCTGTCATTGCCCATGATCCCTGCCTTTCAATTATTGTCATCCACCGTAGCCAATTTCCTGGCATTGCGAAGCGCCCCGTGCCGCTGTCGGGCGGCACGGGGCGATCGATAACTAGAGAATTGCACGCGAGAGCAGGCTCTCGCGTGGGTTCTCCGCCTTGGTGGCCTCGGCGAAGGCCTCGACGGCCGCCTTGGCTTCCTTGGAAAGGTTCTGCGGAACCACCACATCTAGGGTGACCAGCAGGTCGCCCGTGACCTTGGAGGTGTTCACCCCGCGCCCCTTTAGGCGCAAGGTGCGGCCATTCGAGGAGCCGGCCGGGACCTTTAGCTTGACGGTCTCGCCGGTCAGCGTGGGAATCTCGATCTGCCCGCCCAGGGCGGCCTCGTCGAAGGTCACCGGCACGTGGATCCGGATGTTGTTGTCTTCGCGGATAAAGACCGGGTGCGGCTTGACGTTGACCTTGACGATCAGGTCGCCGGCACCGGCGGAGCCGGGCGAACCCTTGCCGCGGACTCGGACCGATTGCCCGTCCTTGACCCCGGCTGGAATCCGCACGTCGATGACCTCGCCATTGGCCTCGCGCAGGCCGATGGTGGTTCCCTTCATGGAACCGGCAAAGGAGATCGTGGTGCTTGCAGTTCGGTCGGCACCCTTGCGAGGTGCCTGTTGTCCGAAGCCGCCAAACCCTCCGCCGCCGCCAAAGAGGTCGGCAAAATCGGGTGGGACTTGGCCGCCGCGTCGGCTGCCCCCGCCTCCGCTGTTGAAGAGGTTGGAGAAGACATCCTCGAAGCCGCCGTTGCCCGGTGCCCCGCCGTGGCCCCCTGCGCTGAATCGCGCCCCCGAGCCCATGGCACGGATGGCGTCGTACTGCTGGCGGTCCTCGGGATCCGAAAGCACCGAATGGGCCTCGGTGATGTCCTTGAACCTTCGTTCGGACTCGGCATCCCCGGAGTTGGTGTCCGGATGGTATTTCCGCGCCATCTTCCGGTATGCCTTTTTGATGTCCGCGTCGCTGGCGTCCTTGGAGACGCCAAGAATCGTGTAAAAATCCTTGTCGACCCAGTCCTGGCTTGCCACTGGGCGCCTCCTTTGCTGTAAAAATCCTTGTGGCTCACCCGCCGCTCAATCGTGGCAGGGAGAAATCCGTGATGTTGGATCCACCAAGTATGCGGCGGATCGCCGGTTCCATCGCTGGAACCATTGCGAGCCGCCGCACCTTGGTGGGGGGTGCGGCACCTGCATTGCTGCAGGCGCCGCGTGTTGGTGCCTACTCCCCGAGGGAGACGATCACCTGGGCTGCGCGAAGGATGCGGTCACCCTTCTTGAACCCGGGGCGAAGCACCTGCGCCACATGGTCCGCCGAGATCTCCGCATGCGGCTGCTGGATCAGTGCCTCGTGGACGTTCGGGTCGAACGCCACGCCGGCCTCGGCGATGCGCTCCAGGCCGAGGCCCTCGAGCACCGCGTCGAGCTTGTTGGCGATCGAAGCGAACGGCCCGTCGACCAGGTCCCCGTGCAGGCGAGCCGCGTCGATGTCGTCGAGTACCGGCAGCAGGTTGGTGAAGACCGACTGCACGGCGTTTTCGCGTGCCACGTCCCGGTCGCGCTCGACGCGCTTGCGGTAGTTGACGTATTCGGCCTGCAGGCGCAACAGGTCCTCGCGCAATTCGGCTTCCTTGTCGCTGGCCGGGGTTTGATCCCCGGCCTCGCCGCCGGCCTCATTGAGGATGGCTTCTGCCTGGCTCAACGCGTCGCCCGAGTCATGGGCTTCGTCAACGGGAGTGACCTCTTCGTGTGAGGTGGCCTCGTCGTGATTTTCCTCTGACATGGTCGATGTGCCCCTTTACTTCTTGACGTTTTCGTCGTCTTCGTCGATGACCTCGGCGTCAACGATGTCTTCCTCGGCGTTCGGTGCCTCGGCGTCGTCGGCTGCTGCGCCTTCGCTCTGTGCCTGCGAGTAGATGGCCTCGCCCAGCTTGGTCTGCGAAGCCTGCAGCTTCTCGAACGCTGTCTTGACCTCGTCGTCGTTGTCCTGCTTCTCAAGGGCTGCCTTCAAGGCGTCGACGTCGGCCTGGACCTCGGTCTTGACCTCTTCCGGCAACTTGTCCTCGTTGTCCTTGATGAGCTTGTCAACGGAGTAGGCTGCCTGCTCGGCCGCGTTGCGGGTCTCGGCTGCCTCGCGGCGGCTCTTGTCCTCGGAGGCGTGCTCCTCGGCTTCGCGGACCATGCGCTCGATGTCGTCCTTGGACAGCGCGGTGCCACCGGTGATGGTCATCGACTGCTCGACTCCGGTGCCCTTGTCCTTGGCCGAGACGTGGACGATGCCGTTGGCGTCGATGTCGAAGGTGACCTCGACCTGCGGGATGCCGCGCGGTGCCGGCGCAATGCCGGTCAGCTCGAAGGTTCCCAGCGGCTTGTTGTCGCGGGTGAACTCGCGCTCGCCCTGGAAGACCTGGATGGAAACCGAAGGCTGGTTGTCCTCGGCGGTCGTGAAGGTCTCCGAACGCTTGGTCGGGATCGCGGTGTTGCGCTCGATCAGCTTGGTCATCACACCGCCCTTGGTCTCGATGCCCAGGGACAGCGGGGTGACGTCGATGAGCAGAACGTCCTTGCGCTCGCCCTTCAGCACGCCGGCCTGAAGTGCGGCGCCAACGGCGACGACCTCATCCGGGTTCACGCCCTTGTTGGCGTCCTTGCCGGCCAGCTCCTTGACCAGGTCAACGACTGCGGGCATGCGGGTCGAGCCGCCAACGAGGATCACGTGGGCGATCTCGGAGACCTTCACGCCGGCTTCGGCGATAACGTCCTTGAACGGCTTGCGGGTGCGCTCGAGCAGGTCGTTGGTCAGTTCCTGGAACTTGGCGCGGGACAGGTGCTCGTCCAGGTGGACCGGACCGTCGGCGGTGACCGAGAGGTACTGCAGGGAGATGTTGGTGGAGGTGGCCGAGGAGAGTTCCTTCTTGGCCTGCTCCGCTGCTTCCTTCAGGCGCTGCAGGGCGATCTTGTCCTTGGACAGGTCGGCACCCTTCTGCTTGGCCTGGGCCAGCAGCCAGTCAACGACGCGCTGGTCCCAGTCATCGCCGCCGAGGCGGTTGTCGCCCGAGGTGGCGCGCACCTGGATGGTGGAGAAGTCGTCTTCGTCCTTGCCGACTTCCAGCAGGGAGACGTCGAAGGTTCCGCCGCCGAGGTCGAAGACCAGGATGAGCTCGTCTTCCTTGCCCTTGTCCAGGCCGTAGGCCAGTGCTGCTGCGGTCGGCTCGTTGACGATGCGCAGGACGTTCAGGCCCGCGATCTCGCCGGCTTCCTTGGTGGCCTGGCGCTCGGCGTCGTTGAAGTAGGCCGGGACGGTGATGACAGCGTCGGTGACCTTTTCGCCCAGGTAGGACTCGGCGTCGGTCTTCAGCTTCATCAGCGTACGTGCAGAGATTTCCTGCGCGGTGTACTTCTTGTCGTCGATCGAGACGTTCCAGTCGGTGCCCATGTGGCGCTTGACCGAGGCAATGGTGCGATCGATGTTGTTCACGGCCTGGCGCTTGGCGATGTCGCCAACCAAGACCTCGCCGCTCTTGGCGAAGGCAACAACCGACGGGGTGGTGCGGTTGCCTTCGGCGTTGGCGATGACGGTGGGCTCGCCACCTTCGAGGACGGATACAACGGAGTTGGTGGTTCCGAGGTCAATACCTACGGCACGAGACATGGGATGCTCCTTCTTACCTTGGGGAAATGAACAACGTCCAGCCGATTTGAATCGGTTGAGCGTTCTGCACTCAAGTTTACCCGTCACCAAAATGATGTCAATTCAAAGTTGAGTGACTATCACTCAACTTTGTGTTCAAGAGGGGTTTTGACGCCCCAAGAACAGAAAAATTCCCCGGAATTCCGGGGAACTGAGAGTTTTCTGTGAGAGCCGTTCGCTGACAGAGATCGGCCGGCCGGGCCCGCCTCAGCCCGGCCGGGCGTGCCGCCGGGACCAGGTCCAGGCAAGGATTTGGACCCGGTGAGACCTTGTCCTCCCGCCCCGGTCGAGGCCGGCGGGCAGCTAGCTCCCCAGGACCAGATCCACGCCGAGGTAGGCGAGCAGGCCGAAGGCGGTCCCCCAGAGGATGATGGAGATGATTTGCCAGAAGATGACCTTGTCCTTGGCCGCGCCGAAGGAGACCAGTGCCGCCGAGGTGATTTGGCTTGGCAGGATTGTCTGCCCCAACAGGCTGACGCCGGCAATGCCGTACTTCTCGAAGGCCGCCCGCAGCCTGGCGTACTTCAGTGACGGTGCTTCTTTCTCCTTGGCCACCTTTCGGCGCACGAAGTGCGCGCCATTGACCAGCAGCAGCATGGAGGCCACATTGCCCACGACTGCGGCAAAAATCGCAATCACCGGGTTGATGCCTATGACAACGCCGAGTGCCGCGCCGAAGTAGGACTCGATGAAGGGAACGGCTGCCACCAGCATCACGGCGAGCCACTGCAGCGCAGGAGGGAAACTGGACGTGAACTGCTGCAGGGATTCAATCAAGGCCTTCTCCAAATATCGCAAGGGTCGCCATGCGGGCTTCATTGCGAAACGGGTGATGCGTTTCGGTGTTCTCCCGCCGAGCAGTGTTCCTCTAGATTATTGGTTCGTCCTGCCGGTCTCGATGCTCAAAAGGATGATCTCTCATTAGCCCGGACCCGCCGCATTCAGCCAAAGGGATGAAAGTGAAAAGGGTCTTGATCCCCCCTTAACGAAGGCTGGGTCCGGGTTCGCAACTTTCGTTGTGAACCCGGACCCAGCCGGTGGCTCAAGCCCAGCCACCCGTGGTGGCAGGAAAGGCCTTAGGAGTTGCGGCCGTTCGAGGCCGGCGAGGAGGCACGGCGCGGACCGCGTCCACGGCCTGCCCCGGTTGCGGCTTCCACCTTGGACGCGCCTAGCGCGTCGGCGATGGTGTTGCCGCCGCGCGGGCGGGAACCGGCGCCGGAACCCTGGCGCTGGCCGGCGTTGTTGCGTGCGGCTGCCGAGCCGCGGTTCGGGACGGCGCCGCGACGGGCCACGTCGCGATCGTCCTGGCGCACGTCGACACGGCGGTCGGAGCGGTTGTCGGTGCGGCGGTCGCCGCCACGGCCACCGGCAGCAGCATAGCCACGGCCCTCGCCGCGGTTCTCGGTGCGGCGTTCGCCTCCGCGTCCGGCCGGGGCGTTGCCGCCACGGCCACCGGCGGCAGCGTAGCCACGGCCCTCGCCGCGGTTCTCGGTACGGCGTTCGCCTCCGCGACCGGCCGGGGCGTTGCCGCCACGGCTCTCGGGGCGACGCTCGCCGCGGTTTTCCTCGCGGCGCTGGCCTTCGCCACCGGCGCTCTTCGCGGTGCCGCGACCGCCGCGGCGACGGCCGCGGCCGCCTGCTGCGTCGGAGTCGTTCAGGGTGTCCTTGCGGACGGTGGCGGTGCTGCGCAGCTGCGGTGCGACATAGGCAACGGTCTCGGCACGCTCACCGACGACGTCGGAAACAACCTGGGCGTTCGGGGTGACCTTGACCATCGGAACCTTGAGGCCTGCGGCCTTGAGCAGCGACTTCACGTCGCCCTGCTGGTCCGGGGTGGCGATGGTGACAACGGTTCCGTCCGAACCGGCGCGGGCGGTGCGGCCCGAGCGGTGCAGGTAGGCCTTGTGCTCTGCCGGCGGGTCAATGTGGACCACGAGCTCGACGCCGTCGACGTGCACGCCGCGGGCGGCGACGTCGGTGGCCACCAGCACGCGGGCGTCCCCGGCCGAGAAGGCGGCGAGGTTGCGGTCGCGGGCATTTTGGCTCAGGTTGCCGTGCAGGTCAACGGTCGGGATGCCGCACTTGGACAGCCACACGGCCATCTTCTTGGCGTGGTGCTTGGTGCGCATGAACATGATGCGGCGACCGAAACCCGAGGCCAGGGTGCGGACCAGTTCCTTCTTGTCGTCGTTGGAGACCAGGAACACGTGGTGCTCCATGGTGTTCACCGCGGCGGTCGGGGCATCGACCGAGTGCACGGTCGGGTTCTCGAGGTAGCGCTGGACCAGCTTGTCCACGCCGTTGTCCAAGGTGGCGGAGAAGAGCATGTGCTGGATGCCGCGCGGGGCCTGGTCCAGGATGCGCTTGACGACCGGAAGGAAGCCGAGGTCGGCCATGTGGTCGGCCTCGTCCAGCACGGAAATTTCCACGCGGGACAGGTCGGCGACGCGCTGCTTGAGCAGGTCCTCGAGGCGTCCGGGGCAGGCGATGAGGATGTCAACGCCGGCGTTCAGGTCTTTTTCCTGGCGCAGCTGTGAAACGCCACCGAAGACGACGGCAACGCGTAGGTCCACGGCCTTGGCCAGCGGCTCAACGACCTTGGCGATCTGGGTGGCCAGTTCGCGGGTCGGTGCCATGATCAGGGCACGCGGGAAGCGGGCCTTGCGCGGCTTGGGGTTGGCTGCCAGTCGGGCCACCACCGGGAGGGAGAAGGCCAGGGTCTTGCCCGAGCCGGTCTGACCGCGGCCGAGCACGTCGCCGCCGTTCAGGGTGGTGGGAAGGGTGGCTTCCTGGATGGGGAATGCGGTTTCGATTCCCTGCGCCGCGAGGACGTCGGCAAAGGTTGCGGGCACGCCAAGGGAAGTGAATGAAGGACTCACGTGGTACTTTCTCTCAAAGCTTCGCACGACGGTTTCGGCGCGCGTGGTCGCCGAAGAAAAGAGAGAACCAAGATGGCGCTAGGCGCACATCGACCGGCCGCGAGCGGCTCCCGCAAGGGGAGACGGAGCATGCGGCGGGTCGGGAAATCCAGTCTGTCGACGCATAGACCCTCGGATGGCAAGCAGAGTACTTGCACCTTACCGATCTACAAGTAACCAGCTTATCAGTACCCGGCCCGTCGCCGAACGAGAGATCCGTTACCTTGTGCTTCCGAGCTTGCTCGGCCACCAGACCTTGGGGCCGATGTCGCGGACCAGCGCCGGAACCAGCAGCGACCGAACGACCAAGGTGTCGAGCAGGACGCCGAAGGCCACGATGAATCCGAGCTGGACCAGGAACATGATGGGGATGATGCCCAGGGCGGCGAAGGTCGCGGCCAGCACGACGCCCGCGGAGGTGATCACCCCTCCGGTGACCGCCAGCCCGCGCAGGACCCCCGAACGCGTCCCGTGGACCAAGGATTCCTCCCTGACCCGGGTCATCAGGAAGATGTTGTAGTCAACCCCCAGCGCCACCAGGAACACAAAGCCGAAGAGCGGAACCGACGGATCGGCTCCGGCGAAGTTGAAGAGGCCGTCGAACACCCATGCAGAGACGCCCATGGCCGTGCCGTAGGACAGCAAGGTGGTTGCCACCAACAGCACCGGGGCCAGGATCGATCTCAGCAGCAACATCAGGATCACCAGGATGGCACCGAGAATCAGCGGAATGATCTTGACCAGGTCCGCTTGGGCGGTCGTGGCGGTGTCGGCCAGGGTTGCGGTGGTTCCGCCGACCAACGAGCCGGCATCCACCTGGTGGAGCAGGTTGCGCAGGTCGATCAGCGTGGACTTGGCCGCATCGGAATCCGCCGCGTCGTTCAGGGTGATGGATATCAGGCTGCGTCCCTCGACCAGCTGTGGCTCCCTGCCTGCCTGGGCCAACGCCGGCCCGCCGTCGGCTGCCTGAAGATAGGCCGAGGCCACCCCGTCGGCGTCCTGCACCGAGGCCAGCGACTCGTTCGCCTTGGATTCATCGACGATGGCAAACAAGGGGCTCCCGGTGCCACCCGGGAAATGTTCGCCCAGCACGATTTGCCCGTCGCGGGAATCGGTCTGGCCCAGGACCAGTTCGCTCTGCGGCACACCCGAGGCCTTCAACTGCGTCATGCCCAGCGCCCCGGCGGCCAGCACCAGCGCGGTCAGCACCCAGATGGGTCGGGGATGGCGGCCGACAAAACCGGCGACGCGTCCCCACAGGCCCGCGGGCAACTCCTCGGGGGCCAGCCGGGCCTCCGGCTTGGGCATGAAGGGCCAGTAGGCCTTCCTGCCCAGCAGTGCCAAGGCGGCGGGCAGGAAGGTCAGGGCCGCGATGATGGAGAAAACGATGCCGCTGGCCCCAATGGGGCCCAACGCCTTGTTGGAATTGAGGTCCGAGAAGAGCAGGCACAGCAGGCCCGCGGTCACGGTGCCGCCGGAGGCCAGGATCGGTTCCGCGGATCGCTTCCACGCAGTCGCCACCGCTTCCCAGCGATCCTTCCCGCCGGACAGCGCTTCCTTGTGCCTGGCCACGAACAGCAGGGAATAGTCTGTCGCCGCACCGATGACGAGTATCGAGAGGATGCCCTGGCTTTGCCCGTCCAACCGGATCCAGCCTTCCTTGGCCATGAAGTACACCGCCAAGATGGCTGCGCAGAGCGCGGCGACGGCGGTGAAGAGCACCGTGAGGGGCAACAGGACAGAGCGGTAGACCAGCAGCAGGATCAGGAAGACCGCGCCGAGCGCCACGCCCAGCAGGACGCCGTCGATCCCGCCGAAGGCCTCAACGAGGTCGGCGCTGAAGCCGGCGGGCCCGGTGACGTAGGCACGGGTGCCAGCGGGGACCCGCTCGCCCAGCTCGGCCCGTAGCGTCTCTACGGCATCCTCGACCTCGCCACTGCCATCCAGCGGAACGAGCAACTGGGCGGCAAGTCCGTCCTCGGAGGCGAAGGGACCGACAATGTCGCCGTCCAGTCCGTCCAGGTCCTTCAGCGATGCCGTCAGGGCCTTGATTTCCTCTTGGTCGATGGCCGATTCCCCGGCAATCACCACCACCGCCGGGATGGCGTCGGAAGTGCGGAACTTCGCCTGCCACTCAAGGGCGCGGGTCGCCTCGGCAGTGGCCGGCAGGAAAGCCGCCTGGTCATTGGTCTGCACCTCGCCGAGTTTGCCGAAGGTCGGCCCGCCCACGCCCGCGATGCCCAGCCACAGCGCCACCAGCACGACGGCCAGCACCGCGCGGAAGACCGCCTTGCCCGTTCCGGGCCGGCGATTCATTACCCGCTGGCCGGGGCCACTCCCGGCCCCCATGACGTGATTGCCCATGATCCAACCCCTCGTTGTTCGGGCGGCTTTGCGCCCACATCCCGCTACGTCTCCACCAAAGAGTATTTCCATCATGGAACTATTTCAAGTTCCGACATAGAATGGTCCGCATGGATCCCGCCGCCGCCTTCGAACTCGTCCTGCTACTTCAGCAGTTCGGTCAGGCATCGGACCGTTACGTCGAATCGACCGGGACCCGGCACAAGACCCACCGCACGGACATGAACGCCCTGGCCGTCATCATGCGCTTCGAACGTGCGGGAAACCCTCCGACCCCGGGCGACCTCTCGCGGACCCTGCAACTGAGTTCACCGGCCACCAGCGCCATGCTGGATCGGCTCGAGCGCGTTGGCCACATCGAGCGCCTGCGCATCGACAAGGACCGCCGCGTGGTCCGCATCAAGATGACCCCGAAGGCGCAGGCCGACGGGCGTGCCATGTTTGCGCCCCTGGCGGCGCGCATGATGGAGGTCATTTCCACCTACACCGACGAGGAAGTGAAGCTGGTTTCCCGCTTCATGGCCGACGCGGCGGCCGGCGTGGACAGGGCACGGAACGACGCGGAGCACCCCTAGCCGCGCTCGCCGGGCCGCGTCCCTGCGAGCGCGTCCCTGCGAGCGCGTCCCTGCGAGCGCGGCCCTGCGAGCGCGGCACGGGCTCACGTTCCGGGAAGGGCTCCTCCCCCGGCCTTGCCCGCCTCCTCTGGCCCGCGGCGGCGATTCGCACTAGGCTCGTGGCAACCGTCGGCCGAACGCTGGTGCGTTCATGATCGTTGAGGACCACTCCCCGCCATGACCGAACTCCCCACCACCGGCACGCCCCACCCGCTTGCCGCCGGACTCGATTCCACACGCACCCTTGAGTTTCCACCCGGATTCCGCTTCGGCTCCGCCACTGCGGCCTTCCAGATCGAGGGCGCCGCCCATGAGGAGGGCCGCGAGGATTCCATCTGGGATGCGTTTTGCCGGGTGCCCGGCGCCGTCTTCGAGGGGCACGACGGATCCGTTGCCGCGGACCACTACCACCGGATGCCGCAGGACGTGGCGCTCATGGCCGAGCTCGGACTGGACACCTACAGGTTCTCCACCTCGTGGGCGCGGATCAAGCCCGGGGACCGGACCCTGAACCCCAAGGGGCTGGACTTCTACTCGCGTTTGGTCGATGAACTGCTGGGCCGCGGGATCGCCCCGTGGCTCACGCTCTACCACTGGGACCTGCCGCAGGCGCTGCAGGAGCGCGGCGGCTGGGCCAACCGCGATACCGCCTACCGCTTTGCCGACTACGCGCTTGAAGTGTTCGAGCACCTGAAGGACCGTGTCACCGACTGGACCACGCTGAACGAGCCGTGGTGTTCTTCCTTCCTTTCCTATGCAGGCGGCGAGCACGCCCCCGGGCACACGAACCCGGAAGAGGCGGTGGCAGCGGCGCACCATCTGCTGCTGGGGCACGGGCTGGCCAGCGGCGCCATGCGGGAAGTGGCGGACAAGGAGCACCGGCTGGGGATCACGCTCAACTTCACCGTGGCAGATCCGGCCAACCCCGCCAACGCGGTCGACGTCGATGCCGCACGGCGCATCGACGGCGCCTTCAACCGCATCTTCCTCGATCCAATTTTCCGCGGCCAATACCCGACGGATGTGCTCGAGGACATGGCCGAGGCCGGACTTGAACGCCACATCCGCGGCAACGACCTGGAGGTCATCGCCGCTCCCATCGACGTGCTGGGCGTGAACTACTACAACGGCGAGCTGGTGGCCGGGCCCACGACGCCGCCAGCACCCGATGAGTCGCTGGTGTTCGCCTCGGATCGCGGCCTGCCCCGCCGCTCCCCGATAGTGGGCAGCGAACGGGTGGGGCGCGCCTGGCGGGACCTGCCACGCACGGCCATGGGCTGGGAGGTCCAACCCGGGGGACTGGAGCGACTGCTGCTGCGCTTGGAGGAGCACTACACCGGCCCGGCCGGCATCCCCATGGTGATCACGGAGAACGGCGCCGCCTATGACGACGTGGCCGACGAAGCGGGCTTTGTCGATGATTCCGGGGACCGACTGTCCTTCATCGACGCGCACCTTCGCGCCACGCACCGGGCCATGGAGCAGGGCGCGGACGTGCGCGGGTATCTGGTGTGGTCGCTCATGGACAATTTCGAGTGGTCCTTCGGGTACGACAAGCGCTTCGGGATCGTGCGAGTCGACTATGACACCCAGGCCCGCATCCCCAAGGCCTCGGCCAAGTGGTACGCGCAGGTTGCGGCCTCGCACCGTCTGCCGGCCCGCCGGTAACGGCTGGCCGCGGGTACGGGAGGGTCGGGGAGCTGCCCTAAACTTGAGCGGTGACTCTTTCCCTGTGGCTTTCGCTTCTTGGCGCCTCGACGCTGATCAGTTTCACCCCGGGCGCCGGGGCAATCAACACCATGACCAACTCGTTGAACTCCGGGTTCCGCCGTTCCATGTGGGGAATCCTGGGCCAGCAGGCGGCGCTGCTGGTCCACGTGGTCGTGGTCGCTGCCGGAGTCGGGCTGCTGGTCTCCCGTTCCCCGGCGGCCTTCACCGCCATCCGCTACGCCGGGGCCGCCTACCTGGTGTACCTGGGCGTGCGGCTGATCTTGGCCAAGCCGCAGGATGCGGCGGAGCTTGACGTCAAGGGCCGGGAATCGGCACTCTCGATGTTCAGGCGCGGGCTGTGGATCAACCTGCTCAACCCCAAGGCCATCGTGTTCTTCCTGGCCTTCACACCGCAGTTCATTCGCCTCGATGCCCCCGCGCTGCCACAGTACCTGGTCTTCATCGGCACCATCGTGGCGGTGGACATCATGGTGATGTGGCTGTTCTTCGCAGCCTCGGCCAAGAGCTTCAGCCGCTTCACGGCCACCGAGCGTGGCCAGCGGATCCTGAATCTGGTCTTCGGCACGCTCTTCATCTTCGTCGCAGCCCTGCTGGTCTTCATCCACTGAGTCGCTGCAACCCCGCGCCATGCCCCTCGGAAGGCCCAGCCAAGGCCACAATCCGATAACCATCGCGGCGAACCGTGTTTGGTCCTGTCACGAGGTGCTTCAGGGCCCTAGACTAAAACCATGTTCCGGATAATCACAGTGTCCACGGGCAACATCTGCCGCTCCCCCATGGCCGAGTACATGATTCGCACCGCGCTTGGCGATGCGGGAATCGTCGACGTCTCGGTCGAGTCCGCCGGCACCAGCGACGGCGAGGTGGGGAACGCGATCGACCCGCGGGCCGCCGCCATCCTGCAGTCCCACGGCATCAACGCCGAAGAGCACGTGGCGCGGGTGCTGGACCCCGCCATGATCACCGGTGTCGACTTGCTGCTGGCCATGGACCAGGATCACCTGGCGACGCTGGCAAAGATGCTGCCTACCGATTCCTCGGTGCCCCGGCCCGACTTGCGCATGATGCGCTCCTTCGACACGACCCTGGCCTCGGCCCCGGTCGAAGGCCAGGGCATTTATGATCCGTGGTTTGGCGACTCGGCGGACTTCCGCCTGTGCTGGCAAATGGTCAACGCCGCCATCCCGGGCGTTCTCGACTACGTGCGCGCACACATCATGCCCCAACGTGGCAACTAGCCCCGTACTGGTCCTTGGCATCGATGGAAGATCGGGCGCGGGAAAGAGCACGCTTGCCGCGGAACTTGCCACCGCGCTGCGCCGCCACCGCGAGGTAGCACTCTTCCACCTCGAGGACATCTATCCCGGATGGGACGGCCTGGAAGCCGGCACCCACGCCTATGTCACCCAGGTCCTTGCACCCCTGTCACGCGGCGAGGCCGCGGCCTGGAACAGCTGGGACTGGGCGGCAAGCACCCCCGGTCCGCGCTCCACGCTCTCCCCCGCACCCGTCGTGATCATCGAGGGCGTGGGTGCCGGCTGTGCCGCCGCCCGCGAACTGCTCGATGCAGTGATCTGGGTCCAGGTTCCCGATGCCACGCGCAAGGTCAGGGCGCTGGAACGCGACGGTGCGGTCTTTGCCGAGCATTGGGACCATTGGGCAGCCCAGGAAGAGGCGTATCTCGCCGCCGATGCGGTCCCCGAGAACGCCGATGTCACCGTGGAGAACCGGGCGGACGGAAGCGCCCCGGACCACGTGCTGCGCGCGCTGAAGGCCTTGCCCCGGTGTGCCCCGGCTCTCTCCCCCGAACGCACCGAGTCCGCGGCGCAAGCACCGTTGCACACCGCACTGCAGGCGGTCCCCGACGCAGCCGCACTCTTCGAAGCACTCTACGCCGAAGCCGGGCACGCGGTCCTGCTCGAATCCAGCAACCTGGGCTTCGCGGACCCGCGCCAACGCAACCGCTACTCCATCATGGCCGCTGCCACCACCGATCACTGCGCGGTCTATGAACAACGCGGCGCGGTGGGGATCTTGCGCGAGGGCACCGCCACGGCGCGGCTCGCGGGCGGCTTCTTCGACTGGCTCGCCCGCAGCTGGGATGCCGCCGGCTTCCTGCCGGCGCAGGGAGAGATTCCGTTTGTTCCCGGCTGGCTGGGCTTCCTGGGGTACGAACTCAAGCGGGAAACCGGCGGCAGCGACATCCGGGTGGACTCGCAGGTACCCTCTGGGCCGGCGGATGCCGCCATGATCAGGCCCTCCCAAGTAGTAGTCGTTGACCACCAGGCCTCCACGGTGCACCTGCTGTCCACCGCTGCCGCTGACGCCGAGGGCTTCTTCGGCCGCGTCCGGGAGCTGCTGCCACAGCTGCCGACCACCGCCGCCGTGCCCGCGCCGCTGGTCCCGGCACCCGCGTTCACCGCGCATGACGACCGCCCCGCCTACTTGGAAAAGGTCCGTGCCGCACAGGAACAGATCCGCCTGGGCAACAGCTACGAGGTCTGCCTGACCACGTCCCTGCGCGCGGAGGCGGTGCCCTGCGACCCGTGGGAGAACTACCTGCGGCTGCGCGCTGCGAACCCCGCGCCTTTCGCGCACTACCTGCGCTTTGGCGACATGGCAGCGGCCAGCACCTCCCCCGAGCGTTTCATGTCGATCGGTTCCGATGGCTGGATGCGCGCCGAACCCATCAAGGGCACCAGGCCGCGCGGTGACTCGCCCGAGGCCGACCTGGCCCTGGTCCGGGAGCTGGAAAGCTCTCCCAAGGACCGCGCCGAAAACATCATGATCGTGGACCTGTTGCGCAACGACCTGTCGCATTTCGCCGATCCCCGCACCCTCTCGGTGCCGCGGCTGTGCGCCATTGAAAGCTATGCGAGCGTCCACCAGATGGTCTCCACCATTGACGCCAGGCTGCGTCCCGGTGCCCCGCGCGCCGAGGCCATTGCCGCGGCGTTCCCCGCCGGTTCCATGACCGGTGCGCCAAAGGTCTCCACCATGGAGATCCTGGATGTGCTCGAGGACGGCAGGGCCCGCGGGCTGTACTCCGGGGCCGTGGGGTATTTTTCCGCCACCGGCGCCGCCGACCTGTCGGTCGTCATCCGCACCCTGGTCATGGGCAGCGCCGCTGCCCCCGGCACCTGGAACCTGTCCTTGGGCGTGGGCGGTGCCATCACCGCCGATTCGTCGCCGCAGGAGGAATGGGACGAGGTCAGGACCAAGGCCTTCGGCGTCCTCTCCGCGCTGGGCAGCGTATTCCCGGGACCTTGAACGGCCCCCCGCGCCCTCCTTCGGCGGCGCCGGGCTTACTGCAGGGTGGCTGAAAGCCGTGCCACGTTGTCGATCCACCGGTTCACCGGGGTGCGCCGGCTCCACGTCCCAAGGGTGAGCTCGGTCGAGTTGGCCCGGTAGATGTCCTGAACCTTCATCAGCTCACCGACCAGGTCCGCGCCCAGGAGCATCAGGGTGATCTCAAGGTTCAGCGAGAAGGAACGCATGTCCATGTTGGAGGACCCCATGACCACCACGTCGTTGTCCACCGCCATGCACTTTGAATGCAGGACCGCGGGGGCCTTGTAGAGGTAGATCCGCACCCCTGCCCGCAGCAGGGCTTCGTAGTAGGACTGCTGCGCGTGCTGCACCAAGGCCTGGTCGCCCTTCTCGCAAACGAAGAGTTCCACCGCCACCCCGCGCTGGGCGGCGGTGGTGATGGCATAGAGCAGCGAATCGTCGGGGACGAAGTAGGGGCTGGTGATGGAGAGGCGCTCGGTGGCCGAATAGATCAGCGTGTTGAACAGCCGCAGGTTGTTTTCCGACTCGAAACCCGGTCCGCTGGGCACCACCTGCCCCAGGTCCTCCCCGGCGTTCGGCGCCTCGGTCATCGCCTCTTCCACCACCGCCAGGTCGTTGAGCAGGTCCTCGTCGGATTCCTGGGACCAGTCGGTCGCGAAGACCACGTCCAGGCTGGTCACCAGCGGGCCGCGGATCTTGGCCATGAGCTCGACCCATTCCCGCCCGAGCTTGTGCGCGCTGCTGCGCTTGTATCCGGGCTCGATGAGGTTTTGGCTGCCGGTGAAGGCCACCTGGCCGTCCACCACCACGATCTTGCGGTGGTTGCGCAGGTCCGGGCGCCGCCACCTGCGCTGGAAGGGCGCCAGCGGAAGCATCCGCCGCCACTTGATGCCCGCGGCGCTCATCCGCCGCACCAGGGAAAAGTAGCCCCTGACGCGCAACGAGCCCAGGTGGTCAAAGAGCACCCTCACCTTGACCCCGCGCGCCACCGCCCGCTCCAGGGCCTCCAGGAACGGGGCGACATACTGCTCGTCGTCGCCGATGATGTAGAACTGCACGTGCACGTAGCGCCGGGCCCTGTCGATTTCCCGGCGCATCTCATCCAGGGATTCCTTGTAGCCGGTGATGAACTCCACCGCGTTGCCGGCCTGCAGCGGCAGCGCGCCCAGCCTCCGGTTCAGCTGGACCGCAGAGAGCACCCAGTCCGGGGCATCGGGCGCCGAGGTGTCCCCGCTCAGGTGCTGGGTGGCTTCGAGGATCGACGCGTTGACGCGGCGCTGGCGTTCGATGCGGCGCCGCGACAGCTTGATGTTGGCAAAAAGCAGGTAGAGCAGCAGGCCCGCCACGGGCAGGAAGAAGATGGCCAGGAGCCACGCCATCGCGGTGGTCGGGCGACGGTTGCCCGGAACGATGCCCACCATGGTGATGCGGATGGTGAGCTCGATGCCCACGGCGATCGACCACAGGGCTGCACCAATCTCCAGTGCGTCGTTGCCTGCGTCCATGGATCCCTCCTTGCCAGAGCCGGATTCCCGGCCATACCCCAGACTACCGCCCGCACGGCGCACACCGGAGAACCACTTTCGCGGCGGTAATCTGGTAGCCATGACTGCACTTGTGTTCCTTGACAGCGATTTTCCCGCCGGCCGCATCGCCGATGCCGCAACCGCACAGCTCTCGGTCCTCGACCAGGGAGTGACGCGCGGGGACGGGATCTTCGAATCCGCGTTGTACTCCCGCGGGGTCGTGCGCAAGCTCGACGCCCACCTGGCACGGATGCGCGTCTCGGCCTCGACGTGCGACTTGTTGATCCCGCACGAGGAGGACTGGCGCACGGCGATCAAGACGGCCGTGGCAGCATACGATGCCGAGTCCCCCAGCGAGGAAGCCGTCGTGAAGCTCGTGGCCACCCGCGGCACCGAGGGCACCGGGCACGGCACGTCCTGGGTCATGGTCTCCCCCGCCCCGGAGCTGGGACGGAAGCAGCGCGAGAGCGGGGTCTCGGTGATCTTCCTGGATCGCGGCTACGACTCGCGGGTCGCCGAGCGCGCCCCGTGGCTGCTGATGGGCGCCAAGACGCTGTCCTACGCGGTGAACATGGCAGCGTTGCGCCATGCCAGGAAGCTGGGCGCCGATGATGTCATCTTCGTTTCCAGCGACGGAATCGTCTTGGAGGGCCCGACGTCCACGGTGCTCATGGCACACCGTGACGGGGACACCAAGCGGCTGATCACCCCGACCCTGGAAACCGGCATCCTTCCCGGCACGACCCAGGGCGCCATCTTTGCCGCCGCGCGGGAAGCCGGGTGGGAACTGGGCTACGGGCCGCTGACCCCGCAGGACCTGCTGGCTGCCGAAGGCCTCTGGCTGGTCTCCAGCGTGCGGTTGCTGACCCCGGTGAACTCCATCGACGGCACAGCCATTGCCCGCGACGCCGGGCTGCACGCCGAGCTCACCGCGATGGTCGACGCCATCGCCTAGGGGGGCGCTTGCCCGCAACCACGACCCCGACAGACCCCCCAAGGATTCGAGACACGCCCCCATGCAAGAGCTGTTCCAGCTGGTGCCTGCCGCCTACGTGGTGCTGCGCCGCGGCAACCGGGTGCTGCTCCAGTTGCGCCAAAACACCGGCTTCATGGACGGGCACTGGGCCTGCGCCGCTGCCGGCCATGTCGAGGCGGGGGAATCGGTGGAAGCCGCGGCGGTGCGCGAGGCCGCCGAGGAAATGGGATTGCGCGTGGATCCGCGGGACCTGCTCCCGCTGACAACCTTGCACCGCGCCAACGGCGGGGATTCGCCGCGCGCCCAGCGCGTGGACTTCTTCTTTGCCGTGTCCCGCTGGGCCGGGGAACCGAGCATCATGGAGCCGGAGAAGTGCGGGGCCATTGCCTGGTTCGATCTGGACAAGCTGCCCGACCCCATGCCGGAGCATGAACGCTACGTGCTGCAAAACCTTGCGGCCGGCACGTTGCCGGCCATCGCCTCGCTGGGCTTCACCGAGTAGCCCGGAGCACCCAGGGAAACAAACGGGGCCTTGCCCGTGCCCATCGCAAGATGCACCCGGGCAGGGCCCCGTCGTGTCGTTGGCTTGGCTAGCTCCAGACCAGGTTCCATGTTCCCAACGTGACGGCCGCCCAAGTGGCCGCGGCACCCAGCAGCAGGCCCGCGGCGACGATGACGGCATCCCGCCGCCCGTAGACAGAGGTCCGGAGCCAGGTCCGGGCATTGGTCCCGAAGCCCTTGGCTTCCATGGTCACCGCCAGCCGCGAGGCCCGGCGGATGGCCTGGACCAGCAGCCCGAAGACCTGTCCCAGGTTCGCGCGTAGCCGCTGCCCCGCCGAGCCCCGGCTGCCCACGCCGCGGGCGCGCCGGGCCATGCCCAGCGTGGTCCACTCCTCAATCAGCAACCCCAGCAGGCGCATGCCCGCCAGCGCCCCGAGCACGAAGCGGTGCGGAAGCCGCGCCTTCTGCGCCAGCGCGTTGGCCAGGTCCGTGGGGTCGGTGGTGAACAGCACCAGCACCGCCGGGATGGCAATCGCGAAGGCCCTCAGGCCCGTGGCGGCGCCGGCAGCCAGCGAACCCTCGGTGATGTCGAAGATGCCCAGGTCAAGAAGAACCGCGCCGGAATCGTTGCCCACCAGTGCGGTGCCCCAGGCCCCGAAGAGCGCCGCGAGCAGCAGCGGCCAGCCGCGAGCCAGGAAGCGCGGGATCGACAGCCCCGCCAGCGGCAAGGCCAGGAAGGTCGCCATCACCACCAGGGCGCTGCTGACCCAGTCCATGGAGGCCACCAGCGGGATCGTTGCCAGCGCCACCGCGGCGAGCTTGGCCAGGGGGTTGGCCCTGCCCAGGAAGCTGGCCCCGCCGCGCGCATCGGCCTCCAGCAACCCGGGCCGGACCGCGACGCCGGGTTCGCCATGCGCGGTCCCCGGGCTCTCGAGGACAAATTCGCCGGCACCGAGGGCACGGGCGAAATCCACGTCGTGGGTCACGGCGATGATTGCCGTGCCGCGCTCCAGTTCCTCGCGCAGCAACAACGCCAGCTCCCGCCAGGTGTTGGCGTCCTGGCCGAAGGTCGGCTCGTCAAGGATCAGGATCCGCGGGCCCGAAGCCAGGACCGTGGCCACCGAGAGACGTCGCTTCTCACCGCCCGAAAGCGTGAAGGGGTTCGCCTCGGCAAGATGTCCCAGCCGCAGCCGCGACAGCAGCGTTTCGACCCGTGCCTCGATCTCCCCGTCCGTGAACAGCGGTTCCCGGGTGCCGGGCTTGACCGCGTGGGCAGGCCCGAAGGCCAATTCCTCGCGGACCGTGTTGGTGACGAATTGGTGCTCCGGTTCCTGGAACACCGAACCGATGCGTCCCACCAGTTCGGTGGCGCGCCAGTGGTAGGGGCGGGCCTCGGAGCCGGCAGCCAGCTCCCCGGTGGCCAGCACGGTGCCGGAGGCCTGTGGCAGCAAGCCCCCGAGCGTCAGGGCGAAGGTCGACTTGCCCGAGCCGTTGGCCCCGCGCACGCACCAGGCCTCGCCGGCCGCGACGCGCAGGTCAAGTCCCCCGGCAGCGATTGATCCGCCGCGCTTCCGGGTGACCGCCAGCTCCTTGGCCTCGAGCAGCAGTGCGCCGCCATCCGTTGCGGCGGGCCGCACGTGGATCGACGGGGTGTATCCGGGGACCCAGACCCCGGCGGAGATCAGTTCCTCGCGCACCTTCCCGGGCCCGAAGAGCTCGTCGGGGGTTCCGTCGTGGGCGATGCCGCCGCCCGGTTCCAACACGATGACCCGGTCCATGTGCGGAGCCCAGGCCTCCAGGCGGTGTTCGACGATCAGCAGGGTCGCCCCGGTGGCATCCAGCGCCGCCAGCACCGCGTCGCGGACCTCCAGCACGCCGTCGGGGTCGAGGTTCGCCGTCGGCTCGTCCAGAAGGACCAGCCCCGGGCCCATGGCAAGGATCCCGGCGAGGGCCAGGCGCTGTTTTTGTCCGCCGGAAAGTGCGGCGGTGGGGTGGTCCAGCGGGACATCGAGGCCCACGGCATCGAGGGCATCGATGATGCGTTGGGCGATCTCTTCCGGCGGCACCGACAGGTTTTCGGCACCGAAAGCAGTGTCGTCCCCGACCCGGGCCTGGACGACCTGGGTTTCGGGATCCTGTTGCATGAGCCCGACCAGACCGCGGCCCTGGGCCGAGGGGATTCCGTCCAGCAGCAGTTCGCCGGAGGAATAGGCCTCGTCGTCCTCGTGCAGGACCCCCGCCAGGGCATAGAGCAGCGTGGATTTGCCGGCGCCCGAAGGACCGGCCAGGAGCACGCGTTCCCCGGCGCGGATATCCAGGTCAAGGCCGCGGAGCGCCGGCTGGGCGCGGTCGGCATGCCGCCAACCCCAGTTGCGGGCGCTGACCGAGACGGCCGTGGCCACCCGGCGGCCGGTGTCCGGGGCGCCGGCTTCACGGTCCAGCATCGAAGGTGATGTCATGATGGCTGCCGCGTCCTAGAGGATGGCTTCGGCGGCCGCCTTGCGGCTGGCCAGGGCGCCCAGGGCACCGGTCTTGGCCAGGGCGCGGGTGGCCAGGAAGGACAGCAGCCCGGCAATGACGATGCCCGAGATGGTCATGAACGCGATGTAGGAGAAGAGCATGCCGGTGGTGTATTCAGGGAACCAGCGGAAGATAAAGGTGTCGTTGACGCTGCCGAAGAGCCCTGCCGCGCCTCCGGCCAGCAGTGCCACGGGAAGGTTGAACTTGCGGTAGCGGAACGCGGCGAACACCAGTTCAGCGCCAAGGCCCTGGATCAGGCCGGAGGCCAGGACGGTCAGCCCGAATTCGGAGCCCATGAGTGCCGAGACCATGGCGGCGACGATTTCGCAGAAGAGTGCGGCACCGGGCTTGCGGATGATCAGCGCGCCGAGCACCGCAGGGAAGAGCCACATGCCCGAGACCAGGGAGGCGGAGGGCGGGAAGGCCAGGAACAGGAAGTCAAGCAGGTGGTGGGTGCTGTTCCAGGCCCAGAAGATGACGCCCGAGGACACGGCGATGACGGCCGCGATGACGATGTCAACGACACGCCAGGACGAGGTTGCCGGCTTGTGCCCGGCGGGCTGGTTGGTGGTGCTCATGGTGGTGATCCTCCTTGGATACAAGGAGGGGAGGGAAAACGCTACTTTGAACGCACCCCTGAGAACTCGACTTCCTTCGCCGGTACTAGCCGGGGCAGGTTCGAGGGTCTGCGGCTATCCGCACTCTCAGCGTCTTGGTGCGAATTTCTTCGCACGACGCTCCCCTGTCGTGATTGTTTCAGTCCTATGATGCTACCTCACGCTATGCTGGGGCAGGTACCGTTGCCCGCAACATTTGGGAGTCCCCTTGAACAGCTTGATGAAACTCATCGGCCCAGCTATCTCGATCGCCGCCGGTTTCCTGGGTGGAAAAATCGTCGACAAGGCCTGGACCGGTTTCACCGGCCGGAAGCCGCCGAAGCATGGCAACGCGGAAGCGCAGGCCGAGGCCAGCCTGCGCCAGATCATTGGCTTCGCCGTCCTGTCGGCCACGACTGCGGCCCTGATCCAGGTGTTCACCGACCGCGGCACCCAACGGGCCCTTGCCCGGTTCGCCAAGAAGGCCTGACACCACAAACGCTTCAGGGGCCCACGGATATCCCGTAGGCCCCTAAGCGTTTCCGGCGATCCTCCGCGCCTCGCGGGCAGGGTTTGGCGCCGCGGGAGTTAGTCGATGAAGTCGGTGCGGTCCCGGGGCTGGCCCTTGCCGTGTTCTTGTTCCTCGCGCTGGGCCGCGGCTTCGACGACGGCGGCCAGTTCGTCGGCCACGAGTGTCTCGCGCTTGAGGTGCCGCGTCCGGTATCCGGCGCGTCCCACCATGTGCGCGGAGACCGGCGCGGTGAGCAACTGCAGCAACCAGGCCAGGACCAGCACCGGCAGCACCGCCCAGGAACGCAATTCCAGCCCGAGCGCAGCCAGCAGCAGGAACAAACCCAGCACCTGCGGCTTGGTTGCCGCGTGCAGGCGCGAAAGCAGGTCCGGGAAGCGCAGCATGCCGATTCCGGCGGCCAGGGACATCAGGCAGCCGACGATCATGAACGTCCCGGCAATGATGTCGATGATGGTGTCAAGCATCAGGCGTTTCTCCGATCCGTGACGAAGCGGGAAACGGTGACCGAACCCACGAATCCGACCAGGCACGCCAGCAGCACGAAGACCAGGTTGTTGGTGTGCCGGTTGACTGTCATTTCCACGCAGAGTGCCGCGGAGATGATCAGCAACAGGACATCGGTGGCAATGACGCGTTCCAGGATGGACGGGCCCATTGCCAGCCTGACGATGGCCAGGCAGGCGGCAATCGAGAGCGTGATGCCGCAGATCCACAGGACGATGATCATGAGGTTGCTCCGTCTTGGTTGTTCGTTGCCTTTGGTTCGGCGTTCAGCGCGGCCAGTTCTTCCTTGGTGCCCATCATGCGGATCAGCCGTTCCTCGATCAGCAAGACGGCCGCCCTGGCCTTCTCCACGCCGGCCTGGTCGTTGACGTTGAGCACGTGCAGGTACAGCGTGGAGGACCTTCGGTCCACCTCGACGACATAGGAGCCGGGCACCAGCGTCAGCACGTGGCCCACGAAGGTGGCCAGCAGATCGGACTCGGTGCGCAGCGTGACGGTGATGACGGCGCTGGTGGTCCGCGGCCCGCGGAATATCGCCAGGAACATGACCTCGAAGCTGGCCCGGGTGATGTCGCGCAGGAAGGCGAGGATGAAGACGACTGCACGCCAGATGTTGAAGCGTCCCGAGAGGATGATCGGCGGCAGGCGGAAGACCCGCACCAGCAGCAGCGAGATCAGCAGCCCGAAGACCAGGTTGCCGACGGCGAAGTCCTGCCAAAGCGCGCCCCACACCAGGGTCATGCCGATCAGCAGCGGGATTTCCTGGCGCAGCGTGGAGCGTTGGCGATGGCCGCTCTCGTCCTTGGCGTCGACCAGTCGTTGTTCCGGACTCATCGTGCCTGCCCTTCTCCGGTGCCGAGGACGGCCTCGATGTAGTTGCCCTTGTCCAGCATTTCCATGGCCACCCTGTCGGTGAAGTCGAAGAGCGGTCCGGCAAACACCGTCAAGGCCACGCCCACCAGCACCAGGGCGGCGGTCATGGCGACCATGCCGTTGGGCAGCAGGGCTGCGTTGCCGCGGTCGGAATAGCGGCTTGCCGGCTCGTCCGCGACGATGTCGTAGGTGGCGCCGCGCGCCGCGGAGACGCCCACCAGCAGCAGCGGGTCAGGGTCCGTGGCGTCCTCGGCATTGCGCCAGAAGGCCCTGTTCCAGATGCGGGCGACGGCCAGCAGGGTCAGCAGCGAGGTCAGCAGGGAGACTCCCACCAGCGCCCAGGCCATCGGGGTGCCCAGCTCGGCACCTCCCTGGACCAGCCCCAGCTTGCCCAGGAAGCCGGAGAACGGCGGGATGCCGCCGAGGTTCATGGCGGGGACAAAGAAGAGCAGGGCCAGCAGCGGGGAGAGTTTCGCGAGGGAACCGAGCCGGTCGATGTTCGAGGTTCCGGCGCGGCGCTCAATGAGCCCCGCCACCAGGAACAGCGAGGTCTGCACCACGATGTGGTGGGCCACGTAGTACACGGTGGCGCCGAGTCCCAGCTGGTTGCCCACGGCCACGCCGAAGATCAGGAAGCCGATGTGGCTGGTCAGCGTGAAGGAAAGCATTCGCTTGATGTCGGTCTGCGCCACGGCACCGAGGATTCCCACCAGCATGGTCAGGCCGGCGACGACCATCAGCGCGTCGGAGAGCCGGTCCCCGGGGAAGAGCAGGGTCTCGGTGCGGATGATGGCGTAGACGCCCACCTTGGTCAGCAACCCGGCAAACACGGCGGTGACGGGCGCGGGCGCGGTGGGGTAGGAGTCAGGGAGCCAGAAAGACAGCGGGAAGACCGCTGCCTTGATCCCGAAGGCCACCAACAGCATCACATGCAGCACCGTCTGGGTGCCAGGGGAAATCTCCGGCAGCTTTTGTGCCAAATCGGCCATGTTCACGGTGCCGACGGCCGCGTAGATCATGCCGATGGTGATCAGGAACAGCACCGAGGAGGTCACCGACACCACCACGTAGGTGGTTCCCGCGCGGATGCGCGCAGTGGTGCCGCCCAGGGTCAGCAACACGTAGGAGGCGGTCAGCAGGATCTCGAAGCCCACATAAAGGTTGAACAGGTCCCCTGCGAGGAAGGCGTTGGACACGCCGGCCACCAGGATCAGGTAGGCAGGGTGGAAGATCGACACCGGCCCGTCCTCGTCCCCGTCGGCCATGCCCTGGCTGGTGGCGTAGAGCAGCACCGCGAGGGAGACGATGGTTGAGACCACCAGCATGAAGGCGGAGAACCCGTCGACGACCATGGAGATTCCGAAGGGCGGCGCCCAGCCGCCCAGGGTGACCGAGTAGGTCCCGCCGTTCCAGACCGTGGCCAGCATCCAGGTCTCAAGGATGAGGGTGAACACCAGGACGCCAATGGTCACCGCGCGCTGGGTGCGGCGCTTGCGGCGCAGGATGAAGGCCAGGGCCGCGCCGAAGATCGGCAGGGCCACGGCAAGCGGGGCAAAGGAAACGGCGCTCAGTGGTGCGTCGATCATGCGCCGGGCCCCTTGTCGGTGGTGGTGTCAGTTGGCACGAAGTCGTCCCCCTCGAATTCGGTGGTGTCTTCCGGCACCGGCGAGTCTTCCTCGAAGTCGAAGGTCGACTGCTGGGAGACGCGAAGGTCCTCGACGTCGTCGGCAACCACGTCGGCCCGGGAAATCACCCAGGAGCGGTAGATGATGCCCAACATGAACGCGGTCACCGCAAAGGTGATCACGATGGCCGTGAGGATCAGCGCCTGCGGCAGCGGGTCGCTGTATTGTTCCGGGCCCAGCGCCGACTGGTACAGCGGGGCCTCGCCGCGGCGTCCGCCGGCGGAGAGGATCAACAGGTTCACCCCGTTGCCCAGCACCACGATGCCCAGCAGCACCCGGGTCAGCGAGCGTTCGAGCAGGAGGTAGATCCCGACGGCAAAAAGTACGCCCATCACTATGAGCAAGGTGATATTGGTGCTCAACGTCCCACTCCCGTCTCCGCGTCGGAAACCATGTCATGTGTGTCGGTGGGGCTGCGGCCCTCGGAACGGTCGTCGATTTCCGAGCCCAGGGAACGGAGCACGTCGATGACCAGCCCGACCACCACCAGGTAGACGCCGATGTCGAAGATCGTCGAGGTCACGAACTTCTGCTCCCCGAAGAGCGGCCAGGTGAATTCGATGGCGGCGGAGGTGAACATCTGGGCGCCGAAGAGCAGCGGTGCCGCCGCGGTGAGTGCCGCGAGCCCCAGCCCGGTGCCCATCAGCGTTCCCGGGCTCACCGGCGTGGCCTCGGCCAGTTCCACCCGGCCGCCGGCCAGGTAGCGGATGGCCAGGGCCAGGCCGGCCAGCAGGCCGCCGGCAAAGCCGCCGCCCGGGGTGTTGTGCCCGGCCAGCAGCAGGTACACCGAAGCCAGCAGGATGGTGTGGAAAACCAGCCTGGTGACCACCTCGAAGGTGATGGAGCGTCGCTCGGGGGCCAGCGTATGGCCTGCCACCAGCCAGGAGTCCTTCTTGGAGATTGCGAAGTTCCGCGCCACGGCAAGTCCCGCACGGCTCTGGTCGCGTCCGCCGATGGCCTCCGAGCCGTGGTCCACCGAACCGTGGGGCACCGCGGAGACGCGCAGCCGTTTGTCTCCGCGACCGCGCACGAAGATCAGCGAGGCGACGCCGGTGGCGGCGGCCGCGAGCACGGTGATCTCGCCGAAGGTGTCCCAGGCACGCATGTCCACCAGGGTCACGTTAACGATGTTCTTGCCCGCCCCGCCGACGTAGGCCAGCTCCGGGTAGGCCAGCGAAATGGGGTCGGCCACGCGCGAGGCCATTGAGGTGGCGGCGATGTAGATCATCGACGCACCGAAGCCGATGCCGATCAGCGCGCGGCCCAGCCGATGGCCGGTGGGGTTCTTGGCCCACAGTTCCACCGGCAGGGCACGCAGTGCCAGCACGAAGGCCACCAGCACGATGGTTTCCACCAGCAGCTGGGTGATGGCCAGGTCTGGCGCTCCCTGTAGCGCGAAGATCGCCGCCATGCCGTAGCCGCTGACCGAAACCATCAGCACGGCCAGGAAGCGCCGGTTGGCCTGAACTGCCCCGATGGCGCCGACAATCATGATCAGGCCGATAACCATCTGGGCGGGATGGTCAAAGGCGATGAAGTTCCCCGGGTCCGGGGTGCTGAGCATGATGGCGACCGAACTTGGCAGCAGCAGCGCCACCAACAGGATCACTACGAGGTAGAAGGACAGGGAACCACGCTGGGTGCGGCCGGTGAGCCAGATGGCCAGGTTGTCCACGCCGCCGACGGTGTATTTGTAATCGCGTTCGGCATCGAACACCGCGGGGACCTTGGCCTGGAAGGCAAAGACCTTTTCACGCGCCAGGAAGAGCAATGCACCGACCACCATGGTCAGGGCCGTGAGTCCCAGCACCGGGGTGAAACCGTGCCAGAGTGCCAGGTGGATGGGGGTCTGGGCGGGCTCGAACAACCCGATGTACGGGGCAATGGCGCCCTCAAGGACCTGCGGGATCCAGGCGAATGCGACGGTGGCGGCGGTCAGGACGAGCAACGGCGTCAGGAACAACAGCGGCACCTTGGGGAAGGCGGTCGGTGCCATGCCTGGCTTCGCTGCAAATCCGCCCCAGAGGAAACGGGCCGCATAGGCGAAGGTCATCATTGACCCGGCCACCACGCCGATGAACAGCACCATGCCGGCTGTGCCATGGCCCTGGGCGTATTCCAGGAGGGACTCGTAAACGGCTTCCTTGGCCACGAAGCCGTAGAGCGGCGGGAACCCGGCCATGGAGGCCGAGGCAATAGCCGCGACCGTAAAGAGCAACGGCGAGGACTTGTAGAGCCCGGAAAGCTGGTGGACATCGCGCGTACCGGATTTGTGGTCGATGATGCCCACGATCAGGAAGAGCGTGGCCTTGAAGAATCCGTGGGCCAGCATCATGGCCAGGCCCGCCAGCGCCGCGTTGGGGGTGCCTACGCCCATGATCAGGATCAGGAAGCCCAGCTGTGAGACGGTGCCGTAGGCCAGCAGCAGTTTGAGGTCGTGTTGCTTCAGCGCGCGCCAGCCGCCGATGAGCATGGTGGCAAGGCCGAGCCACAGCAGCATCGGTTGCCAAAAGGCGGTTTCACTAAAGCCGGGCGCCAACCGCGCAACCAGGTAAATGCCGGCCTTGACCATGGCTGCGGCGTGGAGGTAGGCGGAGACCGGCGTCGGTGCGGCCATCGCACCGGGCAGCCAGAAGTGGAAGGGAACCAACGCGGACTTCGAGACGGCCCCGATCAACACCAGGGCAATGGCCACGTCGATGTAGGTGCCCAGGGCGGTGAGGTCCGGTGCCATTGCCAGGATCTCGGAGATGCGATAGGTTCCGGCGGCATTGCCCAGCATGATCAGCCCGGCCAGCATGGTCAGGCCGCCAAAGGTCGTGACCATCAGCGCGGTGAGGGCCGAACGTCGGGCGCTCATACGGGTGCGGTTGAAGCCGATCAACAGGAACGACAGGATCGTGGTCAATTCCCAGAAGACGAACAGCAGAAGCAAGTCGTCGGCGGTCACCAGGCCGAACATTGAGGCAGCGAAGGCGAGCAATTGGGCACCAAAGGCGGCTGTGTGCGGATCCTCGTTCTTGAAATAGCGTGCGCAATAGAACAGCACCAGGGCACCGACTCCCAGCACCAGAACGCACATCACCGCGGCAAGGGCATCCATCCGGAAATCGAGATGGGCGTTCAGCGGACCGATCCAGCTATAGAGCTCGGACGGCGGTGCATTGGGGCCGCCGCTGGCGACGGCCTGTTCGGACTGGGTGAATGCCGGGAAATTCGCCAGCAGCCAGACGAAGGCCAGCGCCGGAGCCGCGGCCAGGACATAAAACGTTGACCGGCCCAGATATCGAAAAATCAAAGGTGCAATTCCCGCAACGGCAAAAAGCGCAATCAGGACAAGGAGCACACGTATCTCCTATGGTCGGCGGGCCAGTGCACTGGCAGCAAAACGGTCAAAAAAGTCTCCTTCATCCTAACAGCCGGCATGCCCTTGCCCGGCGATTTGACTCGTGATTCAGCTGATGAAATCTTGCGGAATAATGCGTCATTTCAGATTGTTAAAGATCCGTCGCACAATGATTCATTTCGCGGCACGCCACGATGCATTTATCCGAGGCATCCCCGTTGTTGGTTCGATGCGGCTACGATGCACCCATGAGCGAGTTTCCCGCGGCACCGTCGGCCTCGACCGATCGGCAACGTATTATCACCAAACCCGTCGTGGCGTGGGCTTCATGGGATTGGGGTTCCGCGGCCATCAACGCGGTGATGATCACTTTCGTCTTCACCGTCTACCTGACCAGTGATCTTTTCGGAGACACGGATGCCAACTCGGTGGTCCTGGGCAACGGACTGGCCATCGCCGGCGTGGCGATCGCGCTGCTGGCCCCGGTGACGGGATTGCGCTCGGATGCCGGCGGACGCCGCCGTTTCTGGCTCGGAGTGAACACGATAATCGTCGCGGTGCTCACCGCGGCCTGCTTCTTCATTTTCCCCGAACCGCGCTTCCTGGTCCTCGGAGTGACGCTCATTGCGCTGGCTTCGGTCTTTGCCGAGTTCGCGACGGTGAACTACAACGCAATGATTCCGCAGATTTCCACCCCCGCGACCATCGGCAAGGTCTCGGGCTTTGGCTGGGGCATGGGCTACCTCGGCGGAATCCTGGCGCTGGCCATTGTCTTGTTCACGCTGGTGACCCCGATCTTCCCATGGGCCGGTGCCTCCGAGACCGATGCCCTGAACCTGCGACTGGTCGCGGTGTTCTCCGCGGTGTGGTTCCTGGGCTTCGGGCTACCGGTGCTCTTCGCGGTGCCGGAGATCCCGGGGGAACCCGGCGGGCCGCGCTTCACCATCCTGCAGTCCTACGCCGAGCTGTGGCGAAGGGTCGTTGCCTTGGCCCGCAAGGACCGCCACACCGTCTTTTTCCTGCTCGCCAGCGCCGTCTTCCGTGACGGGTTGGCGGCGGTGTTCACCTTCGGCGGCATCATCGCCGCCGGAACCTTCGGGTTCCCGTTGCAGCAGGTGATCATCTTCGCCATCGTCGGCAACGTCGTCGCTGCCTTCGGCGCCATGGTGGGTGGGGTGCTCGATGACAAGATCGGACCCAAGCGCGTGATCATCGCCTCGCTCATCGGGTTGCTCGTGGCGGGTCTGGGTGTCTTCCTCTCCCCCGGTGCCTCCGGGTTCTGGGTCTTCGGTCTGCTGCTCTGCCTGTTCGTCGGGCCTGCCCAGTCCTCCAGCCGCGCGTTCCTGGCCCGGCTGGCCCCCGCGGGGCAAGAGGGCGAACTCTTTGGCCTCTATGCCACCACCGGCCGCGCGGTCAGCTTCCTGGCCCCGGCATTGTTTGCCGCGTCGATTGCCCTGGCGGCCCCCCACGTTGCCGAGGCCCAGCGCTATGGCATCCTGGGCATCCTGGCCGTGCTCCTGTTGGGGTTGCTTCTGCTGATCCCGGTGCGGGCACCGGGCCACGGGCCGGTCCCCCTGGACCGTGGCCCCTGAGCGGCGTTGATGGTTGTATGGGAGCCATGAGCACCCATACACCAGTGACAGTGACAGTGACCGGCGCCGGAGGGCAGATCGGGTATGCGTTGCTCTTTCGGATCGCCTCGGGTGCCATGTTCGGGCAGGAGGTTCCGGTCAGGCTGCGGTTGCTGGAAATCCCGGCCGGCCTGAAATCTGCGGAGGGCACCGCCCTGGAGTTGCAGGATTGCGCCTTCACCACCCTGGACTCGGTCGAGGTCACCGACAATGCCGCCCGCGCCTTCGCCGGCACCAATGTTGGGTTGCTGGTCGGCGCCCGGCCCCGCGGCCCGGGCATGGAACGCGGGGACCTGCTCTCGGCCAATGGCGCCATCTTCGGCCCCCAGGGGGCGGCAATCAACACCGGCGCCGCAGACGATGTGAAGGTCCTGGTGGTGGGCAATCCAGCGAACACCAACGCGTTGATTGCCGCCGCCCATGCGCCCGATGTCCCAGCCGAACGCTTCACCGCGATGACCCGCCTGGACCACAACCGTGCGCTGGCCCAGTTGGCCGGCACCCTGGAGGTTGGGGTGGGTTCGATCAGGAATGTCGTCATTTGGGGCAACCATTCGGCATCCCAGGTTCCCGATGTCTCCCACGGCGTCCTCGTCGGGGAGGACGGCACCCAACGCCCGTTGCCCGATGCCCTGGCCGAAGCCCTTGGCGGTGCCGGCAAGGTGGCCCCATGGCTCGATGAAACCTTCATTCCCCGGGTGGCCAAGCGCGGGGCGGAGATCATCGACGTGAGGGGCTCCTCCTCGGCGGCCTCCGCAGCGGCGGCGGCCATCGACCACGTCCGCGACTGGGTGCAGGGAACCGCCGGTTCCTGGACATCGGCGGCCATCCGCTCCGACGGCTCCTATGGCGTCCCGAAGGGGCTGGTCAGTTCCTTCCCGGTACATGCCCGCGACGGCGCCTGGGAGATCCAGCAGGGACTTTCGATGGCCGCGGACGTGCGCGCCCGCATCGACAGGTCGGTCAAGGAGCTCGAAGAGGAACGCGACATGGTCAGGTCCCTGGGACTGGTCTAACGGGGGCTGTCCGAGAAAGGAAATGGCCAGTGGAGCAAAGAGCGGTCTTGCAGATCGACGGGCTGGAGGTAGCGGTGCGCGATGCCGTCAGGGAGGACCTTCCGGCACTTTTGGCCCTGTTGGCCGACGATCCCCTGGGAGCGACCCGTGATTCGTCCCCAGACGCCGATTCAGCGCCTTATCTAGCAGCCTTGGCGGCAATCGACAGCGATCCGGCGCACCGACTACTGGTGTGCGAGAGCGCCGGGCAGGTTCTCGCCATGTTACAGCTGTCATTTATCCCGGGGCTTTCGCGCCGCGGGGCTTGGCGCGCCCAGATCGAGGCTGTTCGCACCCACGCGGACTTCCGCGGCCGCGGCTTGGGCAGGAGCTTTTTGACGTGGGCCATCGAGTACGCGCGCAACCGTGGCTGCGCGCTGGTGCAGTTGACCACCGACAAGAGCCGCGCGGATGCCCACCGCTTCTATGAGGGCCTGGGCTTCATCGCTAGCCACGAGGGCATGAAGCTGGTTTTCTAGTAACATTCCCACCCGGTGCCCTGGCCCGCATACGCGTGCGGGCCCCGGGGAATCGGGGCCCGCAGGCGTATTGGCCGGTCGCCCGGCTACCTAGTTTTCCAGGGTGGTCCTGTGGAAGTTCAAGTGGCTGCGCGACGCCGTGGGGCCGCGCTGGCCCTGGTAGCGGTTCCCGTAGGCCCCGGAACCATACGGGTGCTCGGCCGGGGAGGAGAGCTTGAAGAAGCACAACTGCCCGATCTTCGAGCCCGGCCACAGCTTGATGGGCAGGGTCGCCATGTTCGACAGTTCCAAGGTCACGTGTCCGGAGAATCCGGGGTCAATGAAACCGGCGGTGGAGTGGGTCAGCAATCCAAGTCGTCCCAGTGAGCTTTTGCCTTCAAGCCGGGCGGCAATGTCGGTGGGCAGGGTGACCGTTTCATAGGTGGATCCCAGGACGAATTCGCCCGGGTGCAGGATGAACGGCTCGTCCGGCTCGACTTCCACCAGTCGGGTCAGCTCGGGCTGGTCCGTGGCCGGGTCGATGTGGGCGTACTTGTGGTTGTCGAAGAGACGGAAGAACCGGTCGATCCTCACGTCCACGCTTGCCGGCTGGATCATCGCCGGGTCGAAGGGGTCCAGCTTTATACGTTCGGACGCCAGCTCGCGTCGAATATCACCATCAGAAATCAGCACAGTACCCAAAATATCCCATTTGTCCCGCGGTTCCGGCATCGAAGACGCGGGCGGATTGCCGGCGGCAGGGTGGCCGCGGCCGCGAATCGCAAATCAGTGCCCGGCAGACATGGGCAGAACCACGGGGTCTGCAGTTATCCTGAAAGGGCTCCATCCAGCTTTTTCCCCGAAGGGACATCGTGTCTTTGTTTCGTGGCGGCATCCCCGCCATCTTGTTAGGCGTCAGCCTGGTGCTGGCGGCCCCGCTCGCCGCGCTGGCTGCACCCGCGGGACCCGCAGCTGCGACGGTCCGTGCCGAAAAGCCGCGGAAGGCACCGACCACCGATGAACTGACGAAGGACCAAGACTCGTACCTGGCGCTGGTCAGCCGGGACCACCCCCTGGATCCGGCGAACTACAAGCCCAAGGACCTGCGCACGATTTCCGGGACCGGACTGGAACTGCGCCAGGATGCGGCCACCGCACTCGAAAGCCTGCTCAAGGCCGCACGCAAGGATTCGCAGTCGCTGAACGTGCTCAGCGCCTACCGCTCCTACGACCGTCAACTTGCGCTGTTCAATGGATACAAGGCCCGCTACGGGACAGACTATGCCACGCGGATCTCGGCACCTGCCGGCACCAGCGAGCACCAGATCGGGCTCGCGGCTGACATCGGCATGAGCAGCGGCCGGTGCGATCTCAAGGCCTGCTTCGGAGACACGAGTGGCGGAAAATGGCTAGCCGCCAACGCCGCTGACTTTGGATTCATCATTCGATACCCGGCCGACGGTGAAAAGGTGACCGGCTACAAGTACGAGCCATGGCATCTTCGTTTTATCGGCGTGGACCAGGCAAAGGCCATGGAAAAGTCCAAGTCCGTCACCTTTGAACAATTCCATGCGGCTCTGCTGAAGGCTTCGAAGGTCAAGACGCCCACCGCGGCCGAGATCAAGAAGCAGCGTGAGGCACTGCTGATCCTCCGATTCCTTCCGCCCTACCGCGACTGGTCGATCGGCTACGACTTCGCCCGCTAACGAATAGGCGCTGCACATCAGTTGCCGCGCCGCGCCAGATGATTTTGGCGATCCGCCGTTGGGCTGACGCCCCCACACTGCGAACCAAAAAGGCATCGGCAGTCCGGGTTTGAATCCGAACCACCGATGCCTTTTGGAATCTTCCTGCCGCGGCCTACTTGGTGCGGATCGGAAGGCCCGTGAAGGTCGGCTTCGAGGTTTCGGAGAAGAAGTCGTTGCCCTTGTCATCGACGACGATGAACGCAGGGAAGTCCTCGACCTCGATCTTCCAGATGGCTTCCATGCCGAGCTCCTCGTATTCGAGCACCTCGACCTTCTTGATGCAGTCCAAGGCCAGGCGGGCGGCCGGGCCGCCGATGGATCCCAGGTAGAAACCGCCGTGGGTGTTGCACGCATCGGTGACCTGCTTGGAGCGGTTGCCCTTGGCCAGCATCACCATGGAGCCGCCGGCTGCCTGGAACTGCTCGACGTAGGAGTCCATGCGTCCGGCCGTGGTCGGGCCGAAGGAACCCGAGGCCATGCCTTCGGGGGTCTTGGCCGGGCCCGCATAGTACACCGGGTGGTCCTTGAGGTACTGAGGCATTTCCTCGCCGGCATCCAGCAGGTCCTTGATCTTGGCGTGCGCGATGTCGCGGGCCACCACCAGCGGGCCGGAGAGCGAGAGACGGGTCTTGACCGGGTGCTTGGTCAGCTCGGCCAGGATCTCATCCATTGGCTTGTTCAAATCGATCTTCACCACGGAGGAACCGCCGGTGCCGGAGACGCCGCTGGTTTCATCGTCGTGCGCTGCGATCGCCGGGTGGTCGGACTCGGGCATGAAGCGCGCCGGGTCGGTTTCCAGCTGTTCCACGAAGACGCCCTCGGGGGTGATCTTCGCAAGCATCTGGCGGTCGGCCGAGCAGGAGACGGCGATGGCCACCGGCAGCGAGGCGCCGTGGCGCGGCAGGCGCACCACGCGCACGTCGTGGCAGAAGTACTTGCCGCCGAACTGGGCGCCGATGCCGAAGTTGCGGGTCAGTTCAAGGACCTGCTCCTCCAGCTCGGTGTCGCGGAAGCCACGGCCGGTCATCGCACCGGTGGTCGGCAGGTTGTCCAGGTACTTGGCCGAACCGTATTTGGCGGTCTTCAGTGCGAATTCGGCGCTGGTGCCGCCGATGACGATGGAGAGGTGGTAGGGCGGGCAGGCGGCGGTGCCCAGCGAGCGGAGCTTCTCATCGAGGAACTTCAACATCGCGTTCGGGTTCAGGATGGCCTTGGTTTCCTGGTAGAGGAAGGACTTGTTGGCCGATCCGCCGCCCTTGGCCATGAACAGGAACTTGTACTGGTTCTCGTGGCCCGGCTCGGTGTCCGCATACAGTTCGATCTGCGCGGGCAGGTTGTTGCCCGTGGACTTCTCTTCCCACGTGGTCAGCGGGGCCAGCTGCGAGTAGCGCAGGTTCAGCGTGGTGTAGGCGTCGTAGATGCCCTTGGACAGGTCCTTCTCGTCCGGGCCCTGGGTCAGCACCTGCGAACCGCGCTTGCCCATGACGATCGCGGTTCCGGTGTCCTGGCACATGGGCAGGACACCGCCGGCGGCGATGTTGGCGTTCTTGAGCAGGTCAAGGGCGACGAACTTGTCGTTGGGGCTGGCGTCCTCGTCATCGAGGATGTTGCGCAGCTGCTGCAGGTGCGCCGGGCGCAGGTAGTGGGAGATGTCGTGCAGCGCGGTGGTGGCCAGCTTCTGCAGGGCCTCGGGGTCGACCTCGAGGTACGTTCGGCCGCCCGGCCCCTCGATGGTGCGGACACCATCGGTGGAAATCTGGCGGTAGGTGGTCTCGTCCGCCCCGATGGGCAGGAGGTCTTCGTACTGGAATTCGGGCATGAGGCTTCCTCGCAAAAGATTCAAAACGTTTCCCACCAGTTTAGGACGGTTGGGCGAACAACCAGACATCGGGTTGCGCCGACGGGCGCAATGTAGACATGCTTGGGGGCATGAGCGAAGAGAACCCGCAAGCCAAGTCCACCAATGGCACCGACGACATCCAGGCGGCGCTGGGCATTGAACCGACCGTCACCGGCAACGAACCGGCGACCCATTTTGAAATGATGATCCGGGCCGCGCAGAACGACCCCGCCCTCAACGGCCAGGTCATCGCGACCCTCATGAATTCCGAGGTGTATTTCCTCAGCCGCGAGGAAGTCAGCGGCGAAGCCCGCAACGCCCAGCCCATGGTCCTGCAGAACGCCGCGGGCGAGCCGGTGATTGCCTTGTTCACCCATCTGGCCCGCATTCCCGGCGCCTACATCGATGTCGCCCCTTACGGCGTCCAGGTCCTCGGCGGGACCGTCGTCAGTTCGCTGCAGGACACCGGCTTGGTCATCAACCCCGGTCACGAGCTGTGCCTGGAGATCGACGCCGCCGGGGTGAAGACCATTCGCGAGGAATTCAACCTCGACGGAACGCCGAAGGACCCCTCGAAGTAGGGGTCGCGAACACCCCGCGCATCACCCCCGAAACCCGGCCTCCTTTCGCGTTCCGGGAGGTCTAGAGTGGGAGCATGGATTTTGAAGATACGTCGTTGCCCGGTCTCGGCGTCCGTCGCGAAATAATCCTCGCGTCCGGGCGCCGGGTCGGCGTGGTGATCCTGCGTGATGGATCGATGCAGTTGATCATTTCCCAGCGCGACGACCCCGATGCCTGTGCCGCGTCGATTCCGTTGAGCGTTGAGGAGGCCGGGGCCATCGGCGCCATGCTCGGTGCCCCGCAGCTGGTGACCCAGTTATCGGACCAGCACCGCGACTTGCCCGGTGTCAACACCCAGCAATTCGTGTTGAGCCATGAAAGCCCCTACGTGGACCAGACCCTGGGCGACACCCGCCTGCGGACCCGTACGGGCACCTCTGTTGTCGCCATTTCCCGCAGCGGGAAGGTCTTCCCCTCCCCCGCTCCTGATTTTGAACTCAATGTGGGTGACGTTCTGGTCATTGTCGGAACCGCCGCAGGTTTGGAAAAAGCAGCGCACCTGATCAACAACGGCTAAGGGGAGGTGCGCGGAACATGCACGGCACCGCTCTAATACTCGTTGAGCTCGGCGCCGTCTTCTTGGGGCTTGGCCTGTTGGGGCGCCTGGCAGCGAAAATCGGCATGTCACCGGTTCCCCTGTACCTACTCGGCGGCCTGCTCTTCGGAAGCGGGGGCGTGGTCAACCTTGCCGGCATCTCGGAGTTCGGGGAGGTTGCCAGCGAAATCGGCGTGATCCTGCTACTGCTCATGCTGGGCCTGGAATACACCGCCCGCGAACTTGTCACCGGACTGAAAGGTTCCTGGGTCGCCGGGGTCGTCGACCTGGTCCTGAATTTCACTCCGGGTGCGGCCTTGGCCTTGATCATGGGCTGGGGCGTTACCGGAGCCTTGGTCCTTGGCGGGGTCACCTACGTGTCGTCCTCCGGAATCATTGCCAAGGTGCTCTCCGACTTGGGCAGGTTGGGCAACCGCGAGACTCCGGTGGTGTTGTCCGTCCTGGTGCTCGAGGACCTGGCCATGGCAGTCTACCTGCCGGTGCTCACCGCCACCTTGGCAGGACTCGGATTCCTGGGCGGGCTGCGTGCAGTGGGTATTGCCATGGGCACCATCACATTGGTATTGCTGGCGGCGCTGCGCTTCGGGCCGCAGATTTCAAGGTTGATCCATTCCTCGGACCGGGAAAATTTCCTGCTTAAGCTCATTGGCGCCGCGCTGCTGGTTGCGGGTCTGGCCTCAGCGTTGCAGGTCTCTGCTGCGGTCGGCGCTTTCATGCTCGGTATTGCCATTTCCGGATCAACCGCACATTCGGCCACCAAGGTCCTGGAGCCGCTGCGCGACCTTTTCGCTGCCATGTTCTTCGTGGTCTTCGGCCTGAACACCGATCCATCGAGCATTCCCGCGGTCTTGCCCATGGCCATCTTGTTGGCCATTGTCACCTCGCTGACGAAGGTGGCCACCGGAGTATGGGCGGCGAAGCGGGCCGGGATCGGGATCCCCGGCCGGGTTCGCGCCGGCGTCGCCTTAATTGCCCGGGGTGAGTTTTCCATTGTCATCGCCGGACTGGCAGTTGCCTCCGGTGCGGTTACCGGGGAACTAGCCGCCTTGGCAACCGCATACGTGTTGTTGTTGGCGGTCTTCGGACCGGTCGCCGCCCGCCTCGCCGAGCCCCTGGCCAGGCCGTTCTTGCCCAAACCTTCGCAGGCACCCGACGCCGCATTTTGACGCGCCCGACGTTCCCGATTAGGTTTTGGCACCCCACCTTGGGATATGCTGTTTTAGCCCGGGACGCCATTAGGCTTCCCGGAGCTTCGCGGGCGTAGCTCAATGGTAGAGCGCCAGCTTCCCAAGCTGGACACGCGGGTTCGATTCCCGTCGCCCGCTCGCTATGACATTGGGACCCGGCCGGCGGCCGGGTCCCAATGCGTTAAGCGCACCCCCGGTGCGGTGAAGGAACAGCGGAAAGAGGGAATCCGAAGGCTTATGAACGGCGTGCTCTCTGGTTTTGCCGTGGTCTGGACCGTCATTGCCGTGGGGTACTTCGTCGGACGCACGGGTGTCCTGGGCGAAAACGCGCGCTATGTGCTGAACCGGCTCACCTTCTTCGTGGCCAGCCCAGCTTTGTTGTTCACCACGCTCGCCGATTCGGACCCCGCTTCGGTGCTCGGCCCCTTCCTGGGCGTTGCTGCGATTTCCTCCCTGGCCACCGCCATCGTCTTCGTGCTGGTTACCCGATGGTGGCTGCGGCGCGACCTGACCGAGTCGACCATCGGCGCGATGAGCGCCTCAACAGTGAACTCGGCAAATCTCGGCCTTCCGATTGCCCTCTACGTCCTGGGCGACATGGCCCATGCGGCACCCGTTATCCTGTGGCAGCTGGCCCTGTTCTCCCCGGTATGCCTGGCCATCCTGGACGCCAGCACGTCCAGGCACCGGACCACCGTGTTTTCCATGTTGGTCCAGACACTGAGGAACCCGATGATTGTCGGTTCCCTGGCCGGATTGGTGTGCGCGCTCTTCGACGTGGAACTTCCCCAGCCGCTCGCCGACCCGATAGAGCTGATTGCCGGTGCTTCCATCCCGGCCATGCTCATAGCCTTCGGCATTTCCTTGGTAGGCTCCAAGCCGCTCGAGGCTTCCGGCGGGCGTCGAGCCGATACGCTGTTGGCCACCGGCATGAAATTGTTCTTCCAGCCCGTTGTCGCCTGGGTGCTTGCCGTGTGGCTCTTTAGGCTGGACAGCCACGCGGTGTTTGTTGCGGTGATCATGGCCGCCTTGCCCACAGCCCAAAATATCTTCGTGACTGCCTCTCGCTACGAGCGCGGCGTCGTGCTGGCCAAGGACACCGTCCTGCTCACCACCATCGTCGCCGTGCCGGCGATGATGCTTGTTCCCCTGCTGTTGACCTGACTTCACCGAACGGCCGGGTCAGACCTTGCCTCGACGCGTGCGGCAATATAGGGGCTTATGCGAGCCCCACCTCCGTGTTAGCGTCAGAGCAAGGTTCATCCTGCCACGAGTGCGGATCCCTATCCCGGGGTGCCGCTCCCCCTTCGGCGAGTGAACGATTGTCATCGAAAGGACCGTTTCCATGAAGCGTCAAATTATCGCGCTAATGACCACCGCATTGCTCGCCTTGACGGTCACCGGCTGCAGCGGCTCCTCCGAGCCATCCGGATCACCGGCCGCCAGCGGAACCGCGACCGGTTTGACCCTCCAACAGGTCCAGGATGCAGGCGTCCTGAGGGTCGGAACGGAGGGGACCTACAAGCCGTTTTCCTTCCATGAGGGCGGAACCGGTCCGCTGACCGGATTCGATGTGGAAATCGTGACGGCCGTAGCCCAGAAGCTGGGTGTGGAGCCACAGTTCGAGGAAACCCAGTTTGACGGGATCTTCGCCGGTCTCGAGGCCGGACGCTTTGACGTCATTGCCAACCAGATTTCCATCACTCCCGCGCGCGAGGAGGCGTACGATTTCTCCAAGCCATATACCGTGAGCAGCGGTGTTGTCGTGACCCAGGCGGGGAACACCGATATTGCGTCTTTCGAGGACCTGAAAGGCAAGTCCACCGCACAGTCGCTGACCAGCAACTGGTACCAGCTGACCAAGGATGCCGGGGCGAACGTCCAAGCCGTGGAAGGGTGGGCACAGGCCATCACGCTGCTGAAGCAGGGCCGTGTGGACGCCACTGTCAATGACAAGCTGACCTATCTGGATTCACAGACCACCAAACAGGACGACGGCATCAAGATCGCCGCCGAAACAGCCGACAAGTCGCTCAGTGCCATGGCCTTCCGCAAGGGTAGCGGCGACCTGGTCGAGGCAGTCGACAAGGCCTTGGATGAACTCTCGGCCGACGGAACGCTATCGAAGATTTCCGAGAAGTACTTCGGAGCAGACGTCACCAAGTAATTTCCGGCAGTGTCGCGGGCCGCACCCCAGTGGCCCGCGGTTTCACCTTGCGAATGCGAAGGAGTCCTGCCATGGACATTGATTGGCAATTAATCGGCGATTCTTTTTGGCCCATAGTGGTGGGTGGGCTACGCGGGACCATTCCCCTCTCGCTGGCCAGCTTTGCCATCGGCCTGGCGATCGCCTTGCTCATGGCACTGATGCGGTTGAGCCGGAATCCAGCTGTCACGTTCATTGCCAAGGCGTACATTTCGGTGATCCGCGGAACCCCGTTGTTGGTGCAGCTCTTCGTCATTTTCTACGGGTTGCCCTCGATCGGGGTCACGCTGGACCCATGGCCCAGCGCCATCATCGCCTTCTCGATGAACGTGGGCGGCTACGCTGCCGAGGTAATCCGCGCGGCCATCCTCTCGGTGGCCAAGGGCCAGTGGGAGGCCGGCTACACCATCGGTATGTCGCGCACCACGACACTGCGCCGGGTGATCCTGCCGCAGGCAGCAAGGGTGTCGGTGCCGCCGTTGTCGAATACCTTCATCTCCCTGGTCAAGGACTCGTCCCTGGCATCGCTGATCCTGGTGACGGAGTTGTTCCGCAACGCCCAGGAAATAGCCGCCTTCAGCCAGCAATTCTTGCTGGTCTATATCGAGGCAGCGTTCGTGTACTGGGTGTTCTGCCTGGTGCTCTCCGCCGGCCAGACCAGATTGGAAAGAAGGCTTGACCGCTATGTCGCACACTGATCCCGCCACGAACGCGCCCGCTCTGTTGAAGGTGACCGGCCTGCAGAAGAGCTTTGGCGACCACCAAGTCCTGAAGTCCATTGACCTGCAGATCGGCAAGGGCCAGGTGCTCGCCTTGATCGGCCCCTCCGGCTCGGGCAAGACGACGGTGTTGCGCTGCCTGAACGGCCTGGAGATCCCCGACGGCGGGGAGGTCGCCTTCAGCGACGGTCCCGCCGTGGTCTTTGCGCCGAAGACAACGCAAAAGCAAGCCCAGGTCTTGCGCACCCGCAGCGCCATGGTCTTCCAGAACTACAATCTCTTCCCGCACATGACAGTGCTGGAAAATGTGATCGAAGGGCCGATCCAGGTCCAGCGCCGCAAGCGTTCCGAGGCCGTCGCCGACGCCGAAGCACTGCTGGCCAGGGTCGGACTAGGCCAGAAGCGCGACCAGTACCCGCACCAGCTTTCCGGCGGGCAGCAGCAGCGGGTGGGCATTGTCCGGGCGCTCGCGCTCAAGCCTTCGCTGTTGCTCTTTGACGAGCCGACCTCCGCGCTGGATCCGGAGCTGGTGGGTGATGTGTTGAAGGTGATCAAGGAATTGGCCGACGAAGGCTGGACCATGGTCCTGGTGACCCATGAGTTGGCCTTTGCCCGGGAGGTCGCAGACGAAGTCGTATTCATGGACCAGGGAGTGGTGATCGAGCGCGGCCACCCGGATGTCGTCTTGCGGGCACCGCAAAACGAGCGGACCCAGCAATTCGTGCACCGCCTGCTCAACCCGTTCTAAGGGCATGGAGCTTCCGACGCGGGGTTCGGGACTAAAAAGAATTGGCGCGCCCACCACTACGGACACGATCCAGACCGTAGGCTATGGACATGGCCAAGATGACAACAGCCCAGCATGTGGAATCCATCAGCGCAGGTTATGCCTTTGACGGTTTGGCGGTGAATCTGGGGGCGGCACTGGTCGATGGGCAGGTCTTCCCCGATGCGCAGGTCCGTTTGCCGCTGCGGATGATGAACCGGCACGGATTGGTGGCGGGAGCCACCGGAACCGGCAAGACCATTACCCTGCAATTGATGGCCGAACAGCTTTCCGCCCACGGCGTTCCGGTGTTCCTTGCAGACATCAAGGGGGATCTCACCGGCCTCTCCACACCGGGCACGGCCACGGAAAAACTCACGGAACGCACCGCGTCGGTCGGCATGAAGTGGCAGGCCAAGTCCTTTCCCGTCGAGTACTACGCCTTGGGCGGCGACGGGCAGGGAACCCCGATCCGCGCCACGATCTCCTCCTTTGGCCCCCTGTTGCTATCGCGGATCATGGAGTTGAACGAGACCCAGGAATCCTGTCTGCAGCTGATCTTCCACTACGCCGACACCAAGGACCTGGAACTCCACGACCTGAAGGACCTGCGCGCGGTCATCCAGCACCTGACCAGCGACGAGGGCAAGGACGAACTTGAGGGCCTCGGTGGCGTGTCCAAGGCGACCGCCGGCGTCATCCTGCGCGAGCTTGTCACCCTGCAGGCCCAGGGCATGGAGTCCTTCTTCGGCGAACCGGAGTTCGACACCGCAGAGCTCCTGCGACAGGCTCCCGACGGCCGCGGGGTCATCAGCATCCTGGAGCTGCCGACCCTGATGCAAAAGCCGCTGCTCTTTTCCACCTTCATGATCTGGCTGCTGGCGGACCTCTTTGCCGAACTGCCGGAGGCCGGAGACCCGGAGAAGCCCAAGCTGGTGTTCTTCCTCGACGAGGCACACTTGCTCTTCAACGGGGCATCCAAGGCCTTCCTGACCTCGATCACGGCCACCGTCCGGTTGATCCGTTCCAAGGGCGTCGGCGTGTTCTTCGTGACCCAGACTCCCAAGGACGTTCCCGGCGACGTGCTGGGACAGCTGGCCAACCGGATCCAGCACGCGCTGCGTGCCTTTACCCCTGATGATGCCAAGGCGCTGAAGGCAACCGTCTCCACGTTCCCCACCAGCGACTACGACCTGGACGAGGCGCTGACGCAGGCGGGCACCGGTGAAGCGGTGGTTACCGTCATGAACGAGAAGGGCGCACCCACCCCGGTGGCCTGGACTCGCATGTGGAGCCCTGAATCAACCATGGGCCCCTCCTCCCCGGACACGGTATCCGGAATCATCGCTTCCTCGGCCCTGATGCAGGTTTACGGCACCAGCGTGGACCGTGAATCCGCCTACGAGAAGATCAACGGAACCAGCACCGAGGCCACGGCCGCACCGGTGCCCACCGGAGGGTCGGTCGCCGCCAGGGTCCCCGGCCCCGGCCAGAGCCAGGCGGACATCGATGCGGCGGCACGGAACATCGAGGAATCCATCCTGGGACGCCCGTCCTCCCTCCCGAATTCGGCTCCGCAGCCGGGCGCCTCGGACTACACCATGCCCGAACCGCCGGTGGCCACCACGGGCTCCCCCAAGCGGAAGACCAAGGCCCCCGCCCCGGCGCAGAATCCGGACAATCCGCTGCTTGACATGGCTTTACAGGCGGCGAACATTTTTGGCCGGGAGATGCTCCGCGGCATGTTCGGCACCAAGCGGAGGCGTCGCCGCTAGGAAGGGTTGCGCAAACGGCGCGATTTTCCCGGTAGCCTTGGATTCAATGAGCGAACGTTTATCACCCACAAGGGTCGCTGCCATCTGGGCGGCGGCCCTTGTGGTGCTGGCCGTAGTTGCAGTTTCCGTCATCGCCCTGGTGAACCAGAGGGTGTTTGGGCCCGCCCAAATGGTCAAGACACTCCACTCCCACCTCGTCAACGGCGAAGGCGCCCGGGCATTGGGGCTGCTGAATGCCAAGGTGCCACCGGGCAATGCCCTGCTTCTCGACGGGGAGGGCCTGAAGGCGGCCAGTGCCGACATCAAGGATTTCACTGTCGGCGAGCCCGAGGAGATCCCCGGGGCCGAAGACACCGTCAAGGTGGTGGCAAGCTACTCGGTCCATGGGGTCGAGCAGCAGACCTCCTACCAGTTGCGGAACGCCGGCAACCGTTGGATGTTCTTCGATGAGTGGGAATTCATTCCCACGACTCTTCCCACCGTGGCGATCTCGGCAAACACCACCAATGAAGTCGTCGTGAACTCGCGTCCTGCACCGCTGGTCAAGGGCCGGGCCACGGTTCCGGTCTTTGTGCCGGCGGTCATTGACACCAGTTTTGCGACGCCCAATTTCGCGGCTGACTCTCGCGGCCTTGCCGTCACCGACTTCGCGAAGAAGGACACTGCCGTGAAGTTGCGGACCCAACCCACCAAGAAGTTGCAGGACGAGGTCAACAAGCAAATCAATGCATACCTCGATGGCTGCGCCGAGCAGCAGGTACTCATGCCTGCGGGCTGCCCCATGAGCTACTCCACCACGGCGCGGGTGCAGTCGGACTCCATCCACTGGAGCATCCTGGGCTACCCGCCCGCCGAGATCGTTTCCTTTGACGGCGGCTGGGCCTTGCGCCCGCTGACGGTCAAGGTCCGTCTGGAACTCACCGAGCAGGACCTGCGCACCGGCAGGTACACCGAACAGACCATCGACAACGACTTCGGATTCACCGCGTCACTCAGGGCCAACACCACCAAGGTCAGCGTCACGCCCGTCTCCAGCGAGTAACGGCCGCGTCGCCCGGTCCGGCCCCCAGTGAACTACCGTCCGAGCGCGGGGGCCAGGGCGCGGGCCCTGTGCCGGGCCGGGGCCCCGGCTGGCTTGCCAGGGGTCGCCCGCGACCTGCGCACCACCAGGGCAACGGCAATGAGCCCGGCAACCAGGGACAGCACGGCGCCGCTGCCGACCGACCAGCGGGCGCCGAATTCCGTGCCCAGCCAGCCCACCAACGGGGCGCCCAGGGGCGTTCCCCCCTGGACCACCATCATGTAGAGCGCCAGGACGCGTCCGCGGTAGGCCGGATCCACGGAGAGCTGGATCATGGTGTTGGCGCTGTTCAGGAACGTCAGCGAGGCCAGGCCCACCGGCACCATCATCAGCGCGTACCAGAGGAAACTCGGCATGAAGCTGGCGATCAGTGCCGTGGCGCCAAAGCCAACGGCGCCACCCAGCAGGTAGCGCATGCGCGGCCTTCCCCTCCGGGCTGCCAGCAGGGCCCCGGCGAGTGTGCCGATGGCCATGATGGTTCCCAGCAAGCCGAATTCCCCGGCACCGACGTGGAAGACGTCGGTGGCCATCATGGCGTTGGTCAGCTGGAAGTTCAGGCCGAAGGTGGCCACGACAAAGGCCAGGCCAAAGATCAGCAACAGGTCGGGGCGCTGGCGCACATAGGCCACACCCTCCCGGATCTGGCCCTTCCGGCGGGCCACCAGGCTGGTGGGCTGGAAGCGCTCCTTGCGCATCTTGGCCAGGGAGAAGATCACCGCACCGAAGCTGGCGGCGTTGATGAGGAATGCCGGTCCGGTCCCGAAGACGGCGATCAGCATCCCGGCGACGCCGGGGCCGGCCAACCGGGCCAGGTTGAACGAGGCGCTGTTCAACGCCACGGCGTTGGGCAGGTCGCTTGTCGGAACCAGTTCGGAGACGAAGGCCTGGCGGGCAGGGGCGTCGAAGGCGCTTGCCACGCCCAGGCCGAGGGCCAGCAGGTAGACATGCCAGAGCTCGGCCGACCCCGTAAGCACCAGCGTTCCCAGCAGCACGGCAAAGAAGCCCATGGCCGATTGGGTGATCAACAGCAGCTTGCGCTTGTCCATGCGGTCCGCGAGTACCCCGGCAAACGGGCCAAGGAGGAGGATGGGGAGGAATTGCAGGCCGGTGGTGATGCCGACGGCGGTACCGTCGTGGTCGGTCAGGATGGTGAGTACCAGCCAGTCCTGGGCCACGCGTTGCATCCAGGTGCCGATGTTCGAGACCAGGGCACCGGCGGTCCAGAGGCGGTAGTTCGGGTTTTTCAGGGCGCTGAACATCCGACTCACTTGGCGCTCATTTCCTGCAGCAGGGCGGCTGCCCGTTTCAGTGTCGCCCGGTCCTCGGCACCGAGTGTTTCCACGCGGCGCGCCAGCCAGGCGGTGCGCTGGCTGCGGGCCGCCTGGAGAGCGGCCTTGCCCTCGGCGGTGGGCTCAACCAGCACCTGGCGCCCGTCGTGTTCGCTGGCCGTGCGGGTGACCAGCCCCGCCTCCAGCAGGGACTTCACGATGCGCGTCATGGACGGGGCGGCGACCTGTTCGCGGGCGGCCAGCTCGCCGATGGTGTGCTGCTCGTTTCCCAGGCCCGCGAGCACCGAATACTGGGCGGCGGTGAGCGTCTCGGAACTGGATTCCAGGCGCAGGCGGCGGGATGTCTTCATCACGGCCACCCGCAGTTCGGCGGCCAGGTCGCCGGTGCCGCCGGCATCGGCGGGGGTTGTTGGTGCGGGTTTCGGGGCGTTGTTGGTTGCGTTCACTTGATCCGGGCGAGCCACGGACCCTCCTTCAATGCGCCGGGCGACCCAGCGTCTTTGGTTTCGACCTCGTTAGTTTCTTTAGCATTGCTAACGATACTCGGGCCGAATTCTCCCCGCCATGACGCGCCTCACCGAACGCGTTTCGGGGCGGGTGAGATGCCCCACTTTCGCCGCCATCCCCAGACGGCACGAGGCCCGTCCCCCGGAAAGGGAACGAGCCTCGTGCAGTGGTCGTGGGGCAGCCGGCTAGGTGTCCAGGCCGCGCAGGTCCAGGACCAGTTCGCTTTCGCCCTCGGCGTCCAGGACCACCGGGATGCCCCAGTCCTGCTGGTACAGGTGGCAGGCGGCGTGCATCGGGATCTCGCCACCGGGCTCGCCGTCGCAGGCGGCCGCGCGGGCGGTGATGTGCAGGACGCCCTCGAGGACCTCGGGGTTCAATTCCAGGGTCCGGGTCAATCCGGTCGAGGTGCCGCCGCCGGACAGCAGCAGCTCCTCCGGGGAGGAGGAGATCTTCAGCTGCGTGGGATCGCCCCAGCGGTCATCGAGCTTCTGGCCCTTGGGTGCGGAGAAGCGCACCGTCAGTGCGTGCTCCCCCGCGGTGACCTTGGTCTTGGGACGCTGGGTCTGGCTGGCGCCCTCGTCAACGACCAGTGCCTCGGCAGGCAATGGCAGGCGCACCAGCTGGTGGCTGTTGGTCTCCACGACCAGCAACACCGGTTCACCGTCCACCGAGGTGTCGAGCTGCACGTCCGCGGGCTCGTTGAGTCCGCGGGCCAGGGTGCTGACGGTGGCGGTGGCGGGGTCGTAGCGGCGCACCGCGCCGTTATAGGTGTCGGCGATGGCGATCGAGCCGTCGGGCAGCGCCGCGACACCCAGCGGGTGCTGCAACCGAGCAGCGTCCGCGGCTCCGTCGCGGAACCCGAAGTCAAAGAGCCCCGCGCCGATGGCAGTTTCGACGTTGGCCACCGAGCCGTCCTCGGCCAACACCAGGCGGCGCAGTGCGGAGGTCTCCGAGTCGGCCACCCAGATGTTTTCCGCCTTGTCCAAGGCCAGGCCTGAGGACTGGGCGAACCAGCTCTCCGAGGCCGCGCCGTCGGTCAGGCCCTCCAGCCCGGTGCCGGCGAAGACCGACAGGGCCGAGGTCTGGGGGTTGAAGGCGAAGATCTGGTGGGTTCCGGCCATCGCGATGATGACGGAGTCGGTCTTGGGGCTCCACAGCACGTCCCACGGGGAGGACAGCGAGGTGTTCAGCGGATCGTTGCCCAGGTCGCTGAGCCAGGCCTCTTCGTTGTCCTCGCCGACTTCCGAGCGCGCTTGTTCGGCGTCGAGCAGGCGCTGGATGCCGTTGCCTGCCAGCGTGGTGACGACGCCGGTGTCAAGGTTCAGCCCGCGCAGGCGGTGGTTGACGGTGTCGGCGATGACCGCGTGGTAGCCCAGTGCCGCGGCGCGATCGGCCGGCAGCAGCGCCAGACCCTGGGGTTCGTTGAACTGTGCCGTGTCAGCGTCGCCGTCGGCAAAGCCCTTGGTCCCGGAGCCGAAGGTGCGCACCACGGTGGACAGGTCGTTGCCCAGTTCCACGATGCGGTGGTGGCCGGAGTCGCCGACGAGGAAGTTCCCGTTTTCCAGGGCAACCGCCTTGCCGGGGAAGCGCAGGTCGCCCTCGCGCGCCGGGGGCGCCACGTAGGGGCCGGTGCCGCGGTGCAGCGTGCCCTTGGCGTCGTGCTCGGCGATGAGCTCCTCGACCAGGGATTCCAGTCCGGACGCGTGGCCCTCGCCCGAGAGGTGGGCGACGATGTAGCCCTCGGGGTCAACGACCACCAGGGTCGGCCAGGCGCGGGCGGCATACGCCTGCCAGGTGACCAGTTCCGGGTCATCGAGCACCGGGTGCTGGATTTCGTAGCGTTCCACTGCAGCTGCCAGCGCCACCGGGTCGGCCTCGTATTCGAACTTCGGGGAGTGCACGCCCACGGTCACCAAGACATCGGAGTACTTGGCCTCCAGCGGGCGCAACTCGTCCAGCACGTGCAGGCAGTTGATGCAGCAGAACGTCCAGAAGTCCAGGATCGTGATCTTGCCGCGGAAGTCCTCAAGGGACAGCTGCTTCCCGCCGGTGTTCAGCCAATTGCGGCCGACCAGTTCGGAGGCGCGGACCTTGTAGGAGGTGCGCACGGATTCGGTTCCGGTGTTTGTGGACGCTGTCATGTGGGGGTACTCCTCGGCTTGTCGGCTGACACTGTGCTGGATTCAATTATCCCGGTTTGCTGCCGGGAGCGGGACATCATGACCTGATGCGACGAACCCGGGTCCGGGACCGTCGCCAGGTGCCTCCTGGACGGGAAGCGCGGGCTGCTAGCCCGCCTGGGCGAGTGCGGCGTTGAGGATCTCGGCAGCCATCTGGCTGAACTCGGGCGCCTCGAGGCCGTCGGCGGCGATAAAGGACACCATTGCCACGTGGTCCCCCTTGGACTTGATCAACACCAGGGCCTGCTGTCGCATTCCCTGGCCCGGCGTGCCGCGCGTCCAGGCGATGGCCGAGTCCGCCGCGCCGGCCTTGAGCTGCGGCTTGGAGGTCTTGAAGGGAACGGTCTCGGTTTCCTGGTGCATGGTCACCGACTTGCACTCGGTCAGCATGGCCAGCACGGTGGCGTAGTGCGCCTCCAGGGCCGCCTTGTCGGTGATCTCGGCGACCTCGACGGAACCGGTGGCGGCGATCTTTTCGGTCAGGAAGTCGGTGCGCGCCCCCTCGCCGCCCATTTGCAGCGGCGACCAGTTCAGCGACTCGATGACATCCCCGCACTGCGTGGGCAGCACGGCAACCGAACCCCGGTTTTCCTCCGGTGACTTCTTCAGGTCGGCGAGTTCCGTTCCGGAGATCACCCGGGCCTGGTCGAAGCCCAATCGTGCGGCCATGGAGATTCCCGAGGCCACCGACAGCTCGGAGACGTCCAGCTCCGCTGCCGCACTGGAGGGTGCCGCGGAGGAAGGCGCCGAAGGCGCGGTGCTCAGCGGTGCGTGGCCCTCGGGCAGTTCAACGGCCTGCGGGGATCCGGCACATCCGGCCAGCAACAGGCCCATTGACATGCTCAGGGCAAGGGCGCGCAGCGCACCCGTCTTGGTCCTAGCGGCCACGGCGCGCAATCTCCTCGTCTCGCTTTTTCAATTGGGCAAACATGTCGTTGTAGGCGTTCAGTTCCGCTTCGTTGTCCCGGTCGGCCTGCCGGTCCTTGCGCTTGGATTCCTTGGAATCGTCCCGGTTCCAGGACACCATGACACCCAGGGCCAGCAGCAGTGTGGGGATCTCCCCGATCCCCCACATGGCCCCGGCGCCCAGCCGTTGGTCCTCCAGCGCGTCCTCGCCCCAGGTGCGTCCCATGTTGCCGAACCAGTCGGCCTGCATCAGCGAGGTGGAGCTCATGATGGAGACCCCGTAGAAGGCATGGAAGCTCATGGTCGCCAGCAGGATCACCAGGCGCAGCGGGTAGGGCGCGCGACGCGGCACCGGGTCGGTGCCGATCATGGACAGGGCGAAGAGGTAGCCGGTGATCAGGAAGTGCACGTTCATCAATTCGTGGCCCACGTGGTTGCGCAGGGCGAAGCCGAAGATGTCGGTGCCGTAGAAGATGATGATCGATCCGGCGAAGTTGGCGGCGGCGAAGATCGGGTTGGTGACCAACGCCGAGAACTTCGAGTGCACCAGCACCAGGATCCACTCGCGCGGTCCGCGGGTGCCGTCGCTGCGCGAGGACAAGGCCTTCAGTGCCAGGGTGACGGGCGAGCCGATCACCATGAACAAGGGCGCGACCATGGTCAAGGCCATGTGGTCGACCATGTGCACGGAGAAAAGGATTGTGCCGTACACGGCCAGGGCGCCGGAGGTGAAGTAGAACAGGCAGGCCAGACCCACCAGCCAGGAGATCGTGAGCAGGAGGGACCACTTGTCGCCCCGGCGGCGCACCGTCACCACGGCCCACAGGTAGGCGACGGCCAGGAAAATCACAATGGCGATCCAGAGCCAATCGAAGCGCCAGACCTGCAGCCAGCTGGCGCTGGTGAGCTCGGGGGGAAGTTCGTATCCGGTCAACAGCCGGGCGGGGGTCGGCAGTTCCGGCGCGGTTTCCGGGGTTGGGGGTGCGGTGCGGGCCAGCACCGTGGCCAGTGCCATGACGGCGGCCATGACAATGGTTTCGGCAGCCACCACCAGCCAGGCGGCGCGCGTGGCCTCCAGCTTCCCGGCCCGAAGTGCCGGGATCACCCGGCTGCGGTGGGCAAGGCCCAGCGCCCCCAGGGCAAGGGTGGCCCCGGCCTTGGCGATCACGATCAAGCCGTAGGGGGTCATCCACTGGTCCCAGCCGGAGATGCGGATCGAGGCATTGACGACTCCGGAACCGGCGACCAGGACGATGGAGATGGTGGCCAATGCCGAGAAACGCTGCAGCACGGTGCCGGCCAGGATGGGCCGGGTGCCCGAATGGCGCCCCGGGGCCTTGGAGGCCAGCAGCGGTGCCAGAGCGGCCAGCACGACGATGCCGCCGAACCAGAGGCACACGCCTACCAGGTGCAGCATGATCGAGTTGACCGCGCCCCAGTGGTCATCGCCGCCCGCGGCGTGTCCGATCAGCGACATCGGGAGGACGCCGGCCAGGGAGAAGACGGCGGTGGCACCCACCCATGACGGGGACCTCACGCCAAAGGCCAGCGACGAGGTGATCGCGGCGATCACGATCATCCAGGCCCATGCCCGGCCCACGGAAATATTCAGGACGTAGTCGAGCATCGCGGATGTGTAGCTCGGGTCGGTGCTCATGGGCTTGCCCACGAGGTCCCAGAAGGTGAAGACCAGCACCGCCGCCGCGGAAACCGTCCAGAGCAATCCGGCGGCGGCGGCCAGGTTCATGGCGCGGGCAAAGGCCGGGTGGACTTCGCCGCCATCGGTGTCCTGTTCACCCGGTGCAGGGCGTTTGGGCTTGGTGGAACGCGGCAGGATGGTTGCGGCAAAGACCAAGGCGGCGACGGTGATGGCCATCGAGGAGTGGTGCAGCGCCTTGGCCGCAGGGAGGGCCCACCGAACCAACGGACCGGGGTCCCCCAGCTCGCTGGCCGTTGCGGTGCCGGCAAAGTAGCTGGCGGCGACGAGCACCAGCACGCCGACCAGCAGCGCCGGAAGGGTCAACAGGGGCCAAAGCGGCCCCGTGGGGGTCGCCGCCTGCGCCCGGGAGGCCGTGGCCTGCGTGTTCCGTGACTTGTTCACAATGTCCTTTCAGCGTCCTGCCGCTTCATTCTCCCACCGATTGGCAGAAGCCGAGGGACCAGGGTGGCCTGTGCCACCCCGGGCCCTCCGGCCGCTGCCCGGCGCATGCGGCTCCGGTACCGCACACGCCGGCTACTTTTGCCGGCGGACCTTGAGCAGCACCAGAACGATCATGCCGATGCCGGCAAATGCGAGGATGGTCCAGATGAGGCCGGCGGGCATGCCGGCCAGGGGCTGGCTGTCATCGGAATCCTCTGTGGCCTCGACCGGTGCGGGTGCTGCCGCCGGCGGGCTGGCGTTCGCGCCCTCGGGCGCGGAGCTGGCGACCTCCGCGGGGTCGTTGATCTCGAAGTCAATGTCCTTGGCGATCGGGTGGCCGTCGGAGGACACCACGCGGGCCACCAGCGTGTAGCTGCCGTTGGTCAGCGGGGCCTCCGGGGTCACCGTGACGTCTCGGCGGTCGATGTTGAATGTCGTCCCGACCTTTTGACCGTCCGCCGCTTTCAGTTCGAGAATCGTGCCGATCTTCTTGATGTCACCGCTGAAGGTAAGCACGAGTGATGTTGGTGCGCTCTTCAGCACGTCGCCGGAGGCAGGCGTCGAAGAGATCAGTTCGTCGTGCGCCTGGGCACTTGAGACCCCAATGAAGGTCATCAGGCACAGCAGCACTGCGGCAAAGATGACGCCAATTCGGGTAGCCGTTCGTGGGGTTTGGATTGCATCGGTCATGGGTCTTGTGGTCCTGTCCTTCGCGGCAGCTATGCGCCGCGCTTGTGGTCTGGGGCTTCTACGGGAATGCGAAAGCGGGACCACCGGGAGGACCACGGCGATGCAAGGCAGGCCGCAACACGTCCCTGAGGACCGGGGACTGGTAGGCGACGCCGAGCAACGGCTGTTTGCCGCTTGCGGACGGCAGGCCGCCAATGAAGAGGATCCGTCGCGGCACGCGTAGGAACACTGCCTCGACAAACGCACGAACCGCCATTTCGCCCCGGCGCAGGGCGGCAATGGTCAGCAGTGCAGCGACCAGGTGGGCGACGGGCATCAACCAGGGATTGGAGGCATCACCAGTGCCTGCGCCTGCCAATGACGGACCGACGACCAGATCCATCTCGTGTGCTGCATGTCCGGCGAGGCCGGTGGACTCATGGAGCAATCCGGAGGGCTGGTGTCGGTGCCCGAAAAGGGCGAAAGCCCCATGGTAGGCACCCTGGCTCAACGCCACGGCCAGGACGGTGCGCAACAACGAGATCCCGCTCGAGGACAACGCCGTGCAGATGGCCGCGCTGATGCAGAGCAAGAGTCCGAGAATCGGCAGCGGCGGCAGGGCACCGTCGACCAAGGTGTGGGAGGCAGCTGCAAGGCAGGTGCATAGAAGTGCACCAATCCAGCCACGCAGTATGCGCAGGCCTTGATTCTTCATGCCGTGATTCCTCCGCTAGGGAATTTCGAGGTCTTGCCTACAAGTTCCAGCAGACATTCTACGGGTTTCTACTGTACGTAGAACCCGGATTTCGCCGAGGGCTCCCGTTAACGCCAAACCGCCCCCTGGCACCCGGTCGGTGGACCGAGGCTGGAGGCGGTTTGAAAGCTGTTGCGCGGGGCGCAGACTACTTGCCGGTGACGGCAGCCTTCAGCTTCGAGCCAGCGGTCAGCTTGACCGAGTGGCCGGCCGGAATCTGGATGGCTTCGCCGGTCTGCGGGTTGCGGCCGGTGCGTGCTGCACGGTCGGTGCGCTCGACTGCGAGCCATCCCGGAATCGAGACCTTCTCGCCCTTGGAAATCTGGGAAACGAATACGTCGAACACTGCATCCAAAACACCGTTGACGGCTACCTGGGAGTTGCCGGTCTTCTCGGCGACAGCTGCAACAAGTTCACTACGGTTCATAGCCAAAGTATGTCCTCCTGGACTTCTCTTCCCGCCCGTTATCGGCGCGGGTCGCCTCGCGTTCGCGGGGACTTCTGTGTGAGAACTTACCAAATCTTCCTGCGCGAAACGCCCGATTTGGGCCGAATTCCCGGGAAATTTTTGAACTTTGGCAGGTTTTTCGCTGTCAGCGGTAGATTTTTCCCTAAAAGAGAGACGAACAGCACGCTTGGGCACCGAGAGGGGTTCAAGCAGGTCTGTCACCCCCAGCGACCGTTTACTATCCTGTCGCCGTCCAATTTCCGGTGTGGTTTGCCCCGCCGGGATCGAATCACGGGCGATACCAGGCCTTAGCCGAGCAGGGAATTTCCGGTGGCGGATTCGGCCGCGAACCAGATGGTTTTCGCCGCGTCCCGGTTCGTGGTGATGGATGCGGGCCTGGACACAGTTGGGCCACCCTTGACCCAACCCCGCGGACCGTAAAACACTGGTCCCGGCAGCTCGAAAGCCTTGGGGTCCAGGGACGCCCGAACGATGGGCCAGGCACCGCGGTCCTTGCCCTGGGTGAAGGGCGCCTGGAGCGTATCGCCGGTTCGCTTCAGAATGCCTGGCTCATTGATCCCGGCAACAGCGGGGGTGCGCCCGGAGATCGAATAGCCGGGATGCGCGCACAGCGCACGGATGCTGCTCGACGCCAGCTGGAGTCGTCGGTCGAGCTCGAAGGCAAAGGACTGGACCATGATCTTGGATTGCGCGTAGGCCCGCCACGGCGAATAGTTTTCCAGCAACTGCGGATCGTCAAGGTGCGGGCGAACCAGCCGTGTCGACAGCGATCCAAGTGTCACCACGCGGGCGGCGCCTGCCCGTTCCAATGCAGGCAGAAGTCCGGCGACCAAGGCAAAGTGGCCGAAGTAGTTTGTCGCTGCCACCAGTTCCAGTCCGTCCACGCTGCTCCGGCGCGTGCGCGGAGTGTGGACCATGCCGGCGTTGGCAATCAGGACATCCAGATGTGAGAGGCCGTTGAGCATCTTGGCCGTGTTGGCCACGGAATCGAGGCTGGATACATCGAGCTCGACGGTGCGAAGATTTGCTTCGGGCACCCGGGCTCGGATGGCCTTGGCAGCGATTTCGGCCTTGCCGGTGTTGCGGCACGCCATGATGACCTCGGCGCCGCGCTGGGCGAGCTGGAGGCTGCTCCAAAAGCCGATTCCGGCATTCGCTCCGGTAACCAGAATCCGCATCCCCGATGCATCGCCGGCCTGTGCCTCGGTGTCCATCAGTGGTGCGGCCCGATTCGGGTTCGTATCTGTGGTTTGATTCTTGCTCATGATTTCCAAAGCTACAGCCTGCCTTCCATTCGGCCGGCGTTGCGGCGTAGTTGATGCCGCCCACCCTCTCCTCGGCGCAGGGGGGCAACAGCTCGAAAGCCCCGACCACAGGTCCTGCAAACCTCACCATGGTTCTTCGTTGCCCCGCTGTCTCGGCCTCGATAGTGTTGGCAACGAACCGTTCTGGAAGGCTGGCACCACACATGTCCCGACGCAATCTTGAGGAAAACAGCGAGGCCTCGCTGCGTTCGGCCCGTTACCGATCGGAACGTGAAAACGCCGAAGAACACATACCCGCCGATGAATACGCCCGGCGGACCGGGAAAACATTTGGCGACACTGAGGACTCGACATCGACCATCCCGCAGTTCCACGCCGACGACGATGTTTGGGAGGTCGCCAACAGCGCCCTCGATGCAGCTTTTGCACGGGGCGAATTCGACAACCTTGCATACGCCGGCAAACCCATACCGGGCCTGGGCACCTCAACGGACCCCGATTGGTGGGTCAAGGGACTTATTGAGCGAGAGCTCATCAGCGGCCTCGGTCCCCCTGCCTTGATGCTGCGCAAGGAAGAAGAAGAGCTTGAGTCGACACTCGACCAGCTGGCCGGCCAGACCGCCGTGCGCGAGCTGCTGGAGGACTTCAACGCCCGTGTCATCGAGGCACGCCGCCAACTATTGGGCGGTCCTCCGGTAATCACTCCCCTACGGGACGTCGACGCCGAAATCGCAGCCTGGAAATCACGACGAAACGCCGATGCAGGGACTGATGAGACGCCGGAGGTGCGCCCGCGTGCCTTCTGGCTCGGTCGATGGCTGACTACGCGCAAAACGCACTAATCCCGACGTCGCCCGGAGTCAGCCAGCAATAAAGTCGCTGGCCGGTTAAATGGCCAATGGCCCCAACCGAATCGGTTGGAGCCATTGACTGCTTCTGGAATTTACCAGGAAGACTTGGTGATGCCCGGAAGCTCGCCACGGTGTGCCATGTCGCGGAAGCGAACACGGGAGATACCGAACTTCTGGAGGGTACCGCGGGGACGGCCGTCGATGGCGTCGCGGTTGCGAACGCGGATCGGCGATGCGTTGCGGGGCAGCTTCTGCAGGCCCAAGCGGGCCTCTTCGCGTGCCTCATCGGTTGCGTTCGGGTCAACGAGGGTCTTCTTCAAGGTTGCACGCTTTTCGGCGTAACGCTCTACGATGACCTTGCGCTGCTCGTTCTTAGCAATCATGGACTTCTTGGCCATCTTTAGCGCTCCTCTCGGAATTCGACGTGCTTGCGGACTACCGGGTCGTACTTCTTCAGAACCATGCGGTCTGGGTTGTTACGACGGTTCTTACGGGTCACGTAAGTGAAACCGGTGCCGGCGGTCGACTTGAGCTTGATGATGGGACGTACGTCCTTATCCTTAGCCACTAGATCTTCACACCCTTTGCAATGAGTCCGGTTACAACGGCGTCGATACCGCGAACGTCAATGAGCTTGATGCCCTTTGCCGACAGGGTCAGCGTGACGTTACGGCGCAGGGACGGAACCCAGTAGCGCTTCTTCTGGATATTCGGGTCGAACCGACGCTTGTTGCGGCGGTGCGAGTGGGAGATGCTGTGTCCGAAGTTCGGAACTGCACCAGTCACCTGGCATACTGCTGCCATGATCACTCCTCAGTTGTAGTAAATATTGGCGGTACTCGTTGACAGATACAGCGGAAAACTGCTGCCTCTGAATCTGCGTATAAGAGTCCCGCCACCAGTTGTGACACCGTTATTACTGCACACTTTGAAGGTAACCAGGCTGGGTGAGAACCAACCGAAGCGCCTTGATTAGCGTGAAAGACGGTGAACCTCGCGGTCGGTGAGTATTTTTCCCTACTCACATAACCGCGATATTCGGTTTTACGGGTAACCGCACAAACCCGATTGGGCATGCACGACTTAACGCCTAATCATTCTAGGCGATTAACACATCGGCAGCCAAATCGACAACAGGCCTTTTTAGCTTCCCTGCATGCGATCTACCTCACTACCGCGGCCGGTTGGGCCACTGCGGGGCAGAATGGCCCGGACGCTCCCTACCGAAGGATCCAGTGTTCGGGGTTCAGCCGGCCGACGAGCTTCCGGCCGATTCGCGCCAATTCAGCGACATCGCGGTCGTCAAGTCCCTGAAAAATCAGCTTTTGCACCGAATCGACGTGTTCGGGGGCCAGGGAAACGACAGTGTCCCAACCTTCGCCCGTGAGCTTGGCAATGGTGACCCGGGCGTCCTCGGCGGACCTGCTGCGCATGACCCACCCGCGCCCCTCAAGCTTCTTGACCACATGCGAGAGGCGCGACAGCGAGGAACTGGTGCGCGATGCAAGCTCGCTCATGGGGAGGATGTGATCGGGTGCCTCCGACAACATGGCCAGCACCGTGTAGTCAAACAGGGTGATCTTTGCCTGGACCTGCAATTCGCTGTCGAGAGCCGCCGGCAACAACGTCGTAACCGACACCAGTGCCAACCAGGCTTCTCGTTCCACGGGCGTCAGCCACTTCGGTTCAGTCATGGGCACTATCCTTCCATAGGCCCCGCCCGCATTCCCCTTTTTCGCCCTTGTCACAAGTGGTTAGTGGCATAAATCGCCCTCCTTGCACCGTCAGCGCGCGGCAAGCGCCTTGCGGCGGCGGTAGGCAATGACCTGGGAGGTCACCACGACCACCAGCGCAAGGATGAACATCGCCGATCCGATCACGTTCGCCTGGGCCGGGATGCCCCGGGTGGCAGAGACGTAGATGAACTTCGGGAAGGTCGAGAAGTTCCCGGAGTTGAAGTTCGTGATGATGAAGTCGTCGAAGCTCATCGCGAACGACAGCAACGCCGCGGCCACGATGCCGGGAACCAATAGCGGGAAGGTCACCTTCCAGAAGGTGGCGAACGGACTGGCGTAGAGGTCGGAGGCTGCTTCTTCCAGTCGCGGGTCCAGCGACGACACTCGCGCCCTAACCGTAACCACCACGAACGACATGCAGAAGATGATGTGGGAAATCACGATGGTGCTGAATCCGAGTTCCCATCCAAGGTTCAGAAACTGGGCCAGGAGGGAGGCGCCGAGCACCACCTCCGGTGTTGCCAGGGGCAGGATGATCAGCAAGTCCGCGGTGTTGCGGAACTTGAACTTGTAGCGCACCAGCCCCAATGCCACGCAGGTTCCGAGAACCGTGGCGAAGATGGTGGCAACCACGCCGATCTGCAGTGAGTTCACCAGCGACTCGCACACGTTGGGCGCACCGCAGGGGTTCTTCCAGTTGTCGAGCGTGAATCCACGCCACTCAAGATTGGTTCGCCCGGCATCGTTGAACGAGAAAACGAAGATGTAGGCAATTGGTACCAGCAGATAGATGAAGGCAAGGCCCCCGGCGACCGGAATGAACCAGCGCCCAAATTTTTGTCTCATGCCAAGCCTTCCTAGAACAGTTCCTTGGTGCCGAAGCGCCTGATGTAGATCATGACCAACGCAAGGATCAGGATCATCAGGATGAAGCTCAGCGCCGAGGCCCCGGGGTAGTCGACAACCTTGAAGAAGCGCGAATCGATGATCTGCCCGATCATGGCCGTGTCGCGGTTGTTCCCCAGCAGTGCGGCATTGACGTAATCGCCGGCCGCCGGGATAAAGGTGAGCAGGGTTCCGGCAAAGACGCCGGGCATCGACAGGGGCAAGGTCACCTTGAAGAAGGTGGTCAGCGGACTGGCGTACAGGTCTCCCGAGGCCTCCAGGAGGTTGGTGTCCAGCCGGTCCAGGTTCGCGTAGATCGGCAACATCATGAACGGCAGGAAGTTGTAGGTCAGCCCGCACACGACGGCGAAAGCGGTGGCGGTGAGGTGGCCGTCCGCCGGCAGGATCGCGATGGCCCGCAGCACCGTCACCACCGGTCCTTCGTCGGAGAGAATCTGCTTCCATGCCTGGGTGCGCAGGATGAAGCTGGAGAAGAACGGTGCGATCAAAAGCACCAACAGGATCCCCTGCAACAGCTGCCGCCCCCTCAGCCGAACCGCCACGAGATACGCCATGGGGTAGCCGATGACCAAGGCAGCAACGGTTGCGATGAACGCGAAGATGAACGAGCGCAGGAACACCTCCCAATAGGCGCTGACCACAGTGGCGTAGTTGCCGAATTCGAGTCCCGGAACGAACTCGCCGATTTCGGCTCCCGGGGGCCTGGCGTAGAGCGACATTCCCAGGAGCACCACGACCGGGGCCGCAAAGAACAGGGCCAGGACGGCCATGCCCGGAATGATCAGGTACAGGCCGATCCGGCCCTTGCGCCTTTCGGCGAGGATTTCCTCTTCGCTGCGCAGGTCCTGTGGAGGCTTGCTCTTGCGCCGGGACGAACGGGCAGCGGTGGCGGTCATACCGCGTCCTGCCCTGTTGTGGTCTTCTCTGACCCGTCGAGACCGAAGGAGAATTCCGGTTCCCAGGTCATGCGGACGGTGTCCCCGCGCTGTGCCGGGGCTTGTCCCAGGTTCTGGGAGAACGTGGCGATGGTTCCGATGCCTTGGACCTCCACCAGGTATTCGGTGCTGACCCCGGTGAACGAGGCGTCCAAGACGGAGCCGGTGAGCATGTTGGCGCTGGCCGAGTATTCGTCGGTCACGTTCATCACCCGCATCTTCTCCGGTCGAACGCCCACCACGGCGGCACCATGATGCGACACGGCCCGCTCCTTGGGCATGACCAGCCGGTGGCCCGCCACGTTGACGGCGACGGCGTCGCCGAGGTCCTCGGTGACGGTTCCGGGCATGAGATTGGATTTGCCCAGAAAGTTGGCGACAAAGGCGGTCCTGGGCAGTTCATACAAATCGCGTGGGGCACCCATTTGCTCGATCTTGCCCTTGTTCATCACCGCTACGGTGTCGGCCATGGTCATGGCCTCCTCCTGGTCGTGGGTCACGTGGATGAACGTCAGGCCGACCTCGGTCTGGATGGATTTGAGTTCGACCTGCATTTGCCGCCGCAGCTTCATGTCGAGCGCACCGAGGGGTTCGTCGAGCAACAGGACCGCGGGACGGTTGACCAGGGCGCGGGCGAGGGCCACTCGCTGCTGCTGCCCGCCGGAGAGTTGCATGGGCTTGCGCGCGGACATGTGGTCCAGCTCCACCATGGCCAGCGCCGCCTTGGCCCGCTCGAGTGAATCCTTGACCCGCTTTCGCTTGAGTCCAAAGGCCACGTTGTCCAGAACGGTCATGTGCGGGAAAAGGGCGTAGGACTGGAAGACCGTGTTCACCTGGCGTTGAAAGGACGGGAGCTTGGTGACGTCCTTGCCGCCGATGCTGATGGTGCCGCTGGTGGGCTGTTCCAGGCCTGCGATCATCCGAAGCGTGGTGGTCTTGCCGCAGCCCGAGGGTCCCAGCAGGGCGAAGAACGTACCGCTTGGCACCGTCAGCGTCAGGTCGTCGACGGCGGTGAAATCCGTGAACCGCTTCGTGACATTGCCCAGGTGGAGGTCGGCTCCGGAGGAGGCTGTGGGCTGGGTTTGGTCCTTCAGGGTGGTCGTGGTTGTCATTATCGGACGCCAATCACTTGCTGGGACTCGTTGTGGACCGGGGTTTCGGCCATCCCGCGGACGGGTCGCCGGTGCGAGGCCCGGCGGTGTCCGAGGAATGGCATCAAGCGCCGATCGATGTCTGGAACTGGCCGTTGAAATTGGTTTCTTCCTCGGCGCTCAGGGACCTGAACACGTGTGCCTTGGCCAGATCGGACTCAGAGGGGAAGATCAACGGATTGTCCATCAGGCTCGGATCGATTTTTTCCATCGCCTCCTTGGCGCCCTGGACCGGGGAAATGAAGTTCACGTAGGCCGCCACCTGGGCCGCGATCTCCGGTTCGTAGTAGTAGTCCATCAGCTTTTCGGCATTGGCCTTGCGGGGAGATGCCACGGGAACCATGAGGTTGTCGCTCCACAGCGTTCCGCCTGCCTCCGGGAGCACGAACTCCCACTGGTCGTCGTTCTCGAAGTTCATCTGGGTGATGTCGCCACTCCAGACTATTCCGGCAATTGCGTCCCCGGAGATGAAGTCTTCCTTGTAGGAGTTGCCCTTGACCTGTCGGATCTGTCCGTTGGCGATTTGTTGGGAGAGCACGTCGGTGGCGGCCGCGAATTCGGTGTCTCCCCAGCCGCCGGCGATGTCCACGCCGTTGTCGAGCATCAGCAGACCCATGGTGTCGCGCATTTCATCGAGTACGGTGATGCGGCCCTTGAGGTCAGAATTCCACAGGTCTGAGACCGTCCGAAGGCCCTTGGGGTACTTTGCCTTGTTATAGGCAATGCCCGCGTAGCCGCTTTGCCAGGTCAACGAGTTCTTGCGCCCCGGGTCGAAGTCGACTTCCTGCAAGCTCGGCAGCAGGTTTTTGATATTGGGGATGTTCGCATGGTCCAGCTCCTGGGTGAACCCTTGGCGAATCACGCGGCCGGCCATCCAGTCGGTCAGGGTCATGATGTCCTGCCCGATGTCCTGCCCGGCCGCGAGCTGCGCCTGGACCTTGCCGTAATAGGAATCGTTTCCGTCGATGTCCTCGGCGTAGTTCACCTTGATTCCGGTGCGCTTGGTGAAGTCCTCCAGCGTCGGATAGTTCTTGGCCTCATCGTCGTAGTCCAGGTAGAGGGTCCAGTTGGCCCAGAAGATGTTCTTGTCGCTTTGGGACAAGTCGCTCACTGCGCTGGCGCTGCTCGCGGTGTTGCTTCCCGTGCCTCCGGTTCCGCAGGCGGCCAGGAAGGCCGCGAGCCCAAGGCCCCCGGCACCGGCCAGCAACTTGCGTCGCGAGAGCTGGATTCTTTGCGCCTGCCGGACCAGGGCCCGTACCGCTGGATCCCTGGGCAGCTCACGCTGGTTCTGGTTGGACATTCTCGGATTCCCCTTCAACTGGGCAGCGTCTTCCCCTGACGCGCAGTGGGTGATCGTGACCCCAGTCACGCTCGACTCTTGACATGGATCATGTCAGGAATCATCTGTGCTGACAATAGTTTTCGTTGACTTACATTTCGCACACGAAGGAAATCAACCGTGAGGCGACCCTTCCACAACTGATTCCTTAGGGCTATGCTCATTCTCAAGCAATGTGGCAGGGGCCGCGTCGCGGAGCACGGACACCCGTCTGATCGATCAGGAGGTCGATAGGAAGTGACCCAGTCCCCACCCAACGGAGCATCCAACGGTTTCATCATGGATGAAACCTCCAAGGCCATCATTGAGCAGTTGCAGCAGGACGGTCGCCGTTCCTACGCAGCGATCGGCAAAGCGGTTGGCCTGAGCGAGGCCGCGGTGCGGCAACGGGTCCAGAAACTCGTCGATAGCAAAGTCATGCAGGTGGTTGCGGTCACCGACCCCCTCCAGCTTGGCTTCAAGCGCCAGGCCCTGCTGGGCATTAGGTCCACCGGCGACATCATTGCCACAGCGGATCGGATCGCCGCCCTGCCCGAAGTCGACTACTGCGTTGTGGTGGCCGGTCCTTCGGACATCATTGCCGAAGTCATTTGCGCCAATGATGAGGACCTGCTTCGTATCATCACTGAAATTCGATCCGTGGAAGGGGTACGTGAAACCGAAACGTTCATGTATCTCTCGCTACGCAAACAGGAATATAACTGGGGTACCCGATGAGCATTTCAAGCACCACCGCCAGCACCTCCACCAGCACCTCCACCAGCTCCACGCCCCTGGGAACCGACCGACAATCGGCCGCCCGGGACCACCTGTGGATGCACATGGCTCGCCACTCTCCCTTACAGGGCGGGGCCCGAGTCCCGATCATCACCCGCGGCCAGGGGCACATGCTCTACGACGATGCGGGCAAGAGCTACATCGACGGCCTGGCCGGCCTCTTTGTCGTCAACGCCGGCCACGGGAGGGCCGAGCTGGCCGAGGCCGCGGCCAAGCAGGCGGAGAAACTGGCCTTCATGCCCCTGTGGTCCTATGCGCACGAACCGGCCATCGACCTGGCCGAGCGCCTGGCCAACTACGCACCAGGCGACCTTAACCGCGTCTTTTTCACCACCGGCGGCGGAGAAGCCGTCGAATCGGCATTCAAGTTAGCCAAGCAGTACTTCAAGCTGCAGGGAAAACCGGGAAAGCACAAGGTCATTTCCCGCGCTCTTGCCTACCATGGCACCCCGCAGGGCGCTCTGGCCATCACGTCGTTGCCGGACATGAAGACACCATTCGAGCCGCTGGTGCCCGGGACCTTCCGGGTGCCGAACACCAACTTCTACCGCGCCCCGGAGCAGTTCGCCGACAACGAGAAGGACTTCGGCCTGTGGGCCGCCGAGCGCATCCGCGAGGCGATCGAGTTCGAGGGGGCGGATTCCGTAGCGGCGGTCTTCCTTGAACCGGTGCAGAACTCCGGCGGTTGCTTCCCGCCGCCGCCGGGATACTTCCAGCGGGTGCGCGAAATCTGCGACGAGTACGACGTGTTGTTGGTCTCTGACGAGGTCATCTGTGCCTTCGGCCGCATCGGCTCGATGTTCGCCTGCGATGACTTCGGCTACGTGCCGGACATCATCACCTGCGCCAAGGGCATGACCAGCGGCTACTCTCCGCTGGGTGCCATGATCGCCTCGGAGAAGCTCTTCGAGCCGTTCAAGCACGGGGACACCACGTTCTATCACGGCTACACCTTTGGCGGGCACCCCGTGTCTGCAGCCGTGGCGATGGCGAATTTGGACATCTTCGAGCGCGAGGGCCTGAACCAGCGGGTCAAGGACAATGCCCCGATCTTCAAGTCCACTCTGGAGAGGCTCAAGGACCTGCCGATTGTCGGGGACGTGCGCGGCGCCGGCTACTTCTACGGCATCGAGTTGGTCAAGGACAAGAAGACCAAGGAGACGTTCAATGACGATGAGTCCGAGCGCCTGTTGCGCGGCTTCCTCTCCACCGCACTCTTTGACGCCGGCTTGTATTGCCGCGCCGATGACCGCGGGGACCCCGTCATCCAGTTGGCACCGCCACTGACGGTGGGCCCGCCGGAGTTCGATGCGATGGAGTCGATCCTGCGGTCGGTGTTGACCGAAGCGGAAAACCACTTCTAGAAAGTGCTCGGTCGTCAGCAGGGGCGGGAGTCGATGGGTTTCATCGGCTCCCGCCCCTGCTCTGCTGTGGTGTCCTTTCGCGCCCCTGCTCCGTCCCTGTCGGCGCGAAGGCCGGGCTACTTGAGTTCGATCTCCACGAACACGAACTCGGAGGCCGCGTCGTTGAAGACATTGTGCTCGCTGCCTGCGACCCTGGTGTAGGAAACCCCCGCCTGCAAGGAATTCACGACGACACCGTCCCTTGTCTCCAGGCCCAGCTCACCGGTGGACATCGGTACCACGACGTAGTCTGCGGGATGGACGTGCCAGCCGGTCTCCGTCCCCGGGGCGAAACGCCATTCGGTGACGCGTATGCGCTCATTCTCAATCTGGATGGTGGCAGTGGCAGCAGGACGTGTCATCGTTATCGTTCGCTTTCCATGTTTCGGTACTCGACCAATGTTCGGGTGGAAGCCAGGGGGGCTGCCGCGGTTCGCGGGCGCGTAGCCGGGCAAAGCCGGCAACAGCGCCGCGGCGTGCCTCGCCGCTCTCATTCTGTCTCAATGCCAATAGTCAGGACAAGAAAAATGGCCGGGCCCCGAAATAGGATTCCGATCCTGAGGAAGTAGTCCCGGCAGAGGAAACCGCGTCGTAGGGCAGCCGAACCACGCTTCACTGCCGCCTGGCTCTCGCCTCGTTGGCTGACGTCGCCCACCACCGTGTTGCTGGCCCCAGGACCCGAGGCATCGCCGAAAAAAGTCGGCGATGCGCAAGAAGATGCGCAAGAACAAGACACGCAAGAACAAGTCGACCTTCCCCCACTGCTTTCACGAAGAAGGGCCGGGGAAGTTCATCATGAACTTCCCAGACCCTGAAATCCTTTGCGGATGGAAACTCCGGCCATCGCCGAACACGGCGCTAGCTAGGCTCCGCGTGCCGTTGCAAGCCTGTTCAGCGCCAGTGCACCTACCAGCAACCCGAAATCACGCAGGGCGACGTCGAAGAAGCCCGGCAGCACGAGCAGGTTGACGATGATGCCCAGCAGCCAGAGGGCGACGACCAACGATCCAATCTTGGGGCGCAGCGCGACCAGGATTCCGGCCACGATCTCCACGACACCGACCACGTACATGAACACCTGTGGGCTGACCGGGATGATGTCGGTGGCCAGGGGTGCCAGGTATTGCGTCCAATCGGTGAGGATGTTGGTGAACTTGTCGAGCCCGAAGACGATCGGCGCGACGGTAAAGATGGTTCGCAGGAGCACGAACGCTTGGTGGTTGAGCTTGGCGCTGCGTTCGGTTGCAGCACTCACTGTGTGAGTGGCCATGATGTCGGCCCTTCTTTCTAAAGTGATGATGCCTAATTTTAGAAACGCAATCGTCTCTAAGTCAACAGATACTAGCTTTAGATTTACACTGGAGCCATGAAGTTTCCACCGGGTGATCAAGGGCTCTCGGCCGTGGCCGCATTGGCGGATCCGGTACGCAAGGCAGTGTACGAATTCGTGCGAACCAGTGAGGCAGCCGTGGGGCGGGACGAGTGCGCCGCGGCCCTCGGGTGGCCCCGCAACACTGTGGCCTTCCAGCTGGACAAGTTGGCCGACCAAGGGCTGCTGACCGTGGAGTTCCGCCGGCTTAAGGGAAAGGGCGGCCCGGGTTCCGGACGGCCGGCAAAGCTCTACGCGGCCGCGCATCTGGACGTGGCGGCCAGTGTGCCGCACCGCGAATACGCCCTGGCCGCGGACCTCATGGCAAAGGCCATCGAAAGGGCCGGCACCGAAGACCGGCCGGTCACCACCGTATTGGCGGAGGTCGCCCGGGAGGCCGGACAGGTGATCGGCACCCGCGCAGGCTCATTGACCCAGCTGCTGGCGGATCACGGATACCGCCCGGAGGTCCGCCGAGACGGCTCTGTCGAGCTCCTCGACTGTCCGTTCCACCACCTTTCGGCAAACCACAGGGACACCGTGTGCTCCATGAACCTCGAGCTGCTCACGGCGGTGGTCGACGGGTCCGAAGCACCATACCGGGTCTGCCTTGATCCACCCACGCACCAGCACCACTGCTGCGTGAGGTTGGACCCCCTGGAGTCATAACCGCATTGGAATTCGACGGCTTCATAAAATTTACCTGACCGACACTGCCTCGGGCAAGGACACCGAAGCCCCCCCTATCGGCAACCGATGGCCGCGGCTAGGCTGACATGAATACGTCGGGGCCTGTGAGTCCGCATGGCAGGCCCCTTGTTTTCGACAGGGGAAGCGCCATGAGCATTGACGAAAAACACTCCGGTGAACGCATCGATGAGAAGGCCGCACGGCAGGTGGCCGAGGCCGCACGCGAGCAGGGATGGGATCGGCCCAGCTTCGCCAAGGGCCTGTACATGGGTAATTTCGATTGGAGCCTGATCCACCCCCACCCACAACCCGACCCCGAAGCCTCGGCACGCGGCGCGGCCTTCATGGAGGCCCTGCGCACGGCCGTCAAGGACTTCGACCCGGGCGTCATTGAACGCGAGTCCAGGATCCCCGACGAATACATCAAGGCCCTGCGCGACGTGGGCGCCTTTGGCATGAAGATTCCCACCCAATACGGAGGCCTGGGCCTGGACCTCGCCGACTACGGCCGGGCGCTGATGCTCCTGGGCACCCTGAGTCCAAGCCTCGGCGCGTTGCTCTCGGCCCATCAATCCATTGGGGTTCCGGAACCGGTGAAGATGTTCGGCACCGAGGAACAAAAACGGGCATTCCTCCCCCGTTGCGCCGCCGGAGCGATTTCGGCCTTCCTGCTGACCGAAAACGACGTGGGATCCGACCCGGCCCGACTGGGCACCACCGCAGTCCTCGCGGACGATGGACAAAGCTACCTCATCAATGGTGCCAAGCTCTGGACCACCAACGGGGTGGTTGCAGAGCTGCTGGTGGTCATGGCCGCCGTTCCGGCCCGCCAACTGCCAGACGGAACCACGGCCCGCGGCGGAATCAGCGCCTTCGTGGTCGAAGCGGACTCCCCCGGAATCGTCGTGGAAAACCGCAACGCCTTCATGGGACTGCGCGGCATCGAAAACGGCGTCACCCGCTTCCACGACGTCAGGGTCCCGGCCGCCAACCGCCTGGGAAAGGAGGGAGCCGGGCTGAAGATCGCCCTGAGCACCCTGAACACCGGCCGTCTGTCCATTCCGGCGATGTGCGCAGGTGCCGGGAAATGGTCGTTGAAGATCGCCCGCGAATGGTCCAACGCCCGCATTCAGTGGGGCAGGCCCGTTGGGGGGCACGAGGCCGTCGGCAAGAAAATCGCCTACATTGCCGCCAGCACCTTCGCCCTGGAGTCGGTCTTCGAGCTTTCCGCGGCCCTGGCCGACGCCGGGATGAAGGACGTGCGCATCGAGGCCGCGCTGGCCAAGCTCTTCTCCTCGGAGGTCTCCTACAAGATCGCCGACGAGCTGCTGCAGATCCGCGGCGGACGCGGCTACGAAACCGCAGCCTCGCAGCGGGCCCGCGGGGAACGAGCTGTACCCGTGGAGCAGGCACTGCGGGACCTGCGCATCAACCGCATTTTCGAGGGCTCCACCGAGATCATGCACCTGCTCATCGCCCGCGAGGCCGTCGACGCGCACCTCAAGGCCGCCGGCGCACTTGCCGACAAGGACTCGGACCTGCAGGCGAAAGCCAAGGCCGCCATGGGCGCCTCCGGCTTCTACGCGAAGTGGCTGCCGACCCTCGCCGTGGGGTCGGGGTTGCTTCCCAACTCCTATGCGGAGCACGGAAGGCTTGCCAAGTACCTGCGCTTCATCGAGCGGGCCTCACGCCGCCTGGCCCGGCACACCTTCGCCGGCATGGCCAAGTGGCAGGCGGGGATGGAACAGCACCAGGCGTTCCTGGGAAGGGTCGTTGATGTGGGGGCTGAGCTCTTTGCCATGGCGGCCTGCATTTCCCGGGTCGAGCTCATGCGAACGCGGGACCCGGCCAACGCGGCCTCGGCCGAGCTGCTGGCCCTGGCGTTCTGCGAACAGGCCGAGCACCGCTGCGAGGCCCTATTCCGGGACCTGTGGGCCAACAGCGACAAGACCGATCGGAAACTGTCCAAGAAGGTGCTCGCCGGGGACTTCACCTGGTTGGAAAAAGGCATCCTCGATCCCTCGGAGGGCACCGGCGAATGGATCGCTCCCTGGTCCACCGAGACGTTGCCGGACCGGAGGCGCCCCTACGGCGTCTAGCCGAGATCGAGGACCAGGCGTTGGCCCCTGCACCGTGACACGCAGATCATCATGGTGTCCCCGGCCTCGCGTTCCCCATCCGAGAGCAGGGAATCGCGGTGGTCGATCTCCCCGGAGATCACCGGGGTCTCGCAGGTGCCGCAGATCCCCTCGCGGCAGGAGTTCAGCGGGCTCATGCCGGCATTTTCCAGGGCCTGCAGGATGCTCACACCGACCGGGACGCTGACCTCGGTTCCGTCGGTGCCCTGGACCGTGAATTCGTGGTCCCCCTGGTGCGGCGACACGGCCGCGCCAGCCGTCTCGGGATCCGCGGCAAAGCGCTCGAAGTGCAGGCGGGACGGATCCTGCCAGGACCCGGCCAGCGATTCGACCACCTTCAGCAGGGGCCCGGGACCGCAGGTGTACACGTGGAAACCGGCGGCAGGATCGTCCAGCAAGTCGGCCAGCGGATAAAAGCCGCTCTCGTCGTCCGCGTGGATGTCCACCTTGTCCCCGTACACCGCCAGCTCGTCCAGGAAGGCCATGTTCGCCCGGCTGCGGCCCAGGTACACCAGCTTCCAGGGCACTCCCGCCGCGGCGGCGGCCCGCACCATGGGCAGGATCGGGGTGATGCCTATCCCTCCGGCCAGGAACACGTACTCCCCCGCTTGGGCCAGGACGAAGTTGTTCTTGGGCCCGCGCACCTGGATCTTGGTGCCGGGGCGCAGTTCGTCATGCACATAGGCCGAACCGCCGCGCCCCGCGGGTTCGCGCAGCACCGCCAGACGCCAGGATTCCCGCACCCCGGGATTCGAGCAGAGGGAATACTGTCGGATCAATCCATTGGGGAGCATCACGTCAAGGTGTGCCCCGGCGCTCCATTCGGGCAGCTCCTGCCCCAACGGGTGGCGTAGCTCCAGGGACATGACGCCGTCGGACTCTCTGGTGATGCGGTGGACGACGGTTTCGATAAATTCCAGGGTCGACATGGCTGTGTGCCCTTTCGAGGATGACTGGATGAATGGATGGATGTCTCAGAGGACCGAGGCCAGGAAGGCGCGGGTGCGTTCGTGCTGCGGGTTGCCGATGACGTCCTTGGCAGGGCCCGACTCGACCACGTGCCCGTTGTCCATGAACACCACGCGGTCCGCGACATCGCGGGCGAAGTTCATTTCGTGGGTCACCACGACCATGGTCATGCCGGTGGCGGCCAGGTCTTTCATGACCTTGAGGACCTCGCCGACCAGCTCCGGGTCCAGGGCGCTGGTGGGCTCGTCGAAGAGCATCACCTTCGGCTTCATGCACAGCGCACGGGCGATCGCCACGCGCTGCTGTTGCCCGCCCGAGAGCTGGCGCGGGTAGGCCTTCGCCTTGTCGGCCAGACCCACCGAATCCAGCAGCACCATGGCCCGATTGGACGCCGCGGCACGACTTTCCTTGAGCACCAGACGCGGGGCCTCGATGAGGTTCTCCAGCACGGTCATGTGCGGGAAGAGGTTGAAGTGCTGGAAGACCATCCCGATTTCCGTGCGGGATCGGCAAACCTTCGCATGCGGCTGTTCGTGCAGCTTGCTGCCCTTGATGTCATAGCCCATGACCTTCCCGTCCACCCACATGCGCCCGCCCTCGATGGATTCCAGGTGGTTCATGCAACGCAGCAGCGTGGACTTGCCCGAGCCCGAGGGCCCGATCAGGCACACGACCTCCCCGCGGGCCACTTGCAGGTCGATGCCCTTGAGCACCTCCAGTTGGCCGTAGCTCTTGCGGACAGCATCGGCCTTGATCATCGGTTCCGGCGCCGTGGCCGTGACGGCGGTTTCCATGGTGGTCGCACTCATTTCCTGGCTCCCTTGCCGGTCAGCGGGTCGTGGACCCGCACGAAGCGTTTGAGTTGTTGCCACGGGGTCGGCGGCAGGCTGCGCTGCCCGCCCTTGGCGTAGTGGCGCTCCAGGTAGAACTGCCCGACGCTCAGGATGGAGGTGACCACGATGTACCAGATGCTGGCCACCATGAGCAGCGGGATGGTCTCGAAGTTCCGCGCGTAGATGACCTGCGCGGAGTAGAGCAGCTCGGGAACCGAGATCACCGAGACCAGCGCTGTGGTCTTGAGCATGCCGATGGTTTCGTTGCCGGTGGGCGGGATGATCACCCGCATTGCCTGGGGCAGGATGATCCGCCGCATGGTCTGCAGCCGGTTGATGCCCAGGGCGCCTGCGGCCTCCGACTGGCCGTGCTCCACCGAGAGGATGCCGGCCCGCACGATCTCGGACATGTATGCCGCTTGGTTCAGGCCCAGGCCCAGGATCGCGGCGGTGAGCGGGGTGATGATCGCGTTCGCATCCAGGTCCACCCCGGGGATGCCGAAGGTGATCGAGGGATAGAGCGCGGCCAGGTTGTACCAAAAGAGCAGCTGGACAAGCACCGGGGTGCCGCGGAAGAAGTTCACGTAGGCGAAGGCCGCGGTGCGCACCACCGGGTTCGCCGAGATCCGCATGACGGCCAGCACCACCCCCAGAACGATGCCGATGAGCATGCAGATGGCGGTCAGTTCCAGGGTGATGCCGATGCCGCGCACGATGGAGACGTCTCGGATGTACATCCCTACGGTTTCCCACCCGAAATTCGGGTTGGTGACCACCGAGCGGGCAAGTAGCAATCCCAGGAACAGGATCACTGCGGCGGATAGCCATCGCCCCGGGTGCCGGGCCTTGACGATGGAGTATTCGTCACCCAACGCCGCGGTCTTCTTGGGTTCGGTCATGAGGGTCATGGCGTGGACCTTCCGCTACTTCAGCACGACGTCGGCGACGGTGATTTCGGTGCTTTCCGGCAGCCCCCACTTGGTGTTGATCTCTTGGTAGGCCGGGGATTCAAGTACAGCGGTAGTGGCGGCCTGGATGGCCGGCAGCAATTCACTCTTCTTGCCCAACGCCGTGCCTGTCAGCTCGGGCTCGTAGTCCGGGCCGGCGGCGACCTCGAACTTCCCGCCCGCAAGCTTTCCCTGGTAGGCCAGGGACACCGAGTCGGCCATGACGCCCTGGACCCGGCCCGAGGTCAGTGCAAGATTCGCGTCGTTCTGCGTGGGGAAGAACTGCATGTCGATCGCCGCGTCCCCGGCCTTGGTGCACGACTTGGAGAACGCCGGCAGGATGTCCAGGGATTGGATCGAGCCCTTCTGCGCGGCGATCGCTTTGCCGCACAGGGAGGCCGCGTCCACGCTCAGCCCCTGCGGGTTGCCCGGGGCCACGGCCAGGCCGGTTCCGCCCTGCAGGTAGGGAACGAAGTCCACGACCTTGCGGCGTTCCTCCGTCACGCTGAAAGTGGACATGCCCAGGTCGTACTTGCCGGAGGCCAGGCCCGGAAGGATGGTGTCGAAGGTCGCCGGTACGTGTTCGACCTCCAGGCCGAGGACCGCACCGATGGCATCGCCCATGTCGGCGTCCCACCCGATCAGGGTTTTGTTGTCGGTGTCGTAGAACTCGAACGGCGGGTAGGTCGGGTCAGAGGCGATGCGCAGCACGCCCGCCTCGCGGATCTCCTCCGGCAGCAGGGCGCGGGCGGCATCGTTGACGCCCAGTGCCGCGGTGGAGGCCGAACCCGACGCCGGGGCACCGGCACCTTGGGGTGCTTCGGCCTGCGAGACCGTGGTGCAACCGGTGGCGGCAAGGGCAATGAAAAGTCCGCCTGCGAACAGACGTGCGGTGTTTTTCTTCAACATGGCGAGTCGTTCCTTCATGGGTTTCCGTGCGGAAAGGGGCACGGGTCGGGTGAGGATCACTTGATGGTGGAGATGTCGATCGGTGGAGCGATGTACAGCAGGTGGGAGCCGGCCGTGACCAGGGTGGGACGGCGAAGGATTGCGACAACGCCGGAGGCTCGGGCGGCAAAGCTGCGCGGGGGCCTGTCCAGTTCGTCGATGAAGTGCACGCGCGCCACGTCCTGGCCGGCGCTCACGGTGTCCCCCAGTCCGACCAGCGGCTCAAAGAGCCCCGCCACGGTGGAGGTCACCGGGGATTCGGGAACCAGTTCCAGCCATTGCGGTTCGCCGGCAGGTTCCGCCGGCGCCGAACTTGCCCCGAGGATCCCCAGCGCGGCCAGCAGTGCCGGCATTCCACGGCGCATGGCTTGAAGCGCGGAACGGTCCACAGTCCCGCCGCCGCAGAGTTCGGTGGAAATGGTGGGGATTCCGGCGAGGTCACCGGCGCTGGAAAGCGAGCCGGGTTCCATCAGCGGTGCAACCACCATGGCATAGGGAAGCCCCAATTGGCGCACCGCCCGCAGCTTCTGGCGCCACAGCGACTCGTCCGGGCCGCGGTAGATGAAGCTCGATGGCAGGTAGGTCGAGTTCGACCCGCCCGAGTGCAGGTCGATCACGAAGTCGGCGCGCGGCAGCAGGTGCCCGGCGATCAGCGCCGCCACCTGGTCGGTGGGGCCGCCGGCCGGGTTGCCCGGGTAGCTGCGGTTGAGGTTTCCGGCGTCGATGGGCGATACTCGGGCAGCGGCGCGCACAGCCGGGGAGTTTGCCGCTGGCACCACGATCACGGTGCCGTTCAGCTGCCCGGGTTCCAGCTCGCGGATCAATTCGTGGGCCAGGATCTGCCCCTCGTACTCGTCCCCGTGGGTGCCGGCCACGACCAGGGCAACCGGCCCGGGCCCGGAGGAGATGACAGCGACGGGCACCGGGATGATGGAGCCGTCGTGCACATTGTCGGAATGCACCACGTGCCCGTAACCCAGCTGCTTGCCGGTGGCGGAGAAGTCGATCCCGGTTAACACCGCCGCCGCCGTGGCCTCGCGGGTTGCCGCGGCGCTCACGGGACCCACCTCAGTGCCGCGGCGCGGCGCGGGGCCAGCATCGTGACCGAGACGCGGGCGTCGGGATTGGTGAGCGAAAGGCGCAGCGATTCGTGCTCCTCCCCCTCCACGATGAACACGTCGCCGGGGTTCAGCCAGCGTTCCCACGGTCCGTCGACCGCGGAGATGAGTACCTGTCCGTGCAGCGAGGTCACCACCATCTGGTGCCCGGAGGGGCGTTCAACGACCCCGGTGTGCCCTTCGGCGAAGACGGAGGTCTGCACCCCGATGTAGTCGGGGTCCGCGTCGATGAGCACCTCGGACCCGGTGGCGTGCTCGGCCAGCCGCGCGGTCCAGCGCCATGGGTCCCCGCGCTCGCCGGTGTCCGGGCAAGCGGCCAGCGTGCGCGTTCCGGCGTCGGCGCCCCAGTAGTCGTCGAGCGAATCGGCTCGTACCAGCAACCACATGGCGGCTAGGCCCTGGCACCGGCGACGGGCCGGGCCGTGTCGGAGGCCTGCTCGCGCTTGATCAGCGTGGAAAGGATGCGCCGGGCCTTGGCCACGCCGCCGTCCTGGGCGATGAGCACGTCGAATTCGCCGGCCGGGCGGGACTGCATGCCGATCTCCTGGGCCTCCAGGGCGTCGGCGTCCTCCTGCAGCACGGTGTTCAGGCCCACCCGCAGGTCTTCGGTGGCCTGCGCGTCGTCGACGGCGAAGTTGCGGCTGAAGGCGTAGTAGTACCAGGAGTTGCGCTCGTCGATGGGGGTGATGCCATTGAGCACCTTGATGAGGTAGCCCTCCGCGCGGGGCTTGCCCTCGCCGGTGATCCCGGAGTGCAGCACGTGCAGGTTGGGCACGAAGAACTCGGTGCAGTGGAAGCGGTCGAAGAGACCGCGGGCGTCCATGGTGTCGGCGTACAGCGGCGGGGCCTCCACAGACGGCATCAGCCGGTCGACGCTGACCACCGAGCCCTCGACCTCGACGGTGATGCCGTGCTCGTAGATGTAGTCGTCGCCCACGGTGGTCTTGTGCAGGAACGACTCGTGGGTCAGGTCCAGCAGGTTGTCGTGTATCAGCCCGGCGCGGCATTTGAAATGGAAGGAGTGGGTGACGGTGGCCCACTCGGGGTCGGTCATCCAGTGCGTGTCCGGCACGTCCGCCGGGTTGGCCAGCTCCGCATCGCCCATCCAGGCCCAGATCCAGCCGTCTTTTTCCACCAGCGGGTACTTGCGGACCTTGGCACGCTCGGGGATGGTGCTTTGCGCCGGGACCTTGGTGCACATGCCGTCTTCCCCATAGGTGAAGCCGTGGTAGCCGCATTCGATGGAATCCCCGATGGTGCGGCCCTCCGAGAGCGGGAAGGCGCGGTGCGCGCAGCGGTCGGCCAGGGCCACGGGCGTTCCGTTCTGGGTGCGGAAGAGCACCAGCGGCTGCTCGCAGATCACCCGCTTTACCGGCTTGCGGTCGACCTCGTTGCTCCAGGCCGCCACGTACCAGGTGTTCAAGACATACATGTTTTTTCCTTTGTCGGGAGATGGAACGCGATGAATTGTATTCACCGTATACAGTGGATACAGATGGGTCAAGGGTTTTTTGTGACCCGCACCACCAGCGCCTCGTCGGAGAACGAAAACCGCACGCTAGACTGCTGGGAACCGCGAGGAAACATTTTCAGGGAGACGCATGGCTACGGGAGTCCACGACGCACGGCCATTGGCGGTACGCGTCCACGAACAAATCGCGTCCGAAATCGTCAGCGGCGCGCTGAAGCCAGGGACCGCCCTGGTCCAGGAACAGGTTGCCGCCCAATACGGCGTCTCCCGCACCCCGGTGCGCGACGCGCTGGCCCAGGTCGCGATGGAGGGCCTGGCCACGCTGGTGCCCGGGAGCGGCTACGTGGTCAACGACCTCACGGCCCAGGACGTGCAGAACGTCTTCGAGGTGCGTTACCACCTGGAACAACTGGCGATGTCACAGGCCATCGGCAAGCACTCCCCTGCACAACTGGTGCGGCTGCGGGCGCTCATCGACGAATTCGAGACGGTGGAACCCACCGACGCGGAGGAACAGTTCCGCCTCGGTAAGGAATTCCACCTCAGGCTCATCGACCCCTGCCCCAACCAATACCTGCGCGAGACCCTGGGGAGCATCTGGGGACACCCGATCCAGCGGCGGATCACCCGCGCCTACCAGCTGGGGCCCGAGCACCAAGCCTCCATTGCGCAGGCGCACCGGGACATCCTGGCGGCGCTCCCCGCCGGTGACCTGGAAACGATCATCCGGGTCCTGGGCTACTGCCACGACGCCGGCGACATCGACCCGCAGGCCCTGCCCTCGCGCGGGTGAGTCAGGCAAGTCTAGGAGCGGGCCGGTGCTATCCGCCTGCTCCGGAACGGCGAATCCGCAGGATCTCGTCTTGGTAGGCAAGGTACAGATTGGCAATGAGCCCTACATCGTTCAGGTTCCCGCCCAGGATCTCGCCGACTTTTTTGATCCGGTAACGGACGGTGTTGGGGTGGACGTAGAGCCAAGCCGCAACTCGGGCAACGTCCTGGTCCATGGCCAGGTATCCCTGGATGGTTTCCACCAGTTCCTTCTCATGCCGCAGCGGCTGGACGTATCGGGTAAGCCGCTTGCGGTCGGACGGGCTCTTGAGACGTGCCAAGAACCAGCTAGCGGGATCAACCTCATCCATCCGCACCAGACTTCCATGCGTCCCGGCATCGCCGACGGCGCACCGCCGAGCTATGCTCGCGGCAAGTTCGGCATCCTGGAATTGCTCGGGAACCTGCGCCAGCGACCCCAAGGGCTCACTCAAACCGATCATCAAGCCTTTCGCACCGGACGCCAGCCACTGTTCACTTGCCTTGGAATCGGGAAGTAGTGCGTGGAACCCCGGGGGGACCTCCGGCGTCTTTCCGTTCTCTGCAAAGAGAAGGGGCACGCCCATACGCTCCGCAGATTCAATCAGCGCGTCTACCCTCCCCCGCGACAGCAGTTCATCTCCAAGGGTGCTGGCCACCACCGAACGGACAGGCTCGAAGCCCTTGAACCCATAGGGCTTCAACAGTTCCCAGTAGCGCAGTTCGCGGGAGACACCGATGCCGTCCTGCAAACTGGTGAGCAATTGGGCGTTTTCATGCCGTTGTCTCGAGGTGTCCAGGTGACTGATGCCTTTGATGGCCCCGAGCATCCGCTGGGTGGTTTCAAGCAGGACATCGCCGAGGTCGTCAAGCATCGATCCCTGACGCGTGGCAATGGCCAAATGGTAGCCCCGGCCACGCAAGACCATGGAACGGTACATGACCTCCCAGCGACCAATGGCTATTCGGTCAAAGTGGGACGAGCCGCCATTGATTGCCGCGAATATGAGGTTGGTTGGCCCGTCACCCGTCGATTCGACGATGGCGCCCGAATCCTCGTAGAGCACGGCAGTCCCTCGGCAAGCGGTGCCCAGACGAGCAATTAGAGACTTGATCGGGGTGTCTGAAGCGACGCTATCGAGCAGGTCATTGGTCAGCCACATCATGCGTTTGATTCCATAACCGTCAGGAACCGACGCGTTTTGGTTGATGTAGTTTTCTACGTGCCGAAATGGGATTTCCGGTGCAACCGCCACGAGCGGAAATCCCGCCTCGGCACAGCATCGGCGCAACGCGTCGGGAACAGACTGAAAATACACGCCTACACCGAAAAACAAGGCAGCCACCTTAGCTCGACGCAGCGAGGCCACCAGTTCCCGGAAAGCCGCTTCTGTATTCGCCTCGTCTAGGAATCGCATGCCGGTGGTCAGCATGATGTTTCCCGGTTCCAACCAGCGGGCCGGATCATGTATTTCCGAACTATGTGCACCACTGATTTCGGGATCGAGGGATCCGGAAACAACGAGTTCCAAGCCGAGAGACTTATTTTTCAGAACTTCATTTAAGCAAAGCACGGTGGTTCACCTTCACTCGATTCGTTCATGATTTGGTGGCCTTGAATCCCAAAATCGCCCCGTGACACATGTGCATTTGTAGAAATCACAATAATAGTGGCAGTGGCCTTGGAGTTCCGCTAGTGACAGAGATGCGCGTCACATTGCATGGTTGGGGAAGCAAAAACCTCGAACTCAGCAAGGAGCGCATGATGGCCAATTTACGAGTCGCCGTAGACGTCGGAGGTACCTTCACCGATGTCTGCATCTTCGATGAAGAGACCCAGGAAATGCGGGTCACGAAGGTCCCTTCCACTCCGCACGACCCCATGCTAGCCGTGATGGGAGGCGTCGAACGAGCCAAAATCAATCTGGCCGATGTCTCCTTGTTCTCCCACGGAACCACCGTAGCTACAAACGCACTCATCACCCGCAAGTTCCCGGCCGCGGCCATGATCACCACCCAGGGTTTCCGCGATGTCATTGAAATTCGCGACGGCACCAAGGACGATCTTTGGGATGCTTACAACGACGTTTCTGGTCCCTACATTCGCCGCCGTGACCGCTTCGAGGTCGCTGAGCGCATCGATTTCTCCGGAAAGGTCGTCACCCCGCTGGACGAGGTCGAGGCCCGCCGCCTCGCAGCTCTGTTGCGCAAGCGAGGAACCACAACAATTGCCGTGTGCTTCATCAATTCCTACGCGAACCCCGCCAACGAAATTCGGATGCGCGAAATTCTCCAGGAAGAGCTTCCCGGGGCCACGGTCTCCGCCTCGGCCGAGATCCTGCCCGAAATCTTTGAACACGACCGATTCAACACCGCTGTGTCGAATGCAGTACTTGCCCCCTTGGTGACCGGTTATGTAGACCGGCTGGCCGCACAACTCAAGGACGGCGGATACACCGGGGATTTGCTCCTGCTCCACTCCGGTGGCGGGTCAATGACCCCGCGGATGGTCAAGCGCTACCCCGTGAGACTGGCAGCCTCCGGTATTGCCGCCGGAGCGATCGCAGCCAAGCATGTGGCCCAACAATGCGGCTTCGAAGATGCCGTTGGACTGGATATGGGTGGTACCTCCACCGATATTTGTCTGGTATCTGGCGGCGAATTGCGTATCACCAAGGAGTGGCAGGTCGAATACGGGCATCCGATTGTCTTCCCATCGATCGAGGTCCTGACGATTGGGGCCGGTGGCGGGTCACTGGCCCACATCGATATCGCCGGCGCACTGCGCAACGGACCGCAGTCGGCAGGTGCTGCTCCGGGTCCCGCCTGCTACAACTCCGGCGGCGACCAGCCCACCAACTGCGACGCGAATGTGGCGTTGAACCGTCTCGGAACGTCGTTGGCAGGCGGCGCCAAGACTCTGGACCGCACGCTTTCCCTCGAGGCCATTAAGCGCGTCATTGCCGAGCCCCTGGACATGGAATTGGCCGAGGCGGCATATGCCATCCTGCAGGTCGCCAACGCCAACATGGCCGATGCGGTGCGCCTGATCTCGATCCGCCGCGGCTACGACCCACGCGACTTCGCACTCATTGCCTTTGGCGGTGCCGGTGCACTACACGGTGCCGAAGTGGCCCGTGAACTGAACATCCCCACCGTCGTGGTCCCGGCCAATCCCGGTGTCACCTCCGCCCTGGGCTGTCTACTGGTTGACATACGGCATGACCTCTCGGCTATGTTTAGCGGATTGGCTTCCGAGACCGATCCAGGCGAGATCGAAGTCCGGTTTAAGACACTAGAAAAGGAGGCTTCCTCGCGCCTGCGCCATGAAGGGGTGAACGACGAGAATGCCGTGCTGAAGCGCGAGATTTCCATGCGATACGCAGGTCAGTGGCGATCACTGTCAGTGCCCATCGGTACGGGGCGCGGCGCCCTGGAAACGGCGATAGAAACCTTCCATCAGGAACACGAACGTGAGTTCGCGTTCCGGCAGGACGATCAGCCGGTCGAGATCTACCAGTTGCTGCTTAGCGCCATCGGCAAAACACCGAAGCCTGCCTTCATCCCGGCCACCGAGCTGAACGCCGATCCGGGGGAACCTGTCTCCACCCGCGAGGTCTACTTCGGCAACACCGGCTGGTTGTCCACTCCCGTCTACGACCGCCGCCGTCTCCCGGCCGGTGCCACGTTCTCCGGTCCGGCGATCATTGACCAGCTCGATTCCACCACCGTGGTTCCCCCGCGAACGACCGCCGAAATCGACGGCTGGGGCAATATCCGCATCCACCTTCACGATCTTCCCTCAAGCAAGGAGTCTTAGTCATGACCGATACACTCGTTGCCCCAGACGCCCTGGCAACCTCTCCGACACGTCCATCACTGGATCCGGTCACCTTTGAGGTGCTGAAGAACGCGTTCGCCACGTCGGTTGACTTGATGAGCGAACAAATCCTGCGGACCTGCTACTCGTTCGTCATCTATTCGCGTGATTTCTCTTCCGCCCTATGCGATGCGTCCGGAAACACCGTGATGCAGGGTTCCGGTGACATTGCGGTGCATGTGGGCACCTTGCATTTCCAGTGCAAGGCCGTCATCGAGGAGTTTGGCACCGACATCCACCCCGACGACGTTTTCGCCATCAACGACCCGTACCGCGGCGGTACCCACTTCAACGATGTTTCGTTCATCCGCCCCATTTTCGCTGACGGCGAGGTCATTGCCTTTGCCCAGAACAAGGGCCACTGGGCCGACATCGGTGGCAATGTCCCCGGCTCTTTCGACGTAAACGCCAAGGAACATTTCGGCGAGGGCTTGCGCATCACACCGGTGAGGATCTGGTCCAAGGGCGTGTTCCTGCACGACGTCGCCCAACTGCTGGTATCCAACACCCGCGCGCCGCGGCAGGCCATGGGCGATCTGCACGCCCAGTCCGAGGCCACCGCAGTCTGCGAGCGCGAGGTACATCGCTTGGTCGGCAAGTACTCCAAGGACACAGTGCTCGCGGCCATGCAGGAAACGCAGGACTACGTGAAGCGGACCGTGTTGCGACAGCTGGAGTCCCTTCCCCAAGGTGAATGGGAAACCACCGACTACATCGACGTGGATCCGGGCAAAGGCGAAGGTCTCGTGCCAATCAAGATCAAGCTCAAACTTGACGGGAACGGCATCCATTATGACCTCTCCGGATCAGCTCCAGCGGTGGCAACGTTCCTCAACTCCGGCTACGGCACCACCCACTCGGCCATCTACGCCGGCACCAAAACCTTCTTCCCTGATGTGCCGCTGAATTCAGGCTTCTATGCCGCGGTCCAAGCAGAGATCGGCCCGGAGGGTACGGTGGTCAACGCCGGATGGCCGTTCGCGGTCACCGGGTTCTGCTCCGGCCCTTACGAGAAGATCATGAACGGGATCTTCGAGCTGTGGAGCCAGATCATGCCGGAACGCGCCATGGCGTGCGCGTTCAATCTCGAATACCTGTTGGTAGGCGGCAAGGACGCGCGGACCCCGAAGAACGAGTACTTCATGTGGTACGACTGGATGGCCGGCGGCTGGGGCGGACGTGCCACCAAGGATGGTTCTAGCGCTACGGCTCCGGTGTTCGGCCCGGGCCTAGCCGTGCAACCGGTCGAGGGGCAAGAACGACTCTCCCCTGTCTTGACGACCCGGCACGAGATCGCCATGGACTCGGCCGGCCCCGGCCGCTATCGTGGCGGCCTGGGAATCGAAAAGGGCGGGATGCTTACCGATGCCTTCGACACCGTCATGAGCTATTGCTGCGACCGTGCCCGCTCCATCACCTGGGGCATCGAAGGCGGCTTGCCCTCAATACCGCACGGAGTCTGGCTGAACAAGGGCACCGCGGAGGAACGCTACCTCGGTTCCAATTTCTCCTCCGTTCCCGTGCAGTCGGGCGATACCTTCACACGCCCCTCCGCCGGAGGCGGCGGATTCGGCGACCCGTTACTACGCACCCCCGGCGAAGTTCGGGAGGACGTCATTGACCAGTATGTCTCGATCGATCGAGCAGCCAAGGACTACGGAGTGGTGATCCGCGAGATCGATGCAGAGCTCGACGAGTTCGAGATCGACGAGGCCGCCACGACGACGCTGCGGGCACAGATCCGCGCCGCGCGGAACGGATGGCTTACCGAGGATCCGCATGTTGTCGCGGAAAACTACCGCAATGGCACCACGGACATGCTCGATGTCATTCGGAGGCACGGCGTCATCCTGGACTGGGGCACCGGCGAGCTATTTGAAAACACCACGGCTGAGTACCGGCAGCTGATGGCGCGCCGCTCTTCCTCACACTGGGTCTAGCCACTTGCATGCACACGTGCCAGGAGTGCGGAACGCCTGCCGATTCGTTCACTCCTGGCCCGGCACCGCGCCCAAGGGCCATCTGATTTCCAGGGGGGTACCGCCAGCAAAGATGCGGGCGGTACCGCCCCCGGAAAATAGAACGGGAACTCGATAGGCTCCCGTTCCGACCGCTAACGAGCGGCATTTGTTCGACATGCTTCGCCGGGCACCGACCAGTGCTCGGTCGAAATTGCACCTTATTCCTTGTCACACTCGCCTGGCACCAAGCACGCACGGGTTCGACCCGATGCCCTGCCGTGCCCGTTTTTCAGGAGAAGTCTCGTGTCAACACAATCAACGGCTGAGAATACGGTCCCAGAAAACAGGAAGATGAGCGCGGGCTCACTCTCTATGGCTTGGTACGGCCTGGTCTCGGCCATGTTCTTCATCTACATCGGCGCCTCACTGGCCCAGGCCTACGGCACCATCGATACCCTCATAGGGCTGTCCATCACGATCGTCATCTACGGCGCCATCAACCGGGTCCTGGCCGGATATGCTTTGAAGCATTCCTTAACCGTTGCCCAGTTCTCCCGCACCCTGCTCGGCAGCAAGGGCGCATTACTGGCCACACTGGTCTTTGCCGCCACCGCCATCTACTACGCAGTCTTCGAGGGCGCCATCCTCGGCTACGCCTTCCAGGCCCAGTTCGGCGGACCCATCCAGCTTTGGTACGCATTGGTGGTGCTGTACACGATTCCGCTCATCGCCGGTGGCATCCAACGCTGGCTGGACAAGATCAACGGCTGGCTGCTTCCCATCTACTGGGGCGGGCTAATCACCGCGGTCGTTTGGGCGTCCATTGCCCATCCTAACGGCAGTGCCTGGCTCACCCACTCAGCAGGTTCGCTGTCGCTCGTTGCTGGCGGGCCCGGCTGGCTGGCCACCTGCGCCGCCTTCATGGGCGTGTGGATCCTGATGATGTACACCATGGACTTCGCTGCACTTGGGCGCGCAAAGGACGTGAAGTTCCACCAGCGTTACACTTTCGGCTGGCTCTTCTACACCCTGGCCTTTGGCGTCAACTCACTGATCGGCATCTACCTCACCTTCACTATTCCCGGCGCGGAGGCCACCGAGACCGGTGTTGCTGGCGCCTTGGTCCAGCTCATGGGCCCGCTGGGCCTGCTGGTGATCTTCGTGTCCCAAACCCGCATCAACACCGCGAACTATGCGCTGGGTATTGCCAACCTTCGTGAATTCGGAGAGCGAGCCCTGCGCCTGAGGTTGCCGTCGCTGGCTTGGGTCGGGATCGGTGCGCTTATTATCTACCTGTTGATGCTGCTGCCGGTCGTCAAGTACCTCTTGTTGGCCCTGTCATGGCAGGGGGCGCTGGTCACCGGCTGGGTGGCGATCGCGCTGGTACACATCTTCGTCCAGGAACGGCGCGGCGGCATCGTGCCGGACGGGTCGCTTCCGGACTCTGCATTCCCTGCGCTCAACCGAGCCGGGGTCGCTGCGTGGGTCATCTCGGCCGTTGCCGGAATCACGCTTATCCAGTCCGGCAGCGCGTGGGGCTCGAACATCGGCTCGCTGGCCACCCCGATACTGGCGGCACTGATTTATGCGGCACTGATTCGCGTTTCCCAGGCACGAATAGGCGATTCCACGGCGAAACTCGTCAAGCACTAAAGTCCTGCCACTTACTCAACGCAGTGCAGCCGGTGTACGGAGCCCTCGTCGGTTCCGTGCACCGGCCCCACGTCACCCGTCCCAGTGGCCCGTTGCGCGCCGCAGGCACCCGGTCTAGGTCCGGCCCAACCCGCGCCAAAGCAAGGCCACGTGCAAAGAGGTCCGCGACTCGGCGTCATCCAGGCTGACGCCTAGCTTGTCCTCCAGCTTTTCGAGCCGGGCGTAGAGCGCCGGCCGACTCAGGAATCCGGTGCGGGCCAGGGCGGACTTGTTGCCGCCGTGTTTGAGATACAGCCCGAGCAACTCGAGTGCGGGCTCGTCCAGCGGGTCCAGGATCCCGGCCAGCTCGGCCTCGGCAAAGGCCTTCAGGCGCGCGTCGTCATGCATCAGCGCGAGCAGCCCGCGCAGCCGCACGTCGGCAAAGCGGTAGAAGGGCCGGGCACGGGTGTCAAGGGTTGCCACGGTCTCGGCGACCTGGACCGCTTCTTCCAATCCACGGGCCGCATCCTTCACGCTTTTTCGCCCGCGCCCCACGCCCACCGACCATTCGACGGATTGCTGGCCTTGGGCCAGCTGCCGGCAGATTCGTTCCAGCAGCGGCTCCTCGAGTAGCCTGGCACCCACGCCCAGCACCATGCCGACTTGGCCGCTCTGCAGGCTGGCGGACAGCGAGGTTGCCCGGGCCGATTCCACGACGTCGTTGAGTGCGTCCAGCAGTGCACGTTCGCGCAATTGCACGCCGGTTGGCGTTTGCCCCCGGCGGTCATCAAGGCGGAAAACGACCGGGACGTAGTGTGGGGACTCCGCAAGGCCCAGCGCGCCGGCACGGATCATCACTTCGTCCGCGCCCAGGGCATGGGGCTGGCGCAGCTCGTGCAGCAGTCCCGCGCGGGCCTGGTGCAGTAGCTCCTTTTGGTCCCGCCCGGCCAATCGGGCAATGGACAGCGTCTGCCCCGCGCGCTCGAGCACCATGGCAGCGTCCTCGTCGTTGCCCAGCTGCCCGGGAACCACCAACCGCCCCCAACGTTGGCCCTGGATTCCGACCGGGGTCTGCAGCCAGCTTTCCTCCCCCGTTCCGCGCCCCGTGGCCTCCAGATAACCGACCCGGCGCGAGCGTTCGGGCCAGTGCGCCAGCAGCCCGGCATCCGGTTGCGGACCGGCGTCGAACCCCAGGACCAGGTGCGCCACGTCCTCCAGCACCACCGGGGCGCCGATGAGTTCGGCGGCCCGGGACACGATCCCTTCCTCCGTCGCGTTCTGCAGGCTCAACGCGGTGAACACCTCGTGGATCATCCGGGAGCGTTCCAGGGCGGCAAGCTGGTCCGAGACCAGCATGCGGTGAACCACCTCGGTGATCTCGACAAAGCGCACCCTTCGCCGCAACAGGATGACCGGGAAGTCGCCTTGCCCTGCAACCCGACGCAGCTCGGAGATGGAGGCATGTTGTTCCACGGCCGCCCCGGCGACCAGCTCGACAATGAGTCCCGAGGCTCCCGCTGCCTGAACTTGTGAGACAAAGCCGGCCACTCCGGACCCCGCTTCGCCGAAGGCCAGCCCGGTGGTCAGCACCAGCTCCCCACCGGAAAGCAATTCGGCCAGATCGGGGGTTTCGGCCACGTGCACCCACCGCACGGGGTTTGTCAGCAAGGCCGCACCCCCGAGCACCTCCGGCTCCCCCGCCAAAACAGCAGGCAGCTCGAGGATTCGGGCAATGCTGAGGGTACCGGCGACGGCAGGTTTTCGGGGACTCTCGAGGGCACTCATGGACAAAGTGTATGGCTTTGGCCCCAAGGTATTACAGGTTGACAGTTTCAACAGTGTGTCCCGGGCTACACAATGGATTCAGCAGACCATTGCCCCGCCTTGAAAGGAACCCACACACCATGCAGACACTCTCCCACTGGATCGACGGAACCAGCCTCGAAGTCCCGACCGATTCCCGTTTTGCCGACGTGACCAACCCGGCCACCGGCAAGGTGTCCTCCCGCGTTGCCCTGGCCTCGGCCGACACGACCGCCGAGGCGATCGCCGCGGCCCACGCCGCGTTCCCGGCCTGGCGCGACACTTCGCTGACCCGCCGCTCGCAGGTCCTGTTCAACTATCGCGAGTTGCTCAACAAGCGCAAGGGCGAACTCGCCGCCATCATCACCGCGGAACACGGCAAGGTGCTCGAAGACGCGATGGGCGAGATCGCCCGCGGCCAGGAGGTCGTCGAGTACGCTTGCGGCATCCCGCATCTGGTCAAGGGCGGCTACACGGAAAACGCCTCCACCAAGATTGATGTGCACTCCATCCGCCAGCCCCTCGGCGTCGCGGCCATCATCTCCCCGTTCAACTTCCCGGCCATGGTGCCGATGTGGTTCTTCCCGATCGCCATCGCGGCCGGCAACTCCGTGGTCTTGAAGCCGAGTGAAAAGGACCCGACAGCGGCCCAGTGGATGGCCGAGCTGTGGAAGGAAGCAGGCCTTCCCGACGGCGTCTTCAACGTGGTGCACGGCGACAAGGAATCGGTCGACACGCTGCTGACCGACCCGCGCGTCGCCTCGGTCTCCTTCGTCGGCTCAACCCCCATCGCCCAGTACGTCTATGCGACCGGCACGGCACACGGCAAGCGCGTCCAGGCCCTGGGCGGGGCCAAGAACCACATGCTCGTCCTCCCCGACGCCGACCTGGACCTGGCCGCCGACGCTGCCGTCAACGCCGGCTTCGGTGCCGCGGGCGAACGCTGCATGGCCATCTCCGCGCTTGTCGCCATCGACTCGATCGCCGACGAACTGGTGGCCAAGATCGCCGAGCGCACGGCAACCCTGCGCGTGGGCGACGGCACCCGCGGCTGCGACATGGGCCCACTGGTCACCGCGGCGCACCGCGACAAGGTCGCCGGATACATCGACGCCGGCGAGGCCGCTGGAGCCACCATGGTGCTGGATGGCCGGCGCGTGAACCCGGATGCGGAGGGCGAGGGTTTCTTCCTGAACCCAACCCTCTTCGACAACGTCACCACCGACATGTCCATCTACACCGATGAGATCTTCGGCCCGGTCCTCTCCGTGCTCCGCGTCGCCTCCTTCGAGGAAGGCATTGAGACCATCAACTCCAACCCGTATGGCAACGGCACAGCCATCTTCACCAACGACGGAGGCGCTGCACGCCGCTTCGAGAACGAGATCCAGGTAGGTATGGTTGGTATCAATGTGCCGATCCCGGTGCCGATGGCCTACTACTCCTTCGGCGGCTGGAAGAACTCCCTCTTCGGCGACACCCACGCCTACGGCGCCGAGGGGATCAACTTCTTCACCCGCGGCAAGGTCGTCACCTCCCGCTGGCTGGACCCCAGCCACGGCGGCCTGAACCTCGGCTTCCCGCAGAACGCCTAGGGCCTCGAGAATCCCGGAAAGGGGTACCCCCATGAGCATCGATGTGAGCACCGAAACCATCACGCCCGAGCAGATCGCCGCCGGCGCCCGCACCCACGAGCTGGACCGCAAGCATGTCTTCCATTCCTGGCAGGCACAAGGACCTTTCGACCCCATGACCATCATCAAGACCGAGGGTTCCTGGGTCTGGGACGGGGAGGGCAACAAGCTCCTCGATTTCTCTTCCCAGCTGGTCAACACCAACATCGGCCACCAGCACCCGAAGGTCGTCGCCGCCATCCAGGAGCAGGCAGCACGGATCTGCACCATCGCCCCGCAGCACGCCAACGACGCCAGGTCCGAGGCCGCGCGGCTGATCGCCGAACTGACCCCGGGGGACCTGAACAAGATCTTCTTCACCAACGGCGGCGCCGACGCCAACGAGCACGCGATCCGCATGGCCCGTCTGCATACCGGCAGGAACAAGGTCCTGTCCGCCTACCGCAGCTACCACGGCGGCACGCACCTTGCGGTCAACGTCACCGGCGATCCGCGCCGCGTGGCATCCGACAACGCCACCGACGGGATCGTGCACTTCTTCCCGGCCTACCCGTACCGCTCCTACTTCCACTCCACCACCGAGGCCGAAGAGACCCAGCGCGCCCTGCGCCACCTGGAGGACACCATAGTCCTCGAGGGCCCGGGCACCATCGCGGCCTTGGTGCTGGAATCCATCCCGGGAAGTGCCGGCATCTACATGCCGCCGGCGGGCTACATGGAGGGTGTACGGGAGCTCACCACCAAGTACGGCATCGTCTTCATCGCCGACGAGGTCATGGCCGGCTTCGGCCGCGCCGGCCGGTGGTTTGCCGTCAACCACTGGAACGTGACCCCGGACCTGATCACCTTCGCCAAGGGTGTGAACTCCGGCTACGTGCCACTGGGCGGCGTGGCCATTTCCGAGGCCATCTTCGAGACCTTCCGCGAACGTCCCTACCCGGGCGGCCTGACCTACTCGGGCCACCCGCTGGCCTCGGCCGCCGCGGTGGCGACCATCAACGCCATGAAGGATGAGGGCCTGGTGGAGAACGCCGCCCGCCTCGGGGCGGACATCATCGGCCCGGCATTGCGCGAGCTGAAGGACAGGCATCCTTCCGTGGGAGACGTGCGCGGCACCGGCTGCTTCTGGGCGGTCGAACTGGTCACCAACCGCGAGACCCGCGAGCCGATGGCACCGTACGGCGGATCCTCGCCGGCCATGGCCGCGGTGACCGGTGCCTTGAAAAAGGCAGGCATGCTGCCGTTCGTGAACTTCAACCGCGTCCACGTGGTCCCGCCGCTGAACATCACGGACGAGGATTTGCGTACAGGGCTGGCCATGCTGGATACGGCCCTGAGCGTCGCAGACACGTTCGTCGAGGCCTGACAGCCCCTGCGAATATGCACCACCTTCGGTGGCCGTGTCCCGCTGGAGCAATCCCCCGGGACACGGCCGGCTGCGGTTAAGGGCAGGTAACTCCGCCTTGCCTTCGGTCTGACAAGCCGGAGTTGCCGGCAGAAACCGGCGGGCAAGCATCTTCGCGCTGGCCCCGCCGGCCATGGGAAGCGAATTCCCGGGAACTTTCAGGTTGCCTAAAGGTCGCCGCCGCGGCCCACCCTGGCATAGACCGCAGGGTGGCTGCGGCGAAGGCGGAAGGCCCACAGCACACCGAGGATCCCCGGAACTATGACGACTGCCGGCAGCAGCCATCCCAAAACGCTGGCTTCTTCCAGCCCGATCAGCACATCGAAGTTCACCACGATCGCGCCGAAAAGAACCGTCAGGCTCACCCCGGCGAGCAGCGGTGCCACCTGTGCGGCCCACGGACCGAGTCCGTGCGGCTCGGTGCGGAAATATCCAATGACGGCAAAGGAGGTCAGTGCCATGAGCATTACCAGGCCGAAGGCACCGGTGTTCGTGAGCCAGGTGAAGAGGGTGAGCACCGGGAACATCTCGTCCTGCCCGTTGCCGATGAATGCGAAGACCACCAGGACCACCAAGGCCAACACCGATTGGGCCAACGAACCGGCCATCGGGGCATGTGTGCGGGGATTGGTGCGGGCCAGCACCCGTGGCAGGACTCCCTCGCGTCCCAGTGAGAACAGATAACGGGCCACCACATTGTGGAAGGCGATCAGGGCGGCGAGCAGGCTGGTTATAAAGAGAACGTTGCCCAAATCCACGAACCAGCCCGGGGTGTGCTCCGCCAGGAAAACAAACATCAGATCGGGCCCCATCTCGGCCGACCTGCCCACGACCGCACTGTCTCCCTCTCCCACGGCCATGGCCCAAGCGGAAATGGCGTAGAAAACCGCGATGATTCCCACGGCGATCAGCGTGGCACGACGAGGGGTGTTCTTGGGATCCTTGACCTCTTCGCCGTAGATCGCCCCGGATTCAAAGCCCATGAAGGCAGCGATGCTGAAGGACAGGGCCGCACCGATTCCCGCAGTGAACAGGCTCCCCGGTTGCAAGGTCTGGGTGCTGATTCCCTCGGGAGCAACCTTTATGGCCAGCACGTCATACACGATGACCACGAGGAACTCGCAGGCCACGACGATGCCCAGGAGCTTGGCCGAAAGGTCAACCTTGTTCACCCCGAGAATCCCAACAACGGCCCAGCCGATCAGGGCACACCCCCACCATGGGAGGCTCAGCCCGAAGGTACCGGCAAGGAACGATGACATGGCAAAGCCGAAGAGTCCGTAGATGCCGATCTGCATGGCGTTGTAACTGATCAACGCGACCCAGGCCGCGCCGATACCGGCTGCCTTTCCCAGACCTCGGGCGACGTAGGCGTAAAACGCCCCGGCATTGTGCACGTGTTGGCTCATGGCAGTGTATCCAACGGCGAAGACCAACAAGACGATGCCGAGGACGATAAAGGAAAGCGGGATGCCCAGCACTCCGGTCACCGCGTAGTTGCTGGTGACACCTCCGGCGACAACTGTCAGCGGCGCCGAGGCGGCGATGATCATGAAGACCAGCGCGGGTACCCCGAGTGTGCGTTTGCCGAGGCTCGGGGCCTCGGTGATGCGTGGATCAGTGGATGCAGCCATGGGAAGTTCCTCCTTGAAGCGTCTTTCCTACAAGCGTGCGCGAACGTATCCATTTGGCGCTTGGCTTTGCGTGAGCGCCTTTTGGCGAACCGTGCAGCGTTGTCTCCGGACGCCTGATCCGAGACCTTGGCGTCGCTAGCTTTGGGCCCTGAAAGCCGAGGGGGAACTGCCGTATGCGGCCCGGAATACCCTGCTGAAGTGCGCTGCGTCAGGCAATCCCCAACGCGCCCCCACTGCTCCCACCGGCACGTGGTGTTGAAAGGGATCGCTTAAATCGCGTTTGCATTGCTCCAGCCGTCGGGTGCGAATCCACTCGGAGACGGTGTGGCCGGACTGGGCGAAAATCTTATGCAGACTGCGCAAGGAGATGTATTGGGACTCCGCAATGGATCCCGGGCACAATTCGGGATCGGTGAGGTGCTCATCGATGTAGGCCTGGATCGAACGGAATTGCCGGTGATGCCCATCGACCGCGAGTTCGTCGTGTTCGTGGAGTTCGGCCGCGAGCAACGTACCCAACAGGTCCACGGCATTCGCGGCCAGCCGATGTCCGACGGGACCCTGCAGCTGGGGCAACAGGCCCGCCAGCTGCCCCAGGAAGGGGTTGATGGCCCGACCCAAGGGATGTTCGGCGCCGATGGCGGTGGCTGTCATCTCACGGATTTGGGCAACCGGCAGTCCCAGCTGCTGCTGTGGAAACATGAGGACGAGGGTCTTGAATTCCTCCTCGAACATCAAGGTGTAGGGACGCTGGGTGTCATAGATCGCCAGCTCCCCAGGTCGAAGCAAGGTTTCCCGCCCGTCCTGCAGCAGGATGCCATGCCCGCTGAGCTGCAGGTTGAGCTTGAAGTGGGGGTGGTCCCCCGCGGCCAGCAGGTCCTCGGTGCGGCGCACTGCGTGCGCCGTGGCCTCGACCTCCATCACTCCCACGGAACCGAACTGGTTGCCGGCAATGCTGCCGGCAAAGGAGCCGGCCCGTACCGGCTCGGAAATGAGCGGAACGAAGGCGCTGGAGACAAGGGCCTTCCAGGCTCCGAAGGAATCAGCGTGCTGTATCTGGTACATGAGCGATAGACCTTTCCCCAATTTCGGCCACGCCCCTCCGCATCGACAATCGGGAGGGAGGTGAACGGGGTCACATTCCAGCTAATCTACGCGCATAAATTCCTAAAGTCACGTTTTTTCTCTGACTGTAGGTTTTAAAGCGGGGACGTTGCTCAGCCCGTGCGCAGCAGACCCAGGTGTTGTTCCAACTGAGCCCGCAATTGGCTCGGATCGTTGAAGCCCGCATCAAGCACTGCCGCTATCTGCGATCCCAACAGGAAGGTCAGGAACGATTCCGCCGCGACCATTGGATCCACGTTGCCACGCAGCGAACCCTCATCTCCCGCCTGGGCAATCCACCCCCGAATCCAGTTGCGCCACTGGAGCATGGCTTCGTCATTGAGCGCGGCGAATTCTGGCTCATGGATGGCGACTTGCCAGAAAGGGATCACGACCCGGGCCTCGTCCAGCCGGTCCGCATCCAGTGGCAGGACCTCCGCGGCGAAGGCACGTAGTGCCGACAGGCCGGCCAACCCTTGGGTTGAGGTCGCGATCCGAGAGTTGGTACGGCCAAAGACGTGGCTGAAGGTAGCCCGAATCAAGCTCGCCCGCGTGGGAAAGTATGGCTTCAATGCGCCATTTGCAAAGCCTGCTTCGGCCGCAATGTCGCGCAAGGTCACACCGTCAAAGCCGCGGCGGGCAATAACCTTCCACGTAACCTCAACAAGCTCGAGTCGGCGGGCATCATGATCAACAATCTTTGGCATGCAACCCATCCTACGGATCGCTCCGCCAACCTTTGCGCACCGCCCGCACCAACCCGCACCCCTTGCCACGGTGAAGAAACGCGGTTATTCTCTACAATCAGAGAATAAAAACGTGGTGCACGTCACCGGCGCCGGTAATGCACGTCTCCTTCCACATTCCCTCGAAAGGGCAACGCCATGACCCCCAACAACGCGATCGCCGAAAACACCGACCTCAGTGCCTACGCACTTGCCACCGAAGCGGAAATCGCACAGGTGCGCACCATCCTGGCCGAGAACGGCCACTTCCCGGAATCGGCCCGCGTGGCCTACCTGGGACTCGAGGATCCACGCCGGGACGCGCCGGAGACCGATCGCCGTTTCCGCGTCTTCCTCCTCGATGTCAGCGGCAACCATCCCAAGGACATCGTGGTTTCCGTGACCCGCGGCGAGGTGGAAAGCGTCATCGAGCTGGACACGGCCATCAGCGGCGAGCTGCCGGTGCTGGAGGAGGAATTCGAGGTCGTCGAGGAGCTGCTTTCCGAAGACCCGCGTTGGCTCGAGGCCCTGGCCAAACGGAACCTGGACGTGAAGAAGGTGCGCGTCGCCCCGCTCTCTGCCGGCGTATTCGAGTACCCGGAGGAATCGGGCCGCCGCATCCTGCGCGGACTGGCCTTCGTGCAGGACCACCCCGAGGACTCGGCCTGGGCACACCCCGTGGATGGTTTGGTCGGCTACGTGGATGTGGGCAACCGCAGCGTGGACCAGGTCATCGACCTGGGCGTCGCGCCGATCCCGGCCGAGCACGGCAACTACACCGACCCGGAGCTGACCGGCCCGCTGCGCACCACGCAGAAGCCGATCTCCATCACCCAGCCCGAAGGTCCCAGCTTCACCGTCACCGGTGAGAACCATGTGGAGTGGGAGAAATGGAGCCTGGATGTGGGCTTCGACGTGCGCGAGGGCCTGGTGCTGCACAATATTTCCTTCGAGGACAAGGGTGCCCCGCGCCGCATCCTTAACCGTGCCTCCATTGCGGAGATGGTGGTCCCCTACGGCGACCCGTCCCCGGTGCGCAGCTGGCAGAACTACTTCGACACCGGCGAGTACCTGGTGGGCCAGTTCGCCAACTCGCTCGAGCTCGGCTGCGACTGCCTGGGCGAAATCCATTACATCTCCCCGGTGGTCTCCAATGCCCGCGGCGAGGCGCGCACGATCCGCAACGGCATCTGCATGCACGAGGAGGACCACTCGATCCTGGCCAAGCACTCCGACCTGTGGAGCGGCATCAACTACACGCGACGCAACCGCCGCCTGGTGATCTCCTTCTTCACCACCATCGGCAACTACGACTACGGCTTCTACTGGTACCTCTACCTCGATGGCACCATCGAGTTCGAGGCCAAGGCCACCGGCATCGTGTTCACCAGTGCCCTGCCGGACGGGGAAACACCGTACGCCTCCGAACTCGCGCCAGGACTCGGCGCCCCGTTCCACCAGCACCTCTTCGGCGCCCGGTTGGACTTCGCCCTCGACGGCGGCCCGGGCCGCGTCGAGGAAGAGGACGTGGTGCGCGTGCCCACCGGACCGGAGAACTTGCGGGGCAACGCCTTCTCCCGCAAGCGCACGCTCCTGGCCCGCGAGTCCGAGGCGATCCGCGACGCGGACATGGCCAAGGGCCGCACGTGGGTGGTCTCCAACCCCGAATCGGAAAACCGACTGGGCCATCCGGTGGGCTACAAGCTGCACCCGCAGGGAAACCCCACGCTGCTGGCCAACGAGGGTTCCTCGATCCACCGCCGCGCCACCTTTGCCTCCAAGGCCCTGTGGGTCACCCCGGCCACCGCGGACCAGCGCTACCCGACCGGCGACTTCGTGAACCAGCACACCGGCGGCGCGGGGCTGCCCGAATGGGTCAAGGCCGACCGCAACATCGACGGCGAGGACCTCGTCCTCTGGCACACCTTCGGGCTCACGCACTTCCCGCGACCCGAGGACTGGCCCATCATGCCGGTGGACACGGTTGGCTTCAAGCTGCGTCCCGAGGGCTTCTTCGACCGCTCGCCGGTTCTAGATGTCCCGGCCCCGGCCACCGGCAAGTCCTGCCACTCCTAGTCGGCATGCCATGACCACGAACATTGCGGCCCCCGTTTGGCCCGCACCGCGTGTCGCGCCGGCCGCGCGGCAGGGCACCCGTGGGACCCCGGGCTCACCGAGGTTTGCCCGGGTCGTCGCCGCCCTGGCGGCGGGCCTGGGCGCGGGTCACGTGTGGGTCATGGTCGCCTTCCCGCACGGGCCTTGGGTCGGCGCCGTCTTGGGTGCCATGGTGCTGCTGTGCCTCAAATGCGCCCACCGGTCCTGGAACAATCCGACGGCCCTGGCCGAATTGCTGGCCATGTCCGCACTCATGGCGATTGTCCACACCTTCATGGCGCTGGGCATCCACGAGCACCGGCACGGCGGAGAAGCCACGGTTGCGACCGCCGGAGCGGGAGCCGCCGCGATGCTCGGCATCGCCGCGGCCGAGCTGGCGCTGGTCATGCTCTGCGGGATCGGCCTGCGGCTGGCAGCATCGGGCCCCTCCGCCGGCGGCGACGCGGAGCACCGGTAGGACGCGCAGGATCCGACGTCGACACGGAGGGGCACCGAGAAATTTCCCGGTTCCCCTCCGTTGCCGTCTCGGCACTCAGTTGCCCAACCGCGCGGCAATCCCTCCCAACAGCAGGTCCAGGGCGAAGCGGTAATTTTCCTCGTCCTGCACCCCTGCCATCAGGGCCACCGATGACACCGCCAACGGGTATTGCTGCTCAGACACGTCCTGATAGCTGCGCACCCACGCATTGTCATCCTGCGCTGACTGCTCACCCAGCAGCACAAGCCCCGCACTAAAGCCGGTCCATGCCAGCATGAAGTCGCCACAGGCCCGGTAGACCAGCGCCGCCTCCCGCCGTTCAAAACCCGCCAACTCCAGCGCGGCGAGCATGGCCTCAATGAATTCCAGCTCGCCCTTCTGGCGCGTCACCCGCAAGGCAGCCAACGTGGCAACCTGCGGATAGCGCAGGAAACTCGCCCGGGTCCTCAGCATCAAGTCCCGCAGCGACTCCTCCCAGCGCGGGCCCGGGACATAACCTTCCATTCCCACCGCAATCACGCGGTCGGCGAGCGCCAGCAGCAGTTCGTCCTTGTCGGCAAAGTGGCGGTACAGCGCCGTCGGGTCGGCACCGATCGCCTTGCCGATCTTGCGAAAGGACAGGGCATCGGCATCGCTTCCGCCGGCCAGCTTAAGGCAGGCATCAATGATGATGTCGCGGCCAAGTCCCTGGGCACGGCGACGCGGAACGGGCGCCTCTTTCACGGGGTCATCCTCGGGCTCGTTGGTATCCATCGATGGGCCGTGGCTTCCTTGCCACGCATTAAAGTCAACACCGTTGACTTTAGATCATGACTGGGATTTTATGAACTGGGACACACATCATTCATCCAGCGGCACCCCCCATTCCTCCACGCCGAAAGGGCACCCGTGAGCGAGACGTGGCTATTTCATTCAGGCACTATCTTTGATGGCGACATCCTCCTGGACCCGGGCAGCGCCGTGGCCGTGCGCGATGGACGCGTCTTGGCCGTGGGGCCCGTGGCGCAGGTCCGCAATGCCCTCCCAGCACCGGAACACGACGTGTCCCTGAAGGGCCGTGCCTTGTCCCCCGGCTTCACCGACGCGCACGTCCACACCCTGATGGGCGGGGTCGAGTCCCTGGCCTGCGATCTCACCAGTGCCCACGGCATCGACGCCACGCTGGCAGTCATCACGTCCCACGCTGCCGGCAACACCAAGGACTGGATTACCGGCGGCGGCTGGTCCATGAGCGATTTCCCCGGCGGCACGCCCACTGCCGAACTGCTGGACGCGGTCACCGACCGGACGCCCGCCTACCTGATCAACCGCGACCACCACGGCGCCTGGGTCAACACCGCCGCCCTGCACCTGGCCGGGATCACAGCCGCCACCCTCGATCCGCCGGACGGACGCATCGAACGCGACGGGCGGGGAAATCCCACCGGCATGCTGCACGAGGGCGCCATGGACCTGGTCAGCCCACTCATCCCGCCCCCAGACGCCGCGACCCTGCGCGCGGGGCTGTCGGCCGGCCAGGCCAGGCTTCACTCGTTTGGGGTCACCGGCTGGCAGGAAGCAATCCTGGGGAACTACGCCGGGTATCGGGATGGTTCCGCGATCTACCGTTCCCTGTATGCCGAGGGTAAGCTCACCGGCCAGGCGGCCGGTGCCCTCTGGGTTCCCCGCGAAACCACCCTCGGGGACGTTCCCGAACTGGTCGGGGACTTCCTGGAGCGTCGGCGGGAAAACGCCGCGGCCGGGTTCCGCACCACCACCGCCAAGATCATGGTCGATGGCGTCGCGGAAAACCAAAGCGCCGCGATGCTCGACCCCTACCTGCATACCTGCAATTGCGACCCTGATTCCAGGGGTTCCACGGGGCTGCGCTACCTCTCTCCGGAGGTGCTGTCCGCGGTGGCGATAGCCCTGGATGCTGCAGGCTTCGACCTGCACCTCCACGTCATTGGCGACGCTGCCGCACGCATGGGCCTGGATGCGCTCGAAGCAGCCCGGGCCGCCAACGGCATCACCGGCGGGCGGCACCATCTGGCCCATCTGCAGGTCATCCACCCGAACGACGTGGCTCGTTTCGGCAAACTGGGACTGAGCATCAACGCCCAGGCGCTCTGGGCCTGCAACGACGACCAAATGACGGAACTGACGGCCCCGTTCCTCGGGAAGGAACGCACCGGATGGCAGTACCCGTTCCGCTCCCTGATGGATTCCGGCGCGCACTTGGTCATGGGTTCGGACTGGCCGGTCTCAACACCCAATCCGTTCGAGGCCATCCATGTCGCGGTCAACCGCACCCATCCGGACCACCCGGAGGCCGAACCGTTGGTCCCCCACCAGGCCATCACCCTGATGGAGGCCATGCGCGGCTACACGCAGGGCAGCGCCTGGATCAACCGCGATATCGAGGGCGGCACTCTGCGACCCGGCTCCCGCGCCGACATCATCATGCTGGATGCGGACCCGTTCGCCATCGACTCCAGCGACTTGCACGCCGTGGCAGTGGAACTCACCCTTGCCGCGGGGCACGTGGTCTATTCACGTGCCGCCGCACGCGTCTAGGGCCAGCTCTTCCACAAGTGCCCTCCCGCCCGCAGGCACTTTGAACACCACCCCCCCCCACATTCACATCTTTCAAGCAAGGAAACCCCATGAGCAGCATTCCTGCCACGTCCAACGGCTTCCCCGTCTCCTACGACCGCATCGAGGCGAGCATCGGGAAACCCGCCATCGATGCCTCGCTCGACGGGACCACCTACGCCCCCTATTGGCTGCGGCACCCCGACCGCCCCGCGGCCCTGCCCTCTTTGGAAGGCAACCTGACCACAGACCTGCTCGTGGTTGGCGGCGGTTACTGCGGGCTGTGGACCGCGTTGCTGGCGAAGGAAGAAAACCCCGACCGAGAGGTGGTCCTCATCGAGGGGCAAACCGTGGGTTGGGCGGCCTCGGGGCGCAACGGCGGCTTTTGCGAGGCCTCCCTGGTCCATGGCGAATCCAACGGCGAGAAGCACCTTCCCGGGGAAAACCAGCGGTTGGCCGAGCTCGGGGCCGAAAACCTCGCCGGAATCATTGGCACCGTCAAGAAGTACGACATCGATTGCGACCTCGTGGAAAGCGGCGTGCTGACCGTCGCCACCGAAAAACACCAGGTGCAATGGCTCAAGGAAGAGGCCGCGCAGGACCCTGAACTCGTTGCCATGGACGCATCGCACGTGCGCACCCACATCGATTCCCCGCTCTTTGAAGGCGGGAACTGGGACCGGCACGGCACCGTGCTGGTGCATCCGGCAAAGCTCGCCTGGGGCCTGCGCCGGGTGTGCCTCAATCTGGGCGTCAGGATCTTCGAACACACCAAGGGCGAGGAGCTTATCTCCACCTCCACCGAAATCCGGGTGCGCACCGGCGCCGGTCACATCACCGCTCGAAGCGTGGCCCTGGCAACCAACGCCTTCCCGTCCCTGCTCAAGCGCCACCGTCTGCACACCATCCCCGTCTTTGACTACGCGCTCATGACAGAGCCGCTCACCGCAGCACAGCGCCAGTTCATCGGCTGGAAGGAAAACATGGGCCTGGCGGACATGAACAACCGTTTCCATTACTCCCGCCCCACGATCGACGAGGACGGCGGCTGGCGGCTGCTCTATGGGGGCTACGACGCGATCTACCACTACGGCCGGGAGGTCAAGCCCCAATACGACAGGCACGATGCCACCTTCAGGAAGCTGGCAGCTCACTTCCTGGGCACCTTCCCGCAGCTGGAAGGCATCAAGTTCTCCCATGCCTGGGGCGGGGCCATCGACACTTGCAGCCGCTTCTTCGCCTTCTTTGACACCTCCCACTCCGGCCGCGTCGCGTACTGCGCCGGATTCACCGGTCTGGGCGTGGGCGCCACGCGCTTCGGCGCCAGGGTGATGCTTGATTTGCTCTCGGGTTCCAAGACCGAGCTCACCGAGCTGGAGATGGCCAGGAAGAAGCCGCTGCCTTTCCCGCCGGAACCGGCGGCATGGCTGGGCGTGAAGCTGATGACCCACGGACTGGTCCAGGCTGACCGCAACGAAGGCAGGCGCGGCCCGTTCCTCAGGGCCATGGATGCCGTCGGCATGGGGTTCGACTCGTGAACGCCAGGGATTTCCCCCAGTTACGCGGCGGGCAGGCAACATCGACGTGCTGGTCTGCAGCACCCAGACCAAAAGCGCGCAAACCGAGCACATCCGCAAGCAGGCCGGCGCGTCGACGGTGCCGGTCATCGACTTCACCGTGACCTTGCCGCCAAACACCGACTTTGTGTCTTGGATGGAATCAAACATCCGGGTCCTGGAGGTCCTGGCCTGGGTAGCCCGACTCCCTCGCCACCGGCTCCAGACCCGCCAGCCGTCGCTGGATTTGTGCCAGCCCTCCTGGCACAAATCCAGCGAGGGAGTCCATGAACGAAGGTGCACCGGCATGGAGTACGCGCCCATGAGGACACGGGGCGGGCCCTGGATGGACCGCTTCCTCGCCAGCTCCGCGACATCCAACCCGTCCCCATGACATCTGGACAAATTACCCCTGCATGCTTCTGCCCATTCGCATCAATCGCGGTCTGCTAAGGAAACCGCGGGGTTCGGATCAGTCATTGCGTCGAATCCGGACATGGTCAATGCTCATGGTGGCGGGGAACTGGGTACTTTGGTCCGGATCCCCCGGATACTCGCCCCCGACGGCCAGGTTCATCACCAGGTACATCGGTTCGTCCGGCACTTCCTTGCCGTCCAGTCGCCATACCCGCTTTCCATCGAGGATGAAATCCAGCCTGCCCGGGGACCAGTCCAGGTCGATGGTGTGCCAACCGCCGGCCAGGGAAGCCCCTCCCGGCAGGAGATAGTCCTTCCCGATGGATGGGGCCGAGTCGTCCTTGGGATGCAGGTGCATTCGCAGGCGTCCCGTATCCTCACCGGTTACTTCCAGCATGTCTATCTCGGGTCGGGAATTCTCGCTGGCGGGAAGCAACCAGATGGCTGGCCACAGGCCCCGGCCGGCGGGCAGGCGAAACCGCACCTCGACCTTCCCATACGTGAAGGCCAGCTTGGGTGCCCTCTGGTGGGCCGGCGGCCCGGTCGTCACCATGCCCGAGGTGAAGCGATAGTCCTTGCCGTCGGATGCCGATATCGCACTGCGCTCGGCCGTCAGGTGAAGTGCTCCTTCGGAGACCTTGACCTGGTGCGGAAGGTACCATTCGAGTTCGTTGTTGGTCGCTATGGTGCATCCGTCGTCCTGCCACCAGTGGCAGGTGTTCCAGAGGGAGGCATCCAGCGTGTTTTCGTCGAACCCCTCGTCCAGCAGCATCCCGTCCGTGGAAGCTGCATCGGGGTGGAGCCCACTGTTGAGGCCGTCGGTTGGCTGAATTTGGGTACTGCCTGGATTTTCGTCCGGAACCTGAGAAGTACATCCCGACAGCAGGAGCCCCCAGGCGATTAATCCGGTGACGGCCCCAAAAAATTCTCTCTTCCGGCCCATGCCCCGATGATAGCTGCAACGATCATGCCTCGCCATGCCCCGTCACCGGCCATCCTTCCGTGCAAGGCTATCAACGACCACTGCCCCACTTTCTCCGAAGGCACCACGGAAACAGCCCTTGAAGTCGGGGCAGACGACTCGGTCACCTACACGGCACCCGACGGCGGCACCTACAAGTTCGTGCCCACGACCGGTGGCGGGTGGACCAGGCCGGCGGGACTGAACTCCACCATCACCACCTTCAGTGCTACGGCGGTGACGCTGCGTTTCAACGACAGCGGGGAAACAAACTTCTACCAGAACGTCGGCGAAGTCTTCCGTCTCGCCCATGCCGGCCACCACTACAGAGCTACCCTGGTCGGTGCCCAGGTGCCGGGGACGGCGGTGAGCGTGGAGCCGGCCTTAGCGGCCCCGGTGATCGTGGGAAAGTTTCCCGCGGAAGGTTCCACTTGCGAAGGCGCTTAGGAAGTTCCCGCGTCGAATTCGAAGTCCATCAGCTTCCCCTTTTGCCGCGTCTTATTCAGAAGTCGCCTGGCTCTTAGCTTGCGCTGTAGTGGCCGGGGAGGTGCTGGACCGCTACATGGAACGAACGACACTTGGAGCCACCGATCTCAGCTCAAACCCAAGGGTCCGTCTTTATCGGCCTCGGATACGGTGTTCGGTGCCGCCTTCGGCGTTGATTGGGAGGGTGGGCAGCATCTTTGGGCACAGGCGCTGTCCTCTGCCCGCCTGTTCCGCTGTTCACGGGTGTTTTTCTGCTTGGCTTTGGCGCGTACTTTGCTCTTGGGCATGCTGCTCCTTCGTTTTCGGTCTGAGGTTTCGATCCGCCCCATTGATACACCCAATCATGGATACAGTTCTTAATGTACTATCAGTTACATGCAGACAGTCACACATTCATCAGTTCTTGCACAGTTCGGGTATGCACTTTCGGATCCCACGCGGGCGAGAATTCTTCTGGCGCTGCGTGACGCTGCGGCGTATCCGAGCGATCTGGCCGAGCTGATCGGCGTGAGCAGGCAGAGCCTGTCGAATCATCTTGCCTGCCTGCGCGGATGCGGCCTCGTTGTCGCGGTCCCTGAAGGGCGGCGGATGCGTTACGAGCTGGCGGACCCGAGACTGGGGGATGCGCTGTCGAACCTCCTCGGTGTTGTTCTTGCGGCGGATCCGGCGCATTGCGCCGACAGCGCCGGGACAGGGTGCTGTTGATGCGTGCCGGCCAGGTTTGGTCCGGTTCGGGCGCTGCGCGGCACGGGATCCTTGCCCGCAGAATCCGCCTGCTCGTGGCAGCGACGATCACCTACAACGTGGTCGAGGCCTTCGTCGCCATCGGCGCTGGAACGGTGGCCTCCTCCACCGCCCTGATCGGTTTCGGGCTGGATTCGGTGATTGAGGTCTCGTCGGCAGCCGCGGTCGCCTGGCAGTTCGCCGGCCGCGATCCACAGGCCCGCGAACGGGCGGCATTGCGCCTGATAGCGGTCGCCTTTTTTGCCCTGGCCGCCTTCGTCACCGTCAGTGCGGTCCTGTCGCTGTCCGGTGCCGGTGAGCCGGAGCACTCACCTGTCGGCATCATTTTGGCCGCGGTAAGCCTGGCGGTCATGCCGTTCCTGTCTCTGGCGCAACGGCGGGCAGGCCGGGAACTGGGGTCTCGTTCTGCTGTGGCCGATTCGCGCCAGACCCTTTTGTGCACGTACCTCTCGGGTGTCCTGCTGCTGGGGCTGGTGCTCAACAGCGCCCTGGGCTGGTCCTGGGCCGACCCGGTCGCAGCTCTTGTCATTGCGGCGGTGGCAGTCAAAGAGGGACGGGACGCCTGGAAGGGTGATAGCTGTTGCCTGCCCGCACCGTTGACTTCCACGTCCGGGGACCGGCACGCGATGCCGCACTTCGCGCCCGACCTGGCTTCAGAGCCGTCCGTTGCCCAGCCAGTGGAATTGACCCCGGGGACCACCGCGGACGCCCCGACGCGTGCCTGTTGCCCTGGCAACGAGATCCGGACGCCTGCGGCAGAACTGCGAAATAAGCACTAAGCGGGAGACGTGCATGAGGCTGCCACTCCTTGCCGGGAACGGCGGTCTCATGCCGGGGCCTTGGCCGATAGCGGGCAACGGGCCGGGCAACGCTGCCGCCTTTCGCCTGTCGGTGCCGCTGTGCAGCCGGCGGCCCCGGCAAATCCCGAAAGAGCATACCCATACCGCCGGAACAGACTCGCAGTCCCGTAAGGGGTCGTTCGGATCCACGAGGCCTCCTGTTTAACGATCCATTCATGAGATCACTTTCAACTCACGGCTGTTGGCACGGCACTCATGCAGTCGTCGGGTTTCGCTGTTTAGAGGTCGCTTAGTCCGATCCCCTGGTCGTCAAGACAAGGAGAGTTTTTTTCCTGCCGGGGAGCCGACGGAGCGCCGGCAGGTACAGGCCGGTCCTTTAACAGCGGGGGTGGCCAGCCAGAGGAAACGTTGCATCTTGTTATATGAACCGAACTCCAAGACCGCCCCGTCGAGTTTGGGTGCAAGTTCGCGGCTGACACTGATCATGACTTCTTCGCTGTCCTGCCCGGTCGCTCCATCGGGGGACGTTGTGCCAGGTCGCGGGCCACTGACCAAGCATTGGAGAGCTTTCTTCGGTACTGTCCGTGAGAAATACAGGCCTTGCTTTCGGCAGCCGCCGTCTGCCTGGTAACAATGCAGTTGCCCGCCAAACACGGTGATCATCCTCAGCGCTTCCTCGGTCACAGTGAAGCTGCCATGGCCGGGAATGCCCACCGTGAGGCCTTCGCCGGTCGTGGCCGCCGTCTCCATTCTGGCCTTTTTCATCGTTGATTCTCCTGCCTGTGGCGTTGCAGCCCTCGGGGTGGCCTACTGGTCGGTGTCGGCAACGCCGTGGTCGCCGTCCCGGCGCACATCGGTGGCCCCGTCGAGGGTCCCGGTGTCGTAGTCGACCCAGAGTGCCTGGATCGATCCAAAGACGCCATCGGATCGGGTGGTTTCCCGGATTTTCCATTCATTGGCCCGTGCCAGGGCCTTCAGGCTCTTGCCGGCCTTCCCTTCCACGGCCAGGGTGCCGCCTTGCAGGTGGAAGCGTGGCCCGTCCACGGCATCCTGGATGGGCTGGTCCTGAAGCAGGACCGGGACCAGCACGGAGGCCAGGATGTTGGGGATTTGCTGGCCCCCGGGGGTGCCGATTCCCATCACCACGCGGCCCTGCCCATCCAGGACCATGGCGGGGTTGGACCAGGTGACGGACTTCCGGCCCGGTTCCGGGCGATTCGCCGGCGAGTCGATGCTTTCGAACCTGCTGAGCTGGTTGTTCAGGAAGAACCCGCCCACGACATCGCTCTTGGTGCCTCCCCAGAAGCTGGTGATCGTGTTGGTCATCGACACGGCCATGCCGTCCCGATCCACGACGGACAGGTGGGTGGTGTTTCCCGGGTCGATGTCCCCGGCCGGGGAATCCTTCGAGGCCCTTTCCTCGAGTTTGCTGCCGATCGCGAGGTTCTGGTCGCGGTCCAGGACCTCGGAAAGGTCCACGTCGACGAAGCGCTGATCCCCGAAATTCTCCGTGACGGTGTCGCTCGCGTTCGACCAAGCCGCCATGAGCTTGTCCACGTAGGGAGCGGACCCCGGCGCATCGGAGGCAATACCGGCACCCTCGGCCTGCTGGAGCATCTGGATCAGCCCTGCCCCGGGGAGGGCGGGAGGCGCGGTCACCACCGTGTAGTCGCCGACCTTCCCGTCCACGGGTTCGAACTTTTCGGTCTCGTAGTTGGCCAGGGTGGTGGCGTCGAGGCCCTCGACCTCGGTCAGCTCATCGGAGATCGAACCCTCATAGAATTCGTCTCGTCCTCCCTCTGCAATCGTCTGGATGGTTTGTGCCAGCTCGGATTGCTTGAGGGTTTCCCCCTCACGCAGGACGCGGCTGCCGTCCTTGGTGCGGAACTGGCGGTGTTCGGAAACGATCTGCGATCCGATCCCGTCGTTCATCCGCTCTCCCAGGAACTTGGTGATCACGAATCCGTCGCGGGCAAGATCCTCGGCGGGCTGCAGGAGTTCGTCCCACGGCATCGAGCCGTACGTTTCATGCAGTGTCGCCATGCCGTCGACGAAACCGGGCACCCCGGTTCCGGAGGCGGGGATCTTCCCGCTGGTGCCCACGACCTCGCGGTAGTCGAAGGCAGCCACATCCTTTGTCGGTTCCGCGACGAGGGTGACCCCTCCCCCGCCGATCCCGGAGGCATGGGGTTCGACCACCGAGACGGCGAAGGCCGTGGCGATGGCCGCGTCGGCGGCGTTGCCGCCCTGTTCCAGGATCTCCAGGCCGACCTTCACCGCTTCGGGATGTCCGGCGGCGATGCCTTCCTGGGACAACAGGGTCTGCGCCGGCGCGCTCGGGGAAGGGGCCGGAGTGTCACTGGCCTCGGTGGGGGCAGAGAACTTCTCCGCCAGCGGCTCACCGGCGCACCCTGCCAGCAATGCCCCGAGGGCCAGGAATCCGGCCGCCATGTGCCGGGGACCTCGGCGGTTCCGCGTCATGGTTGAGTCAGCGGGGTTCGATGGTGTGCGGAATTGTGGTTTCATCATTCGGTCTCCTGGCTGTGGGGCGGGCGGTGCCGCGAGCGGATCGTGAGGTAGGTGCCGACCAGCGCGGTCGCGGCGACGAGCCCCGCGAGCCCGAGAAGCCCGGGCGAGAGGAAACGGTGTTCTTCCTCGGTCCCTGCGCCGGTGCCGTCGGTGCCTTTGCCTGGTGTTTTCCCTGCGTTGTCGGGCACGGCCGGGGCGGCGTGGAATTGCCCGGCCGTTTCCTGGGGTGTTGTGGTCCCCGTGATGCCCTGCGCCGTGGGGTTCCCGGGAAGTCCCGTGTGGGCCTGGGCCCCCGGGGCGCCCAGGCCCAGCAAGAGGATCATTGCGGCCAAGGCGATGGTGGCGGCCCGGGCCAGAGGGAACCGAAGTCCCCGGAAGAAGCGGGTGGGATTAGCCATGGTGTCCTGACGAGGTGGTGGCGGGGTTGGGGCCCGTGCGCGCGGGGAGCCTCAGAAGCCGTTCGAGGGGGCCCTGTCCCCGGGCGGGAACCCACAGGTGGGCGCAGATGATGCAGAAGGCGCTGATAAGTGCGGCGAAGGCGATGCCTTCGCCCGTGGTGTGCGGATCGGGCCGCACGAATACCGCCAGCAGCACCAGGTGCATGACATACATCGTGAACGAGAGCCGTCCCAGGTGAATGAGCGGACGCGCATGTCGCTCCAGCCAGGGCTCGACCAAAAGGAGCATCCCGATGACGGCAACGGCGGACCCAATACCCGAGAGAAGCCACAGGGGCGCCTGGGAGTGGTCGAAGCTGGCCAGAAGCCGCGCGAAACCGCCGCTGGTGGGATCGATCCCCGTCACCCCGATCAGCAGGCGCGAGAGCATGATTCCGCCCGCCGCGGCGGCCATCCCGCCGAACAAAAGGATCAGCTGGAGCCGGCGATGGCGCAGGTCCAACCGGCTGAGGGTCAGGCCGGCCACCAGCGGGACGATCCACACGAGCGCCGGGTAGGGACCTGTCACCAGGATTCCGTCGAGGATTTCCAGCGGATTGCCGGAGAGCAGGATCGGGGTTCCGCGGAACCTCTCCCCGCGAAGGACCAACACGCCCATCCAGGCCAAGGGCGCGGCAACCATGAGGATGCCGGTGAGCAGGGCGAGAACCGGGGTGCGCAGCCTGGTGAGCGGTATCCCCACGAGGAACAACACACCGTACACCGCCAGGATGGACACTGACCCGTATGATCGTTCACGCTCAGCTCCCTCTCTCCGCGCAGCACACTCGCCCGCCACCCACGTGAGTCCTAATTCTCTGGCGCCATTCGGGCAGTTTACCTCAATCGTAGGATGCGTCAGCACATCATCTCTCGTCTCCTGATCCTCCAGTATACTACCTATTACTATTACAGTTTCACTACGACCCGGCTCATGCACCTCATACTTCGTCCAACCAGGTCGTCGGCCTCCTGCACTTTTTTCGTCTTTCTTTTCGCGATCACTTTCTCTCTACAGCATAGCTCTCGTCTTTAATCATTTATCCCTTTTTTGGGGCGTGGTCTGTTTTCTTTGTGCTGCGTGAATGATGTGCTGTGTGGCTGTTGGTGCTTTCAGTCCGCATGCTGAGGGCGTTCCACGGCGGCAAGTAAGCGCGTCGGAATCCCGGGAAACCGACACCTATGACAGTATATGCGTATGCACGCGGACAACTTTGAGACCACCCCACCGATCGAACCCGAATTCATCGAGCTGGCCGGGGAGGTCCTTGGCCTGCTCTCGGACCCCACCCGCATCCGGATCGTGTTCGCACTCGAACACGGCGAGGAGCTCTCGGTGGGCGAGTTGGCCAAGCTGGTCGAGAAGTCCCCCTCGGGCGTGTCCCAGCACCTGGCCCGGCTGAGGATGGCCCGCATGGTGACCACGCGCCAAGACGGCACCAAGGTGCTCTACAAGCTGATTGACCACCACCCCAGCAAGGTGATCCGCGAAGCGGTCCGGCAGGCGGAACACTCGGTCACCACGGGAGGGCAGGTCCCCCGGCACCACGAGGCCCGGGCCTGATTCTCCCTAGGCCGGCACCCTGGTGGCTGCGTAGCCCGGTTCCCTTTCCCGGGAAACCGGCGCGCTTTCAGCGCGAGGGACCCGGCACCCCGGCGATGCGATGCACCCCCCGTTTCCGCCCCGGCTGCCAGTCCCCGTCCCGGTGATGGGTCTCACGAAAAATACTTCCGGTTAGCGGCCTTTTCTGGCGGCGGGGCGGGTTGCGGCGGGCCAACCGGGCTCGGCTCCGGGTGGCGTGCGCCAGGTCGCGAAGGCCAGGACCGCCCCGAGAAGGCCGATGCCCACCAGCACCGTGGCCGTGGCCGGCAACCCGAAAACCGCTCCGAGGGTTCCGGCCAGGGGGTAGGTGAGCAGGAAGCAGGCGTGTGAGAGGGAGAACTGCGCCGCGAAGACCCCGGGCCTGGTTTGCTCGTCGCTGTTGCGCTGCAGCAGGCGCGCGGACGGGGTGAGGATCGTGGAGGTCGCCGCCCCGATGAGGAACCAGATCCCGATCAGGGCGAACCACTGACCCTGGCCGGAACCCCAACGCATCACCGCAGCCCCGGCCAGCAGTGCCACGGGCAGGACGGCGGCCCCGCAGAACATCACCCGGCGATCGCAGAAGCGGTCCAACAACCAGGGAATGCCCAGGGCCACCACCATGGACCCTGCCCCGTTCGCGGCCAGCATCAGCGCGACATCGGCTTGCGAGCGTTCAAGGTCCGCCTTGACCAACACGACGGTGTTGACGATGACCATCGCCGTGGTGGTGGCCACCACCAGGTTCAGGGCCATCAGCCCCCGCAGTTCCCGCCGCGCCCAGAAGGTGCGCACACCGCCGGTGAGGCGGTCGAGAAACCCCACACTGGTCGGCGGTTCCGTGACCGGTAGCCGGGTCACGGCGACCAGGACCGCCGAGCCCACGAAGCCCACCACGGTGCCGGCAAAGAGATTGTGGTAGCTCAAGACCGTCAGCAGCACCGCCGCCAGCATCGGGCTGACCAGCGACTCCAGGTCGTACGCGAGCCGGGAGAGCGAAAGCGCGCGGGTGTATTCGCGTTCCTCGGGCAGGATCGAGGGGATCAACGCCTGGAACGCCGGGGTGAAGGTCGCCGAGGCGGACTGGAGCAGGAAGATCAGCGCATAGATCTGCCACGCCTCGGTGACAAACGGCAGGCACAGGGCCACGGCGGCACGGACGACGTCCGCGCTGACCAGCAGCCGCTTCCGCGGCACATGGGCCAGGAGCGCACTAATCAAAGGCGCAATGCCGACGTAGGCGAGCATCTTGATCGTCATGGCCGTGCCCATCACGATCCCGGCATCCCCGCCCGCCAGGTCAAAGGCCAGCAGGCCCAGGGCGATAGTGAGCAACCCGGTGCCCAGCAGCGCGATGACCTGGGCTCCAAAGAGCCGGGCGTAGACGGTGTTGCGGAGAACGGCGAGCACGGGCCGACCTAACGTAGAGGGGATTCTCGGAAGGGGGAGGGCGGTGAAGCGGAGCAGATGCCGAAGACTTCGACGGCGAAGCCAAAGCCTTCCGACGTGGGGCCAACATCACATCTATCCATATCCGCATTCATACGCATACTATAACAGTATGTCCAAGCGCTTGGGCCGTCCTTCTAATCCCAAAGTACGTGCGCCTTTGGGCTTCGTCCGAGGAAATCTATCCGCTCTATTGTTGAGGAGGAAACTTCCCGGGATTGCGCCGGTTCCACTCAATCGCCAGCGGCTAGCCACCAAGAAGGCGGTAATAGGAACCACACATGGACCACGGACCCGGGGCATGGATTACTGAGGGACACCTCGTCCTTGCGTACGCCCAGGGCAGGACCTGGCTGCGTTGAGGATGCGGTCCGGCCGCCCCCTTCCAGGTGAGCTGCGGGTTACGCGCACGCCACTCGTGCCGCCGTGATGCACCGACAACATTCACCGAAAGAGTGCAGGCAGGCCGGAGGGCAGGGCGCTACGGTGGCGGGCTTTGCGCTGCTGCAGCCGGTGTCCGTTGCGGATGAATACGCGTCGGGCGGGGACCTCCGCGTCTTCGTGCTCGGCTGCCGCCGAGCATGCGCAACGGCCCACCGCGAGCTTAGAGAACCTGTCGGCCGGCGGGGAGGCCAGCGAATGCCCATCGCTTTCGCACCCGGGGCCCTCCGCCCGCACAGCGGACAAGACCACTCGTCGCTTCGGCTGGATTGACCTGCGTGCCGCGAATCAACTGAGGGTGGACGCCGTCCCGGCAACGCGATTCCTGCCGCGGGAACCGAGGGCCTGACGCCAGCCGAATGCCAGGATGAACAGCAGCACTGCGGTCATGGCAATGGCCGATCCGGCTGCGATCCCGGTCAGCCGCGAGGCATGGAGACCGACGAAAACCGAGAGCATGCCGAGGACCGGAGCGAGCACGAGGTTCCCGGCGAGGTTTTTGGTCATGAGCCTTGCGGCCTGTGCGGGGGCGGCAATGAGGGCAATCATGAGGATCGCACCGACCGCGGGAAGCGCGGCGACGACCGTCGCGGTGGTGACCAGCAGGGCGAGTGCGTCCATGCGGGCGGGATTGAATCCCGCCGCCTGGTAGCCGATGGGATCCGCGCTGGAGAACAGCAGCCTCGGGCCCCACCCGGCAAAGACGACGAGCACTCCGAGGAGCGTGACGGCGGCAACGATGAGCGCGTCGGCGCGACTGGTGAGGATCGATCCGATCAGGAAGGCTTCCGGGTCAATGGGCAGGTTGGGGACGAGCGCCTGCATGATGGCACCAAGCGCGAAACCGCCGGTCAGGATGATGCCGGCGGCAACCTGCCGGCCCTGCCGCGGCTGCCGGTCCAGTCCCGTCATGGCAAATACCAGCCCCAGCCCCGCGAGGGCGGCACCGACCGGGATCGGGATGCCGATGATGGCCGCGCCGACGGCTCCGGGATAGGTGGCGTGGGTGAGCGCCTGGGTGAAGAACACGCGACGGCGGGCCAGCACGAGCACACCGGTGAGGCCGCAGCAGGCGCCGACGAGTGCGCCGGTGATCAGTGCACGGGTGAAGAAGTCCATGGCGGGTCAGGCTCCTGCCTGTGAGGATTCCGGTGCGCGCGATGCGGCGCGTGCACGCCCGCGGCGGCGTTGAAGTGCGTCGATGCCGGTCCGCCCAAAGAAGACTAAAAGGTAGCCCAGCACCAGGGTCATGACGATTGTCGCTCCGCTGGGCAGGTCCAGGCCCGCCTCGACGGAACCGATGTAGGTGATGGCCAGTCCCAGCCACATGGCGCCGAGCGCGAAGCCAAGTGCGATCAGCGGCAACAGCAGCAGACGGCGGCTGATCAATCGTGCTACGGCGACCGGGATGATGATGACGGCCAACACGATGAGGTTCCCCACCGCGCCCGCCGTTGCCACCACGGCCAGGGCAATCGCGACGTTCAGGCTCAGGTCGATCCATACGGGGCGATAGCCCGCGGCCTGCGATCCATTGGGGTCGACCGCGCGGAAAATCTGCACACGCCAAAGGATGAACAGGAGTACAACCGCCATCACGGCGATGACCGTTGTCTCGATCAGCTGGCTTTCCGGAATGGCAAGCATGCGCCCGAAAAGCAGGGCTTCCAGCTGTGCCGAATAATCCGTTCGGGTGCTGACAACGGCGACCCCGACGGAGAACATGCCCGCGAGCACGATGGCCAGCGCCGCGTCCTGCGCCACGCCGCGCCGGGAGATCAGCGTGAGAATGACCGAACCCAGCAACGCCGCGATGAAGGCGCCGGGCACCAGGCCGTCTTCGCCCGCTACGGCAAGGCCGACGGCGAGGCCGGGAAACACGGCGTGCACCAGCGCATCGCCCATGAACTCCAGCCCGCGGAGGTTGACGAACAGCCCGACGGTGGCGGCAAGTACTGCCAGGACAATGACGAGCAGGGCGGCCCGATTCATGAACGGCAGGCTGAAGGCCGTCATGAGGGTGTCCACAAGGTTCACGCCGAAAACACCTCGTGCCCCGGGGTGACGAGGGTGTGTCCGTCGATTTCGACCTGGACGTTCGCGAAGGTCGCCTGCACGTTTTCCAGCGTGAGGACCTTGTCGCGGGGCCCATAGGCAATCTGGCGGCCCTCGAGCAGCAACACCGAGTCGCAGACCTCGCGGGCGATTTCAAGGTCGTGGGTGGAAACGAGGATCGCCACGCCCTGTTCCTTAAGCCGGCGCAGCGCCTCGATCAACGCGGTGCGGTTGGGCCGGTCCAGGCCGTTGAATGGTTCGTCGAGCAGCAGGATCGCCGGTTCCGAGGCGATCGCCCGGGCCAGGAGGCCGCGCTGGCGCTGCCCGCCACTGAGGTCGCCGAAACGGGCACCCGCATGGCTTCCCATGCCAACGGTTTCAAGCGCCTCGCGCACCATTCTCCGGTCCGCCGCGCCGGCCCAACGAAACAAGCCAAGCCCGCGATAGCGTCCCATGGTGACGATCTGCCGGAGCGTCACCGGCAATTCCGGGTCGATCGCATCGCTCTGCGGCAAATATCCCAGGCCGCGCCCACCGGTCCCGCGACGACCGGTACCGGCGACCGCCATGGTTCCAGACAGGCGAGGGACCAATCCGAGCAGGCCCTTGAGCAAGGTGGACTTCCCAGAGCCGTTGGCGCCGATCACGGCGACGGCCTCGCCGGGCATCACGGAGAGGTTCAATCCGCTCACGGCCGGATGGCCGTCGTATCCGAAAGATGCCTCGCCCAGCACCAGCGCGGCACCTGCGACCTCCGTTGCGTCCGGCCGGGCTGGACCTGTCATCATTTGCCCAGCGTCGCCGGGAACTCGGAGGGCGTGACGCCCCAGGATTCCAGGACCAGGCCCACGTTGTGTGCCTGGCTACCCAGGTAGGTCTCACCGGGGCTGCCGGCCGTACCCAGGGAGTCGCCGTAGAGCGCCTGATCCCCCGCGTACACCTTCGCGCCGGTCTCATCGGCGATGGTTTCCGCAGCGGCGGAGTTGATCGAGCTTTCCGCGAACACCGCCTTCACCCCGGTTTCCTTGATCTGGGCGATCAGCGCGTCCAGCTGTTCGGCCGACGCCTCGGCGCTGTCGTTCGTGCTCGGGATCACCGCACCGACGTACGTGATGCCAAGGTCGTCAACCAAGTGCCCGAAGGCATCATGGCTGGTCACCAGGAGGCGTTCGTCGGCAGGTACCTTGTCGACGTTCTCGTGGATCCAGGCGTTGAGGGCTTGCAGCTCATCGACATACCCCGCGGCGTTGGCCTCGATCGCGGCGGCCTGCTCGGGTGCCGCGGCGGCCAGGGCCGCGGTGATTGCCTCCACCTGGCTGACAGCGTTGTTCACGTTGTGCCAGACATGCGGGTCGCCACTCTCGCCGGCATGCGCCGCGTGCTCTTCTGCGCTTTCGCCCGCATGCGCGTCTTCGCCCCCGGGCGTGGCCTCGTGCTCTTCGGCTTCCGCGGCCTCACCCTCGTGCGAATCGGCCGCACCTGCGGGCGAGACGTCCATGTCAATGCCTTCGCTCGTGTTGACGATGACCCCGTCGAAGCCGCTCGCCTCGATGGCGTCTTCGATCCAGCCGTCCAGACCACCTCCGTTGACAACGATGACGTCGGCCTCCCGGATCGCGACGAGGTCGCCTGCCGAGGGATCGAAGCCGTGGAGGCTCTGATTCACATCCGCAAGCTGCGTGACCCTTGCGGGGATCTCCCCGACCACGCTCCGGGTGAAATCCCCGAGTTGCGTCGTGGTGGCCACGACCGACAGACCGGCCGGTTCCGTGGCGTTCGTCTCGGCACTGCACGCCGTAAGCAGGAGTGCGCCGCCCGTCAGCAGGGCAACTGGATAGGCGGCGATTCGTTTCATCATGGGTCCTCTATCTGGTTCGCGAGTGTCGGCGATCCACTGGGTCGCCACTTGCAAACAATACTGATAATCATTCTCGTTAACAAATCAGGAGCATCGCACTCCCGCACGCTCCGCATCCGTCACACGCAGGGCAATACCAGTGGCACGCTCTTCCCGGCGGACATCGTCAACGAGGTGACCGAGTATGCGGTGGACCGCACGAAGGCCGCGCAGACGGGGAACCATTTCCAACCTCGCAAACAAGTTTCTTGCGATTCGCCTGAGTGATATCGGCCAATCCGTACTGGTGCCCTCCCATGTCAGCGCCAGGGCACACCGGGTTGACATACCCATGCCGAGCCTTAGCAGCCGGCACTTGTTCACGCGACCAAGGAAAACGTGGTTATCGAATCGCTACACTGTTCTGGTGGGGGCCTCTTGGGGAGACACAGCACGCAATCGATCTGGAGCTGAACCTTTCATGGGTGGACACCACCACGCCGACGTACTCGTTGACCCGGCCCGGCGCCGACGCGCCAACCTCATCCTTTGGATCCTGCTTGCCCCGGTGGGGGTGCTGGCGTTCATCGCAACCATCATGCTCTGGCCCAGCGGCGACATCGCCAAGTCCCCGCTGAACGACACCTTCAACACCGCCAACGGCGCGGAGCTTTCCACCGGAACCGTCACCCGGACCGTGAATGAAGTCTGCCCGTCCTCCCAGGGACTGGACGAGGTCGGCGGCAAGGAACTGATGTGCGAGATTTCCTATGTCGCCCCCGAGGCGGGCGGCGCATCCTTCGCCCTGGAAGTTCCGCCGGAAACGACCCAGTCCCGGCCACTTTTGGCCGGGGACAAGATCAAGTACCTCGACCTGTCGCACACCACGGATACATCCGCGCCGTATGTCTTCGTTGATTTTGTGCGCTCGACCCCCCTGGCCCTGCTCGGCATCGCCTATGCGGCGGTGGTGTGCATGGTCGCGCGGTGGCGCGGGCTGCGGGCACTGGCAGGGCTCGCCGGCGGGTTGTTCTTCATTGTGAGCTTCATGGTGCCGGCGCTGCTCGAAGGCAAATCCCCCATGCTAGTTGGGCTCACGACGTCCACCATCGTCATGTTTGCAGCACTGTATTTTGCCCACGGATTCTCCGCACGGACCTCCACGGCGCTGCTGGGCACGCTGTTCGGGCTGGGCGTCACCGCGGCAATAGCCACCTGGGCCACCGACGCTGCGGCGCTGACCGGTGCAACCGAGGATTCGGCCCTGACTCTCAGCACGGTGGTGCCCGAACTCAGTCTCTCCGGGTTGTTGCTGTGCGGCCTGCTCATCGCCGGCATGGGCGTGCTCAACGACGTGACCATCACCCAGTCCTCCGCCGTCTGGGAGCTGGCGGAAATCGCACCGCATTCCACTGCCCGGCAGCTTTTCGCCTCGGGGATGCGCATCGGCCGGGACCACATCGCCTCGACCGTCTACACCATTGCCTTCGCCTACGCCGGCGCGGCACTGCCGATCCTGGTGTTGGTGAGCTTGTACGACAGACCCCTGATGGACACCCTCACCACCGGCCAAATGGCCGAGGAAGTCATTCGAATCCTGGTGGGTTCCATCGGGCTGGTATTGGCCATCCCGGTGACCACTGCCATCGCGGTGGCAGTGGTCAAGGCCACCGGCTCGGGCGGCAAGGGTTCCGGCGAGGTCCCCGGGCCCGGGGAAACGGCCGTTTCCCGCTCTTCGGGCCGCCGCGCACTCCGGCCGGCGGGTGCCCGCGCCGCGGCCTCGCCCGGCACCGACTGACCGGCATCCAAGGGATCCGGCCCATGGACGTTTTTCTCACAATCAAACGATAATGGTTCTTGTTTAGGTTAGAGTGGATATCCGAACATACTCGCCACTCATCCCCCAAAGGATCGCTTCACCCATGAATCGTCGAACACTTCGCCTTCTCCCCGTGGCCCTCGCCGGCACGCTCGCCTTGGCGGCTTGCGGCGGAAATGCCGCAAGCCAGGAATCCGCCCCCGCCGGGCAAGACAGGGTGCAAGTCGTCACGAGCACCACCGTCTACGCCGACCTGGTAAGCCGGATCGGCGGCGACGAAGTGGAGGCAACGCCCGTGATCAATTCCGTGTCGCAGGATCCGCACTCCTACGAGGCCACGTCCCGGGACAAGCTGGCACTATCCAAGGCGCAGCTGGTCGTGGCCAACGGCGGTGGATACGACGCGTTCATGGACGTCCTGGCCAAGGACTTGAAGCTTTCGGACTCCACCCTCGTCAACGCCGTGGACACCTCGCCGATCGCGGAAGGCGAGGAAGGCGCAGCCGACGAACATGCGGACGAAGCCACTGGCCCGGACGAGCACGCCGGCGAAACCGCCGAAGAGCACGCGGCCCACGGCGCCTTCAACGAGCACATCTGGTACGACCTTGAGTCCATGCGCCTGCTCACCGATGAGATCGCCAAGCGCCTGGGCACCCTGAAGCCCGAGTCGGCCGCCGTCTTCACCGAAAACGCCGCGGCACTAACCAGCGACCTGAAGGCCCTCGAGGCCCGGGTCGAGAAGCTGCACGGCGCGCTGGACGGCAAGAAGTTCGCCATGACCGAGCCGGTCCCCTTCCACCTGCTCACCGACATGGGCATGGCAGATGCCACCCCGGAGGGCCTGAGCGAATCCATCGAAGGCGGCGGCGAAGTCTCCCCCCAGGCGTTCAACGAGATGGGCAAGCGCTTCGACGCCGGGGAGATCGACGTCCTGGCCTACAACACCCAGACGGAAAGCCCGCAGACCGAACGCATCCGCAAGCAGGCGGAGGGCGCGAAGGTCCCGGTCGTCGACTTCACCGAGACCCTGCCGGAGAACACCGACTACGTCTCGTGGATGGGTTCCAACATCCAGGCCATGGAGTCCGTGGCCAAGTAGCCAGGACCCGCAGGCGCCACAAGGCCCGGCGGCCGTCGTTCTTCGAATCGACGGCCGCCGGGCCTTTCCGCGTCCTCTTCCCCTTCTCTGGTCCTCAGTCTCCGGCATCCGTGTTCTTGGGCCAGCGCAGCAGCGCCGCGATGCCCACACCGTCGGGCAGCACGCCCTCGGGCACATAGCGGATGGTGGCATCCGTCAGCGCCGTGGCCCGCAACAGCACTTCCGGGGCCGGCCAGGAACCGATGACCAATTCCGAGTGTTCATCCGAGCCCTCGCCGCAAAGCCATGGGTCGGCCTTCAGGGCAATGAGCGTCTCGTCGTCCTGGTACTGGCCCACCAGGACCGTGTCGGCCTGCGCCTGCTGCAGTGCCGTAACGACCTCGTCGAAGCCCAGTGCCAGTTCCGAGCGGCCGTTTCCGCTGCGGTTCGCCACGCGTTCGGACAGTTCCTGAACGTCCCTGCCCAGGACTTCATCGATTCGTTCCTGCACGGCCGCGGCGAACACGGATTGGTCCGCCCCGCCGGTGCGCGTGTGCTGCTCGAGAATGCTGGTGATCGGCTTGTGAGCGGGGGCCAGCTTGCTGGCCACCAGTTCGCGGGCCTTGACGTCGCCGGCAAGTACGATGAGCCTGACGTAGTTTTCCCTTGCCAGCTCGTCGATCTGCTTGGCCAGGTCATCGGCATTGCGCCGCCAGATCTCTTCGGTGGAGGACTGGTTCTTGGGTTCGCTATAGGTCCCGGGAACCTTGCGTGCGTGATGCGCCTCCTCCGGGTCCCCGGTGACGCCGCGTCTTTCCTCGACGCCTTGTACAGCGGAGTGGTATAGCCGCACCTCTCCGCCGTCCCGGCCGGCCTCGACCACCAGGTAGGGGAACTGTCCCCCACGGGCGCGGGCCAGGGCCACCAGGTTGGGGAAGGGTCCGCAGTCCACGTCGGACGCCTCGACCTTCAATCCATCAATGATTTCGTCGACAACGACCTCGCCGTTGTTCACGGCCACAAAGCGGGCGACCGGTGCCGCGTGTCCCTCGGCTGGCACCAGGGCCGTCTTCAGGGCTCCGATGTCGGCCTCCGAAGCCTGTTGCGAGCCGAGCAGCTTTCCTACGTGTTCGGGGAGTGCGTCAACCGCTTCCTGCGCCGCGGTTGTTCCAAGCGAAACATCTACGAGGGCTGTACACCATTGGCCCTGTCGACGGTAGAGTGAGGCGTCGATTCCTGTGGAACCTGCGCGTGAAGTCATGGGGGAACTCCTTCCCACGCGAGGAAGCCCGCGTGCCGATTCGATCCGTCTGCTCACCGTAGCACCGGAATACACCCCGCCGAAAGGGGCTGCTCAAAAGCGTTTTCATTAGGTACGATGGTGCGATCCGTGCCCCGCCCCGGGGCACCGGGACGGGCTCCTTAACCCGCATGTCGAGCCCCGGTTGGCCACCGGTTGCTACAGCCCCAGGATGCTGGTGGCGACCAGGAAGTAGATGACCAGCCCCGCGGCATCGACGAATGTGGAGATGAACGGGTTGGAGAAGACCGCCGGATCCGCGCGCACGGCCTTGCCCAGCAACGGCATCAACCCACCGATGCTTGCGGCCATGGTGCACACCCCCAGCAGCGTGAGTCCGATGACCAGGCCAAGGGGGATGGTGAATGCCAGCGCCGCGATCGCGAAGCCAAGGGTCCCCAGCAGCAGTCCGAGCAGCGCGCCCACCCGAACCTCGCGGGCGAACACCTTGAACACGTCCCGCGGCCGCACGTCCCCCAGCGCCAGGGCGCGGGTGATCGTGGTCGCGGCCTGGTTTCCGGTGTTCCCGCCGGTCCCGATGAGCAGCGGGATGAACAGCGAGAGCACCACCTGCGCCTCCAGCGTCGCCTCGAAGGCGCCGATGACCTTGACCGTCAGGGTGGCACCGAGGGCCAGGACCAGCAACCACACCACGCGGGCCCGCACGATCGAGCGCACCGGGGTTGCCAGGTAGGGGCGGCGCAGCGGCTCGGTGCCGCCGGACCGGGCAGCGTCCTCGCTTTCGGCCTCCTCAAGAATGCGTAGCGCGTCGTCCACCGTCAGGATCCCCACGAGGCGTTCCTCGTCGTCCACGACCGGCAGCACCAGGACCTTCGCGTCGGCGCAGTACCTGGCGGCCTCCTCGGCACCGAGCGATGCAGTCACGGAAATCGGCGTCTTCATGATCTCCTCGATCCGTGCCCCGGGCTCGGCACGCAGCACGTCGCGCAGCGACACGACGCCCACCAAGCGGCGGCCCGCATCGGTGACGGGGATGGTGTAGACGCTCTCGGCGTCATCGAGCCGGCCACGCACCCTGGCCAGGGTCTCCCCCGCGCTGTTCCCCGGACGGGTGGTCACGAATTCCGGGCTCATGCAGCGTCCCACCGCACCCTGCGGATAGCCCAGCACGGTGCCGGTCAGCGCACGTTCCTTCTCGTTCAGGCCCAGGATGAGCCGGTTCGCGACGGCGGCCGGCAGCTCGTCGACCAGGGCCACACGGTCATCGGGGCTGAGCGCGGCGAAGACCTCGGCAACGTCTTGTTCCTGTAGGCCGGCGACCAGGTCGGCCTGCAGCGAGGCATCGAGGCGCTCGAAGACCTCCAGGGCGCGGCCCTTGGGAAGCGTGCGGTAGGCAAGCGCCCGCTCAATGGTGCCCAGGCGCTCGATCTGCTCAAGGGTTTCGCTGGTTCCCAGGGGAAGGAACACCCGTGATGTCGCGGCGATGTCGCCTTCGGCCAGGGCCGTGGCCAGGTGCTCCGAGTTGGTCTCGAACGAGCTGGTGGGGGTCTTGATCATTCTCCGGTTCCCTCCGGTGAAAACACACGCATGCATCGCACCGGTTGGTCCCGGCGGCGTGTGTCGGCAGTGGGTGTTGTGGGCTTGGGCTGTGAGTTTCACAGCGGCCGCGCAGCACCTGCTGCGTCCTGGAAGCCATCCCCCCATGGACGTGGAGCCATGACCCGAAATGCGGGCCGGTTCCCGGCTCGGTGTTTGCTACCGGGCGGGGAAGGGGAGGGTCATGGCTGGGTGGTGGGGGATTCCGGGGCACAGAGGTGTCGCTCGCGCGGCGTGCTAGATCGACTAGGTCCGTCTTCCATGCGTGCGGTCACCTCCATCCGTGTTGGGGCCGGGATTTCCCCGGGCAGGCACCGCCGTTGCGCGTGGCCGCTCCGGGTCCGGGCGTCCTTCCCATGGTAGGCCACGGTCCCGAGGAAGGGCCAATGCGCAGCAGTGTCCCGCCGCGCGGGACCTCAGCCCCGAGGCGTGGCGCGGGTGGGAACCCAGTACCGCCGGGTGGGTCCGTCGGAGGCCTCGATGACGTTCTCCAGCTCTCCCCCGTTGGCCTCTATGGTGCGGGCCGATCCGGTGTTGTCGTCACGGCAGGTGACCAGTGCCGATTCGATGTTGTGCTGCGCCAACTGTGCCAGCGAGAGGCGCAGGATCCTGGTGGCGTGGCCGCGCCTGCGGTGCCCCGGGCGGACCGCATAACCGATGTGCCCGCCGACGGCGAGCAGGTTCTCGTTGAGTTCGAACCTGATGCAGGTCCGGCCCACCAGCGTGCCCTCGGAGAAGGCGCCCCAGAGCGCGGAGCGGACCCATCCCGGGGGCAGGCCCAGGCCTTCTTCGTGGGCCGCCAGCTGCTCGAGGTAGGAATCGAATCCCCGGCGGGCCGAATACCCCAGCAGGAAGTCGAAGTCGTCGGCGTCCAGCTCGGCGCGCGCGTCCAGGGCGGCTTCGGCATCGGCGGCGGTGAAGGGTCGGATCTCAAGCATGCTTCGAAGGCTACCAGTCGGAAACCTTCCCTCCTGCATCGGAAGCACGAACGGCCCGGCGCCTGCGCTGCCCCGAAAAATCCGGGACCGCGGCAGGTACCGGGCCGTTGCTGTGGGACTACGCCCCTAGCACTCGATCACGTTCACGGCCAGGCCGCCCATGGCGGTTTCCTTGTACTTGTCGCTCATGTCCTTGCCGGTTTCCCGCATGGTGATGATGACCTCGTCCAGGGTGACGTGGTGCTGGCCGTCGCCCATCAGCGCCATCTTGGCGGCGTTGATGGCCTTGGAAGCGGCGATGGCGTTGCGTTCGATGCACGGGATCTGCACCAGGCCGCCGATCGGGTCGCAGGTCAGTCCAAGGTTGTGCTCCATGGCGATTTCCGCTGCGTTTTCCACTTGGTCAACGGTGCCGCCCAGGATCTCGGCCAGGCCGCCGGCTGCCATCGAGGAGGCCGAACCGACCTCGCCCTGGCAACCGACCTCCGCGCCGGAGATCGAGGCCTGCTCCTTGTAGAGCACGCCGATGGCCGCTGCGGTGAGCATGAAGCGGACGATCACGTCCTCGCGCTCTTCCTGGTTCCAGTACTGGGCACCGGGTGCATAGTGGGTCGCGTAGAACATCACCGCGGGGATGATGCCGGCAGCACCGTTGGTCGGGGCCGTGACGACCCGGCCGCCGGACGCGTTTTCCTCGTTGACGGCCAGCGCCACCAGGTTGACCCATTCCTGCCAGTACACCGGATCGCGGTCCTTGTCTTCCTTGGCCAGGCGCTTGTGCCATTCGGGGGCGCGGCGGCGAACCTTGAGCCCGCCGGGCAGCACGCCCTCGCGTTCCAGCGCGGAGTCCTTGCAATCCTCCATGACCTGCCAGATATGCAGCAGGCCTTCCCGGATTTCTTCCTTGGAGCGGTAGACCTCTTCGTTGGCGGCCATGACACCGGCGATCGACAGACCCGACGTGGCGCAGTGTTCCAACAGCTTTGCGGCGGTGGTGAAGGGGTAGGGTTGCGCGTTGAGCGCGCCCTCGAGGTTGGCTGCGAGCTTTTCCTCGGCACCCTCGCGCACGATGAAGCCGCCGCCCACCGAATAGTAGGTATCCTCGGCCAGGATGTTGCCCTCGGCATCCAAGGCCGCCATCTTCAGGCCGTTGGTGTGCCGGGGCAGGACCGTGAGCGGGTGCTGGATCATGTCCTCGACCTTGTAGTCGATTTCCTTGCCCCCTCCCAGCGCCTTGCACAATTGCAGTTTGCCGGTCGCCGCCATATCGTCGAGGCGCTCATCGACCTCGGATGGCAGGATGGCCTCGGGCTCGTAGCCTTCCAGTCCCAGCATGATCGCCGTGAAGGTTCCGTGGCCGCGGCCGGTGGCGGCCAGCGAACCGTAGACGTCGACCCGCAACGATGCGGTCTGCACGAGGATTTCCTCGCGCACCAGCTTCGCGGCAAACGCGTGCGCGGCGCGCATGGGTCCCACCGTGTGTGATGACGATGGCCCAATGCCAACGGTGAAAAGATCAAAAACACTGATAGCCATTGAACAAACTTCCTTCGTATATGCCGCTGTGGTGGTTCTCGATGATGGATGCTGCAAGCAGCAGGCGTGTGATGCGCGCCACGGCAGGAGATGCAAAAACCGCGAGCCCGGGACCGCTCTGGTCCCGGGCTCGCGATATCTTGCAAGGAGTCCGGGACTAGACCAGTTTGGCCAGATCCGGGTACAGCGGGTGGGCGTTGGCCAGGGCGTGCACGCGGTCCTTTAGTGCCGCGAGCGTTGCCTCGTTGTTCTCCTGGGTGCCGGCGATGAGGGTCTCGGCGATGATGTCCGCGACCTCCACGAAGGCCGCCTCGGAGAAGCCGCGTGTGGCCAGCGCCGGGGTGCCGATGCGCAAACCGCTGGTGACCATCGGCGGACGCGGGTCAAACGGGACCGCGTTGCGGTTCACCGTGATCTCCACCTTCGCCAACAGGTCCTCGCCCTGCTGCCCGTCCAGCTCCGAGTGGCGCAGGTCCACCAGGACCAGGTGCACGTCGGTGCCGCCGGTGAGCACGGAAATGCCCGCCGCGGCGACGTCCGGTGCGGTGAGGCGCTCGGCCAGGATCTTCGCCCCGGCCAGGGTGCGTTCCTGGCGTTCGCGGAACTCCTGCGTCGCGGCGATCTTGAACGCCACGGCCTTGCCGGCGATCACGTGCTCCAGCGGCCCGCCCTGCTGGCCCGGGAACACCGCCGAATTGATCTTCTTGGCGATGTCCGCATCGTTGGTCAGGATGATCCCGCCGCGCGGACCGGCCAGGGTCTTGTGCGTGGTGGAGGACACCACATGGGCGTGCGGCACCGGGGAAGGGTGCAGCCCGGCGGCCACCAGGCCGGCGAAGTGCGCCATGTCCACGAACAGGTACGCACCGACCTTGTCCGCGATCTCCCGGAACCGCTCGAAGTCCAGCTGCCGCGGGTAGGCGGACCAGCCGGCGACGATCATCTTCGGCTTATGCTCCAGGGCCAGGGCCTCGACCTTGTCCATGTCCACCACCAAGGTGTCCTCCTCAACCCCATAGGGGACGATGTTGTAGAGGCGGCCGGAGAAGTTGATCTTCATGCCGTGGGTCAGGTGCCCGCCATGGGCCAGGTTCAACCCCATGATGGTGTCGCCCGGACGGATCAGCGCGTGCATCACCGAGGCGTTGGCCTGCGCGCCGGAGTGCGGCTGCACGTTCGCGAACTCGGCACCGAAGAGCGCCTTGACCCGCTCCAGGGCCAGGGTCTCCACCACGTCGACCTCCTCGCAGCCGCCGTAGTAGCGCTTGCCCGGGTAGCCCTCGGCGTACTTGTTCGTCAGCACCGAACCCTGCGCCTGCATCACGGCCAGGGCCGTGTGGTTCTCCGAGGCGATCATCTCCAGCCCGCGCTGCTGGCGCGCCAGCTCCGCGTCGATCCGCTCCGCGATCTCCGGATCCAGGGTCCCGATGTCCTGCGTCAGCGACGCAGGTGCAAGGGATTCGAACACTGCGGTCACGCTACGTCGCCGCCGTTTGCGGAGGCGTAGTCTGCTGCCGAGAGCAGCGGGCCCTCCTCGGAGACCTCGACGGTGAACAGCCAGCCGGCGCCGTACGGGTCTTCGTTCAGGATGGCCGGGTTGTCGATGGCATCCTGGTTGACCTCGACGATGGTGCCGGTGACCGGTGCGTACAGGTCGGAGACGGACTTGGTCGACTCGACCTCGCCGCAGGTCTCGCCGGCGGTGACAGTGTCGCCGACCTCGGGCAGGTCAACATATACGACATCGCCCAGTGCGTCCGCGGCAACCTGGGTGATGCCGACCTTGGTCGGGGTCGCGGAGTCGACCCATTCGTGCTCGGCCGAGTAACGAAGGGATGCGAGAACCTTGCTCATGGGGGTGTTTCCTCTCAAAGAATGTGGGTAAAGAAGTTAAGCCGGTTGATCGGTGGCGGGACGCGTCGCGCCCGCCACCGACAACGTTACTTGGCTCGGGTGTAGAACGGCAGTGTGACGACTTCGAATGCCTCGGGCTTGCCACGCAGGTCAACATCGACCTTCGTGCCGACCTCGGCGAACTCCGGGGCCACGTAGGCCAGGGCCACCGGGTAGCCCAGGGTCGGCGACGGCTGGCCCGAGGTGACGGCGCCGACCTGCACGCCGTCCACGGACACCGGGTAGCCGCCGCGACCGGCGCGACGTCCCAGGCCCTTCAGGCCCACCAGGACCTTCTTGGCGCCTTCGGCCTTGATGGCCTCCAGTGCCTTGCGGCCCACGAAGTCCTCTTCCTTCTTGAAGGAAACGATCGGGCCAAGGTTGGCCTCGAACGGGTTGCCCTCAAGGGAAAGCTCGTTGCCGTACAGCGGCATGCCGGCTTCCAGGCGCAGCGAGTCGCGGCAGGCCAGACCCGCGGGGATCAGCCCGTGGTTGGTGCCGGCGGCCATCAGTGCGTCCCAGAGTTCGGCTGCCTGTGCGTTCGGCACGTACAGCTCGAAGCCGTCTTCACCGGTGTAGCCGGTGCGTGCCAGCAGCACGTCGATGCCGGCAACGGTGACCTCGTCGGCAGCGTAGTAGCTCATGTCCGAGACCACTGACTTGGCTGCCTCGTCGACCAGTTCGTGCAGGATGGCCACGGCATTCGGGCCCTGCACGGCGACCAGCGAGGTCTCGGCGGACGCGTCGGTGACTACCACGTCGAAGCCCTTGGCACGCTCGGCCAGGGCAGCGGCAACCACCGGGGCGTTGCCCGCGTTGGGCACCACGAGGAACTTTTCCTCGCCGCGACGGTAGGTGATCAGGTCATCGATGATTCCGCCTGCTTCGTTGCAGATCACCGAGTACTTGGCCTTACCGACCTTCATCACTGCCATGTTGCCGGCCAGCGCGGTGTTCAGGTACGTTGCGGCGTCGGGTCCCTCGACCCAGACCTCGCCCATGTGGGAGAGGTCAAACAGGCCAGCGGTGGCGCGCACCGCATTGTGCTCGGCCAATTCCGAACCATACTTCAACGGCATGTCCCAGCCACCAAAGTCGGTGAAGGATGCGCCTAGTTCCGCATGCTGTGCATGCAGGGAGGTTTTCTTCGGGTCGCTCATCAAGCTACCTTTCGTGAGGCTCAAAAATGAGTGTCGGAATTAGTTTTCGAAGGCTTCCGGCGGGGGGCAGGAGCAGATCAGGTTGCGATCGCCACCTGCTCCGTCGATGCGTCCCACGGCCGGGAAGTACTTGTCAATGCGCAGGGCATGCACCGGGAAGGCTGCCTGCTCAACGGTGTACTTGCGGTTCCAGGCGGTGTTGACCACGGCGGCCACGGTGTGCGGGGCGTTGCGCAGAGGGGATTCCTCGAGAGAGAAGTCGCCGGCGAGCACCTGCTGCATCTCGGCGTGGATCGCGATCATGGCCTCGATGAAGCGTTCGATCTCGACCAGGTCCTCGGACTCGGTCGGCTCCACCATCAGGGTGCCGGCGACCGGGAAGGACAGGGTCGGGGCGTGGAAGCCGAAGTCGATCAGGCGCTTGGCCACGTCCTCGGCGGTGACGCCGGTCTTGTTGGTCAGCTCGCGCAGGTCCAGGATGCACTCGTGTGCGACCAGGCCCTTGTTGCCGGTGAACAGGATCGGGAAGTACTCGTTCAAGCGGCTGGCAATGTAGTTCGCCGAGAGAATTGCGATCTTGGTGGCGTCGGTCAGGCCTTCGCCGCCCATCATCGCGATGTAGGCCCAAGAGATCGGCAGTACGCCGGCGGAGCCGAACATGGTGGCAACCACGGGGATGCCGTCGCGGATCGAGTAGGTGTCCGACGGGTCGCCCGGCAGGAACGGGATCAGGTGCTCGGCAACGCCGATCGGGCCCACGCCCGGTCCGCCGCCGCCGTGCGGGATGCAGAAGGTCTTGTGCAGGTTCAGGTGCGACACGTCGCCGCCGAACTTGCCCGGCTGGGCGAGGCCGACCAGGGCGTTCATGTTGGCCCCGTCGATGTAGACCTGGCCGCCGGCCGCGTGGACCTTGTCGCAGACCTCGCGCACGTCGGCGTCGTAGACGCCGTGCGTGGACGGGTAGGTGATCATGATGGCAGCAAGGGTGTCCTTGTTGGCTTCGATCTTCGCGTCCAGGTCGGCTGCGTCGATGGTGCCGTTGGCTGCAGTCTTCACCACAATGACCTTCATGCCGGCCAGCACGGCGGAGGCGGCGTTGGTGCCGTGCGCGGAGGCAGGGATCAGGCAGACGGTGCGCTGGTCATCGCCGTTGGACAGGTGGTAGCCGCGGATGGCCAGCAGGCCCGCGTATTCGCCCTGCGAACCGGCGTTGGGCTGGATGGAGACGCCCGCGTAGCCGGTGATGGTGGTCAGGCGGCCTTCGAGGTCGGTGATCAGCTCGCGCCAGCCCTCGGTCTGGTGTGCCGGGGCGTACGGGTGGATGGAGGCGAATTCCGGCCAGGAAATGGATTCCATTTCGGCGGTGGAGTTCAGCTTCATTGTGCACGATCCCAGCGGGATCATGGTGCGGTCCAGGGCCAGGTCGCGGTCCGAGAGCTTGCGCAGGTAGCGCAGCATCTGGGTTTCGGACTTGATGGTGTTGAAGATCGGGTGGCTCAGGTAGTCGCTGGTGCGCTGCAACGATGCCGCCAGCTCGTAGCCCTCTGCCTTGAAGTCCTCACCCGTGACGCCGAAGACACCGGCGATGGCCGCAACGTGTGCCGAAGTGGTGGCTTCGTCGGTGGATATGCCCACGGTGGTGGCATCCACGCGGCGCAGGTTGATGCCGGCTTCCTCGGCCTTGGCGATGATGGCGGCCGAGTCGGCGACCTTCACCTGCACGGTGTCGAAGAAGGAGTCGGCAACCAGTTCCAGGCCGGCACCGGAGAGCACGGTGGCGATGGTGCGGGCGTGGTTGTGGACGCGCTGGGCGATGCGCTTAAGGCCAGCGGGGCCGTGGTAGACCGCGTACATCGAGGCCGTGATGGCCAGCAGCGCCTGGGCGGTGCAGATGTTGGAGGTGGCCTTCTCGCGGCGGATGTGCTGCTCGCGGGTCTGCAGCGCCAGACGGTAGGCCGGGAACCCGGCGTCGTCCTTGGACACGCCGACCAGGCGGCCGGGCAGCTGGCGTTCCAGGCCGGTGCGCACTGCCAGGTATGCGGCGTGCGGGCCACCGAAGAACAGCGGGACGCCGAAGCGCTGGGTGTTGCCCACGGCGATGTCGGCACCCTGTTCGCCCGGCGCGGTGATCATGGTCAGTGCCAGGATGTCGGCGGTGATGGTGACCATCGCGCCGCGCTCCTTGGCAGCGGCGATGACGGCGGTGTGGTCAACCACGGCGCCGTTGTTGCCCGGCTGCTGCAGCACGATGCCGGAGATGTCACCCTCGGGCAGGCCCTTGGACAGGTCCGCGATCTCGACCTCGAAGCCCAGGGCTTCGGCGCGGCCCTGAACCACGGCGATGGTCTGCGGGAAGAGGTTGGCATCGAGCACGGTCTTGGCGTTGCCCTTTGCCTTGTTGCCACGGCGCATCAGCAGCACGGACTCGGCGACGGCGGAGGCTTCGTCAAGCATCGAGGCGTTGGCGATAGGCATCGCGGTCAGGTCCATGACCATGGTCTGGAAGTTGATGAGCGCCTCGAGGCGACCCTGGGAGATTTCCGGCTGGTACGGGGTGTAGGCCGTGTACCAGGCCGGGTCTTCGAGCACATTGCGCAGGATGACCGGCGGCGTGAAGGTGTCGGAGAAACCCTGGCCGATCATCTGGGTCTTCATGACGTTCTTGTTTGCCAGCACGCGCAGGTCCGAAAGGACCTCTGCTTCGGTGCGTGGGGCCGGCAGGTCCAGGGGTTCGCTCTGGCGGATGTCGGCGGGAACGGCGGTGTCGACGATTTCGTCGATGGAAGAATAACCAAGCTGGCTCAGCATGGTGTCGATGTCGCTGCCCTGCGGGCCAATATGGCGGGCGACGAACTCAGCGGACGGGGTCACGGTCATGGGGAACTCCATTGGGTCATCGGCGTGCGTACACACCGAACGAGCTGCAAAGTTCCTCCCCGACCCTGTTGCTTGACCTGAGAGTTTCCGCGTTGCGCCGGTCCGTGAGGGCGGGGCACGCTTGCACCTTCGGTGAGCCGCACCGCCGAACGGCGGTGTTGCTACTTTCCAGAGTTGCCTCTTCGCGGCGGTACGGGGGCCTGAGAGTTTCCCGGGGAGGAATTGCTCCTACGGCGCCCGACCAACTTTCGTTGAACGGGACTCTCCCGCCGCATGTCAGTGGCTGCGCCCCCTTCGAGGCACGATCACCATCCTACCGGCGATGCGTGAGCCAGACAACACGGACATGCCTGGATGAAGCAACACGTCTTTTACGCGGGCCACTCCTGCGCGAGGGCACACATTGCACCCCGGGCGAACCCTGGCCCGGCAGTTCACGATCCTGGAGGCACCTAGAGATTGAGGAAGACGAAACCGACAAGTTGCCCACATCGACAAGGGCATGCGAGAGCAGCGGGTATCGCAGGCTCAGGGCAAGGATCCCGGCCATTGGGAACAGCCCGCGCGCCAAGTCCGACAATCCACACCCATGCCGGACGCCTGGCGCTGCGTCGAAACCACGCCCACCGCTGCCCCGCACCGGCGGCCAACGAAATCACGATGGCAATCAGCCCACAGCCGCGCCGCTCGGGCGTTCGTGTCCATGGCAACACGCGCGGCCAAATGCCCGGCAGCAATGATGAACAGCGGGGTGGCCAGCAGCATAAACCCCCGCACTCTCGTGCTTGCCCACCATCCCGACCCTCCGACGGACGCGGTTTCCGATCACGCCTTCCAGCCCCCGCTCTCAGCCATGCCTCCAACCCTTCGCATCCGGGCGCATGATCCTCAAGATTTTCACACCTCAGCAGGGCACTTCCCGCTGCATCCACGGTCCACACCCGGGCGTCGCAAACAATTTTCAACGGATTCATCCTGAAATACTTGACAGTTCAACCATTAGGGGTCTACCGTATCACTTGAAGGTTCAACAAACAGGATTTGAGGATCACATGAAGAACTTCCTCGCTCGACTCTTTGGAAAGAAGAACGACATGAACATCGACATCACCATCATCGGCACCGGCAACATGGGCCGCGCGCTTGCAACACGCTCGATCGCCGCCGGCAAGAGCCTGCAGGTCCTGGCCCGCTCCACCGAGACCGCAGCCACCTTTGCCGCCGAGCTCGGTACCGGAATCGCCAGCGGGAATACCGCCGAAGTCCCGGCTGGCCGCATCGTCGTTTTGGCCCTGCCCTTCGACGCCGCCAAGGAATACGTCGCCGCCCAGGGTTCGGCCCTGGACTCCAAGATCCTGGTCGACATCACCAACCCGGTGGACTTCGCAACCTTTGACTCGCTGACCACCCCTGCAGGAAGCTCGGCCGCCGAGGAAATCTCCGCCTTGACCTCCGCCACCGTCGTGAAGGCCTTCAACACGACCTTCGCCGGTCCGCTGACTTCCGGCTCCGCCGACGGCAAGCCGCTTGATGTCTTCGTTGCCGGCGAGGAATCCGCCCGCAGCGAGGTAGCGGCATTCGTCATCGCCGCCGGCATGCGCCCGTTGGAGGTCGGTGGCCTGCACCACGCCCGCGAGCTCGAGGGCTTCCAGCTGCTGGTCATGGCCATGCAGGTCAATCCGGCGCTGCCCGACTTCAACTGGGGAACCGCGCTGACGATCGTGGGCTAAGACCCCCGCCTGCCCAATCCGGGATATTCGAGGGGACGGAACCGCCACCGGCGGTTCCGTCCCCTCGTGCGTTGCCTCGGTTGGAGGTGTTCGGGCCTAGACGATTCCCGAGACGCCTAGCCACGAACCGATGGCGAACGTGACGGCGAGCGCCGCGGCCCCTCCGATCAGCACCCGCAGGGTGGGCCGCAGCACCGAGGCCCCGCCCAGCCGCGCGCCCGTCGCCCCGGTCACCGCAAGCGCCAGCAGCACCGCCGCAAACGTCACCGGAATCCTCAGGCCCACGGGAAGGAACACCGCCGTGGCGAAGGGCAATGCCGCACCCACCGTGAACGCGATGGCCGAGGCGATTGCGGCATTCCACGGGTTGAGCACCTCGTCCTCGTCCAGCTGCAGCTCGACATCGAGGTGTGCCTTGAGCACGTCGTGCTCGGTCAGTTCCCGGGCAACCTGCTGGGCCGTTGCGCGGCTCAGCCCCTTGGCCTCGTAGAGACCGGCGAGTTCAGCCAGTTCTTCCTCAGGCATCTCGGCCAGTTCCCGGCGCTCCTTTTCAATGAGCGCCTTCTGCGAGTCAGCCGAGCTGGATACCGAGACGTACTCTCCCAGCGCCATGGAAATGGCGCCGCCGATCGCAGCGGCGGCACCGGCAGCCACCACCGGACCCGTGGCCGTGGTGGCACCGGCGACGCCGACCACGACCGCTGCCACCGAGACGATTCCATCATTGGCGCCGAGCACCCCGGCCCGCAGCCAATTCAGCCTTTCGGCCAGGCCCTGGTCGTGGGGTTCGCCCTCATGCTGCATCTCCTGCTGGTCCATGGACACCAGCAAAGCACCAGACCGCCGCATTCGCCAGCGGCCGTTCCTCGCATTCGGCGGGACGGGCAGGTCCTACGGCGCTGACGCCGCCTCCAGGGAGACCAAGTCGGGGAAGCGGGGGCGCAGCGAATCGCCCGAGGAAGTCCCGGTGAGCCGGCGCTTGACCCATGGTGCCAGGTATTCCCTGGCCCAGACGGCATCCTCGCGCAGCCTTTCGATGCGGGACTTGGCAGTCGGTGCCGAGAGCTCGGGCACCTCGATGTGGGCCTCGTGTTCCAGCACGCGCAGCACCTTCGCCGCCAACAGCGTGTGTCCGGCTGTGTTCATGTGCAAGCGGTCGGTGGACCAGTAGCGCCAGTCCCGGAATTCACGCCAACGCCAGTAGTCGGCAATCACGGCACCGAATTCATCTGCGATCTCGCGGACGGCCTCGTTGTAGATGGCGGTACGGCCGCGGGTCTTTTCGAAGATGGCCGAACCGCTGGAATCAAAACCGGTGAAGAGCACCACCGCGGCACCGGTGGCGGCCAGTTGCGCCACCGCATCCCGGTAGGCGACCATCAGCGAGTCGATGTCCACCGCCGGGCGCAGGATGTCGTTCCCGCCCATGTACAAGGTGACAAGCGTGGGCTTGAGTGCGAGCGCGGCAGGCAACTGCTCGGCGACGACCTGGCCGACCTTCTTGCCGCGGATGGCCAGATTCGCATACCCCCACCGCGGGTCGGCACAGAGCTGTTCGGCCACGCGGTCGGCCCAACCGCGCACCTGGTGGGGCCGCAGCGGATCGACATCCCCCATGCCCTCGGTGAAGGAATCGCCCAATGCCACAAATCGTTTCGAAAATTCCACGGTTTCAGCCTAGCGGCACGCGCCGACCGTCTTCGGCCCGTGCCGCGTGTCCTCGCTTCACGGGGTTGCACCGAGCCCGGGCACAGCGGGCGCTTAGCTTGGAGGGGCACGGTGGAATGCATGAAGACCAGACAACGCCATCCGGCACCCCACACCACCAACAGGCGGCAGTCAGCCCGCCCGATTTCCCCACCGGACGGCTTCGTGCAAGCCATGCCCGTTGCCGGAACACCGGAAGGCGGCCATTCGGCCTCGGAATCCCGTGAGGAAGAGGTCCGGTTTCATTTCGTGGCCACCCGGCAGCCGGTCGATCCGGCACAGATCCCGTGGCTTGATGAAATCAGCGGCAGCCACGACGTGAACGAGGCATCCTCCGGGATCATCTAGGAGGAGAGCAGCACCTGGCGCGACAACACACTGAGTTGCCCGCCGCGCGAGCCGGTGCCATTGGCCTCGGCACGCGCCGGGACGTAGCCCAACGCCAGCCCGTAGGCCGGGTCCGCATAGCCCAGCGACGCGTTCGCCCCGTCGTGTCCGAAGGCCCTGGCGGAACCGAAGTCGTTGTTCGGGTGCGCCTTCATGAACCCGATGCCGAAGGCCCCGGGCATCCCATTGGCCCGGGACAGCCCGTACACCCGGTCCTGGCTCACCGCGGCAATGGTTTCGGCGGTGAGGAACGGGGCGTGTTCGTCCCCGGATTCGTCCACGAACCCCGTGGTGGCCGCGGCATAGAGCCTGGCCAGGCCGCGGGCGTTGCCCACCCCGCCGAGAGCGGCCAGGCCGGCCTCGCGGATGGTTCGTTCGTTCGGCACATCGATGATGTCGAAGCTCGGCCCCTTGGGTCCGTCGAAGCCGCCGGTCGAGTTCAGCGCGAGTCCAAACGCCGAGAAGGGGTCGATGAACGGCGCCGGTTCAAGGGCATTGTCCTTGAGCACCGGGCGGAAGCGCGGCTCAAGCTCCTCGGGCAGACCCAGGTAGAAGTCAATGTCGTGCGGGGCACGAATGCGGCGTTCGAAGATGTCCTGCAGGGACTCCTGCGCGCAGCGCCGGGCAAGTTCCTCCATGAAGACGCCCATGGTCAGCGCATGGTAGGAATGGATCCCGGGTGCGTTCCACAGCGGTGCGGCGGCGGCCATGATGCCGGCTGCCAGCCGGGAGTCAACCAGTTCCTCCTGGGTGAAGCCGCCTTCAACGCCTGGCAGGCCGGCCTGGTGGCTCAGCAGCTGGGCCACGGTGATGCCCGCCTTGCCTGCCGCAGCAAACTCCGGCCAGTACACGGCCACCGGGGCTTCGAGGTCCAACAGTCCTTGCTGCACCAGCAGCGAGATGACCAGCGCGCCGGCGCCCTTGGAGCAGGAGAAAACCCCGGTCATCGTCTCGCGCGTGCAGTCCTGCCCCACGCTGGCGTCAAGCACCAGGTTTCCGGCCTGGTAGATGGCCAGTTGCGCGGAATATCCCGGGTCGGCGGCGGCGAAGGAGCCCAGCAGGTCCGCCACGGGGGCGAAGCGCTGGTCAATGACGTTGATCGTGTTCGTCTGCGTAGTCACCCGCACCACATTACCCATTACCGGGAGGTTTCCCGTTGCGGACCGTGACAATGGTGTACTCAGCTGGCCGGAGTTTCCTGCCGGTAACGCAGCAGCCAGCGTTCATCGACCTGCTGCCAGAACGATGAACAGAGGATCACTTGGTCCCCTGCCAACAGACGGTACGCCAGCTGCACCTTGTGCTGGCCCCACGGAGTGGCGGCAAGCACCTGAAGGGCACCGCCGGCCGGCAGCGCATGACCGCCGGTGAGCGCGGCGATAATGGTGGAGCGGTCCGTCAGCGAACCGTCACGGCTGATCTCCTGGAACTCCGGGTGCAGGAACGCCATGACCTCGTCCAGGTCACCTCGCACCGCAGGTGAGAGCAATTCGCTTTCCAGCTCGAAGACCATCTGCAGTTCCGCAGCGCTGCTGGCCGAGGGATCGGTGGCTCGCGGGGCGGACGGTTCGGGCACCGGGGCCACGGGCGCGGACTCTGCGGGTTCCGTGGGTTCCGTGGCAGCCAAGCTGTCCGGCGTCGCCACGGGCGCCGACACGGCGCCAAGGTCCTCCAGAACCAGCACACCGGGTGCCTCGGGTGACGCGGGCTCGGCGGGGTCGGCATTTTCCCCGGCGCCCGGCGCCCCCTCAAGCCCCGGTCCGGCATTGGGTTCACGACCCGACTGGTAGGCGGTCGCCGCGTCGCGCGCCCGCACATCGGCGGCCTCGTTGAGCTCGTGGCCGGCATGGCCCTTGACCCACTCGAAGGTGTACTTGCGGCCCTTGATGGCGGCGTCGATCTCCTGGAGCAGGTCCAGGTTCAGCACCGGCTTGCCGTCTGACTTCTTCCAGCCCTTTTTCTTCCAGCCCGGCATCCACTTGGTCACCGAGTTGATCACGTACTGCGAGTCGCACAGGATGTGCAAGTCCTCGTCGGGCAGGTGGGCGGTGGAGCGGAAGAGGTCCAGGACCGCCATGAGCTCGCCCATGTTGTTGGTGCCGTGCGCCCAGCCGCCGGCACGCCAATGGTCGTCGTCGATGTACCAGGCCCATCCTGCGGGTCCTGGGTTTCCGAGGGCTGATCCGTCTGCGGCTGCGGTGATCGTCATGGTTTCAATCCTGCCACGAGCCCACCGACGCTTTCACATCGGCCCGCTTCGGCGGGCATCGACGCGACTATGGCCATGTCAGCCGGGGCGTCGTAGGCTGGGGCGACAAGGATGGGCCCGGGCACCGCGGCACCATGCACCACCGCCAGCGACGACCGAAGTGCAGCCGCCCGCGCCGGGGATTGACCGGCACGGGGGCATTCCGTCCGTCGCCGGGTCGCCAGGGTCCCGTCCGCCACGCGAAAACTGCGGAAGGTATTGCTGCCCATGTCTGAAAACAAGGCCGTCGCCTACAAGTCGCCCGGTGTCGTCGAGGTCATCGACACCCCGTATCCCACCTTTGAGCTGCAGGCCGGCCCCGGGGTGAACGCCGCCAACGTGGGCCGCAAGGTCCCGCACGGGGTCATCTTGCGCACCGTGGCCACCAACATCTGCGGCTCGGACCAGCACATGGTCCGCGGCCGCACGACCGCTCCCCCGGGCTTGGTCCTGGGGCACGAAATCACCGGCGAGGTCATCGAGACCGGCCCGGACGTGGAATTCATCAAGGTCGGCGACATCGTCTCGGTCCCCTTTAACATCTCCTGCGGACGCTGCCGCAACTGCAAGGAGACCAAGACCGGGATCTGCCTGAACGTGAATCCGGATCGGCCCGGATCGGCCTACGGCTACGTGGACATGGGCGGCTGGGTCGGCGGCCAGGCCGAATACGTGCTGGTCCCCTACGCCGACTGGAACCTGCTCAAGTTCCCGGACCGGGACCAGGCGCTGGAGAAGATCATGGACCTGACCATGCTCTCCGACATCCTGCCCACCGGCTTCCACGGCGCGGTCACCGCCGGGGTCACCGTCGGCTCCACCGTCTACGTCGCCGGCGCCGGGCCCGTCGGGCTCGCCGCCGCCGCGTCCGCCCAGCTGCTGGGGGCCGCGGTGGTCATCGTGGGCGACATGAACGAGGACCGCCTGGCCCAGGCCCGCTCCTTCGGTTGCGAGGGCATCAACGTCGGCTCCGGGGACCCGGCAGACCAGATCGAACAGCTGCTCGGGGTGCGCGAGGTGGATTGCGGCATCGATGCCGTGGGCTTCGAGGCCCGCGGGCACGGACACGGCGCCGAGGCGCGCGAGGCCCCGGCAACGGTGCTGAACTCGCTCATGGACCTCACCGTCGCCGGAGGCTCCCTGGGCATCCCCGGGCTCTACGTCACCGGCGACCCCGGAGCCGTCGACGACGCGGCGAAAAAGGGAAGCCTCTCCCTTTCCCTGGGCACCGGCTGGGCCAAGTCCCTGTCCCTCGCCATGGGCCAGTGCCCGGTGATGAAGTACAACCGGCAGCTGATGATGGCCATCCTGCACGATCGGATCCACATCGCCAAGGCCGTCAACGCCCAGGCGATCTCCCTCGCCGACGCCCCGCGCGGCTACGCCGAATTCGATGCCGGCGCCGCCACCAAGTACGTCCTGGACCCCAACGGCTACCTCTCCAACTAGACCGCCGCGGACGCCGGCGGGCTTCCGGGACCGCCGGCGGCCGCCCGCACCGTCATCGCCTCACCCGAAGCCTATGCGGGCGGCATCGCCACACACTGAAGCACCCCGTCCCATTGAACGGGGCGCTTCACTGTGTGGGTTAGTTCCGCTCGGCCACGAACTCATCCGATGCCCCGGCCGGAGCCGAGGCAGAGACGGGCGCCGCAGTGGTTCCTAGGAGCCCGGAGAGCATTCCGGCGATATCGATCTCGGTGCTGCCCTTGATCATGGCAAGCCCCTCGGCGACAATGCGATTGGCCTGCTTGACCGCATCCGAGGCGCCGTCCGAACTGATCACCGTGTAGTTGTCGATGCCAGACACGGCATCCGAGCTGGCCTTGACGATTTCCGGCAATGCGCTGATTGCAAGGAACGCCAGTGACGCCTGCGTGTGGCCGGTCAGGGCCACGGCCTTCGCATCTTCGGCCTTGGCGGTTGCCTCACCAATGGCGGCGATGGAAGCACCTTCGGCTTCGCCGCGCACGCGCACGGCGTCGGCTTCCGCCCGGGCCTTTAGCTCGATGGCCGAGGCCTCGCCCTGGGCCTGGAACACCTCGGCGTTCTTGGAGGCCTCGGCTTCAACCGTCTTTGCCGCGGCGCGTGCCTCGGCGTCGGCGATGGACGCCTTCTTGGAGCCTTCCGCCTCAATGGCCTTCGAGTTGGCGCGCGCGGTGGCACTGAAGACGTCCGCGTCGCGCTTGGCTTCTGCGTCAGTACGCATCTTGTAGGCCTGGGCGTCGGCCGGCTTGTGCACTTCGATATCCAGGCGCTCCTGCTCCACCAGGGCCTGCTCGGTCAATGCCTTGCGCTCGAGGGCGGCAACCGTGACGTCCTGCTCGGCCTTGGCAATCCCCTTGGCGGCATCGGCGATAGCTTCGGCGCGGTCCTGCTCGGCCTTAAACTCGGACTTCTTAATCGCGAGGTCACGCATCAGGGCGGCGGTGGCGCCTTCCTGCTCAATGCGTGCGGCTTCCGATTCTTGGAAGGCCTTGGAGGTGGCCACACGTGCTTCACGCTTGGCCCGTTCGAGGCCCGGCTTTCCGACTTCCTCCAGGTAGTCGATGGTCGTCGGCATGTTGTCCGGGCCGATCACCGTGCGCGAGGGGGTGCTGACCGAGGAGATGTTGAAGGCGTCGATCTGGATGCCCTGTTCCGCGAACTGGGTGACCGCCGATTCCAGGGACTGGTCCTGGAATTCCTTGCGGTTGTTGTTGGCGTCTTCCACCGACATCGCCGAAACGATGCCGCGGAGCACTCCCTCGGCAGACTTGGTCACCGAAGCGTTCAGGTCTTCCTTGGAGTGTGTCAGGAAACGCTGGACGGCCTTGCTCATGCCCTCCACCGAGTCGTCAAACTTGAAGTTCAGGCTGGCCGTCACCGAGGTGGTGATGAAGTTCTTGTCAACACCTTCCACGGCAAGTTCCACCTGGCGCTGTTCCAGGGACATCACAAACTTCTGGTGGATGATCGGCAGGAAGAGCACAATGCCCTTGGTGAAGATCTGGACTTGGCCCTTGGCGCCCTTACCGGCACGGATCACTGCCTGGTTGGGTGCGACAGTGACTAATCGTGTGGTGGCGTACCAGACGAGTGCAACAAGTACGGCGAGGATGGCGACGATGGCGACGACGGTTCCATTTGCGGCAAAACCCATGGTTAAAATCCGTTCAGTTCAGAGGTGGATGCGACCCTGATGCGGTCTCCAACAATCGCCACTACGGCAATTGGTGTGCCCTTCTCGATAGGGCTGCTTGAAAATACGAGGCGCTGATTGATTTCATCGGGGTGGTCCAGCTGAACCTTCCCGACGATGTCAGTGATGTCGGTGGTGGCTACGCCAAGAAGTCCGATGACTTCGTGCGGCTGGACGTTGGAGATACGAGCCATCTTTCGGGCAAGCAGCGCTACGCCGACGATGCCAATTACTCCCAGCAGGGCTCCGGCACTGTAGGCCAGAAAGAGTGGGCCGTTGTTGAGCAACACAATCGCACCCGCGGCGCCGAAAAGCGTGGCTGCCGCACCGACGGCAGTGGTGGAGATGATTCCGTCGAAGAAATCGACAAGCTCTCCCAGGGTCATGGACACGATGAGGAGCAGGAGGCCAGCGCCTCCGATCACTGCGAATGCGAGCATGCGGATTCTTTCGTGAGTTGTTTGCGGGGCCGAATGGCGCAGCATGTTTCCTGTACGGCAAACTCAGAGACACTTTGCGCCGGGGTTTTCCCAGGTGTGGAAATATCCCGACACGGGATGGATCGATGCCCGCCTGGGATACAGCTCGATTACTGCACCTGACATATAGTCTATCCATTTGCCGTAAAGATTCAGGTAGGCGGCGTCGCGTGCGGGTCGGTTCGCCAGCGGCAAGCGCCGCCACCCGCCAGCTGCAGCTCTGCGCTTGGCTCCGTGGTGCTCGCCGACGGATTCTTCGAAGAACGAATCGAAACGTCGACCGTGGCCTCGGGTTCCGCGCCCACGCAGTCTCCAGTCCGGCCGTCGATCCGGCCACGCACCGCGCCCGGGGCGGCCAGGCTCAGGCGTGGGGTGAGCGCAGCGGGGACCGCATTGCGAAAAGCAGCGAATCACGGTCCACACCATCGATCCGCTTGTGTCCGGGCAGGTAGTCGACGCACCGCATGCCCACCTTCTCCAATACCCGCACCGAACCGGTATTCTCCGGTCGGCAGGTGGCCACTACCCGGGAAATCCCCAAGACATTCCATGCCAGCTCCAGCATGGCCGCAGCCGCTTCCGCCGCATAGCCGTACCCCCAGGCATCGGCCCGCAGCACGTAGCCAATTTCGGCCTCTTCCGGGCCCCGGGCCACATCGGATTCCGCACGCATCAACGCTATCGAGCCGATGGGCGTGGAATCGCGCGTCACCGCCAGGGTAATGGTTTCCCGCGGCTCCAGCAGCTGTTTCCCGCACTGGCGCAGGAACGCGGCCGTCTCTTCGATGGTGTTCGGGCCCCATTCGACAAAGGCGCACACCGTCGGATCCGCGGCGAAGGCGTGGACCGCATCCAGGTCGCCCTCCCAGAATTCCCGCAGGACCAGGCGCTTCGTGGAAATCTCCATGAAGCACATCATTCCACGACGTTCCCGATGGGCGGCGCCGCTGCCTTGCCACGCCGCGTCCGTCAGCCGGATGCGGCGTGTTCGAGCCCGCACAACCGCGACGGCGGGCATAGGCTCATATCCATGGGCTCACTGCTGAGCGCAACCCAGCGGGCCGATCTCTATGATGCGGAAAACCGCTGGGCTGCCGACGACGATTTCTTCCTCACCTTTGTCAACGAACGGCCCGCAAGCCGCGTGCTCGACCTGGGTTGCGGCACCGGACGGCTGACCCTTGCGCTGGCCGGAGCCGGGCACGAGGTGACGGGCATCGATCCGCATCCCGGCTCGTTGGCCGCGGCGCGGGCCAAGCCCGGTGCCGACGCGGTGACGTGGGTCGAGGGCACCTCCACCGCGCTCGGGCCCGACGCCGCCTTCGATACCGTCCTGATGACCGCGCACGTGGCCCAGGCCATCATCGACGAGGACCAGTGGCGCCGGACGCTGGCCGACATCCGGCGGGTGCTGGTCCCCGGCGGCAGGTTGGTCTTCGACTCCCGCGACCCCCGGGCGAAGGCCTGGGAACGCTGGACGCCGGCCTGCACGCGAAACCAGTTCACGCTTCCGGACGGCACCAGATTGCACCTGTGGCTCGATTCGGCGCCGCACGAGGCCGGACTGGTGAAGATCACCGAGCACCGACTTTTTGCCGACGGCTCCCGCGAGCTTGAGGACGCGGTGCTTGCCTTCCGCAGCGAGTGGCGGCTGCGTGGAGACCTGCTCGCCGCCGGGTTGCATGTCGATGCCGTGCTGGGCGGCTGGAGCGGCGAACCCGTCGGCCGGGGAGCCGCCGAACTCATCGTTCTCGCGCACCGCTGAACGACACCTGGCTTTCCGCCGCGACCCTGCCCGCGCGATTAATGCCGGAACACCACCCCTGTCTCTCACCGATAGCCGGAGGCGTCCGCGGGCAACCCGGGGTCCTGGACCTCGACCATGTACCGCCAGCAATCCGGTGCCGAGCCGTCCACGTCGGTGAAACCGTATTCGCGGGCCAGCCCGCCGGAAGAGAACGATCCTCCGCTGCGCGCAAAGACGTCGGGATCCGCAGCCAGCGCCGCAACGGCACGGCCCACAAAACGCGGGGATTCGCTGATTGCGGCAAAATGCCCGTCCGCGCCCGTGGCCGATCGCCAATTCGATTCGGTGACGCCGAAGGCCTCGAGCATCATCTCCGAGCGCAGCCAGCCCGGGCTCAGGGCCACGGCCGCGCAGCGATGCTGCTTCAACTCGTGCGCCAACGTGAAGGCCATGCGCAGCGGCGCGTTCTTCGCCAGATCGTAAAACGTGGAGAGCCGATAGTGTTCCCGGTTGTACGCCCGGGTCCCATCGGTCACCTCAACGACCAGGCCTCCGGGATTCCTGGCCAACAGCCCCAGCGCGTGGTGGGCGGTAATCAAGTGGGTCTTCACACCGAGTTCCAGCATCCGCAGGCCGGCCTCGAGGTTGTGTTCCCAGATCGGTTGGTCCCAGCCGATGAGCTTTTCGCCGCCCCAGATGTCGTTGACCAACACGTCCAGCCGGCCCTGCTCGGCATCGATGCGTGCCACCAGCGCCGCCACCGTGTGGGAGTCCAGGTGGTCAACTGCCACCGCGATGCCCCGGCCGCCGGCCGCGTTGACCATCTCCGCTGTCTCCTCGATGGTTTCGGGTCGGTCGTATTCGCTGCGCGCGGCGCGGGTGCTGCGGCCCGTGCAATACACCGTGGCCCCCGCCTCGCCCAGGGCAATGGCGGTCCCGCGGCCTGCGCCGCGCGTCGCCCCGGCAACCAGCGCGATCTTCCCCGTCAATGCTCCGTCGATTGCTCCGTCCATGTATCCACGCTAGCCCCGGCAGACGTGGCACTGCCAGAGTCCGGCGCAATGGATTCTCCGGCCCCTGGATATGCCAAAGACCCCGCCCGGGGGATCGGACGGGGTGTTTGGTGAACGTGGCGACGCGGTGCGCGATCAGCCCAGCGGGTAGAGGGGGTTGTGCCCGGCCGTGACCTTCTCGGATTCGCGGACCGGATCCGGGGCGGTGCCGGTGCCCCAGGGGTTTCCGCCAAGCGCCTCGCGGCCGTGCGGCTCGAGCCAGTTTTCCAGGTCGGGGCCGCCCGGAACGATCTGCGTCGGGTTGATGTCCTCGTGAACCACGTAGTAGTGCTTCTTGATCTGGTCGAAGTCGACGGTGTCGCCGAATCCGGGCAGCTGGAAGAGCTCGCGGGCGTAGCCCCAGAGGTTCGGCATCTCGGTGAGCTTGTTCCGGTTCGTCTTGAAGTGCCCGTGGTACACCGGGTCGAAGCGCACCAGCGTGGTGAACAGGCGAACGTCGGCCTCCGTTATCGAGTCCCCCATCAGGAAACGGCGGGTGGACAGGCGTTCCTCAAGCCAATCCATGGCAGTCCAGAGCCGGTCATAGGCCTCGTCGTAGGATTCCTGGCTTCCGGCGAAGCCGCAACGGTAGACCCCGTTGTTGACCTCGGTGAAGATGCGCTTGATGACCGGCATCATCTCTTCGATCATCTCTTCCGGCAACAGGTCGGGGGCGCCTTCGCGGTGGAAGTCCTTCCACTGGGTGGAGAGGTCCATGGTGATCTGCGGGTAGTCGTTGGTCACCACGGCACCGGTGGGCACATCGACAATGGCTGGCACCGTGATGCCGCGCGGGTAGTCGGCGAAGCGCTTGAAGTAGTTTTCCTGGATGCGCTCGGTGCCCAGCACCGGGTCCACCCCG